>JAEYUC010000089.1 GCA_023433705.1 Pseudomonadota bacterium
GCGTCGAGCTAACTCAGCGATTTCTCACCCGGCACCTACCTTCCGGCGGGGTGCGAGGATTCTGTCCAAGAGGTCGGGTAGTGGCGTCGCGGGACAGAAGAGGTGGCCTTGTCCTTCGAGGCATTGCTCGGCGATCAGGAACTGCACCTGCGCCTCCGTTTCGATGCCTTCGGCGACGATGCGCAGCCCGAACGCGCGGCCGAGCGCGATCGCCGCGCGGCAGATCGCACGCGCCTCGTGGTCGTGTCCGACTTCTTCCACGAAGGAGCGGTCGATCATGATTCCATCGAGCGGACTCGCTCGCAGGCGCCCCAGCGACACGTAGCCCGTGCCGAAATCGTCCACCAGCACGCGCACACCCTGGCCGCGCAGCTGGTGCAACGCCGCGAGTCCGGACCTTCCGGTCGACAACATCTGTTCGGTGATCTCGAGATCGAGGTGGCCGACATCGACGCCGGCCGTCGCGGCGGCATTCGTGACGTCCTCGGCGAGGCTCTCCGCGGAGAGATACTGGCGGCCGACGTTCACCGAGACGCGGATATTCGGCAGGCCACGCTCCGCGAAACTCGCAAGATCGCGGCAGGCACGCCGCAACACCCAGCGACCGAGCTGCACCGAGAGCCCGGACAATTCCGCGATCGGCAGGAACTCCGACGTCGGCACCAGGCCGCGGATCTTGTGCGGCCAGCGCAGGAAGGCCTCGACCGCGACGATTTCCCGCGTGGCGAGCAGGTAACGCGGCTGATAGTGCAGTTCGAGCTCGTCGTTCTGGATCGCGCGCGTGAGTTCCTGCTGCCAGTCCAGGCGCGTGAGCGAGGCAATGCGCAGCGTGTCGGAGTAGAACAGCACGGTGCGGTCCTTGCCCTCGCGACGGATCGAATCGAGCGTCGTCAGCGCGCGCTCGATGAGCTCGGCGGCGCGTTCGCCGTCGGAGCCCGACAACGTGACGCCCGCGCGCGCCGCGAGCTGGAAAAGCTGTCCCTCGAGATCGACCGGATGCCGCAGCGCCTGCATCAGGCTATCCACCGTGGCGTCGGCATCCGCGCGCGAGCGGATGTCCGTGAGCAGCACGCCGATCACGTCGTCGGAAACCCGCGCGATGCGCGGCAGGTTGGAGCGGCCTTCGGGCAGCGTGTCGGTGATGGACTTCGCCGCGTGTTCGACCAGCCGGTTCGCGAGCGCGGAATCGAACACCCGCTGGTAGGTCGCGTATCCGCCGATGTGGATCAGCACGACGCCGACGGTGTCCTCGCGCAGCGCGGCCATGTCGAGCGCCATCCGCAGCGATTTCTCGAAGCCGTCGCGGTGCGGGAGCATCGCGCTCGAACCTTGGGGATACAGCCCAGAATCGTTGGACGTCGCGCCGGCGCCCAGGTCGCGGCACACCACCAGTGCGCGGTCGAAGCCCTGCACCTGGAAGCGCACCTCGTACTTGATGTCCCCGTCGCGATAACGCTGCTGCGCCGGTTTGCGCGTCTTCAGGATGCGGCGCACGGTCTGCAGCATGTGCGTCGCGATCGCCTCGTTGAAGACCTCCGCGAGCGGTCGTCCCGGGATTTCCGTTTCGGTCGCGGCCAGGCCGCGCACGGCGTTGCCGCCGAGGCACGAGAGGATCGTCCCATCACGCCGCACGGTGAGCGCGAGGTCGGGCAGGGCGCTCGCGAGCTGCTGCTGGATGTCGTCCATGCGGATGTCCTAACGCGCCTCGCGCAGCACACGCAGCGCGTTCACGGTGTCGTCGCTGCCGCGCGTGGATGAGTGTTCGATGATGATCCCGTTGGCGATGAGCGCGTCGACGTTGGTCTCGACCGCGCCGATGACCGAATTGAGCTGCGCCACGTCCTCGGTGCCGAACCAGCCGCGCCAGGCATTGCGGCCGCGCTTGGCGCGATACAACGCGAGGTCCGCGATCTTGATCGCCTGTTCCCAGCTCACGGCCTCGGGCTTGCCCGGAACGAAGGGCAGACAGGTGAAACCGATGCTGCAGCTCGTGCGCACGACCGCGCCCTTGGGCAACACGCACTTGAGCTTGGCGATGCGCTCGCGGATGCGCTCCGCGAGGATGGTGGCGTGTTCGACGTGATGAGCCTGCGCGACGACGACGAACTCGTCGCCGCCCCAGCGCGCGAGCATGTCGTCCGGGCGGATCGCGGCGCGCAGCGTCTTCGCGATCTCGATGATGACCTCGTCGCCGGCGGCGTGGCCGTGCTGATCGTTGATGGGCTTCAGCGCATCGAGATCGATGATCATGATGGCGAGACCCTGGGCGCCATTGGACTCCGCCAGCTTGCGCGGGAACTGCTGCATCAGGTAACGGCGGTTCGCGAGGCCGGTCAGCGTATCGGTGTAGCTGGCCATCTCCAGGCGGCGGTTGGCGTCCTCGAGCTCTCGATAACGCTGCGCGAGCTCGTAGGTGCGGTCGCTGACCTGCTGCTCGAGCTCGAGGCGCAGGGCCGCCGCGCGCGCGATGCGACGCTGCTGCGCGTACCAGACGCCGAGCAGCATGAGCATCGCGACGATCGTGTAACCGAAGAACGCCCATTTCGACAGCCACGGAGAAGGAGCCACGTCGATGGGCAGCGCGAGATCCTGCGTGCTCCACACGCCGTCGCTGTTGCTCGCGCGCACGCGGAACACGTAGTTTCCGCCCGGCAGGTTCGTGTAGGTCGCCGCGCGGCGCTCGTCGGCGCGCACCCAGTCCTTGTCGAAGCCGTCGAGCTTGTATTCGTAGCGGTTCGCGCGCGGGTCGGCGAAATCGAGCGCGGCGAACCGCAGCGTGATCACGTCTTCCTTGTGGCCGAGACGCAGGCGTTCGATGCGCTCCTCGGGCACACCCACGTCACCCGGCGTGTTCAGCTTGAGGAACTGAGTGAGCACCACGCGCGGCGGACGCTCGTTGAATTCGAGCACTTCCGGGTAGAACGCGTTGAAGCCGGCGTTTCCGCCGAAATACAACTTGCCGCTGCGATCGCGGTAGTGAGCGCCGAAATTGAATTCCTCGGCCTGCAGGCCGTGCAGGCGGTGGAAACGCTGCACCGCGCCGTTCCTGGGGTCGAGCCGCGCCAGTCCGAAGTTGGTGCTGATCCAGATGTTGCCGGTGCCGTCCGCGCGCAGGCCGTAGACGGAGTTGTTGGGCAGTCCGCGCGCCTCGGAGTAGTTCTCGAAGCGCAGGTTGGCCGGCGCCTCGCCCGGATTCACGACGCGGTCGAGCCCGCCCGCGCGCGTGCCGATCCAGACCCGGCCGTTGTCGTCCACGAGGATCGAGTAGATAGTGTCGTCGCTGAGCGAGTCGAGCTGCTTCGCATCGCGCTTGTAGTAGTGGATCCGGCGCGACTTCGCGTCCCAGACGTTGAGGCCGCCGCCATCCGTGCCGATCCAGACGTGCCCGGTTCGGTCGCGCGCCAGCGCGGTCACGCGGCCGCTCGACAGGTGCAGGCCGTCTTCCGGGCCCGGCCGCAGGTTCTCGAAGCGGCGCGAGCGCGCGTCGAAGCGCGAGATGCCGCCGCCGTACGTACCGGCCCAGACCTGGTGATCCACCTCGAGCAGGCTCATCACGCCGGTCGCGGCGAGCGACGTCGGCACGGTCGGATCGTGCTGGAAGCTCTCGGCGCGCAGCGTGTGAGGATCGAAGCGGTTGAGTCCGCCGCTCATGGTACCGACCCAGACCGAGCCGTCGGTGGTCTCCAACATCGTCATCACGCGGTCGTCGCTGAGCGAGTTGCGCGCGCCCGCGACGTGCCGCACGTGCGTGACCTGCGAGGTCGAGCGGTCCAGAACGTTGATGCCCTTGCCGAAGGTGCCGATCCACAACCGTCCCTGCGGATCCTCCGCGAACGAGGTGACGTTGCGATCGGTGAAGCCGTCGGCCGCGCTCGCCTGCGAATGACCGAAGGACCAGGTGCGCGGATTCCACTTCGCGAGGCCGCCGGTCTTCGTGCCTATCCACAGGCTGCCGCCGCGATCCTCGAACAGCGAGACGATGTAGTCGTCCGGCAGCGAGCGCGGCTCGGCGGGGTCGCGCGTGTAGCTGGAAAAAGTCTCGGTGGCGGTGTTGAGCCAGGCGAGACCGCGCATCGTTCCGACCCAGAGCCGGCCCGCGGTGTCGAACAACAGCGCGCAGATGCGATCGGAAGGCAGCGAGTTCGCGCCGGGTTTGCCCGAAGATTCCGCCTGGCGATACACGCGCCAGTCGCCGGCGCGCGGCTCGAAGCGTGCGAGGCCCGCATCGGTACCGATCCAGATCATGCCGTCGGGGGACTCGGTGAGCGCGCGCACGCGCACGCCCTGGTCGCCGGCGATTCCGGTCGGCAACGCGATGCGGGTCACCGCTAGCGTCGTACCGGAAATCCGGTCGAGCCCGCGATTGTTGGCGACGAGCGTATCGCCGTTGCGCAGGATGAGGATCGCGTTGATGGAGTCGTCGGAAAGGGAACGGCCATCGCCGGGCTTGCTCGTGAATCGCTTCAGCTCGTGCGAGCGCACGTCGTAGACCGCAAGACCGTCATCGCGTGTGCCTATCCACAGGCGGCCGAGCCGGTCGCGCGCGAGACTGCGCGCACGCTGCAGCCAGGGCTCGTCGCTCAACGCGGTGGGCGCTTCGAGTTTTCCGGTGCGCGCATTGCGGAACACGATGCCGCCGCCGTCGGTGCCGATCCACAGGCCTTCCTCGGTTGCCGCGAGCGAGTAGATCCACGGGGCAGGCAGGGAGTCGGCGTCACCGCGAATGTGACGGAGCTGCCGGAAGTCGTAGCCGTCGAAGCGATTGAGCCCGTCCTCGGTGCCGAACCACATGAAGCCTTCGCTGTCCTGCGCGATGGCATTCACGGCGTGTTGCGACAGTCCTTCCTCGAGGCTGTAGCGCTGCACGCTGAGCGGCGGCGCGGAGTGGGCGAGAGAGGTGAACGGGAATGCGGAGAACGCCAGGCAGAGTGTTGCGAACACCGCGTGCAAGCGGTGCCTGGGAGGCCTGGTTGTTCCCCACTCTTCTGGCATTTTGTAAAGACCGGACGACTCCGATCCATATCGTAGATGCCAGCGGAAAAACTCTATGTGATTGGCGTCAGAAGCCCCGTTCAGTCCGCGCCGCGAAGGGGCGCTGCCCCCGCATAAGTGTGATGCGGGTCACGCGCGCCGGGCCGGATCAGGTCCAGTCCATGGTCGAAACGCCGGACTCCGCCGCGGCGCGGCGGGCCGCCAGGCTGCCGTTCACGAGCACCCCGCGGCGCGCGAGTTCGAGATGGGGCAGATCGGATTCGGCGTTCCCGTACGCGAACGTATCGGAGTCCTCACGGGTCGCCACGAGCTCGCGCAGGCAACGCGCCTTTTCCTCGCCGCGACGATTCGCGGTGGTCAGCGTACCGTCGAGGCGATCGCCGTCCCAGCGCACGCCGGTGCAGATCACGAGATCGAACCCGAGCTGCCGCCCGAATTCCGGGACGTAGAAATCGACACTGGCGGACATGAGCACCAGGTAATGCCCGGCGTCGCGATGCCGGCGGATCGTGGCGAGCGCTTCCCGGTAGCACCGCCGCTCGATCGTCTCCTTCACGAAGCGCTCGGAAGTCGCGCGCAACTCCTCCCGGGGCGTCCCGCGCAGCGTGCTGCGCAGCAGGGATTGCTTGAGCGTGGCCCGGTCTCGATCGAAGATGAAGCGGATCGCGGCCGGAAGCACGCCTAACAACCGCAGCAAAGCGAACGGCCGCCGCGCGAGGTGCCGCACGACCAGCGGAAAAAGGGTGTCGCGGTGAGTGATCGTTCCGTCGAGATCGAAGATGGCCATCGTCATGATTGCGAAATCTTACACGTCGCGCGCGCCACGATTCGCCACAATTGCACCGCGAGGTTTGCCACTTTGCGCCTCGACACTCCCGGCCGTTCGCACCAATGGGAGTGAAAGATGTCCGAACGTCGCAGATTCATACCGCCGCTGCTGGCCAAACTTCTGGTCATCGGCGCCCTCGTCATACTACTGCTGATCCCGATCAGCCAGGTCGAGAGCCTGGTGGGCGAGCGGGTCCACATGCGCGAGACCGCCGCCGTCCGTGTCGCCGAGTCCTGGGGTGGACCGCAAACCACCGGGGGCGTCCTGCTCGCGATCCCGGTCGAAACGACTCGCGTGATCGTCGAACAAAGCGCCGCGGGGCGCGAGAGTCAACGCACCGAGACCGACCGCAATGTGTTGTACGTGCTGCCGGACACGCTTTCGGTGAGCGCCAATGCGGAGCCCAGCACTCGCACGGTGGGCTTGTACTCGACGCCCGTCTACCTCGCGAAGGTCACGATCAGCGGCGAGTTCCTGACCCGCGACTTCGCGCATCTCACGCAGCCCAAGGAGGGACGGGAGGTGAAGTGGAACGAAGCCCGCCTCATGGTTCTCAATTCCGAATCGCGGGCGCTGCGTGCGGTCGATGATCTCGTCGTCGGGGGCGAACCGGGCGAGGTGGCCGCGGACGCTTACGCCGGATCGGCGGGCATCTCGACAGGCGTTCCAATCTCGGCGCTGCGTGAAAGCGCGAGCATTCCATTCCGCGTCAGGCTCACGCTCGCGGGCAGCCGGCAGTTGTCGTTCCTGCCGCTTGCGCGCAAGGCGGACATCACGATCCAGTCGCGCTGGCCACATCCGAAGTTCGAAGGCGCGCCGGCGCCGCTCGATCCCGCGATCGGTGACGAGGGCTTCTCCGCGAAATGGTCGGTGCTCGAGATCAATCGCTCGTTCGGCCAGAGCTGGTGGGACTCGAACGTGCGCCACGGCATGCCCGTGGAAGTGGCACTCGGGCAGAGCGCGGTCGGCGTGTCGTTCTACGAACCCGTCGACGTGTACCAGCGCAACTACCGCGCGGTGCACTACGCGGTGCTGCTGATCGCGATCACGTTCCTCACGTTCTTCCTGTGGGAGCACGTCAGCGGCATCGCGATCCACGGCATGCAGTACCTGCTGGTGGGACTCGCGCTCGCGATGTTCTACCTGTTGCTGCTCGCGCTCTCGGAACACGTGAGCTTCGATGTCGCCTACGCGATATCGGCGGGCGCGCTGGTCGCGTTGATCACGATATATCTGACGGGCGTGCTGAAGAGTCTGCCACTGTCGCTGGGCGCCGGCGCGGGGCTCGCGACCCTGTACACGATGTTGTACTGGATCCTGCGCTCCGAGGACTACTCGCTGCTCATGGGCGCACTGCTGCTGTTCGGCGTGCTCGCGATCCTGATGATCGCCACGCGACGAATCGACTGGACGAACGTCGCGCGACTGCAACGCGCGCGGGACGGAGTCGAGTAGCAGGACGGGTGAGTGCGCCGGCATCCGGTTGGTGCCGGGTGAGAAAACACGGAGTTGACGTGCCGGGTGGGGTCGCGAGAGCAGCGCAAGCCGCTGACTCAGCGATTTATCACCCGGCACCGACGGTCAGGGAATGTTCAGCCCGAGCGCGATATCGCGGCGGGCGTACCAAGTGCCGTCGCGCTTTTCGGGAGTCGCCAGGCCATTGCCGCCCCGATGGCTCGTCTGGCGTTGGGCTGCGGTATTCAACGGGTCGTCCGTGAATTGCAGGTTGTCGATGTAGTAAGTGCCGCGGCCGGGCTCGATGATGTGCATGTGCACGTGCTCCGCGACGTTCCGGGATGGATACGCGCCCGGACGTATCGTGTCGAAGCGATAACGACCCTGCGCGTCGGTCACCGCCCAGCCGCGCAGTCGTCCGTGACCGTTGCGCGCCGGTGGATAGATGCCGGTCGCGTCCGTGTGATACGCGTACACGATGATGCCGGCCGCCGGAACGCCGCGCGCCGTCACCACGCCCTCCATGATCATGGGCACGCCGGGCTCGGCGGGCGGCGCGATGCGCGCGTGTGACGAGAGCTTCGCGGGCTTGTCGTCGAACACCCACTCGCAGCCCTGGCACGGGCCGCCGATGACCGGCTCGCGCGAAGCGGCGAGGGCGCCCAGCGCGTGCCCCGTGAGCAGGGCACCTCCGGTAACGAGCAGCGTACGTCGTTCCATCGAATGCCCCTCCGGTGTTGGTCAGGCGGCTTTGGCCGCCAGCTGGCGCAGCACGTACTGCAGGATGCCGCCGTGGCGATAGTAGTCGCGCTCCTTCGGCGTATCGATGCGCACGCGCGCCTCGAACTCGATCGGCGTGCCGGGCTTGCCGTCCTTCGCCGGCGGCGTCGCGACGACCTTCACGGTCTTCGCTTCGGCGTTGTCGAGCCCGGTGATTTCAAAAACCTCCTGGCCCGTGAGTCCCAGCGACGCGGCGGTCTTGCCGGCCGGGAACATCAGCGGCAACACGCCCATGCCGATCAGGTTCGAGCGGTGGATGCGCTCGAAGCTTTCCGCGATGACCGCGCGCACGCCTAACAACATCGTGCCCTTGGCGGCCCAGTCGCGCGACGAGCCGGTGCCGTATTCCTTGCCCGCGAGGATCACGAGCGGCGTGCCGTCCTGCTTGTAGCGCATGGCCGCGTCGAAGATCGACATCTGTTCGCCCGTGGGAACGTGGATGGTCACGCCGCCCTCGGTGCCCGGCGCGAGCTGGTTGCGCAGACGGATGTTCGCGAACGTGCCGCGCATCATCACTTCGTGATTGCCGCGGCGCGCGCCGTAGGAGTTGAAGTCCACCGGCTGCACGCCTTGCGCCACGAGATACTTCGCGGCGGGGCTGGTCTTCGAGATGTCGCCGGCGGGCGAGATGTGATCGGTGGTCACCGAATCGCCGAGCAGGGCGAGCACACGCGCGCCTTTCACGTCCGTCACGGGACGCGGCGTCATCGTCATGCCGTCGAAGTAGGGCGGATTGCGCACGTACGTGGACTTGTCGTCCCATGCGTAGATCTTGCCCTTCGGCACCTTGATCGACGACCAGTTCTCGTCGCCCGCGAACACGTTCGAATAACTCTTGCGGAACATGTTCGAGTCGAGCGTCTTCTGCACGACCTCGTGCACTTCCTTGTCGGAGGGCCAGATGTCGGCGAGCAGCACGGGCTTGCCGTCGGGACCGGTGCCGAGCACGTCCTTCTGCAGGTCGACGTCCATCGAGCCGGCGAGTGCGTACGCGACGACGAGGGGCGGCGAGGCGAGGAAGTTCATCTTCACTTCCGGATGCACGCGGCCTTCGAAGTTGCGATTGCCCGAGAGCACCGAAGTCGCGACGATGTCGCCGGCCTTGATACCCGCGGAGATCTCGGGCTTGAGCGGACCGGAGTTGCCGATGCAGGTCGTGCAGCCGTAGCCGACGACGTAGAAGCCGACCTTCTCGAGATCGTCGAGCAGCCCGGCCTTCTGTAGATAGTCGGTCACCACGCGCGAACCGGGCGCGAGGCTGGTCTTCACCCAGGGCTTGGCCTTGAGGCCGAGCTTCGCGGCGTTGCGCGCGAGCAGCGCGGCGCCGACCAGCACATAGGGATTCGAAGTGTTCGTGCAGCTCGTGATGGCGGCGATCGTGACGGCGCCGTCCTTGAGCTCCACCTGCTGACCGTCGAGCTTGATCTCGGCGCAGCCGGTCGCATCGGGCGACTTCTTCTTGCGCTCCTCGGCCATCGGCTTGAGCGCGGCCTGGTAGACGGACTTGGCCTTCGAGAGCGGCACACGGTCCTGCGGACGCTTGGGACCCGCCAGGCTGGGCTCGACGTCACCGAGATCGAGCTCGAGCACGTCGGTGTAGTCGGCCGGCTTCGCGCCGTTGTAGCGCCACATTCCCTGAGCCTTGGCGTATGCCTCCACGAGCGCGATCTGCTCGGCGGGACGGCCGGACAGCTCGAGATATCGCAGCGTCTCCTCGTCGATCGGGAAGATGCCGCAGGTGCTGCCGTACTCGGGGGCCATGTTGGCGATGGTCGCGCGGTCGGCGAGCGGCAAATTCGCGAGGCCGTCGCCGAAATACTCGACGAACTTGTCCACCACGCCTTTCTTGCGCAGCATCTCGGTGACCGTGAGCACGAGATCCGTGGCGGTGGCGCCGGGCTTGAGCGAGCCGGTGAGCTTGAAGCCGATGACCTGCGGAATGAGCATCGTCACGGGTTGGCCGAGCATCGCGGCTTCCGCCTCGATGCCGCCCACGCCCCAGCCGAGCACGCCGAGGCCGTTGATCATCGTCGTGTGCGAATCCGTGCCGACGACGGTATCTGGATAGGCGAGCGTCTTGTCGCCGCTCTTCTTCGGGAACACGACGCGGCCGAGATACTCGAGGTTCACCTGGTGGACGATGCCGGTGTTGGGCGGCACCACGGCGAAGTTGTCGAACGCGGTCTGGCCCCAGCGCAGGAACGCATAACGCTCGCCGTTGCGCTGGAATTCGATCTTGTTGTTTGCCGCGAGCGAATTCGCGCGACCGTAATCGTCGACCTGCACCGAGTGGTCGATCACGAGTTCCGCCGGGTTGAGCGGATTGATGCGCTGGGGATCGCCGCCGAGTTTCTGCACGGCTTCGCGCATCGCGGCGAGATCCACCACGCAGGGCACGCCGGTGAAGTCCTGCATGATCACGCGCGCGGGCGTGAAATCGATTTCGTAGGACGGGGTCGCCTTTGCGTCCCAGCCGAGGACGGCCTCGATGTCCTCGCGCGTGACGTTCACGCCGTCTTCGTAGCGCAGCAGGTTCTCGAGCAGGATCTTCAGAGAGTAGGGCAGTCGCGCGACCTTGTCGGCGGGGAGCGAAGCGAAGCTCCAGTAGTCGTAGGAACGGTCGCCAACCTTGAGGGTCGCTCGGGTACTCGAACTGCCAGTCATTTAACTCTCCAGCACTTGTCTTGGTCGGGGGGCGAAAAAGCGGCGCATTCTAACTCACTCGCACCCTGCTATTGCGGCGTCGTGCGCTCGATGACGCCTCCTCCCAGGCACCGGTCGCCGTCGTACAGGACCGCGAATTGCCCCGGAGTCACGGCACGCTGGGGCTCGCCGAACGTCACGCGGATCGCGCCGTCGTCGCCGACCACGGCATGACAGGGCTGATCGGGCTGCCGGTACCGCACCTTGATCGCGGAATCGAACTCGATCGAATCGCGCTGCACCAGCCAGTTGCAGGGGCCGGTGGTCAATGCACGACTGGCGAGCAACGGATGATCGTGGCCCTGGACCACGACGAGCTGGTTTTCGCGCAGGTTCTTGGCGGCGACGTACCAGGCGTCCTCGCGCGCCCCCGATCGGCCACCAATCTCGAGGCCACCGCGCTGTCCCAGCGTGTAGAAGGCGAGGCCGCGGTGACGGCCGACCACCTCGCCGTGTTCGTCGACGATGTCGCCCGGTGAAGTCGGGATGTAACGCGACAGGAATTCGCGAAACGGCCGCTCGCCGATGAAACAGATGCCGGTGCTGTCGGGCTTGTCGTACACGGGCAGACCCGCTTCGCGCGCGAGCGCGCGCACCTCGGCCTTCGTGAACTCGCCGAGCGGGAAAAGCACGTTGGCGAAATGCCGGCGATCGACGGCGTGCAGGAAGTAGGACTGATCCTTCTCGGTGTCCCGGGCCTTGCGCAACACCGGGCCGCCCACGGTGTGATCGATCCGCGCGTAGTGCCCGGTCGCGAAACGTCGCGCGCCGAGTCGCGCCGCGTATTCGAGGCACAGGCCGAACTTGATTTCCCGGTTGCAGAGCACGTCGGGATTCGGCGTGCGCCCGGCGCGGTACTCGGTCAGGAAGTAGTCGAACACGCGCGCGCGATAGTCGGCGGCGAAACTCACGCGGTGCAGCGGGATCCCGAGCTCCGCGGCCGATGCCCGCGCGTCCTGGAAATCCTGCGCGCTGGTGCAGTAGTCGTCGTCCTCGTCCCAGTTGCTCATGTAGAGCCCGTGCACGTCGAAGCCCGCGCGGCGCAACAGCAGCGCGGCGACGGCGGAGTCGACGCCGCCGGACATGCCGACGACGATTCTTTCGCGGGAGGGGGAATTCACGGCGTGAATTGTACGCCGTGGAAGCGGTCCGGCAGCTTTCTAGAGATTGACGACGGCTTGAACGCGCGGCGCGGTCGCCAGGTCCAGCGCGGCCACGGAATCGAGCGGCTGGCGCCGGCCCAGCAGATAGTCATCGATGCAGCGCAGGACCAGCGGGGAACGCAGGCGGGCCTGCTGGGCCAGCAGCTGCTCGTGCGTCAGCCATAAGGTGCGCACGATGCCGGCATCGAGTGCCTGGTCCTGGCGGAAGTCATCGACCTGGCCGCAGAACGCGAATCGCAGGAAGGTCCGTCCGGCATCGGGACTGCGCCACAGGTACGTGCCCACGAGGGCGCTGGGGGCAAATCGCCAGGCTGTTTCCTCGCGCGTCTCGCGGATCGCCGCGTCGAGCAAGGTCTCCCGGTCCTCGAGATGGCCGGCCGGTTGATTGAGCACGAGCCTGCCGGAGATGCGTTCCTCGACCAGCAGGAAACGCGAATCGCGCTCGACGACCGCGGCGACCGTGACCTCCGGGTTGAACGCCATGACCGACTAGTTAGCGCTGCGCCTGGCGCGCGAAGTCCTCGGGCGAACTCGCGTGCCAGACTTCGTCGAATTCGTCGAGATACGGACGCGCCACCGGCGGGTTGTTGAGATCGGCGATGCCGTCCCAGCGATCCGCGTGCACGCGGTAGACGATCGCCCGGTCGTCCGCGATCAGGTAGCCGCAGGCGCGCACGCGCGCGGCGGTGACCGCCGGGCGGATGTCGATGCAGCTCGTGAGCCTGCGGCCCATCGCGATGAAGCGGTTGTTGTCGCGCAGCAGGCGGCTCGAATCGGACAGCAGCACGCGCACCTTGGCAAAGCGGCGCGCGAGCACGAAGCGTTTCACGATCTCGAGGAAGCCGTTCTGGTCGTAGAGCTCGGGCTCGAGATCGGGTGTGTAGATGGACAT
Source organism: Pseudomonadota bacterium (assembly GCA_023433705.1). Taxonomy (GTDB): domain Bacteria; phylum Pseudomonadota; class Gammaproteobacteria; order Steroidobacterales; family Steroidobacteraceae; genus CADEED01. The sequence continues at coordinate 12,815 of JAEYUC010000089.1, forward strand.
CAGCCGCTGCGCGCTGGCCGCGACCGCATCCACCGCGGCGCGCATCTCTTCGAGCGAGCTGATGACGCGGATGTGGTTGGGCGCCGTGGTGCTCGTGTCGCCGTTGGGCAAAGCGATCCCGGGCGCCGAATTGCGCTGCGAAAGCGTCGTGAAATCGAAATCCCCGGTCGCCATGTTTGGACGACATCTCCCTGGCTCTGACCCCAGCCAGATTGTGACCTGTGCACGTGAAAGGTTAGGTGCAGGTCGGGGTTTTTCGGTGCCAACCGCGTCACGCTTTGAGCCGAAATGGCCCGAAACCGGCCTGAAAGCGTGTTGCAGATCGCACCTGGAGGGGCCCCGTACGGGGTCCTCGTACGGGACCTGGCATGAACCCATTGCGCGGCGCCCCTAACTGTCCGCGTAGTGAGGCGGGCTCAGATCGCGCGCGCCATCTCGGCGGCGAGTCCCAGGTACTGCGCCGGCGCCAGCGCCTTGAGCCGCGCGCGTTCCGATTCGGGCAGCGGCAGCTTGTCGATGAACGCCGCGAGGCCCGCGGCGTCGACCTGCGTGCCGCGCGTGAAATCCTTGAGCAACTCGTAGCCGTTGGGCACGCCCGCCGCCCGCAACGCGGTCTGCAATGCCTCGCCGAGCACTTCGTAGGCGCCGTCGATGTCGGCGGCGATGGCGGCGGGATCGGCCGAGATCTTGCCCAGCCCGCGCGCGAGCGAATTCCAAGCCACGAGGCTGTGCGCGAGCGCGACGCCGACGTTGCGCAGCACGGTGGAATCGGTGAGATCGCGCTGCCAGCGCGAGATGGGTAGTTTGGCCGCGAAATGGTGCAGCAGCGCGTTCGCGACGCCGAGGTTGCCCTCCGCGTTCTCGAAATCGATCGGGTTGACCTTGTGCGGCATCGTCGAGGAGCCGACTTCGCCGGCGACCGCGCGCTGGCGCAGGTAACCGAGCGAGATGTAGCCCCAGGCGTCGCGCGCGAAATCGACGAAGATCGTGTTGATCGCGGCCAGCGCGTCGCAGTATTCGCCTATCCAGTCGTGCGGCTCGATCTGCGTCGAATATTCGTTCCAGGCGAGTCCCTGCGATTCGACGAACTTGCGGCTCACCGCCGGCCAATCGACCTTAGGCAGCGCCGCGACGTGCGCGTTGTAGTTGCCCACCGCGCCGTTCCACTTGCCGAGGATCTCGACCGAATCGAAACGCTTGCGCGCGCGCCGCAGGCGCGCCACCACGTTGGCGAATTCCTTGCCGAGAGTCGTCGGGCTCGCGGTCTGGCCGTGCGTGCGCGACAACATCGGCTGCGCGGCGTATTCGTGCGCGAACGCGCGCAGTTTCTCGACGAGTTTTGCCAGCTCGCCCGACAACACCGTGCGCGCCGCGCGCAACATGCGTGCGTACGCGAGGTTGTTGATGTCCTCGGAAGTGCAACCGAAGTGCACGAGCTCGAGCACGGCGGGCGAGGCGCCGGCCGTCGAGAGTTTCTCGCGCACGTAGTACTCGACCGCCTTCACGTCGTGGTTGATGCGGCTCTCGATCGCCTTGACGGCCGCCGGCGCGTCCTCGCCCGGCTCGAGGGCCATGCCCGACGCGAGCTTCACGATGGGATCGGCGAGCGGCTGACCGAGGATCTCCGGCGCCGCTTCCGCGAGCACCAGCAGCCAGGCCGCCTCGATGCGGATTCGTTCGCGGATCAGGCCGCTTTCCGACAGCACGGCCCGCAGCGCGTCGGCACTCTTGCGGTACCGGCCATCGACGGGAGAAAGCGCGAGAAGTGCTGCGGAATCCATGAAAAAGACGCCTCGGATGGTTGCTGAACAGGGCTGCTAGACTGGCCGCGCATGATATCCCAAGGTGACACCCGCACAGAGCGCGACAGCCTCGGCGAAATCGAGGTCGCCGCCGACGCGTTGTGGGGTGCGCAGACCGAAAGGGCGCGGCGCAATTTCCGGTTGAGCGGCACGCGTCTTCCGCCGGATTTCATCGCCGCCCTGGCCCTGATCAAGGCGGCGGCGGCGCGCGCGAACGCCCATCTCGGACTGCTGCCGCCGGAAGTGGGCACCGCCATTTCCCAGGCGGCCCAATCCGTGGCGCTCGGGGCGCACGACGATCAATTTCCCCTCGACGTGTTCCAGACCGGCAGCGGTACGAGCACGAACATGAATGCGAACGAGGTGATCGCGACGCTCGCCTCGCGCGCGCTCGGCCGCGTGGTGCATCCGAACGATCACGTCAACATGTGCCAGAGCAGCAACGATGCGATCCCGAGTGCCATCCACGTGAGCGCCGTGCTGGTGACCCGGCGCGATCTGCTGCCCGCGCTTGGCGCGCTCGTCGATGTGCTCGGCGCCAAGGAGCGCGCCTGGGCGGACATCTGCAAGACGGGGCGCACGCATCTCATGGATGCCATGCCACTCACGCTCGGACAGGAAGCTTCCGGCTGGCGCGCGCAAATCGAGCTCGCCATCGAACGGCTGCACGCGAGCGAACCGCGGCTGCTCGCGCTCGCCCAGGGCGGCACCGCCATCGGCACCGGCATCAACGCGCATGCGCAGTTCGCCGCGCGCTTCATCGAGGAACTGCGCGCGCTGACCGCCATCCCCTTCACGACTGCCGGCAACTTTTTCGCGGCACAGGCCAGCCAGGATGCCGCGGTCGAATACTCCGGACAGCTGCGCACGCTCGCGGTCGCGCTCGTCAAGATCGCGAACGACCTGCGGTGGATGGGCAGTGGCCCGCTCGCGGGGCTTTCCGAACTCTCACTACCGGCGCTGCAGCCGGGCAGCAGCATCATGCCCGGCAAGGTGAACCCGGTGATTCCGGAAGCCGTCGCGATGATCGCGACGCAGGTGATCGGCCTCGACGCGGCGATCGCCAACGCCGGACAGACCGGCAACTTCCAGCTCAACGTGATGTTGCCGCTGATCGCGAGCAACCTGCTGACGAGCATCCATCTGCTCGCGAACGGCGCGCATGCGCTCGCCACCCAGTGCATCGCCGGCGCCGAGCCGAATCTTTCGCGGCTCGACGAGGCGCTGGCGCGTAATCCCATTCTCGCGACTGCGCTCAATCCCGCGATCGGCTACGAACGCGCGGCCGCGATCGCGAAGCGCGCGTATGCCGAAGGCCGGCCGGTGTTCGATGTAGCCGTCGAGATGTCGGGTCTCGGCGCCGACGAGTTGCGCAAACTGCTCGATCCGCGCGCGCTGACGCGCGGTGGGCTGCATGGCGGCGGCGGAGGCTCCGGTTGAGTTGAGTCAACGAGTGTCCAGCGTTCCGCCATCCGATCTGCGCACGAAGATCCTGCAACGTTTCGCGGGCTCCACTCCGCGCCACGAACTCGAGGACTGGCGCCTGCTCGGCGTCTCTCCCGAGCGATTGCAGGCCCTGCAGCGACATTTCCCGCCGAATCCCACGCCGGCGGCGGTGCTCGTGCCGTTCGTCGATCGCGACGAAGGACTCACCGTGTTGCTCACCGAGCGCGCGACCCACCTGGCGCGGCACGCCGCGCAGATCGCGTTCCCCGGTGGCCGGCTCGAGGACACCGACGCCGATTTCGCCAGCGCGGCGCTGCGCGAAGCGCAGGAAGAGATCGGACTCGATCCCGGGCGCGTGGAGGTCTTCGGCTATCTACCCGATCACCTCGTGATCAGCGGGTTCCGCGTCACGCCCGTGCTCGCGCTGGTGTCGCCGCCGGTGGAGCTGCGGCTCAATGCCGACGAAGTGTCCGCGGCATTCGAAGTGCCGGCGGCGCATTTCTTCGACCGCGCGAATCACAAGGCGCGGATGCGCCGCGTGGGCGACCAGGACATGCTGCTCTACGACATCCCGTGGCAGGAGCGGAACATCTGGGGCGCGACGGCCGGCATGTTGCTGACGCTGGTTCGCATGGTGCAGGAGGGAGAGGGCAAGTGAACGACACGCCGAAGGCAGCCCAGGATGCGCTCGCGCGCCTGATCGGAATCATGCGGCGACTGCGCGATCCGCAAGGCGGATGTCCCTGGGATCTGGCCCAGGATTTCGCGAGCATCGCGCCGTACACGATCGAGGAGGCGTACGAAGTGGCCGAGGCGATCGCTCATGCCATGGCGGATGGCGAACCGCGCGGGCTGGAATCCGAGCTCGGCGACCTGCTGTTCCAGGTCGTGTTCCATGCGCAGATGGGCGCGGAACGCGGGTGGTTCGACTTCGCGAGCATCGCGAATGCGATTTCCGACAAGCTCACCGATCGTCATCCGCACGTTTTTGGAGAAGCCCACACCGGAACGACCGCCGAGCTGAATCGTGCGTGGGAGGAACACAAGGCGCGTGAACGCGCGGCGAAGTCGGGAACAACGCACAGCGAGCTCGCCGACGTGCCGCTCGCGTTGCCCGCGCTCGCGCGCGCCGCGAAGCTCGGCAAGCGCGCCGGCCGCGTCGGGTTCGACTGGCCCGATGCGCAGGGCGTGCGCGAAAAGATCGACGAGGAGCTGCGCGAAATCGCGGACGTCGCGCCCAACGACGATGCGAAACGCGCGGAAGAAGTCGGCGACCTGTTGTTTGCCACGGCGAACTGGGCCCGCCATCTTGGCGTCGATCCCGAAGAAGCGCTGCGCCAGGCGAACGCCAAATTCGAACGACGCTTTCGCGCCATGGAAAAGCTCGCGTCCGAGCGCGGTCTCGAGCTCAGGACACTGGATGCGACCGCGTGGGACGCCCTCTGGAACGAGGTGAAACGAACCTGAATTCCGCGCCCGAGGTGGGCCGACAGGGTGTTCAGTAAGGATTCATCGACCCCTTCGTACAGTGACGCCACGGTCGCGAAACGGCCGGAATCGGAGGGTTTATGGCGATCATGGTTGCGAAGAAGAAGTTGGCGGTGGGTCTCCTGGCGGCGTCGATCGCCGCGCTGGTCGGAACCAGTGCCTTTGCCGGTAACCGCAACGACCATCGTTACGACGCACGCTACGACCAGGCTCGTTACGACGACGCCTACGACTACGCCAAGGTCGTCGACGTCCAGCCGCTGATGACGCGGGTGCGCGTGAGCACGCCGGTGCGCGAGTGCTGGGACGAGACGCGAGTGGAAGGCGGTGGTTATCGCAACGGTCCGCTGCCGCGTTCGAACGCCGGCGCCACGTTGCTCGGCGCGGCGATCGGCGCCGTCATCGGCAACCAGATCGGCAGCGGCGACGGCCGTCGCGCCGCAACCGTCGGTGGCGCGGTGGTCGGTGCCGCCATCGGCCGCGACCAGGCCGAGAAGCGCAACGCGCAGTACGGCTCGGTCGGCCCCACACGCGAGTACACGGTCGAGCGCTGCGAGACGCGATACCGCGAAGAGTGGCAGGAGCGGGTCGATGGCTACCGGGTGACCTACCTGTACAACGGTCGTCGCCAGGTGACCGAGATGCCGTACGACCCGGGCGATCGCATCCGCGTGCGGGTCGACGTCTCGCCGGCGGAATGATGACGACCGAGTTGTTTGCGGCGGCGATCTGGTCGCTCTGGGCGATGCGGGCCAGCCCTCTCTGGAAAGAGACGGCCGCCCGCATCGCCTTTTGCCGGCAAACAATTAAACTGGCGCCCGTCATGAGCAAACTCCGCCAGGTGTTGTTGCCCCTCACGCTGACCGCGGCCGCGGGATTCGCGCCGCTCGCGATGGCCCACGCACTGCCGGGTCAGGTCGTTCCCGGCACGCCGCTGCGCGAGGCGCCGGTGCAGGACGTGATGTTTCGCGATGGGATTTCGCTCGACGAGGCCGTGGCCCGCGCCGAGCGCCAGTACCGGGCGCGCGTGGTGCGCACGGAAGTAACGGACGAGGACGGAAGGACCGTGTACGTGCTCAAGCTGCTGTCCGAAAACGGACGCGTGTTCACCGTGCGGATCGATGCCGCCACCGGGAGGATGCGATGAGAGCGCTGGTCGTCGAAGACGAAGCGACATTACGCGAGGGACTGCGCGAGCAGCTCTCCAAACACGGCTTCACGGTCGACGTGGCGAGCGATGGCGAGGAGGGACTCTTCGCAGGTTCCGAATATCCGCTCGACATCGCCGTGATCGACCTGGGATTGCCCAAACTTCCGGGCCTCGAGCTGATCCGCAAGCTGCGCGCGGCCGGCAAGAAATTCCCCATCCTCATCCTCACGGCGCGCGACCGCTGGCAGGACAAGGTCGAAGGACTGCAGGCCGGCGCGGACGACTATGTCGCAAAGCCCTATCACTTCGAGGAAGTACTCGCGCGCATGCAGGCGCTGCTGCGCCGGGCAGGCGGCTGGGCGAGCCCCGTGCTCGAATGCGGACCGATCCGGCTCGATACGCGTGCCCAGACCGTGACGCTCAACGGCTCGGCGATCGAACTCACCACGTTCGAGTACCGCATCCTCGAGCACATGATGCTGCGCGCCGGCGACGTGATTTCGAAGACGGAGCTCACCGAGCGGCTCTACGACCAGGATTACGAGCGCGACAGCAACGTGATCGAGGTATTCATCGGGCGCCTTCGTCGCAAGCTCGATCCCGAGGAGACCCTGCAGCCGATCGAAACGCTGCGCGGCCGCGGGTATCGATTCGCGCTTGCCCGTACGGACATGGCGCGCCCTCCGGGCGCCTAGCTACCCAGGCGCGCCCAGCCGCGATGTCGCGACCGTCACTCAGACGCCGGCTGATGTTGTCGGTCTTCTGCGTGCTGGTCCTGTTCTTCGGACTCACCGTCCTGCTGCTCGACATGTTGTTCCGCGATGCCGCCGAGCGCGGCCTGCGGGAGGTCATCGACGCGCAGATGGTGGCGCTCATCGCCGCGGCGGATCCCGACGGACCCGAATCCGTGACGCCCACCGCGGTGCTCGAAACGCGCTTCGAAACGCCGGGTTCCGGCCTCTATGCCGAGATCCGTTCCGCGAGCGGCGAGAGTATCTGGCGTTCGCAATCGACGGTCGGCACGGACGTGCAGTTCGGCCCGCCGCTCGAACCCGGCGAGCGCAGTTTCTTCTTCACGCACATCGAAGGGACGCCGGTCCGGCTCGCCGTCGCGAGCCGCGGCATCCTGTGGGAGAACCTGCATGGGGAATCCGCGCGATTCACGTTCAGCGTCGCGTCGAGCCTGGATGCTTACGAGGAGCAGGTTTCGAGCTTCCGGCATCAACTCGTGGGTTGGTTCGCGGGACTCGCGTTGCTGTTCGTCGCGACGCTCGCGGTGCTGATCCGCTGGCTCTCCCAACCCGTGCAACGCCTCGAGCGCGAGATCAAGGAAGTCGAGGCCGGCACGCGCGAGCGACTCAACGACGAGTGGCCGGTGGAGCTCGTGGCGGTCACGAGCAACCTGAATGCGTTGCTCGATGCCGAACGCACGCGCGTGAAACGTTACCGCGACACGCTCGGCAATCTCGCGCACAGCCTGAAGACGCCGCTCGCGGTCATGCGCCAGTCGCTCGGCGTCGGCGACGCGACCGCGCGCAACGCGGCGCTCAACGCCGAGATCGACCGGATGACCGGCACGATCGAACACCAGATGAATCGCGCCGCGGCGAGCGGTGGCGCGTTGCTGGGACAGGCGCCGGTGGATCTCGCGCCGGTGGTCGCGGAGCTGCGCTCGGCGCTGCTCAAGGTCTACGGCAACAAGGACCTGCTGTTCAAGACGGAGATCGAGCCGGGCGCGCAGTTCATCGGCGACCGCAACGACATCACGGAGATGCTCGGCAACCTGCTCGACAACGCCTGCAAGTGGGCCAGGTCGAACGTGCGTATCGAAGCGTCGATCGCGCCTGATGCCCAATCGCGGTCGGCGCTGTCGATCGTCATCGACGACGATGGACCGGGAATCCGGGAGGCGGATCGGGCGAAAGTCCTGCAGCGCGGCGGCCGTGCCGACGAAGCGACCCCGGGCCACGGCCTCGGGCTTTCCATGGTGCACGACACGGTGGCGCTGTACGGAGGCAGCATGCGCATCGACGCCTCACGCCTCGGCGGAGCCCGCTTCGAGCTCAAACTACCGGGAAGATCCGGCGACTGATACGATCCCCGGCCGGATGAGTGGTTAGGCCGGCGGCCTGGAGGCACGGGACATGCGTTTGATGCTGTTGTGGATCCTCGTCGCGACCGCGGCGCAGGCCGCGCCACCCGAGCCCGCGAAGTTCATCGAAGCCCTGAGCAACGGGACCGTCGATCCCGTGAAGCACGACCTGGTCCCGGAGGATTTCTGGACACTGTCGGCCGAACAACGCCTGGCCTGGAATCAGTCCGTCGTTCCCGGACTGTTGACCGAGGACTTGAACAGCGGCTGCGAGGCCGACCTGTTGCGGCGCCTGAACGGACTGATGTGGATGTCCCTGCTGCAGAAGTCGACCGATGCCGCCACCTGGAAGTCGAATGCGGAAGCAGTTCGTGCGCGCCTGGGTGAAATCGAGGAGCGACTGCGTCGTGCCGCGGAGCAGGCGCCGGCGAACGACGATCCGCGGATCGCGGAGCTCGAACGGCGAGTCGCGATGGATCAGAAGATCCGCACCCTGGAAGAGACTCCGTGGTCGGCCGACCTTCCTCCGCTCGCGGAGGAAGCGTGGAGCTCCGTGATGGTCGTGAGGTTCTGGGCCGTCGACTGCGACAACACCGCTTGGCTCAAGCGGCAGATGGCCGAGATCGGCTGGTTCGACATCGAAAGATTCGGCACGGGCGCCGACAAGGGCGCCTGGCTGCTCGTGCAGCACGCGGATCGGGACAAGGCATTCCAGCGCGAGGTCCTGGCCATGCTCGAGTCGCTTCCGCCAGGCAAGACCAGTTCGAAGAACGTGGCCTATCTATACGACCGCGTCGCGAACGCCGAAGGTCGTCCGCAGAAATATGGCACGCAGGGCATGTGTCAGCCCGATGGCGCATGGGCCCCTAATCAGATCGAGGATCCGGCCGGAGTCGACGCGCGTCGCAAGGCCATCGGCTTGATACCGCTCGCCGAGTACATCGCGGGCTTCCGGAATATCTGTCCGCCGCCCGCGCCCGCGTCCAAGTCCTGACTAGGGCCCTTCCTTGATCTCGAACGTGATTCCCTGGGCCAGCGGCAACTCGCGGCTCCAGTTGATCGTGTTCGTCTGGCGGCGCATGTAGGCCTTCCAGGAATCCGAACCCGACTCGCGTCCGCCGCCCGTGTCCTTCTCGCCGCCGAACGCGCCGCCGATTTCGGCGCCGGACGTACCGATGTTCACGTTGGCGATGCCGCAGTCGCTGCCGGTCGCCGACAGGAAACGTTCGGCGTGTTGCAGCCGGTCGGTGAAGATCGCGGACGACAGGCCATGCGCCGAGGCGTTCTGCATCTCGATGGCTTCGTCGAGCGTGTCGAACGCGATCAGGTAGAGCACGGGAGCGAAGGTCTCGTGTTGCACGATCGGCCACTCGTTCTCGGCTCGAACGATGGTCGGCGCGACGAAGTAGCCCTTGCCCGGCAGGACCTTCTCGCCGGTGACGACCTTGCCGCCGGCGGCCTTGGCCTGCTCGATGGCCTGTGAGTAGCGCTCGACCGAACCCTTGTCGATCAGCGGACCCATGAGCGTCGCCGGATCGGAAGGATCGCCGATGCGCACCTGCGCGTAGGCGTGCACGAGCTTCTTCTCGAGCTCGTCGATGCGCGAGCGGTGCACGAGCACGCGACGCGTCGTCGTGCAGCGCTGGCCGGCGGTGCCGACCGCGCCGAACACGATCGAAGGCACCGCGAGTTTCAGGTCCGCGGATTCGTCCACGATGATCGCATTGTTGCCGCCTAGCTCGAGCAGCACCTTGCCGAGACGCCGCGCCACGCGTTCGGCGACGTTGCGTCCCACCGCGGTCGAGCCCGTGAACGACACCAGCGCGACGCGGCGATCCTCGACGAACTTCGTCGCGAGCTCGGTGCCCGCGTCGATGAACAGCTGGAAGATGGGCGGTAGTTCGTTCTCGCGCATCACCTTGTTGCACAGGTGCTGGACGGCGAGGG
>JAEYUC010000091.1 GCA_023433705.1 Pseudomonadota bacterium
GAACCCGGCTCCGACTTTCGTACTTTGTACTTCGTACATTCTTCTATAGACTTGGGGCGCTTTTCCCGTATTGGGCGACGCGGCGGGACGTCCGGGTGACCGGATGCGAGTTCGCGTCCATCGATGCGGATGCCCAATTGGCCGCGCTGGAGTGGCCGGAACGAAGGAGTCTCGCATGCAGATCGAGGAACGAATCGTCGGCGACGTGACGATTCTCGACCTGAAGGGAAAGATCACGCTGGGCGAAGGCGATGAAGCCCTGAAGGACAAGATCAACTCCCTGACCTTGCAGAATCGCCGGCAGATTCTGCTCAATCTCGAAGGCGTCCCCTACATCGACAGCGCGGGACTCGGCGAGGTCGTGCGCACCTACACGACCGTCAGCCGACAGGGCGGACAACTCAAGCTGGTGAACCTCACCAAGCGCATCACCGACCTGCTTTCGATCACGAAGCTGCTCACGGTCTTCGAGACGTTCGACTCGGAAGCGGACGCACTGGCGAGCTTCCGGTAAGCGAAGGGCGCGGGGCTGCGGCCCCGCATGTGCTGACCCGAAGTTTCGTGTCTTCCACCACCCCGGCGATCCCGGCGACAGGTGGGCGCTCCGCCGGTCGCGCGCTGGTGGCGGTCCTGCGGCCGCGCCAATGGACGAAGAACCTCATCGTCTTCGCGGGGCTGATCTTCGGAGAGCGCCTGCTCGACCTGGCCGCTGTCGCCAATGCGGCAGCGGCCTTCGGTGTCTTCTGCCTGCTCTCGGGCATCGTCTATGTGGTCAACGACGTCCGGGACGCACAGGCCGACCGGCTGCACCCCATCAAGTCGCGGCGTCCGATTGCCGCGGGCGACCTCTCGCCGGCCGTCGCACTGGGCTTTGCGGCCCTGCTGGCGGTCGTTGCCATTGGCGCCGCCTTCCGGCTGTCGACGGGCTTTGGCGCGATCGGCCTCACCTACCTCGTCCTGCTGACCGTCTACTCCGCGTGGCTGAAGCACATGGTGATCCTCGATGTGCTGACGCTGGCGATGGGTTTCGTGCTGCGCGCCTGGGGCGGGGCGGTCGTCGTCGACGTGGTGGTCAGCCACTGGCTCCTGCTGCTCACTCTGCTGCTGGCGCTGTTCCTCGCACTGGCGAAGCGTCGTGCCGAACTGGTCACGCTGGCGGGTGGCGCACAGGAACATCGGCCAAGCCTGGCCGAGTACAGCCCGTACCTGCTCGACCAGATGATCAGCGTCGTCACGGCCTCGACGCTCGTGGCCTACGCGCTCTATACAATCGACCCTGAGACAGTGGCGCGGTTCGGCACGGATCGACTGGTCTGGACCGTTCCGTTTCCGCTGTACTGGATTTTCCGGTATCTGTACCTGGTGCACCGGCGCGATGGCGGCGGCGATCCGTCCGAAACGCTGGTGACCGATCGACCACTGCTCGCCTGCGGCGCGCTGTGGGGCATCTCGATAATCGCGCTCGTCTACGGGTGGTCGGTCATTCCCGGCTGAGCGCAGGAAAGTACACCTCCTATGTCCGAAATGAACGTCCGGTCCGATGCGGTGGACGTCGAGCAGATCATGCGGCAGATCCGCGCGCGGATTCGCGAGAAGCGCGGCGCCGACTACACCGAGGCCGAGCTGCAGCAGCTGGCCACGGTCAAGCTGGAGACGTTTCTCGATCCGCGCGGGCTCCGGTCCGATCTCGTGCAGTCCTTCCGGCAGAAGCAGACGGCCGCCCCGTCCCCCCCGAACTTCGCGTTCGAGGCCGACACGCTGTTCGAGACGCACCGGGGCCTGCTGCGCGCGATCCGCGGACTGCTGCGGCCCATCCTCAAGCTGTTCTTCAATCCCGATCGCGTGACGACGGCCCTGAACCTGCAGTCGCAGATCAACACGCAGGCCGAGCAGCGCCTGCGGCGCATCGAGGATCGCGAGATGCTCTCGTATGAGCTGCTGCACAACATGACGCTCGAGATCACGCGGCTCGGCATCGAGGTGCACAACCTGAAGATGCGCGTCGAGTCGCTGTCGAGCCGCGTCGACTTCGACGAACGCCGCGCGAAGGCGCTCGAGGGCGTGGTCCAGTACCGAACGCCGCCGCCGCCCCGACAGGCGTCGGGCGGTGGGGTCGGCGCCGATCCCGCAAGCGGCGCGGCGGCAGCCGAACCGGGCAGCGCCGATGCGGCCAACGGGGAACGTCGGCGGCGCCGACGCCGGCGCCGCAGGCGACCCGGGTCGACGATGGCTGACGCCCAGGGACAGGACTGGTCCGCCAACGCCCAGGGCGGTGACGATGTGGACGACAGCGGGTCCGACGAAGGACCGGCCGACGCCGCCGAGCCATCGGATCCGACAGACCAGTGAAGCTCGCAGTCGTTGTGCAGCGGTATGCCGCCGACATCAACGGCGGCGCCGAACTGCACGCGCGGTACATCGCCGAACGTCTCGCCCGCCACGCCACCGTGGAGGTGCTGACGACGTGCGCGCGGGACTACGTGACGTGGAAGAACGAACTGCCGCCCGGTGAGGACACCGTCAACCGGCTGCGGGTGCGTCGTTTCCCGGTCACATCGCCGCGCAGCCCGGAACGGTTTGGCGCAATGTCGCGTCGCGTGTTCGACCACCTCCACTCGGTCGCCGACGAACTGAAGTGGCTCGACAGCGAGGGCCCCACCAGCCCCGCGCTCGTCCGTTACATCCGGGAACACGAGGCGGACTTCGACTTCTTCCTGTTCTTCAGCTACCGGTACTACCACGCGTGGCACGGCACACGCGCCGTCCCGGGAAAGGCCATCATCGTGCCGACCGCCGAGCGCGATCCGGCAATCGGGCTGTCGATCTTCGGCCCCGTGTTCAGGGCCGCGCGTGCGCTGATGTACAACTCCTACGAAGAGCGGGCGCTCATCCAGCACGTCAGCCAGCGCAAGGGACCCGGCGTCGTCGTCGGGGTGGGTTCCGAGATTCCCGATCGCCCCCAGCCGGGACGCTTCAAGCGCAAGTTCCACGTGCGGGGGCCGTTCGCGCTCTACATCGGCCGCATCGACGAGAACAAGGGCTGCACCGAACTGTTCGACTACTTCCAGCGGTACGCGTCGATGCACCCGAACGGCCTCGATCTGCTGCTCATCGGGTCGAGCGTGCTGCCCATCCCGCAGCATCCGCGCATTCGCCACCTCGGGTTCCTGCCCGATGCCGACAAGTTCGACGCCCTTGCGGCCGCCGATCTGCTCGTGATGCCGTCACGGTACGAGAGCCTGTCGATGGTGGCGCTCGAGGCCTGGGCCCTCGGCCGCCCCGTGCTCGCCAATGCGAAGTGCGACGTGCTGAAGGGACAGTCCATCCGCAGCAACGCCGGCCTCTATTACGAAACGTTCGAGGAGTTTGCCGAGGCGATGTATCTGCTCGAGGCCTCGGGGCCCCTCGGTGCGGTGCTGGGCCGCAACGGCCGCGAGTTCTTCCGACGCCACTACGCCTGGCCCGTCATCGAGCGCAAGTATCTCGACATGTTCGCGCGCCTGAAGCATGAGCCCGTGCCGGCGCTCGAACCGCTGCCAGGATGGTTCGCCCGCCGTTCGCGGACGATTCCACCGGCCGCCTCGATCGTCGCGGCCGCTCCGTCCGGAGCCGTGAGGCCATGACGACCCGACGTCCGCGCGTCCACCAGATCCTCGCGACGCTCGGCTACGGGGACGCGATCGGCAACGAGGTGCTCGGCATCAACCGCGCGCTGCGCGCCGCCGGATTCGCGTCCGACATCATCGTCGAGACGGCCGACCCGCGCCTGGAACACCTGACGGTCGACTACCGCGACGTGGTCGGCGAACTGGGCGCGGACGACCTGCTCATCCACCATTTCTCCCTGGGATCGCGGGCCTCGCGCACGGCGTTCGCGCTGCCGAGCCGGATGATGCTCGTCTACCACAACATCACGCCGCCGGAGTATTTCCTGGGCGTGCACGATCAACTGGTCCGACAGTGCTACCACGGCCGCCGCGAACTGTTGCCGTATCGATCGCGGTGTGAGCTCGCCCTGGGCGACTCCGAGTTCAATCGACAGGAACTCGAGGCGCTCGGGTTCCCGCGCACCGCCGTATTGCCGGTGGTGCCCGACTTCAGCCACCTCGCCGTGCCGCCCGACACCAGGGTCTACGACGCCTACGACGACGAGTGGACCAATCTGCTGTTTGTCGGACGCCTGATTCCCAACAAGCGGCCCGACAACCTCATCCGGTTCGCGCACGCGTACAAGACGCTCTATCAGCGGCGGACGCGATTGCTCCTGGCCGGCTCCTACGGCGGGTTCAACGAGTACCTCGCCCAGTTGCACCGGCTCATCGCCGATCTCGGCGTCGACGACGTGCACATTCTCGGA
>JAEYUC010000064.1 GCA_023433705.1 Pseudomonadota bacterium
TCGACACCCAGGAACCGCCCGAGAATTGACAGTCCGGGTGCCGGTCCGTACATTGCGCCGCTCTTCGCGACCCCGCCCGGGTGGCGGAATTGGTAGACGCACTAGTTTCAGGTACTAGCGGGTAACACCGTGGAGGTTCGAGTCCTCTCCCGGGCACCAGTCGAGGTCGATCCGCATTGTTCGATCAATGCGCTCTGGGACGACCATCGTCGACGCTCGCCTTCCACGCATCCCACCGCTCCGCGATGCTCTTGATGCGCCCGAGGTCCTCGCGCAGCTCCGAGTGCGCGTCCGACTTCAGGGCCTTGGCGATCGCATGACCCACCGCGCCGGCCGGCGGGGCGTAACTCATGCTCACGTCCACGCGCGTACCTCTTCCCGCGAGCGGCTCGAAACGGATCACGCCCGAATGCTCCACGCGGGAACCCGGGATGGTTCGCCAGCCGAGCATCTCGTTCGGCTTGTGAACGGTCGTCGTCGAATCGAATTCCATCTTGGACCCGGCCGGGCCGTTCATGACCCAGTGCGTGCGGCCGCCCGGCTCGCGACGCACCTCTCGCACGTTGCGCATGAAGCTCGGATAGTTCTCCTGCGCCTCGAACAAGCCGAACACGCGCTCGACCGGCGCGTCGATGTCGATGGTCTCGTGCACGTCGATCATGCTGCCGCCGACGTTGCGCATGATGGGTTTGTTCGTCGCGGTGCGATACAGCAGCGCGCTGCCGAGCAAGCCCCCGAGCACGCCGAGCGCGGAACCGCGCGTCACGCCACGGATCAGCACCGCGCCCATGAATCCCGCCAGCAGCCGCGTGGCGGGCGTCCAGTGTTCCTGCCGCAGGTCCACCTTCCTCCAGTCACCGGCCCGTGAAAGATGCGAGGTCGCGCGCAGCGACGGATCGTCATCGTTCCGTTCGACCAGCATGTCCGAAACGTTCTGCACACCCGGCGTTGACTGGACGGCGCGCACCAGCGACTCGTGCTTGTCCTGCGGAATGTGCCCGTGCAGCAGCGCCTTGCCTTCGTTCATCGTGATTCCGACGCCGGGCGTTTTTCCGAGCGTGCGTTGCACGGTCTCGCGCACCTGGCGAAGCAGGACCTTGTCCTGCTCGATCTCGCCACGCAGCACGTCCATCACCTTGTCGGCGTATTTTCGGAGGGTGGAAGTGAAGTCGTCGCGGGTCTCGCGCGTTTCCTCGACCACCTGCTCGGCCAGGGACGCGGTCTCGCGTGGTGCGTTGACCGTCGGGATGTGGGCGTCACGTTTCCGCCGCCTGCTCAGCAGATAGCCCGCTCCTGCCACGACCGCCGCCGCGCTGGCCACGACGATCGCCACGCCGGCGGTCTTGTCCGCAGATTTCCCCGAGACGATCCGCGAGGACCTGTTGACCAGGCTCGACGCGCCGTCGGCGAGCGCCGAGATCACGGCCTGTGAGGGAGATCGGTGAAGTGGGTTCATCGGGAAATCTCCTGTGCGGGATGCGCCAATTGCAGGTGATTCTGGCCGGCCGGCTGCCTCCGTGCTGTCAGTAGTCCACCGCATCGCGGATCAGCGGACAGGTCATGCAGTGACCGCCGCCCCGGCCCCGGCCCAGCTCCGAGCCCGAAATCGTCACGACTTCGATGCCTTCCTTGCGTACCAGCGAGTTCGTGAACGTGTTGCGATCGTAGGCATAGACGACGCCCGGCGAGGCGCACACGAGATTGGCGCCGCTGTCCCACTGCGTTCTCTCGCGCATGTAGGCATTGCCGCCGGTCTCGACCACGCGCAGCTTCTTGAGCCCGAGCGCCGCGGCGATCACGTCGACCAGCGGTTTCTTCTCCTCGATCACTTCGTAACCGCGTCCCGCGTCGGCCGGACGCAGCGTGAACGGGTGTACCTGGTTGACGATGTCGGGATGCAGCAGCACGCAATCGCGATCCGCGAACGTGAACACGGTGTCGAGATGCATCGCGGCGCGCAGCTTGGGCATGGCGGCCACGATGACCTGTGTCACCGCCTTCTTCTCGAACAGTTTCAGCGCAAGCTGCGTGATGCCCTGGCGGGACGTACGCTCGCTCATGCCGATGAGCAGCGTGCCCTTGCCGATCGGCATGACGTCGCCGCCCTCGATCGTCGACATGCCCCACTGCTGAGTCGGATCGCCCCACCACACGTTGACCTTGCCCGCGAAGTCGGGATGGAACTTGTAGATGGACGTGGTGAGGATGGTTTCTTCGTGGCGCGCCGGCCAGAACAGCGGATTCAGCGTCACGCCGCCGTAGATCCAGCAGGTCGTGTCGCGCGTGTACAGCGTGTTCGGCAGCGGCGGCAGCAGGTATTCGGTGATGCCGAGCGAATCGCGCACCAGCGCCATCGTCCCGCTCGCGCCGGGGAATTCGTGGGTGGATAGTCCGCCGATCAACGTCTCGGCGAGATCTCGCGGCTGCATCTTGTCGAGGTAGTCGCGCACTTCGTTCACCAGCCCGCCACCCACTTCGTTGACGGTGATCTGGTTGTCGAGAATCCATTTGCGCGCTTCGGGAATGGCCACCGTCTCCGCGAGAAGGTTGTGCATCTCGACCACCTCGATGCCGCGGTCGCGCATCTTCTGGATGAAATCGAAGTGGTCGCGTTTGGCGGTCTCGACCCACATCACGTCGTCGAACAGCAAGGCATCACAGTTCGTCGGCGTGAGCCGCTGGTGCGCGCGCCCCGGCGCGCAGACCATGACCTTGCGCAACTGGCCCACTTCGGAGTGGACGCCGTACGCGGTTGCTGCCTTCTCTGCCATGATGACCTCCAGGAATCAGATGACGAGGCCGCCCGTCGCGAGGCCGTAGATGGCGCCCATGAAGCCGGCCACGAGGAGTAGAAAGATCACGAGCTCGAACGGCCGGAAGAGCTTCTTGCCCTGTTCGCGCCGCGCCCAGAAGTAGAGCAAGGTGCCGGGTGCGTACAGCAGGCAGGACAGCAGCAGGAACTTCATGCCGCCGGCGAAGATCATGAACGTGGTGTAAGCCGATGCGAGGAACGTGAAGACGAGATCGCGCGTGCGTTGTTCGGGCGCGGTCTCGTAGGTCTCGCCGCGCCGCGCGAGCATGAGGCCGTACAACGCGACCAGCAGATAGGGAATCAGCGCCATCGCGCTCGTCAGGTTCAGCATCAGCGAGAACGCGTCCTGCGACCAGTAGGTGCTGATGACGATGATCTGCACGATGATGTTCGTCAGCCACAGGGCCGCCGCCGGCACCGCGTTGCGATTCTCGGTGGCGAAGAGTTTCGGCATGTCGCGCGTTCTCGCGGCCGTGAACAGCACTTCCGCGCAGATCAGCGACCATGCCAGGTACGCTCCCAGCACCGAGATCAGCAGGCCCACGCTGACGAATACGCCGCCCCAGGGCCCAACTACCGCCTCGAGCACGCCCGCCATCGAAGGCTGGCGCATTCCCGCGATGTCCGGGCCGGATAACACGGCGTATGGCAGCAGGGTCACGAGCACCAGCAGCGCCGTGACGCCGAGGAACCCGAGGATGGTCGCCGCGCCGACGTCCGCGCGCTTCTTCGCGTAGCGCGAATACACACTCGCGCCCTCGATGCCGATGAACACGAACACCGTGACCAGCATCGTGTCGCGTACCTGGTCGAACAGGCTTTTCCCGGCCAGTTCCTCTCCACCCCAGAAGTTCGCGCGGAACAGGCCCGCCTTGAAGCTGAAGATCAGCAGCAGGATGAAGATGAGGATCGGCACGATCTTGGCGATCGTGACGATGGTGTTGAGCGCGGCAGCCTGTTTTATGCCGCGCAGGATCATGAAGTGGAACAGCCAGATGCCGACCGACGCGACCAGGATCGCCACGACCGTGTTGCCGTCGCCGAAGACCGGAAAAAATGCGCCGAGCGTCGACTTGATCAGCACCCAGTACGAGACGTTGCCGATGCAGCTGCCTATCCAGTAGCCGAAGGCCGACAGGAAGCCGGGATAGTCGCCGAAGCCCGCCTTCGCGTAGGCGTACACGCCGGCGTCAAGGTCCGGCTTGCGCTCGGCTAACAACTGGAACACGCGCGCCAGCATGTACATGCCGGTGCCCGCGATGATCCACGCGATGATGGCGCCGAAGGGTCCGGTGGCCTGGCCGAAGGTGCGGGGCAGCGAGAAGATTCCCGCACCGACCATCGATCCCACGACCATGCCGGTCAATGCGAGCCGCGAAAGCTTCTGCGTGTTGTCCGCGCTCAAAGAGCACCTCTACCGAACACTCGGGATCGAAATGCGTTTCGGCGCGACGTTCCGAACGCGATACCGGACTATGTCCGCGTCGGAATCGATGCCCATTGGGTCTATGTCCCATTGACCGTCGGTCGCGCCATGCCGCGTTCTACAGTCCCGTGACCCAACAGGAGCAAGGCCCATGGCGGAAACACCGGACCCGACGATGCGCGGCATCAGGGAGCCTAGCTATCTCGATGCGCTGATCCCGCTGGTCACGCTGATCGCGCTGATCTCGGGCGCGGTGTACCTGTTCGGACTCGACGCGGTCGACGGCCCGATTCCGGTCGCGCTCGTCACGTGCACGATGATCGTCGCGATCATCGCGCTCAAGAACGGGCACAAGTGGGAGGACGTCTCGCGCACCGGCAAGATGGCGTTCGAATCGATCGTGACGCCGGTGTTCATCCTGCTCGCGGTCGGCGCGCTGATCGGCACCTGGAACATGTCGGGCACGATCCCGACGCTGGCGTTCTACGGGATCAAGCTGCTCGAGCCCGGCTACTTCTACGCCGCCTCGCTCGTGGTCTGCGCCGTGATCGCGATGTCGATCGGCAGCTCCTGGACGACGGCCGGAACGATCGGCGTCGGACTCGTCGGTCTCGCGAGCCTGGTCGGCGTGTCGCCCGCCGTCACGGCCGGCGCCGTGATCTCGGGCGCCTACGTCGGGGACAAACTATCTCCGCTGTCGGAGACGACGGTGCTCACCTCGCAACTCGCCGAGGTGGATCTCTATACGCATTTGAAGGCGCAGGCCTGGACCTCCGTGCCTTCGTTCCTGGTCGCGCTCGTGGTGTTCGGAGTGATGGGCCTCTTCACGGAAGTGCCCGCCGGCACCGTGGATACCGACAGCGAATTGCTGATGCTCGACCAGCTGTTCCGGATCTCCATATGGACGCTGATCCCCCTGGTCCTGCTCATCGTGATGTCGCTGCGCAAGGTGCCCGCCTCGCTCGCCATCATGATCTCGGCGCTGGTCGCGGGATTCCTGGCGCCGTTGCTGCAGCCCGAAGCAGTCGAACGGTTCATCAACGACGAAACCGTCCGGCCCCCCGCGACCTACATCAAGGCGATCTGGCTCGCCCTCGGCAGCGGCTTCGAGGCGAATTCGGGAATCCCGGTGCTGGATCGGCTCCTGTCGCGCGGCGGCATGGACAGCATGCTGAAGACACTGTGGATCATCATCGGCGCGGTCACGTTCGGCACGCTGCTCGACGAGTTCAAACTACTGAAGAAACTCATGGACCCGATCATGGCGCGTGCCAGGAGCACCGGCCGACTCGTGGCCTCGCTCATCGCCACCGCGTTCTCGCTCAACATCATCGCGGGCGACCAGTACATCGCGCTCGTGCTGCCCTCGCGCATGTACCGCGCGGAGTTCAGGAAGCGCGGGCTCGCGCCGCAAAACCTGTCGCGCGCCTGCGCCGACGGCGGCACGGTGACCTCGCCACTCGTGCCCTGGAACTCCTGCGGCGCGTACATGGCGGCCGTGCTCGGCGTGCCGACGCTCGCCTACCTGCCCTTCGCGATCTTCAACTACGTGAGTCCCCTGTTCTCGATCCTGTGGGGCATCACCGGCTTCAAGATCCAGCGGATGGACCAAGGCCCGATGGAAACGCGCGAACACGTGGCGTAGATCGAGCCCCCGTGAGATCTCTTCGCGCGTTCGTCACCGACGCGATCATCAGCGGACTGCTCGTCGTCGTCCCGCTCTACCTGACCGGCTTGCTGCTGCTCAAGGTCGTGCAATCGCTTCAGCGAGTGCTCGAGCCCGTCGAGTCGATGCTGCCCGACCTGCCATATGGCGAGTACATCCTCGCCGTCCTCATCCTCCTGCTGCTCGCCTTTCTGGTCGGTGTCGCGATGCAGACGCAGGCTGGGCAGAGGCTCAACAACCGGTTCCAGGACAAGGTGCTGTCGCGCATTCCCGGCTACACGCTGTTCCGCGGACTCACGCGTCAGTTCACCGGCAGCAAGGACGAGAAATCCTGGAAGCCTGTTCTCGCGGAGATCGAAGAAGCGCTGGTGCCGGCCTTCATCATCGAGGAGCTGCCGGACGGCCGATTCACCGTGTTCGTGCCATCGGTGCCGACGCCGCTCGCGGGGACGGTCTACATCCTGACGCCTGAGCGCGTACACAAGATCGACATTCCGTTTTCGCAGGCTGCCCTGGTCGTTGCGCGCTGGGGCGCGGGCTCCAGGGACCTGATCGACGCGATGAATCGCGAGCCGCGCTGAGTGTCCCTGCCCTTTGAGGCAGTGGCGTTCGCTCCGCCCGTGAGTAAGTTGGGCCAAGGAGGCTCGCCATGGCTACGCACAATGAGGATTGGTCGAAACCCGCCGCGCTCGCGTTGCCGAAGGGCGGGATTTTCGAGGAGAGCAAGGAGCAGGGACGCTACGGTCCCGTTTATCCGAAGACCCCGGCCTGCTATGGGTTCTCGGTGATCGCAAAGGTGAAGCCGGGTCGCGAGCAGGCGATTCGCGACTACGGCAAGACCATCGAAGAAGCCGTGAAGGGATCACCGGAAGTCCTGAAACCGCTGCGACTTCACTACCTGCGATGGGTGCTGTTCGACGTCGGCTCGGGACTGCACTTCCAGTACCAGGGAATATTCGATACGGACTTCGACAAGTACATCGAAGATGCCGTCGCGCTGTTCAATTCGACGGGCATCACGACCGTGTTCACCAATCTCGAAGGCTGGCCGGACGACTGGCGAACCAACGTGCCGGCCGTGATCCAGTTCTTCCGCGATCACCAGTGCCCCAGCTTCCTCGAATACGGCGAATATCCTTACGTGAGCGCCGACGAGGTGAAGAAGGCACTCCAGATCAAGGAAGACTTCTCACGCATGCTCGATCACATGCAGTGATCCGACGCGCGGGTGCGCCGTGCTCGACTTCGACGACATCCAGCACCTTCTCCTGACGCGCGCGCCCGCGCTCACGGGGCGATATGAATTCCTGTCGTTCCGCGACGCGCAAGGCGCACGGAAGTGGTTGTCGGCGATCCTCGACAAGGTCCACTCCGCGGCCGGCGCGCGATCTACCGTGCAGGACGATCAACGTTGGGTGACGGTCGCATTCACGTGGAATGGCCTGCGCGCGCTCGGTGTGGACGACGCGTCGCTCGCGACTTTTCCCGAAGAGTTCCGCCAGGGCATGGTCTCGCGCGCGGAAATGCTCGGGGACACCGGGTTGAATGGCCCGGAGCATTGGGTTGGAGGTCTGGCCAGCCCGGATCTGCATGCCATCGTCATGCTGTTCGCGCGGGATGACGGGGAGCGCATCCGGTGCGTTTCCGAGCACGCGAAGTTGCTCGGGCAATGCGACGGGGTCGAAATACTTTCGACCCTCGACCTCGAAGCCACACCGCCATTCGATTACGCGCACGATCATTTCGGCTACCGCGATCGCCTCTCCCAACCGGTCATCGAGGGCAGCGGCGACGTGCCGACCCCCGGCTCGGGCGCACCGCTCAAACCCGGCGAGTTCATCCTCGGCTATCCGGACGAGAGCGGCCTCACTCCGCCGTTACCGCAACCCGAGATCCTCACGCGCAACGGCAGCTACATGGCTTACCGGCGCCTCGAGGAGCACGTCGGAAAATTCCGCGATCTCCTGCGCGAGCAAGGTGGTGAGACGCGCGAGGGACAGGAACTGGTAGCGGCCAAACTCATGGGACGCTGGCGCAGCGGCGCGCCGCTGGTGCTCGCGCCCGAGAAGGACGACCGCGCCCTGGGCGCGGACAGCCAGCGCAACAACGATTTCAACTACGCGAAGGAAGACAAGTTCGGGTACGCCGTGCCGCTCGGTTCGCACATGCGCCGCATGAATCCACGTGACACCGCGTCGAACATGAATCGGCACCGCATGATCCGCCGGGGTGCGACCTATGGCCCCCATCTTCCCGAAGGCGTTCCCGACGACGGCGCGGAGCGCGGCATCGCCGCTTTCATCATCTGCGCGAGTCTCGTCCGCCAATACGAGTTCGCGCAGAACGTCTGGGTGAACGACAGGAATTTCCACGAGCTCGAAAACGAGCGCGACCCTTTTGGAGGCAATCACGACGGCACGCTCGAGTTCAAGATTCCGAAGCGTCCGATTCGCAGGAAGATCACGGGGCTGCCGGCCTTCACGACCGTGCGTGGCGGAGCCTACTTCTTCCTTCCCGGACTGAAGGCGCTGCGCCACCTCGCCGCGCTTCGATGATCCGTGTACTTCTCGGGCTCCTCGCGATTTGCGGACTCGCTCATTCCCAGGTTCGCGGTGTCTATCCAGCCGGCATGAACGCGACCAACTCCGGAAGCCTGGCCGAACCGGGGTTCGGCTATTCGAATCTCTTCCTGCTCTACGCTCGCGACCGCTTGACCGGACAGAACGGGGAAGTCGTGCAGCGCGGACACAATTCGGTTCTCATCGACATGAACACGTTCGTGTGGGCCAGCGAAAAGACCATGCTGGGTGGCGCGCGCTACTCGGCCGCCGCGAGCCTGCCGCTCGCCAACAATTCGTTGTCGTCGGAGACGGTGGGTGCGATCAGCGGCGGCGGCGGATTTGCGGACTCTTACTACCAGCCCGCGATCCTCGGCTGGCGATTCGAACGTCTGGATGTGAAGGCGGCGTACGGATTCCTCGCGCCCACGGGCCGTTTCAACGCCGGCGCAAGCGATAACGTCGGCTCCGGATACTGGACGCACACGCTGGCGTCGGGTCAGACGATCTACGTCACGCGGGACAGACGCACCGCCCTGTCGCTCTTCGGCATGTACGAGTGGCATGGAACCCAGGAAGGCACCGGGATTCGTCCCGGAGACACGTTCAACATCGACTATTCGCTGACGCACGTATTCGCGCTGCGCAATGAAACGCAACTTCAGCTCGGCATCGTCGGTTACCAGCAGAAGCAGACCTCGAACAAGCACGGTCCGGGCATCACGCCCGAACAGATGGCGGCCCGCTACAAGGTCGATGCGCTCGGCCTCGCGGCCAGTGTGACCTTGCCGAAGCAAGGCGTGACTCTGGGCGGAAAATACTTCGAGGAATTCGCGAGCCGCTCGACGTTCGAGGGTTACTCCGTGCAGATCTCGGTGGCCATCAGATTCTGAAAGGACGAGCTCATGAAAGCGCGCACCTACAACCAGGAACATCTCTTCCGCGAGTACACGCCGGGGAAACGACGACTCAGCATCTACTGGACGTGGAGCTACCCGTGGGAATCGCAGCGCGCCACGTCGTGCATGGAGAATCGCTTCTCCACGATCACCGAAGTCCGCACGGTGCTGTGGCCCAACTATGAAACCCCGGAGTACTCCGATGCCCGATTCCTGCAGGGCATTGCGGGCACGCTCGAGCTATTTCATCGATCCACGCTCAGCTTCCAGCGGATCGCGTGCGAGGCCACGGGACATCCCGTCGCGGTGTTTCAGCGCATCGACCAGGCCGGCTATCCACTTCCCATCGACGAACGCATCCTCGCGGACACCGATACCCTGCTCGTATTCGGCCTGGACCACCTGCCATCGGATCAGTCGGCGTCATCCGCGGAGATCGATGCGATCCGCCGCTGGCTGGAGCGCGAAGGCACCTGCCTGCTGCTCGCGCCGCACCACGACGTCGGCTTCACGAGCGATCTCGATCAGCGCCAGATGGAATACCGCCATCACGGCGACCGGCTCGTGCCGCGGCAACAACGTTTCGGGCAGTACACGCGCTCACTCATGAAGGCGCTCGACGTACCCGTTCACAACACGTGGGGACTGCGGCCGGCCGTGGTCAAGGGCACGAAGGAAATCGCACCGATTACCGCCTTCCGTGAGCTGGACGAGCCCGGATTGCTGAAGGGCGTCACGACCTTCAATTTTCATCCGCACCTGCCTCACTACGAGCTCACGACGCAGGATTCGAATGCGATCCGCGTGCTGGCGCGGCAGCCCATCGATCTGGATCGTCCGCATCCATTCACGGCCACGGGCAACACCGAGCTCAACCTGTTGTTGTGGATGCCTCCGGCCGGCAAACGAGCGGGCGATATCCTGCTCGTGGATTCGACTCACTTCACGACGTTGTTCGGCGGCACGGACAGCCTCGAGAACCTCTGGCGGAACCTCGCGACGATGAGATGAGTCGTCTCAGGGCTGCTTGTAGATCTTGCCGTCTTTCATGATGACGAGGAGTTTCGACTGATCCGCGAGCAGATCGAGATTCGCGAGTGGATCGCCATCCACCAGCAGCAGGTCCGCGAGTGCGCCCTCTTCGACGACGCCCAACTTCCCCGGATAAGGATCGCGCGGCCCGGACAACTTGAGCAGCTGCGCATTCGTGGATGTCGCCATCGTGAGCACTTCCGCGGGCGCGAACCACTTGCGCATCTTGGTGAGCTCATTGATCTGGCGCGGCGCATTCTCGGCCGAGAACAACAGGTCGGTGCCCCACGCCATCTTGATCCTGTGTTTCTTCACGAGCGCGATCGTGTTCTCGGTGCCGGCGAACACCTGCAATTGCCGCGCGCGGCTCGTCGGCGCCACGGGTGACGCGGCCTCGTCGTCGAGGAACGCCTGGAAACTCAGCCAGATGCCGCGCTTCGCGATCATCTGCGCGGTCGCATCGTCCATCAGGTGTCCATGATCGATCACCTTGACGCCCGCGTTGATCGCGCGCTGGATCGCGGCGGGTGTATACGCGTGCACGCAGACGTACGTTCCCCAGTTCTCCGCCGCCTGCACCGCGGCGCGCAACTCTTCCTCGGTGAACGTCGACACGTCGAGCGGACTGTGCGGCGATGCGACTCCGCCACCGGCGGTGAGCTTGATCTGCGATGCGCCGAGCAACAGTTGCTCGCGCACGCGCAGCCGCACTTCGTCGGGAGAGTCCGCGACCATGCTGCCACCCATGACCTCCATGCGTGACAGCTCGCCCTTGCGCCGCGGTAGTTCGGGCGGGCTGCGGAAGTCTCCGTGACCGCCGGTGATCGTGATGATCGCGCCCGATGGATAGATGCGCGGCCCGCGCGCTATTCCCATGTCGATGGCGCGCTTCAACCCGAAGGCAGGTCCGCCGAGATCGCGCACCGTCGTGAATCCCCGCATGAGCACCGCCTCGGCCTGCGCCGACGCCACGAGGTTGATGAAACCGACATCCCCGTTGAGCATCGCTTCGGGCGTGAGGCCCACCAGCATCGTGTGCCAGTGGTTGTCGATGAGGCCCGGCATCAGCGTGCGGCCATTGCCGGCGATGCGCTGCACGGACAGGTCGGGCCCGACGGCGGGCGCGGCGGAAATCTCCTTGATGAGATTGCCGACGACGAGCACGCTGGTCGGGCCGGACAACTTGCCACCGCTTCCGTCGAAGACCCGTACGTTTTCGAACAGGACGGCGTTGGCGGGCGGACTTTGCGCGGCCGTGCTCGAAAGCCAGCCGACCAGCAACAAGCCACCGAACAACTTGAACGTTGCGCGATTCATGCGGGGCCGATCATCGGCCAGCCCTCCCACGCGGGACCATGAGACTAAGGGTCACTTTGCGCGAACCGCGCGACGTCTCACTCTCGCCCCCATGGCCAGGTCTCCGCGAAGCGGGATGTGGGTGTGCGTCATCGCGCTGGCGCTGGCGGTATCGGCCAACGTTTCGCCGGCACAGACCCCGGAAGGATCCTCACGCCCGCGCATCGGCCTGGTGCTCGCGGGCGGCGGCGCAAAGGGCGGCGCGCACGTCGGCGTGCTCAAGGTGCTCGAAGAGCTGCACGTGCCCGTCGACTGCATCGCCGGCACGAGCATGGGCGCGCTGGTCGGCGGCGGCTACGCGTCCGGCATCCCGGCCGCCGACCTCGAAAAGTTCGTCACGACCATCGACTGGAAGAAGGTCGTGGGCAGCCAGGGTCGCCGCGAGCTCGAGCCCATCGAGCAGAAACGCGCGGGCGCGACCTACAGCAACGAGTTCGAGTTCGGTCTCGACCAGGGCGCGCTGCACGTCCCCGGTGGCCTCGTGAACACGAGCAACGTCGAAGACCTGTTGCGCAGCTATGTCGCAAGCGCGCGGCTCGAAACCAATTTCGACCGGCTGCCGATTCCCTACCGCGCCGTGGCCACGGACATGGTGACAGGCCGCATGGTCGTGCTGCGCGACGGCGATCTCGCGACCGCGATGCGCGCGAGCATGGCGATTCCGGGCGCATTCGCACCCGTGCTCATGAACGACATGATCCTCTCCGACGGCGGCCTCGTGCGGAACATTCCGATCGACGTCGCGCGCGGGTTGTGCGCCGACGTCGTGATCGTCGTGAATCTCGTGGAGCCGGCCGTGGATCCGCAGCGACTGCAGAACGCGCTGCAACTCCTGGGCCGCACGATGGACGTCATGATCGAGGCCAACGAGCAATTGCAGCTGCAGACGATGGGCCCCGGCGACGTGCGCATAGACGTGCACATGGGAACGATCACCACCGCGGATTTCGAACGCGTCCCCGAAACGATCCCGCTCGGTGAAGCCGCCGCGCGCGCGCAGGCGCAGGCATTGGCGCACTACTCCATGCCGGCCGCGGCATACGAAGCCTGGCGCAAGCGGGTGACCACGTCGCAGGACATCCAGGCCCACCTTGCCGGCGTGCGTTTCGAGGGCTTGAAACACGTGAACCCCGAGTACCTCGCCTCGCTCGATCGCGTGCAGCCGGGCGACGTCGTCGACAGCGCCGCGATCAGCCGCGAAGCGCAACGCATGTCGGTGCTGCAGGATCTCGACTCGGTCGGTTACCGGCTCGACGGCGAACGCGCTTCGCCCACCCTCACCTGGCTGCCGCGCGAGAAGGTCTACGGGCCCAACTACCTCAAGTTCGACCTCGGACTGTACGCGTCCGTCGAAGGCGACCTCACGTTCGGCCTCTACGGCCGCCACGTGCGGACCTGGGTGAATCCGCTCGGCGCGCAGTGGCGCAACGAGATCCAGTTCGGCGGCCAACAACTCGTCGCCACCAGTTTCTACCAGCCGCTCGACGTCGCGCAGCGCTGGTTCATCGAGCCGCGCGCCGCCTACTCGCGCTCCATCGAAGACGTCTTCCTCGACGACGAGCGCATCTCGCGATACTCGTTCCGCGACGCCAGCGGTCAGATCGACGTCGGCGCCAACATCGGTCCTTACGCACAGCTGCGACTTGGATACCTCTACGACCAGCGCGACATCGAGGTCGATATCGGCTCCACGCTGATGCCCGAAAACTCGCCCGTCGACGCCGGACTGATTCTCGGCGCGCAATACGACAGCCGCGACTCGGGCTTCAGCCCCACCCGCGGCATGACCGCGGCGCTAGAGTACATCTTTGCCGACGATGCGCTCGGCGGCGACCGCGGCTGGGAGCGCGCCGAGCTCGGCGTCGGTCTCGCGGTGCCGTTCCGTCGCGACGTATTGTGGGTCACGGCCGCGGGCGGAACAGACCTGCGCAACGATCTGCCACCCGACCGGGCGTTCGCGCTCGGGGGCCCGGGCAGTTTTCCGGGGCTCGAGCTCGGCGAGCTGCGCGTCGGCAGCTACTGGACCATCGGCACGAGTTATCTCTGGAACGTCAAGGAGATCATGCCGATCAAGAATTTCGCGCTGTATGTCGGCGGGCGAATCGTCGGCGGCGCCGTCTACGACCGCATCGACACGGGTCGCACCGGCGAGTTGTACGGCGGCTCGGTGTTCCTGACGGGACGCACGATGTTCGGGCCGCTGACACTCGGAGTCGGCGCGACTTCCACGGAATCCTGGAGCGCGTGGCTCAGCATCGGCCGGCCGCTCGGCCACGGCACGATCCTGGAGCGCGGCATCTTTCAGTAGGTGGGGATAGCGGTGCCGGTGTAAAAAGTGGGGATTGCATTCGTCAGGCCAGCGGCCCGATCCTGAACATGATGCTCGCGACCACGGCCAGTCCGAGCACGAGCAGCACCAGCGCCGTGAGCAGCGTGAGCGAAATCGGATAACCGCTCTCCGCGTGGATCAGTCCCGAGTCGCGCATCGTGCTGCGCGTGTGACGCAACTCGCGCATGAAGGCCAGGTGGTAGAAGATCCCGCCCGTCAGCAGGATGACGCCGAGCGCCACGAGCGCGGTGCCGAAGTGCCGCGATGCGCCGAGGTCCGTGATGAGTCCCGACTCGACCAGCTTCTTGAGTACCTGGTAGATCGTGAACCCGAAGCCGATCATCGACAGCGAAGTGCGGATGAAGGACATCAGCGTGCGCTCGGCGCTCAGGCGCGTGCGCTGGAACGACATGCCCGTCCGCCGCATCGACATCTCGGTGCGGTTCACGGACAAGTTGGTACGCAGCTTCGACAGGTCGGTGCGGTATTCGGACAGCTGCGTACGGTGCTCGGAGAGGCCGGTCCGGTGGTTAGACAACCCCGTCCGGTAGTGCGAATACGCCACGGAGGCCGCGTCGGGGTTCGATTCGTCGACGTCCGGAAGTGGCGGCACCGGTTCTTCGGGCACGTGCGGCGGGCGCACCGGTTCCTCGTCCGCCGCGGATGCGATGGTTGCGCTCATCGCGAAACCTTCGCCTCGTGACCGGGACGTCGACAATCGGTCGTAAGTCCTATCGTTCAGAACCTCACGGACGACGCCGAGCGCGGCGTCCTCCCGCTCAGCACGTCGCGCAGGTTGGTGAGCATGGCGCGGCGCGCGGAAACCGACACGCCCGCGATGCAGTCGACCGGAACGACGAGACGGAATCCCTGAGTGTGCGCGTCGCAGGCCGTGATCCAGACGCAGCTTTCCGCGGAGACACCCGCGAGGATCAATGTGTCCACACGCAGATCGTCCAGCAGCGCCGCGAGCGGCGTGCCGAAGAACGCGGAATGCCGGGGCTTGAGGATGATGTAGTCGGATTCGACCGGGGAGAGCGAGCGCACCAGCGCCGAGCCCGGACGGCGCGGATCGGTGCAGCGCGCAATCAATGCCGCGGAGTCGCTGCGCCAGCGGCCGACGGTATCGTTCGCGTAGATGACGGGAATGCCGGCGCGTCTCGCCTTCGAGAGCAGCGCGCGGATCGCGGGCGCCTGCCGCGCGAGTGCGCGCCGCACCCGCGGGCCATCGGGATACGCGAAATCCGTGATGACATCGAGCAGGAGCAACGCGGTCCGGCCGCGGGCCCTTGGTCGGGGCGCGAGACCGCGCTGCATCTAACGGTCCCTACTTCTTTTTCGCGCTCGTGCGTTTGCGCGTGCTCGTCGAACGACGACGTCCGCCGCTCGAGCGTGACGGCACCTTGCCGCCGGCGCGCCGCGCCTCGGACAGTCCGATCGCAATCGCCTGCTTGCGGCTCGTCACCTTCTTGCCCGAGCTTCCGCTGCGCAGGGTGCCGCGCTTTTTCTCGCGCATGACCTTCTCGACTTTCTGCTGCGCCTTCTTGCCGTATCTCGCCATGATGCTCACCTCCTGGCGACACGATGCGCTGCGACTGGCTAGCCGGATGTAGGCTCACGCCGCCGTGTCGCGTCGGCGTTGCACGAACGGACCCAATGTCGACTTACAATCGCAGGTGCTCGCGCACCTCGCGCGCGACTCCAGGATGGACGCACATGCAGGAACGCATCGCACGGCAACGCGCCTCGGTCTTCTCCTTCTTCCTGTTCGCACTGCTGTCCGCCGCGTGCCTCGCGCGCCCTCCCACTCCACCCGATCCGCGCGACGCCGCGTTGCTCGCGAAGATGACGCTCGCGGAGAAGGTCAACCAGCTCATGCTGCTCAGCAAGGGCACGATGACCGGGCCGGATTCCGCGGGCCGGCCTAACAAACCCGCCGAGGAGCTCGCGCGCGAAGGAATCGGGTTCCAGATGTCCGCGTTCGAATGGTCCGCCGCGGACATCAACCGGATCCAGCGCATCGCGCTGAAGGAGTCGCGGCTCGGCATCCCGGTCGTATTCGCGACCGACATCATCCACGGCTACTGGACCGTGTTTCCGGTGCCGCTCGGCATGGCGGCCACGTTCGATCCCGAGGACGCGCGGGTCATGGCGCGGATCTCGGGACTCGAGGGTTATTCGCACGGACAGCGCTGGACCTTCGCGCCGATGGTCGATCACCCGGTGGATCCGCGCTGGGGGCGCGTCGTCGAGACCTTCGGCGAATCGCCACTGGTTTCGAGCGAATATGCCGTCGCCGCGATAGATGGTTTTCACCGCGCGCTCGCGAAGCTGCCCGGCGCGCCCGCGCCTGCCGACTTCGGAATCGCGAGCTGCCTCAAGCACTACGTGGGCTACGGCGCGTCGCAGGGTGGCAAGGACTACGCGTACGTGGACCTGAGCGAACGCGCGATCCGGCAATTCCACCTGCCGCCGTTCGTCGCGGGCGTCGCGGCGGGCGCTCCGTCCGTGATGCCTGCCTTCACGACCGGCACCGGCGGCGTGCCGATGACCGCGAACAAACACCTGCTGCAGGACGTCCTGCGCGGCGAGCTCGGCTTCGACGGCGTGCTCGTCTCCGACTACGCCGCGATGACCGAGCTGCGTTATCACGGCACCGCCGCCGACGATCTCGACGCGGCCGTGCTGTCGCTGCGCGACGGCACCATGACCGTCGACATGGAGGACGGCGTCTACTACGCGCAGCTCGCGCGCGCCGTGGAAACGGGCCGCGTGTCGGTCAAGGACATCGACCGCGAGGTGCTGCGCGCGCTCGCATTCAAGCGCAGGCTCGACCTGTTCGCGCGTCCATTCGTGCCCGAAGACCTCGAGAAGCGCGTACGCGTTTCCGCCGAGCATCGCGCCGCCGCGCGCGAGATCGCGCGCAAGTCCATCGTGTTGCTGCGGAACGAGTCCGGCCTTCTGCCCCTCGACGCGTCGAAGCGCCGCATCCTCGTGACGGGACCGCTGGCCGACGCGCCCGCCGACATGCTCGGTCCCTGGCACGCGCGTGGCCGGCCCGAGGACACGATCAGCGTGCTCGCGGGCCTGCGCGCGCGCGTGGGCAAGGCGGTGACGTTCGCGGAAGGCGTCGGCCTCGACCCGAAAGGAAATCCCGTCACCGGCGACGAGACCCGCATCGCCGGGGCCGTGGCCGCGGCGCGCGACAGCGATCTCGTCATCGCGGTGGTGGGCGAACGCGAAACGCAGAGCGGCGAGGCGAAGAACCGCGCGCATCTCGACCTGCCCGGGCGGCAGTCCGAACTACTCGATGCGCTGCGCGCCACGGGAAAACCCGTCGTCGTCGTATTGATCACCGGCCGCGCGCTCGCGGTGCCCGGTCTGCTCGAGGAATCGGGCGCGCTCGTACACGCGTTCTTTCCCGGCACGGAAGCCGGCAATGCCATCGCCGACGTGTTGTTCGGCGATTACAACCCGGGCGGCAAGATGCCGGTGACCTGGCCGCGCAGCGTCGGCCAGATCCCGATCCATCACTACGATCCGCCGAACGGCCGGCCCAACATCCCGGAACGTGGCGATTACAAGGCGCACTGGCTGGATGAATCCGACGCGCCGCTCGTACCGTTCGGTCACGGATTGTCGTACACGCGCTTCGCGCTGGAGGCGCTCGAAGTGCCGGCGCGCGTGGGCGCCGGGGATCTCCTCGTCCGCCTGCGCGTGCGCAATCTCGGCGCGCGCGACGGTGATGAGGTGCCGCAGGTCTACCTGCGTCCCAGGGTCGCGAGCACGGTCACCGGA
Organism: Pseudomonadota bacterium; assembly: GCA_023433705.1. GTDB lineage: Bacteria > Pseudomonadota > Gammaproteobacteria > Steroidobacterales > Steroidobacteraceae > CADEED01. The sequence goes on from JAEYUC010000064.1 coordinate 17,877, forward strand.
AAAAAGCTGGCCGCGTACCGGCGCGTGCGCGTGCCCGCGGGCAAGTCCGTGCCGGTCGAATTCAGGATTCCCGCGAATCAGCTCACCGTGCTCGATCGCGAGAATCGCTGGGTACGTTCACCTGGAGTCTGGGAGATCGTCGTCGGTACGGATTCCGCGAGCGGTCTCACGGGCACGTTCATCGTCGACTAGGATGGACTGTTCGCCGTTGGCCAATTTACGCAAACCGGGAACATCACCCGCGTGCCCCGCGCGCTGCGCAAGACGTTTGGCATACGGTTCCGAGGTGCGACAATCGAACGCGTGAACGCAGCAAGTCCGACCGAGACCCTGATCGGCGAGGGCCCCGCGCCCGCCGGGCTTCGGGACGCATGACGCACCGATCGCGCATCACGCGCCGGAGCGCGCTGGCCGGCGGCTGCGCGCTCATGGCGCTCGCCGGCTGCCGCACGCCGCCGCGCGGACGCGACAACTCGCCGCGCCCGCGGCCCGCGACGCCGGTGCGCGAAGTCGATCCGCTGTTCGACGACATCTCCGAGCGCGCCTTCAACTTCTTCTGGGACACCGCCGAACCCGGCACCGGCCTGATCCCGGATCGCTGGCCGAAACCACCCTTCGCGAGCATCGCGGCCAGCGGATTCGCGCTCAACGCCTATGCGATCGGCGTCGAACGAGGCTTCATCACGCGCGAGGAGGGCCGCGACCGTGTCCTGATGACGTTGAAGTTCCTGCACGACGCGCCGCAGGGACCGGAGCCCGCCACCACCGCGGGGTACGAAGGGTTCTTCTATCACTTCCTGAATTTCACGACCGGGCATCGATACGGCGACTCCGAGATATCCACCGTCGACACCGCGCTGCTGATCGCGGGCGTGTTGTTCGCCGGGAACTTCTTCGACCTCGACAATCCCGGGGAAACGGAGATCCGCAAGCTCGCCGACGCCTTGTACCGGCGCGTGAACTGGCCCTGGGCCGCGGTATACGGGCTCGACATCGCGATGGGCTGGAGCCCCGAGCTCGGCTTCATCCGCTTCGACTGGCGCGGATACAACGAGGCCATGCTCGTGTACATCCTGGGCCTGGGAAGCCCTAGCTACCCGATCTCCGGACGCACGTGGGAAGCCTGGACATCGGAATACGACGATCGCTGGGGCACGCTGGAAGGCCAGACGCATCTCACGTTCGGTCCGATGTTCGGCCACCAGTACAGCGCGATCTGGATCGACTATCGCGGCATCTACGACCGCTTCATGTACCTGCAGGGTTTCGACTACTTCGAGAACAGCCGGCGCGCGGCGCTCGCGCAGCGCGCGTACGCGATCCGCAATCCGCTCGACTGGGAGGGTTACGGCCCCAACGTGTGGGGCCTGACCGCCTCCGACGGACCGGCGAACGTCACGCTTCCGTATCGCGGCGAAATGCGCAAGTTCGCCTCGTACGCCGCGCGCGGCGTGGGCCTCACGGAAAACTTCGACGACGGCACGCTCGCGCCGACCGCGGTCATCTCGTCCCTGCCCTTCGCCCCCGAGATCGTGGTGCCGGCCGTGAAGACGATCTACTCGCGGTACGGCCGCCACATCTATGGAAAGTACGGCTTCGTCGATTCGTTCAACCCGAGTTTCGACTACGACATACCGCTCGTGCACGGCCGGCGCGTGCGCGGCCTCGGGTGGGTCGCGAGCGACTATCTCGGGATCGACCAGGGGCCGATCATCGCGATGATCGAGAATTACCGGAGCGAGCTCATCTGGCGCGTGATGAAGGGGGATCCGTACCTTCGGAAAGGATTGCAGCGCGCGGGATTCGAGGGCGGGTGGTTGAATGAACCGCCTCCCGGGCATCCCGAGGCAACCGCCATCGGTGGTTAGAGACGGTCCCCGTCAACCGACGCGCAGCGCCAGCTGCGGCGCGCTGCCGGCGACGGACTCGAGCGTGTCGACGAAGCTGGTGTGCCACGCCGTGATGGAGTTTCGCCGCAACACGTCGATCATCGCCTGGTGGCGTTCGCGGCGCTCGGCGAGTGGCATGTTGAACGCCTGCTGTATCGCATGGCCCATTCCCCGCGAATCGTACGGGTTCACCATGATGGCGCCGCCCAGCTCGCGCGCGGCGCCGGCGAGCGTCGAGAGGATCAACACGCCCGGATCCGCCGGATCCTGCGCGGCGACGAATTCCTTCGCGACGAGGTTCATGCCGTCGCGCACCGGGGTCACGATGCCGACCTGCGCGGAGCGCATGAAACCCATGAGCACGTCGTGCTGGAAGTTGCGGTTCAGGTAGCGGATCGGCGTCCAGTCGGTGTCCGCGAAGCGGCCGTTGATGCGGCCCGTGGTCTGCTCGAGCTGCTGCCGGATCTCCGAATACGCGCGCACGTCGGTGCGCGACAGCGGCGCGATCTGCAGGAACGAAACGCGGTTCTGGTTCTCCGGGTGTGTCTCGAGAAACCGCTCGTACGCCTTGAAGCGCTCGACCAGGCCCTTGCTGTAGTCGAGCCTGTCCACTCCGATCATGAGGCGCCGGCCCAACAAGCCGGCGACCATGCGCTTCACCGTCTCGGTCTTCTGCGACTCGACGGCATCGCGCTGGATGAGATCCACGTCGACGCCGATCGGATAGACGCCCGTCACCACGCGGCGACCGCCGATGGCCACGGTGTGTCTGGAAGCCAGCGCCTGCGGTCCCCACACGTACGCGACGGCCGCGCGGAAGGAGTCGCGATCCGTCTCGGTCTGGAAGCCGAGCACGTCGTAAGCCAGCATTGCCTGCAACAGCTCGCCGTACACCGGCAACACTCGCAGCACTTCCACGTTCGGAAACGGAATGTGCAGGAACAGGCCCATGGGCTGCTTCGCACCCTCTTCTCGCAGCTTCTGCGCGAGCGGGAACAGGTGATAGTCGTGCACCCAGATCAGATCGTCGTCGTGCAGCAGCGGCATGAGTTCGCGCGCGTAGCGCTGGTTCATGCGTTGATAGGCTTCGTAGTGGACGTCGCTGTACCGGAAGCCGTCGACGAAGTAATGGAACAGCGGCCACAACGTGCCGTTGCAGAAGCCGAGATAGAAATCCCGGTACTCGGCCTGGTCGAACTCGATCGACGCGTAGGTCACGCCATCCTTGCGCGTGATCGTCGGCTCGGCGGACGGTTGCTCGCTGGTCTCGCCGTTCCAGCCGAACCAGACGCCACGCCGCGCCTTGATCGCGGCCGCGAGCCCGATGGCGAGCCCGCCGGGCGGCGTGCCATGTTTGGGAACCGAGATGCGATTCGAAATGGTCACGAGGCGGCTCATACGATCTCCTCCCAGCTACGCGACAATCGCAATGCGCTGCCGATGATGCCCACCATGCTGTACGTCTGCGGGAAGTTGCCCCACAACTCGCCCGTCGTGGGCGAGATGTCCTCGGACAGCAATCCGAGCGGATTGCGCCGTTCGAGCAGTCGCGTGAACCGCTCGCGCGCCTCGTCGATCCGACCGGCCGCGGCGAGCGCATTGACGTACCAGAATGCACAGATGGTGAAGGCGTTTTCGGGAGCTCCGAAATCGTCGGCGTGCCGGTACCTGAAAAGCAGATCGCCGACGGACAGTTCTTCCTCGATGCGTTCGAGCGTTTTCAGGAAACGGGGGTCGGTCGCGGGCAGCAACCCGAGCTCGGGCAGCAGCAACGCGGTCGCGTCGAGATCGCGATTCCCGAAGGCCGACGTGAACGACTGGCGCTCCTCGTTCCACGCGCCCGCTAGAATCTGCTCGCGCATGCGGTCGGCGTGCGCGGCCCACTCGCGCGCCGCGGCCTCGTCGCCCACGCGGCGCGAGACGCGCGCGAGCCGGTCGCATCCCGCCCACGAGATCGCCGCGGAAAACGTGTGGCGCTGCAGGCGTCCGCGGAATTCCCACGGACCCGCGTCCGGGACTTCGAATGTCGCGACCGCGCGGCGACCGAGGCGGTACAGGCGCTCCAGCAAGGTCTGATCTCCCGAGCGCACGAGCCGCTCGTCGAAGAACAATTGCGTGGCCGCGAGGATCACCGAGCCATACACGTCGTGCTGCACCTGTTCGGCGGCGAGATTTCCGAACCTCACCGGGCCCATGCCGAGATATCCCGAGAGGCTCTTCGCGATCTTCTCCTCGGCGTACGGGTCGCCGGAGATGCCGTACAGCGGCTGCAACGTATCGGCCGTCGACGAGGCGATGATGTTGTCGATGTAATGTAGATAGGCCTCCATCGTGCGCGTCGCGCCCAGGCGGTTGAGCGTCTGGATCACGAAGTAGCTGTCGCGCAGCCAGCAATAGCGGTAGTCCCAGTTGCGCGTGGAGTCCGGAGCCTCGGGAATCGAGGTCGTGAGCGCCGCCAGTACCGCCCCCGTATCCTCGTAGGTGCACAGCTTGAGCGTGATCGCCGAGCGGATGACCGCGTCCTGCCAGTCGGCGGGCACCGCGAGCGTGCGCACCCACTCCTGCCAGTACGAGAGCGTCGCGCCGAAGAAGTCGCGCGCGATCGCGGACGGCGCTTCCTCCATCGTCTCGTCCGGTCCGACGATGAAGTGGAGCGGCTGCTCGAGCACGACCGGCCGGCGCTCGAGCAACGCGGCGAGCGAGGCGTCGGTCGTGAGCCGGTAGTTGAGTCCTTCCGCCGCGAAGCGGATGTGATGACTGCCCATGACGCCGGGTTCGCAACGTTCGCCGAAGCCCGCCGTGGGTGTGAGGCGCAGTCGCAGCGTCGGCCGTCCCGCGATCGGCTCCACGGTGCGGATGAACATCATCGGGCGGAACATGCGTCCGCGCGAGCGGAAACGCGGCGCGAAATCCACGATGCGGCAGGCGCCGCCGTGGCTGTCGTACAGGCGGGTTTCGATCACCGCGGAGTTGCGCAGGTAGTTTTGCTCGGCGCGCGCGAAATCCAGGATGTCGATCGCGAATACGCCGTGCTCGGAGTCGCCGCCCTCCTTCTGCAAGAGCGCCGAGAACACCGGATCGCCGTCCGGCCGGGGCAGGCAGGCCCACACGAAGCGGCCTCTCTCATCGACCAGCGCGGCGACCTGGCAATTTCCGATGACGCCGTATTTCACGCACTCTCCGCGTGCGCGAGCCGCGTCAGCCATTGCCGCACGGCCGCGGGTCCGGGCAGCCACCATTCCGACACGACGCGTGGGCCCACCGCGATCGCAAGCCCGTTGAAGCGCCGCACCGCCGCGAATCCGCCGTAGTCGGTCTGGTCGTCGCCGATGAAGATAGGCGTCCGATCGCGAAACGGCGCCTCCTCCATGAAGGCACTGACCGCGCTGTCCTTGGTGTGCACCGCTGGCTTCACCTCGATGACGGCGTGACCGTCGAGGATTGCGAACTCCGGCACCAGGGGCTTGGCGAGTAATGCGACTTCCGCGCGCAGCTGGTGCTCGAGTTCCCGCGCGCCCTGGAAATGCAGCGCGAGGCCCGCGCCCTTGTCCTCGAGTTCGAGGCCGGGATGGCGCGCGGCCAATTCCCTCAGCCCCTGCCTGACGCCGGCGAGCTGCTCATGTACGACGGAGGCCACGTACATGGAGCCATCCGACGAGCGGCGTTCGCAGCCATGCAGCCCGGCCACCGGCAACTGCAGCGTGCCGAACAGTCGGTCGAGATCGGAAACGGTGCGGCCGCTGACCAGCGCGATGGCGCCCTGAGAAGCCCGCGCGAGGTCGCCGAGAAGCTCCAGCAATCCCGGCTCCACCACCACCGAACGCGGTGTTGGAGCGAGCTCCAGCAACGTGCCGTCGACGTCGAGGAACAGGCACCAGGGTGAAGTCGGGACCGGTGGCGCTGGCCCCTCGGTCGTCGGTTTGCGAGTCGCGAGCTGCGTCATCCCGGAAGTATATGAACCCACGCGGCGCGCGAGTCGACAATCATCCGAGAATGCCTGTCGGAAGTTTCCTACAGGCGCTGCCTACTCAGTCGAAGGGATGGCGCAGGACGATCGTCTGCTCGCGGTCGGGACCCGTCGAGATGATGTCGATCGGCACACCGGCGAGTTCCTGCAGGCGAGCGAGATATTTCCGAGCGTTGACCGGCAGCGCGTCGTGTTTCTTCACGCCGATGGTCGATTCCTTCCAGCCCGGCATTTCCTCGTACACCGGCTCGACGTCGGCGAACGCGTCCGCGAACAACGGCGGCTCGCTCTTGATGTCGTTCGTCGAGTCCTTCGAACGATAGCCGACGCAGATCTGAAGCGTGTCGAGGCCGTCGAGTACGTCGAGCTTCGTGAGGCACAACCCGGAGACACTGGAGTTGATGATGGAACGGCGCAGCGATACCGCGTCGAACCAGCCGCAGCGGCGCTTGCGCCCCGTCACGGCGCCGAACTCATGGCCGACGCGCGAAAGATGCTCGCCATATTCGTCGAACAGCTCCGTCGGGAACGGACCCGCACCGACGCGCGTGGTGTAAGCCTTCACGATTCCGAGGACGTAATCGAACGAGCGCGGGCCGAGGCCCGTGCCCGTGGCGGCGTAACCGCCCGTCGTGTTCGACGACGTGACGAATGGATAGGTGCCGAGATCGACGTCGAGCATCGCGCCCTGCGCACCTTCGAACATCACGTCGGCCTTCTGCGCGCGCAGCGTCGCCAGCGTCTGCGTGATGTCGCTGACCAGCGGACGCACACGCTCGGCGTACGAAAGCTGCTCGTCGAGCGTCTTCTGGAAGTCGACGGGCTGCGCCTTGAAATAGTGCTGCAGCGTGAAGTTGTGGTAGTCGAGGATCTCGCCGAGCTTGGCCGCGAACTTCTCGCGCTGGAAGAGATCCTGGACGCGCACCGCGCGGCGCGCGACCTTGTCTTCGTACGCCGGACCGATGCCGCGGCCCGTGGTGCCGATTGCGTTGGCGCCGCGCGCGGCTTCGCGCGCCTTGTCGAGCGCGATGTGCGAGGGAAGGATCAGCGGGCAGTTGGGCGAAATGCGCAGTCGCGCGAACACGTCGACGCCGGTGTCGATCAGCGTCTGCGCCTCGCGGAACAGCGCCTCGAGGGACAACACGACGCCGTTGCCGATCAGGCATTGAGTGTTCGGATGCAGGATGCCCGACGGGATCAGCGACAGGATGGTCTTCTTGCCGTTGATGACCAGCGTGTGACCGGCGTTGTGTCCACCCTGGAAGCGGGCAACCGCGGCTGCGCGTTCAGTCAGCAGGTCGACGACCTTGCCCTTGCCCTCGTCGCCCCACTGGGTCCCGATGATGATGACGAATTTGCCCATGATTGCTCTGCGCCACCCGGGCGCATCGAAAGAACTCGGGGGAAATCAGCGCCGCGACGGCGTCGGATCTTTGAAGTAGCGGAAGAATTCGCTGTCCGGCGCGAGGACCATGACGTCGCGGTCGCCGCCGAGCGAGTTGCGGTAAGCCTGCAACGACCGCTGGAACGAATAGAACTCCGGATTGCGGTTGAACGCGGCGGCGTAGATGCCCGCGGCGGTCGACTCGCCCTCGCCGCGGATGCGCTGCGCGTCCGCCTGCGCCTTCGCGATGATCTCCGCGCGCGTGCGCTCCGCCGTCGACCGGATGATGGTCGATTCGCGTTCGCCCTCGCCGCGCATCGTGTTCGCGATGCCCTCGAAGCCGCGCTTCATGCTGTCGTACACGCTGGTCGCGACTTCATCCTGCAGGTCGATGCGCTGCACGCGCACGTCGATGAGTTCGATGCCGAGCTTGTCGAGCGACTCGCTCGAGCGCTCGATGAACTCGCCCGTGATCTCCTGGCGGTCGGAGGTGACGATCTCGCGCAGGGTGCGGCGCGCGACGGCGTTCTTGATGCCGTCCTGGATGTTTTCGCCCACGAGTATCTCGGCGCGGCGCTCGTCGCCGCCGGTCGTGGCCTGGTAGAAACGCTCGGCGTCGAGAATCTTCCACTTGATGTAGTAGTCGACGGTCAGGCCCTGGCTCTCGCGCGTCAGGAACTGCTCGCCCTCGAACCTGCGCGTGAGCACGCGGCGGTCGAAGCGCACGATGTTGTCGATGAGCGGAACCTTGAAGTGCAGGCCCGGCTTGTAGTTCTTGCCGATGATTTCCTGGATCTGCACGCGCAGGGCGAGCTCCTGCTCCCTCACGATGAACGTCGAGGACGTGACCAGCAGCACCAGCGCCAGCAGCAGTACGAGGGATCCGAGTACGCGCGAGCCCATCAGCGTTCCACCCGTTGACGACTATCCGGCGCCGCGGTCGGTTCCGCCTCGCCCACCGTGACGGTGCCACGCGCACCGACTCCCGTGTCGTTATCGCGGCGCTCGATCAGCTTGTCGAGCGGTAGATAGAACACGTTGCTGCTGCCGGGCTTCTGATCGACGATGATCTTGCGGGATCGGCTCATGACGCTTTCGACGGTTTCGATGAACATGCGCTCGCGCGTCACGTTGGGGGCGCGTTCGTAGGCGGCCGCGATCTGGTTGAAGCGCGCCACGTCACCGGTGGCCAGCGCGACCACCTGTGCCTTGTAGGCTTCGGCTTCCTGCAGGATGCCCGCGGCGCGACCTTCCGCCTTCGGCAGGATGCCGTTCGCGTAGGCCTGGGCTTCGTTGATCATGCGCTGACGATCCGCGCGCGCCTTGACCGAATCACGCTGCGCGGCTTGCACCGCTTCCGGCACCTGCACGTCGGTGATGTTCACGTTGCGCACTTCGATGCCCGCGCCGTACTGGTCGAGCGTGCGCTGCATGATGTCGCGCGTGTCGAGGGCGATGCGCAGGCGCTCCGCCTCGAGGATGGCCTGCTGGTTGTTGCGGCCGACGACCTCGCGCAGCGCGCTCTCGCTGACTTCGCCGAGAGTGGTCTTGGGATCGCGCACCCTGAACAGGAAATCCTCCGCGTCCTTGACGCGGTACTGCACGGCGACCTGCAGCTCGACCATGTTCGGCTCGGCGGTCAGCACGCGCGACTTGATGTTCGCCGACGAAACGCCTTCGACGTCGACCTTGGTGACCGTTTCGATCGGCCACGGGAAGCGCCATCCCCAGCCGTTCGGCACGGTGATGTGATACGCGCCGAAGCGCTGCACGACGCCGCGGTGACCGGGCGCGACCGTGTAGAAACCCGTCGCCATCCAGATGGCGACGATGATGAGGCCGATGATCAGCAGCGACGTGGACGAACGGCCGCCTCCGCCGCCACCACCGAACAGTGACTCGATGCGCTTCTGCCAGTCCTTGAAGGCCTGATCGAGATCGCCTCCCGGTGAGGGCTTGCGACCCCAGGGGTTGTTGTTATTGCCGCCGGGTTGGTTCCAGGCCATAGGGGTCAGCTTCTTCGATCAGTTGGTGCTTTGGGCGGTCGCAGATTGTAGGTAGGGGCCTGCGACCGTACAAGTTGAGTCATTGGCGAGCGCCAGGACTTCGACGCCCGGCTCACGCGCCCATTTGAGCAGCTCGAATTCCGACAGTTCAGTGTCGATCTCGAACGCGCCGTCATCCGCGATGCGCTCGGCGTGCACGAGGCTGGCGGCATATAACCGCGCCCGCAGCTCTCCGGCCCACACGGCGACGCGCAATCGCGCGCGTACCGCGACTCGCGAAAGCCGCTCCGCGACCGCCTCGCGCAGCAGATCGAGGCCCTGGGCCTTCGCCGCCGATATCCAGACGTGGGTCGCACGGCCGGACTCGTCGCGTTCGATCCGCGGCGGCGATTCGATCCGGTCGATCTTGTTGAACACGAGGATCTGCGGCAGGTCCGCGGCGCCGATCTCGGCGAGCACGCGGTTGACCTCGTCGATGTGCTCCTCGCGACGCGGATCGCTGACGTCGACGACGTGCAGCAGCAACGTCGCCTCGCGCGCCTCGGTAAGCGTCGACTGGAAGGCCGCGACCAGTTCGTGCGGCAACTCGCGGATGAATCCGACAGTATCGGCGACCACTACCGTGGTATTGCCGGGCAACGTGATGCGCCGGACCGTGGGATCGAGCGTCGCGAACAGCTGGTCCGCGACGTAGGCATCCGCACCGGTGAGCGCACGGAACAAGGTCGACTTTCCGGCGTTCGTGTATCCGACCAGGGCGAGCGAGGGAACCGGGATTTCCGCGCGCTGCTGCCGGCCGGTCTCGCGTTGTTGTTTGATCTTCTCGAGCCGCGCCGAGAGCGTCTTCACTCGTTTGCCGAGCAGGCGGCGGTCGGTTTCGAGCTGCGTTTCGCCGGGACCGCGATTGCCGATGCCACCGCCGCGCTGACGCTCGAGGTGGGTCCAGCCGCGCACCAGGCGGGTGGCGATGTGTTTGAGCTGCGCGAGCTCGACTTCGAGCTTGCCTTCATGGCTGCGCGCGCGCTGCGCGAAGATGTCGAGGATGAGTCCCGAGCGGTCCAGCACGCGACGCTCGATGAGCTTCTCGAGATTGCGTTCCTGCGAGGGCGACAGCGGATGGTCGAACAGCACCACCTCGGCGTCGTGCGCCTGCGCGATGTCGCGGATCTCCTCGGCCTTGCCGCTGCCCACGAAATAGCGTGGATCGGGCTTGTCGCGCCGGCCGGATACCTGCGCCACGGGAATGGCGCCGGCCGAACGCGCGAGCTGGTCGAATTCCTGGATGTCTTCGGGATCCGCGGGTGCGCCCAATCCGAGGCGCACGAGCACGGCCCGCTCACCTGCGCGCGGTCGCTCGAACATCTTTGTTAGTCGAGAAAGGGGTCGATGCGCGTGCGAACGCCAGCCGCATCACTCTCCGGCGACCGCCTCGATCGTCGTACCGTCATCGTTGGTGATGCGGACGTTGCGCGCCGGGACTACCGTCGAGATCGCGTGTTTGTAAACCATCTGGCTCACGCTGTTCTTCAGAAGAACTACGAACTGGTCAAACGAGTCGATCTGGCCTTGCAACTTGATTCCATTCACCAGATAGATTGACACCGGGATTCGTTCCTTTCGCAATGTGTTCAGAAACGGGTCCTGCAGTGACTGGCCCTTGGCCATGGATGTTCTCCTTATTTTTCAAGCAAGCGAACGGCCGGAAGTCTACCACGCAGACCCAGTCCAGCAATGCAATCAAAGCCGCTGCAAGGCCGCAATCAGGGATTGGCGCATGCCTACAAAGCTTTGCGCATCATGGGGATCGAACGTTTCCAGGTCGGACATCGAACGCAGCCAGGTCATTTGGCGTTTGGCGAGCTGGCGCGTTGCGGCAACTGCGCGCTCCACCGCGGTTTCGAGCGGATAACTGCCCGTCAGGTGCGCCCAGAGCTGGCGGTACCCGACCGCGCGGATCGCCGGGTGCGAATCGGTCAGGTCCCCACGTGCATGCAGGAGACGCACTTCGTCCAGAAATCCCTTAGCCATCATCGCTTCGAAGCGTTGCGCGAGCGCGGCGTGCAGGGCCGCGCGATCCCGCGGAATGAGCGCGAAGACCCTGAAGTCCCGGCCGAGCTCCGAACGGGTCGCCTGCTGAAGCTCCGATATGGGTCGTCCGGAAACGGAAAAGACCTCGAGTGCACGCTGAATCCGTTGCGCATCGTTGGGATGGATCCGGGCGGCCGCCGCGGGGTCGATCGCCGCCAGTCTTTCGTGCAATGCGGGCCAGCCGAGTCGTTCGGCATCGGCGTCTATCTGCGCCCTGACGCCGTCGTCGCCCTCCGGCAGGCTCGCGATCCCGCCCATCAGCGCGCGCAAGTACAACATCGTGCCGCCGACCAGCAGCGGAATGCGGCCGCGGGATTCGATGTCCGCGATCGCCTCCGCCGCGTCGCGCACGAACTGCCCCGCCGAATAGTTTGCCGACGGATCCACGATGTCGATGAGGTGATGCGGCACTTCGGCGCGCTGCTCCGGCGAGGGCTTCGCCGCGCCGATGTCGAGTCCGCGATAGACCTGCGCGGAGTCCACGCTCACGATTTCGATCGGCAATTCGCGCGCGAGACGCATCGCGAAGTCGGACTTGCCCGTGCCGGTCGGCCCCGTGATCACCGCCAGCGGCGCGGCCGCGGGCTGCGCTTCGAAGGATCCGGTCACGACTCGTCAGCGACCGCGCAGGAACATGCGATCGAGCTCCGCGAGCGTCACCTGGGTCCAGGTGGGCCTGCCGTGATTGCACTGGTCGGCGCGCGGCGTCTGCTCCATCTGCCGCAGCAACGCATTCATCTCCGCGAGCGTCAGCCGGCGATGGGCGTGGATGGCCGAGCGGCACGCGATCGTGCCTAACAACCTTTCGGTGGCGCCGTCGAGATGGTGCGTGGCCGCCCCATCGTCGTCCGCGACGACGTCGCGGATCAGGGCGGCGATGTCCTCGCGCGGCAACATGGCGGGCACGGAGCGGACGACGAGCGTGCCGGGACCCAGCCGCTCGATGTCGAAGCCCGCCGTCAGCCATTGGTCGCGCTGCTCGAGCAATACATCGAGCTGATCTGGTTTCAGCTCGACGGTCACGGGCGCCAGCAACAGCTGTGTTACCGCCTGCCCCGCTTGCGCCTTGAGCTTCTCGTACAACACGCGCTCGTGCGCGGCATGCATGTCGACGAGCACGAGACCGCGGGAATTCTGCGCGAGGATGTAGATGCCGTGGACCTGCGCGAGCGCCTCACCCAGCGGCGGCATCGCGCCGGCCGGCACATCGGGACCGGGCTCGGGCATCGCGGCGTCGTTGGACGCACCGTCCGCGCGCGCGGTCAGCAGCGAATCCGCGATGGCCCAACTGCCCTGCGGGCCGTCGGGAACGTCGCCGACGCCGCGCAGCGGCATCGCATGCACGTACGGGTTCATCGCCGGCTGCATGGACGATTGCATCATCGGATGCACGGCGGGCGCGACCGCGTCGGCGGAAGGCTTCGTGCCGGCGAGCCGGCGCTCGACCGCGCGAAACACGAAGTCGTGGATCTGACGGCTGTCGCGGAACCGGACCTCGAGTTTCTGCGGATGCGCGTTCACGTCGACCAGCGCGGGATCGATCTCCAGATACAACACGTAGGCGGGTTGTCGGCCGCCGTACAACACGTCGCGGAATCCGAGCCGCACCGCGTTCATGAGCAGGCGGTCGCGCACGGCACGGCCGTTGACGAACCAGTGCTGCAGGTCGGAGGCCGCGCGCGCGGCGGCCGGCGCGCCTATCCACCCGAACAGGCGCACGGGCCCCGCCGAATGTTCGACTTCGAAACTGCGCTGCACGAAATCTTCGCCGACGATGCGCGCGAGCCGCGCGGCCGGACTGGCGCCGTTCGAGAGCGCCGGTGCATCGAGCAGCGTGCGCGATCCGGTGCGCAGACGGAACGCGACGTGGTCGCACGACAACGCGAGCCGTTCGAGCAGCCGCACGATGTGGCCCTGCTCGGTGACTTCGCTGCGCAGGAACTTGCGGCGCGCCGGCAGATTGAAGAACAGGTCGCGCACTTCGATCGTCGTTCCGTACGGATGCGCCGCCGGCATGAGCTCGCCGACCGTGCCCGCGTCGACGCCGACCCTCGCGGCCTGCTCCGCTTCCAGGTGTCGCGAAATGATTTCGAAGCGCGACACGGACGCGATCGAGGGCAACGCCTCGCCGCGAAATCCGAGTGTCGTGATCGCGCCGAGATCGTCCGCGCAGGCGATCTTGCTCGTGGCGTGACGCTCCAGCGCGAGCCGCAGCTCCGCGGGCGGAATGCCGCAGCCGTCGTCGCGTACACGCGTGAGTCGCACGCCGCCGCCTTCGATCTCGACCTCGATCGAGCGCGCGGCCGCATCGAGACTGTTCTCGACCAGCTCCTTTACGATGGACGCGGGTCGTTCGATCACCTCGCCGGCGGCGATCTGGTCGATCAGGTGATTGTCGAGAATGCGGATCGGCATGCGCGGGCCCCGGAAAGGAGCCGGCATCTTACCGCCGCGGAGGCCTGCTACCGCAGTTCGGTCTGCGTGCCGCTGCCGCCGTTGCGACGGGCGGCCGCGAGGCGCGTGCCGTCGGGCGCGTTGCCCGCGAAATATTGCTCGATGCCCGCGAAGATGGCGTTTGCCAGCTTCGCGCGATGGGCGGGCTGCGTCAGTTTGCGCTCGTCCTCGCGATTCGAGATGAACGCGGTTTCCACGAGCATCGACGGAATATCGGGCGACTTGAGCACCACGAATCCCGCCTGCTGAACGCGCGGCTTGCGCACCTCGCCGACGCGATCGAGCGACTTGAGCACGTTGTCCGCCGCGACCAGGCTCGCGGAAATGCTCGCGGTCATCGACAAGTCCAGCAGCACACCCTGTAAGACCGGATCCTTGTCGTCGAGCTTGATGCCGCCCTTGAGGTCGGCCGCGTTTTCACGCTCCGCCAGCCAGCGCGCCGCTTCGCTCGTGGCGCCACGCTCGGACAACACGTAGACCGACGAGCCCGACACATCGGGGTCGGCGATGGAGTCCGCGTGGATGGAAACGAACAGGTCCGCCTTCGCGCGGCGCGCGCGCAGGATGCGTTCGCGCAGGCTGATGAAATAGTCGCCGTCGCGCGTGAGCACGGCCTTCATGCCGGGCTCCTGGTTGATGCGTGCGGCGAGGGATTTTGCGATTTCGAGTACGACGTCCTTTTCGCGCGTGCCGCGTTTTCCCGACGCGCCGGGATCGACGCCGCCATGCCCCGCATCGACTGCGATCACGATGTCCCGGCCCGTTTCCGTCGGCGCATGCGCGGGACGGATCGCGACGGGCGCCACGGGCGTCGTTGCAGCAGCTGTCGCGGTCGCCGTCGATCTGCCCTTCGGATCCTTGAAATCGAGGACCAGCCGATGCCCGCCCTCCTTGTCCGGCGCGAGCACCTCGGTGGCGAGCTTGATGGGTCCCTTCACCTCGAACACGAGCCGCAGGACGTTGTTGGGTTGTTTGCCCGAACGAACCGCGGTTACCGCGCCCTCGGCCGAGGGCAACGCAAGAGCTGACTTGAGTTTCGAGTGGGATACGTCGACGACGACGCGGCCGGGACTGTCGAGCTGGAAGGCTTTGTACCTGGCGGGTCCGCTCAGGTCGAGCACGACGCGCGTGCCGGAGTTGTTAGTGCCGATGCGGATGCCGCGGATTTCCGCGGCCGACAGAACGCCCGAGACCGTCGCGGCCCACGCGCACAGCGCCAAACAAACCGCGACTCTTTTCCCCAAGAAGGTCTCCCCGAAAATCCTTCTCCATCATGGAGTTCCAGGATTCACCTGCGGTGGAATTTACTTATCTGGCTTAAACTTTTCAATCCTCTCGATGCGATGACCGTCGGGCGTGATCGAAAACACGAATTCGAGGTCGGCCTGGGGCAATCTACCCGCGGCCCGTTCCGGCCACTCAATCAACCACAGGTAGCCCGGGCGGTGGTAGTCGGACAAACCGAGGTTTTCGAGCTCGTCGGGATCGTGCAGCCGATACAGATCGAGGTGCACGACGCTCACGCCCGGCAGTTCGTAGAGCTCGAGCAGTGTGTAGCTCGGACTCTTGATCGGACCGGTCGCGCCCAGGGCACGCAGCGCGCCGCGTGCGAACGTCGATTTGCCGGACCCGAGCTCGCCGGCGAGCGTGACGATGCGGCAGGCCGCCCCAGGCGCCAGCGGCGAACCCACCAAACCTGCGCCCAGCGTCTCGGTCTCCTCGCCCGAGCGCGTGATCCACACGCGCGGCGCGTCGCCGGTCACGGATTCACCCAGCCGCGCAACTCGGCGATGACGTCACTCGCGAGGAGGCCGCGTTGGCCGCCCTGCGCGGCGGAATCTCCAGCCAACGCATGAACGAGCACGCCGACGCGAGCCGCGATCGCGCTGTCGTGGATCTGCGCGCGTAGCCCCGCGATGACGCCGGTGAGCACGTCGCCCATGCCGGCGGTCGCCATGCCGGGGTTGCCGCGTTCGCAGATATGGATCTCGGGTGCGTCGACCGGACCGCTCGCGACCAGCGTGCCCGCGCCCTTGAGCACCGTGACCGCGCCGTAACGCGCATGCAGCGCGCGCACTGCGCCGAGCCGGTCGGATTGCACGGCACGCGTATCGGTGCCGAGCAGCCGCGCGGCCTCGCCCGGATGCGGCGTCAGTATCCACTCGGCGGAGAGTTTCACCGGGTTCTGCGCGAGCAGATTCAGCGCGTCCGCGTCGACGACGGCGGGCACGGTCGCGCGCGAGACGATCGACCACATGAGCCGGCCGAAGTCCGCCTGCCCGAGGCCGGGTCCGACGGCGACGACGTCGGCGGCATTCAGCGCGGTTTCGAGGGACGTGGACGTCGCGGGTAGATAGATGAGCTCGGGCCGCGATGCGGTCACCGCGACGAGATTGTCCGCATGACCCGCGACCGTGACGAGACCCGCACCGACACGAAAGGCCGACTCGCCCGCCATCCGCAGCGCGCCCGGCATGCCCGCACCGCCACCGACGATGAGCACCCGCCCGTTCGTCCCCTTGTGAGTGTCGCGATGCCGGCGCGGCAGCGCCGCAGCCAGCTCGCCTTCGTCGATGCGTTTCATCAGCGGCGCGAACTCCGGCGTCGCCGGCGCGACCACGCCGAGATCGTCGAGCAGCGTCACGCCCGCGTATTCCGGACCGTCACCGAGGAACAGGCCCGACTTGAACGCGACGAAGGTGACCGTGAGCTCGGAGCGCACGGCCTCGTGCACCCCGCCGGTGTCGGCATCGACGCCCGACGGAATGTCGAGCGCCAGCACCGGCCGCCGCGCGGCGTTGATCGCGCGGATGACCGAAAGCGCGTCCGGACGCGGCGGTCCCTTCGCGCCAGTGCCTAACAAGCCGTCGACGATCACATCGCTGCCGGTCAACGCCTCGGGCGCGAACGGGTGCGCGAGTCCGCCCGCCGCGACGAAGTCTTCCTGCGCGCGGCGCGCATCGCCGGTGAGCTTGTCGGGCGGCGTGGCCGCGAACACCAGCGCCTCGAGCCCGGCCGCGCGCGCCAGGCGCGCGAGCGCGTAGCCGTCGCCGCCGTTGTTGCCGCCGCCACACACGACCGCGATCCGTTTGGCCTGCGGCCAGCGGGCGCGAAGAATCCTGAGCGCACCTTCGGCCGCGCGAGTCATGAGCGTGTATCCCGGCACGCGCCGCTTCTCGATTTCCCACGCATCGAGCGCGCGAACCTGCGCGGCGGAGTAGATGGCGGTCGGTCGGCTCATGAACGGGCACTATACTGACGGCGTCGCATGAATCCCAACCCACACCCGCAAACGACCGACCGCGATCTGGCCGGAATCGCGCTCGAGCTCGCGAACCTCGCGCGTGCCCGCGGCTTCGATGCGCTCGGGGTTAGCGACCTCGATCTCGACGTCGATGCCGCGCACCTGACGCGCTGGCTCGCGCACGAACGTCACGGCGAGATGGGGTACATGGCCAGGCATGGTTCGCGGCGGACGCGTCCCGACGAGCTGGTGCCGGGCACACTGCGTGTGTTGTCGGCGCGCATGAACTACTGGCCGGCAGATGCCGCGGATGCAATGCAGACGCTGCGCGATCCCGAGCTCGGCTACGTGTCCCGCTATGCGCTCGGCCGCGACTACCACAAGCTCATGCGCAATTCGCTGCAGGCGCTGGCCGACGACATCGTCGCGCGCGTGGGACCGATGGGTTATCGCGTGTTCGTCGACTCGGGTCCCGTGCTCGAGAAGGCGCTGGCGCGCAAGGCGGGCATCGGCTGGATCGGCAAACACACCAACCTGATCGCGCGCGATGCCGGCTCGTACTTCTTCATCGGCGAGATCCTCACTACCCTGCCCCTGCCGGTCGACCAACCCGCGAGCGCGCATTGCGGCACCTGCTCGGCATGTATACCCGCCTGTCCGACAGGCGCGATCACGGCGCCCTATCAACTCGATGCGCGACGCTGCATCTCCTATCTCACCATCGAGCTGCACGGCGCAATCCCGGTGGAACTGCGCCGCATGATCGGCTCGCGCATCTACGGCTGCGACGACTGTCAGCTCGTGTGTCCGTGGAACAAGTTCGCGCGCGCGGCCGCGCATCCGGATTTCAAGGTGCGGCATCGACTGGATGCGTCGCGGTTGAGCGAGCTGTTCGAGTGGACAGAGGAGGAGTTTCTCTCGCGCACCGAAGGCTCGGCGATCCGCCGCATCGGCTACGAGCGCTGGCTGCGCAACATCGCGGTGG
>JAEYUC010000096.1 GCA_023433705.1 Pseudomonadota bacterium
TAGTTCGGCGCGCTCGAGCGTGAACGCGTCGACGACGATGTCGAGCGGCGGTTCGAGCGAGCCGGTTTGCGCGGGCTCGTCCCGCGCGACGCTCGTGAGCGAGACGGACACATCGCGCAGTGCGAGCGTTTTCAACCGCAACGTCTTGCGCAGCAGCTCCGCATACGCGAGGCGTATGCGCAGATCGTCGACGTGCACGTCGACGCCGGCCGTGTCGTCGCGCCAGCGCATGTCCGTCACTTGCAGTCCTCGGGCGATCGAGCCCGAAACGGCGCCGGTCGATAACCTGCCATCGAGCACACGGGTCGCGACATCGACGGCGAATCGCGCGCCACTTTGTGTGTGCAGCAGCCATACTCCGGCGAGCGCCAGGAGCGCGAGCACCGCCGCGATCGAAAGCAGGATGCGGCGCAAGGCGGTCACAGGTCCGGACCCAGCGTGAGGTGGATGCGAAAGGATTTCTCGAGATCGGTCTGCACGGGGTATGCGAAGTCCAGGCGCAACACGCCGACCGGCGACTTCCATCGCAGGCCGATGCCGGCGCCGACGTTGAGCACGAAGTCGTCGCCGCGAAATGCATCACCGGCGTCGACGAACACCGCCGCGCCCCAGTCCCTCTTGAAGTAGTGCTCGAACTCCACGCTGCCTTCGATCTTGTTGTTGCCGCCGATGACGTCGCCGGCCTCGTTCGTGCTGCCGATGGCCTGGTAGTCGAAGCCGCGAATCGATCGATCGCCGCCGCAGAAGAAGCGCAGGTCTGGGGGTAGTTCGTCGAAATCGTCCACCTCCATCGCGCCGAGCGAGGTGCGCAGCAACACGCGCGAGCGATCGCTGATTCCGCGCAGCCACCGCGCGCGAAAGCCGATGCCGGCGAACGTCGTGCTCGCGACGGTCGATGCAGGCGCGACGCGCGCGCCGAGGTACAGCGAGTAACCTCGCGTGGGGAACGCGGGATCGTTCGATCGGCTGCGGGCCAATCCGCCCTCGGCGTACAGCAGGGTCGAATTGCCCCGCTCGCTGCCGATCTCGAAATCGCCGGAGAGGAAATTCACGCTGAGAGTCCGCGTGAATCCGCGCCACTCGCGCGATTCGCCGGCGACCAGTTTCTGCGTGCGCGAGGTGCTCGTGTCGGTGGTCTCGTCACGGTACGTGCCGCCGAAGTTGAAGCTGTGTTGGTCGCGGCCCGGCAGCGGCACGCCGTAGGCGAGCTCTGCGGCCTGCAGGCGTTGCGCGATGTCGAGCGTGCCGCGGAACTTGTGGCCGCGCCGGTTGAGCCAGCGCCGCTCGAGACCGAGCTTGACGCCGAGGCCCGTATCCGTGCTCGCATAGACACTGCCGGTGTAGATGTTGCGTTTCGCAGGCGTCAGCTCGACCTCGACCGGCACGGTCGTCTCGCCGGGCGTGACGCGTGGCTGGACGATGACGCTCGAGAAGTAGTCAGCCTGGACGAGCCGCCGCTGCAGGTCGATGAGTTCCTCGCTCGAGTAGAAGTCTTCCGGCGCCCATCCGACGAAGCGCTGGAGGAATTCGGGCGGGAACTGGGATTCGGAAAACGACGCGTCGCCGAACCGGTGGCGCTGACCGCTTTCCCACGACAGATCGATCGCGGCGCTGTGCGTCGCCGTCGTGACCTCGACGCGATGTGTCTTGAGCTCGGCGGCGAGGAAGCCGTGGTCGCCGAGGGCGTTCTGGATCGCCGCCTTGCTGGATTCGTACGATTCGTGATCGAGTCGTTGACGCAGTCGCGGCACGAATTCGCGCAACGCGCGCTGTACCTGGGGCAGTCGTTCGGCTTCGCCGATGACGCGCACGTCGCTTTTCTGAACGAGCACGGGTTTTCCGAGCCCGACGTCGTAGATAGCCCGCAGGCCGCCCTCCGTCTCGAGTCGGGCGGTCACCTCGACGTCGTAGAACCCGTGAGCTTCGAGCGAATGACGGATCTGTCCTTCGCCAGGGCCCAGCAGACGCTGCGCCTGTGCCTCGGTCACCTCGCGGCCGACGAACTGCTCGAGCGTGACGTTCGCGCGGACCGTCTGCTCGAACTCCTGTCCGATACCGTGGATTTCCAGCTGGAAACCGTCCGCGGCTGATGCGCTGGCGCAGAGCAGGGCGAGAGACACCGCGGCGATGGTGTCTCTCGCGCGCATGTCAGACGAAGTCGCTCCGGCGGACGCTGGCCCGGCCGCGTCAGAACGACGCCGTCACGAAAACACGCGCGCCGCCATAGCCCCACTTGAGCCGACCGCGAAAGTTGTCGTCGTCCACGTCCACGCGCGTGGTGAAGTCGTTGTATCCCAGGCCGAAGCCGACGTGCTGAAAGGGCTGCCACACGATCGATGCGCCGACATCGCTGAGTCGCCCTTCGTAGGGGTCGTAGTTGATCTTGAAGAACTGCGCGAGAGCCTGAACGTAGAACTTGTCGTTGATTCGCCAGATGCCGCTCAGGCCGATCATCGGCAGCGGCCCGTTCGCTTCCGCCGTGCGCGATTCCGACAGGTTCACGTTGTTGCCGACGACGTCGAGACCCAGCGTGAACTTGAGGTTGTGGATGCCGATCGATGCGCCGACCTCGTAGTTCTCTCCACGCAGGAAGGCGAACTCATACGCGAGCTCGGCTACCGTGGTTTCGAACGTGGTCCGGATGTCGGTATTGACGGTGTACGTCTGGTCCTGGAACACGATGTCGCGATCGATCGTCGTGTTCTCGGTGCGCTTCGTATCGAAGTACATCACGCGGAGCTTCTGGCGCGGCGTGAAACGCCAGTAGCCGTCGACGCGGAAGCGGTCGATGTCATCGAAGCCGAAATCATTTTCGAGATCGATCACGGTGCCTTGCGAGCTCTCGCCGTCGACGCGCACCTCGGTATCGGTGTTCAGCAGGAAGCCACCGAGGCTCAACGAAAAGCGATCGTTGAGAGGGTCGCCCGCCTCGGCATTCGCCTGTTGCGAATACAGCGCGCATGGCATGAGCAGCAGCAACGTCAGCGAGAGTTTGTTGTACATGTTCGCGGCTTCTGGTCTGGACGGCCTGCAATTTCACTCTTCGGCGGCGCCGGCCTCTCTGTGTCGGCGCCGTTCGCGGAACTCGGGAAATTAAAACGGCCGCAGCGGCCATGATTCGGAATTCGTGCAGGTACTGGCATCGCAGGGAGGGATTTTGACGATGCTTTGGATTCCGGTCAGAGGAGCGGCTGCGGCGCGATTTCCTTGTACGCCTGCACGAGTTTCCGTGCGGTAGGACCTAGGTCCGATGGCTCGATGCTGCAGTGCGCACGATGCTGATCGGGCTAACTATTGGCGGAGGGCGCCCCCGTGACGAAACGCAGATTCATGCCTGCGATCTGGGGAGTCGTCGCGCTGTTCGCAATCGGTGCGACGGCGCAGACCACCGCCCCGTCGGACTCTTCCTCCGCCGACGAAACTCCCTGGCCCTACGAGATCACGAGCGGCAATACCCGCATCGCGGTCCATCAGCCACAGATCGACAGCTGGGACGGCATGACTCTGAAGGCCCGCGCCGCCGTCGCCGTAAAAGAGGGCGCACCCGACGACAAGAACGCACGGTCGAATTTCGGAGTGCTCGAACTCAGCGCGAACACCCTGGTGGACAAGGCCAATCGCCTCGTGACGCTCGAGGATTACAAGGTGATCAAGGCGGATTTTCCGACGGCCGCCGACAAGGCCGCGACGTGGACGAAGACCATCCGCGACGATGCGGCGAACCGCCGGCGCACGATCTCGCTCGATCGGCTGGAGGCGAACGTCGCGATCGTCGCCGCGTCGGACAAGGCGCCCCTCGCACTCAGAAACGATCCGCCGCACATCATCTTCTCGACCGTCCCCGCGATGCTGATCTACATCGACGGCACGCCGCAGTTCCGCGCGATCCCGGGCATGAAGTGGGAGCGGGTCGTGAATACGCGACCGCTGCTCGTCCGGCAGGACAAGGGCGCGCTCTATCTACACGTGTTCGACGGCTGGATGACCTCCGCGACGCTCGACGGCAAGTGGAGTGTCGCGAACAAGCCGCCCGATGAGCTCGAGAAGATCGCGAAGGCGGCGATCGACTCGCACTCCGCGGACATGCTCACGGGCCAGGGTGATCCGGAGCAGGCGGCGCCGTCGCTCAGGACGACGAAGGCCCCGGCTATTAAGGTGGCGACTCGACCTACCGAGCTCATCGTGTTCGAGGGCGAGCCCAAGTGGGTTCCGATCGCCGGCACGCAATTGCTGGCCGCGGACAACACGACCGGCCGCGTGTTCAAGCTGCTCTCCGATCAGAAAATCTACGTGCTCGTTTCGGGGCGCTGGTTCCGCGCCACGGACGCCGCCGGGCCCTGGCAGTTCGTTCCCGCGAACACGCTCGCGAAGGACTTCAGCGCGATTCCCGACGACGGCAAGTACGAGAACGTCAAGGCGTCGGTGTCCGGCACGCCGCAGTCGCGCGAGGCCGCGATCGCCGCGGGCATTCCTTCGACCGCCGCCGTGAAGGCGAAGGAGGCGAAACTCACGCCACCGGTCATCGACGGTGAGCCGTCCCTCGCGCCCATCGAAGGCACGACGCTGCACTACGTGAAGAACACCGCGACGCCGATCATCCAGGTCGACGCCAACAGCTGGTACGCCGTCGAGAACGGCGTGTGGTTCGTCGGTAGCTCGGCGCATGGGCCGTGGGTCGTCGCGACGAAGGTGCCGGCGGCGATCTACACGATTCCCGCGACGTCCCCGCTGCACTACGTGACGTACGTGAAGACGTACTCGGCGTCGGACGACACGGTCTACGTGGGTTACACGCCGGGTTACCACGGCGAATACGTCGACCCGGTGTCGAATGTCGTGGTGTACGGCACGGGTTACTACTACACGCCGTGGATCGGCACGGCCTGGTACGGACCTCCGGTCACGTACGGCTTCGGCGTCGCCACGACCTACACGCCCTGGGCCGGATGGGGGCTCGCGTTCGGGATCGGTTGGGCCTGGGGCGCGGCCACGGTTTACAGCGGTTGGGGTTGGGGCGCCTATCCGTGGTGGGGCCCTTACGGCTGGGGTTATGCGTGGGGTCCGCCTGTCTACTGGGGCGGCGCGGCGGTGGGTCCGCGCGGCGCCGCGGTGTGGGGTCCAGGTGGATGGGCCGCATCGACCGGCAACGTGTATTCGCACTGGGGTAATACCGCGCGGGTTTCTCGCGCGTCCGCCGGCTACAACGCGTGGACCGGCAATGCCTGGGCGGGCCGCGGGGGCGCTTCGTACAACTCGCGCACGGGCGTGCTGTCGGCCGGGCAGCGCGGCGCGGTCGAGAACGTCTATACCGGCAATTACGCGTCGGGCGGCCGGGGCATCGCTCGCGACACGGACAGCGGCGTGGTCGCGGGCGGGCGCGGCGGCACGATCGGCAATGAATACACGGGCCGCGAAATCTCGGCCGGCTCGGGGGCCATCCACAATCCGAACACCGGCGAGACGACGCGCATCTCCGGAATCGGCGGCGACAACGGTCGCGTCGTCAACGTCGATGGCGACCTCTATGCCGGGCGCGACGGCAACGTGTATCGGCACAACGGCGACGACTGGGAACAGCTCAACCGCGGACAGGGACCGACACAGCATCGCGCCGAGGAAATCGCGCGCGAACAGGTTGACAGGAGTGAAATCGATCGCGGCGCAATGGATCGCAGCCAGGTCGACCGCAGCCAGATCGATCGCCAGCAGATCGAGCAGCGCCAGCGACTCGACCGCGAGCGCCAGGCGCGCATGGAAGGCGCGCGCCGCTTCGAAGGCCACCAGCGATCGATGGGCACGATGCGCGGCATGGGCGGTCGGCGCCGCTGACTTCAAGGCTGACAACAAGGAGGAGCGATGCACGAACCACTGGCGCTCGAGCGGGACGATGCCGTATTCGTTCCCGGCGGCACGTTCACGATGGGCTCGGACTCTCACTACCCCGAAGAGGCGCCCGCGCATCCCGTGACGGTGTCGCCGTTCTGGATGGACGCGACCGTCGTCACCAATGCCGACTTCGCCGCGTTCGTCGCGGCCACGGGATACGTGACGCTTGCGGAGCGGCCGCTCGATCCGGCGCAGTACCCGGGTGCGGATCCCGCGCTGCTCAAGCCGGGCGGCCTCGTGTTCCGGCGCGCGAGCGGCCCGGTCGACCTGCGCGATTTCCACAATTGGTGGGACTATCTACCCGGCGCGAGCTGGCGTCACCCGGAAGGGCCGGGCAGCTCGATCGCGGGACGGCTCGATCATCCCGTGGTGCAGATCGCGTTCGAGGATGCCGAGGCGTACGCGCGCTGGGCCGGCAAGGAGCTGCCGACCGAGGCCGAATGGGAATGCGCCGCGCGCGGCGGCCTCGACGGGGCCGAGTTCGCGTGGGGCGACGAGTTCGCCCCGGCCGGCAGGCACATGGCCAACACCTGGCAGGGCGAATTTCCGTGGCAGAACCTCGAGCTGGACGGTTTCGCGGGCGTCGCGCCGGTGCGCTCGTTCCCGCCGAACGGCTACGGGCTCTACGAGGTGACCGGCAACGTGTGGGAGTGGACCACGGACTGGTATCGCGACCGGCACAAGCAGCCGGCGAAGAAGGCGTGCTGCGTTCCGCAGAATCCGCGCGGTCCGTCGATCGAACTCAGCTACGACCTGTGCATGCCGAAGACGCGCATTCCGCGCAAGGTCATCAAGGGAGGCAGTTTCCTGTGTGCGCCAAACTACTGCCGTCGTTATCGTCCGGCGGCGCGCCACGCGCAGATGATCGATACCGCGACCTGCCATCTCGGCTTCCGCTGCGTCGTCCGCCAGGTGGAATGAATGTCCGCCACCATCGATGGCGGGGCGCCCGCGCATGCCGGACCGCACCTCGACGAAGGCACGCGTCTGAGCCTGCAACGCACGCAACTCGCGGCGGAGCGGACACTCATGGCGTGGATCCGCACCGCGTTCTCGATGATCAGCTTCGGCTTCACGATCGGGAAATTCCTGCAGTACCTGCACGAGAAGCCGGGCCACGAAGACGCGACCCATGGAAGCCTCCTGCCGCCGGTGCTGGTCGTGCTCGGGCTCGCGTCGCTGGTGGTCGGCTTGTGGGAGTTCCGGCACACGATGCGCGTTCTCGGCATGAGAATGGAAAAGCCGGCGGGGCACTTTCCTGTCGGCGTCATCGCCAGCCTGGTCGCGGTGATCGGCCTGCTTGCGCTGATCGGCCTGTTCGTCCGTACCTCGTTCCTGTGAAGTGATCCCGAGCCATGCAGGAAATACTCCAACTCGTTCACATCGCGCTTCCGGTCAGTCTCATCCTGATCGTGCTGGCGCTCGGATTGCGCTGCACGTGGGGCGACGTGACATTCCTTTTTCACGAACCCACGCTGCTGGTGCGTTCGCTGTTGTCGATGAACGTCGTATTGCCGCTCGTCGCGGTATTGGTCGCCACCTCGTTTGACCTGAAACCACCGGTCAAGGTGGCGCTGTTCGTCATGGCCGTGTCGCCGGTGCCGCCGATCCTTCCTCCGAAACTGCTCAAACTCGTGACCCGCGACGACTATGTGTGGGGCTTGCTCGTGGCGAGTTCGCTGTTCGCGATCGTGCTCATTCCGCTGACGCTCGCCCTCATCAGCAATGTGGCCGGGCTGAGCTGGCGCGTCGATCCGGCGCTCGTCGCGCGTTCGGTGGGCGCCTCGGTGTTGCTGCCGCTCGGTGTCGGTCTCGTGATCCGGCATTTCTTCCCGGGTTTCGCAAATCGCATCACCCGCACCATCAGCGCGATCGGAGTGGTTCTCCTGCTCGCGGCGTCGATCGCGATCATTGCCATAGGCTGGCGCGCATTCGGTGAACTGATCGGCGACGGCACGCTGCTGGCGTTCATCACCCTCGCGCTCATCGGGCTGCTCGTGGGGCATCTGCTCGGCGGTCCCCGCGGCGACGATCGCACCGTTCTCGCATTGTCGAGCGCCGCGCGCCATCCAGGCGTCGCGATCGTGATAGGAGCGGCGCTGTTTCCGGATCAGAAGGGGCTGATCGCCGTCGCGGTGCTGCTCGAACTCATCGTGGCGACGATCGCGACGATTCCCTACACGCGCTGGCGCAGGAAGCTGCACGAGAAGCGGGCGCTCGGCGGAACCGCGCCTGGCGCGCAGTGACGCGGCGCTGCCGGGGAATCACGGGCGTCGGGTCTCGCCGCGCACTTCTTCGCGATCCAGTTCCTCCCGCTCGCGGAGTTCGGCCAGATCCTTCTCGAGAAAATAGTTGAGGAACGTACGGATCACGGCGACCGCTCCCACGCGCGCGATGGCCATCCAGTCGGTGGTGATCGACGTTTCGATGATGTCCGCCGCGAGCTGGAAGGTGAGGGCGGCGACGAGCCAGCGGGCGTAACGCAGCCACGCATCGCGCTTGCGATGCCCCGTGGGCGACGAGAACATCATGCGCAGGCCGGCGACGACGGCTTCGATCGTGCCGATCAGCACCAGCGTGAGCGCGATGCTGTCGATGAGGAGGACGGACCATTCGGTCGCCTGCGAGAGAGCTTCTTTCATCGGAACACCTGTTTCCAGTCCTGCTTCATGCTCACGACGGTCACGCCGAGTTCGTCGGCGCGATCGAGTGCGTCGGCGAGCGGACTGACGTGAAAGTCCCGGTCGTAGGCGAACTCCCGTTCGGCATCGTCGTGATGCAGGAGCAGCGCGAGACGCGGCCCGGGACCGTTACGCGAATACAACATCATCGCGAGATCCCCGTCCGAGTTGCCGAACGCGAACAGCGGCCTGCGACCGATGTGCAGGCCGATGTTCTCGGGTTTCGCCTCGCGGTCGTCGAAGCTGTTCAGGGAATTGCTCTTCCAGAGCAGCGCGCGGCCCGGCCGCAGCTCGAAGTGCAGCTTCACGCTGGATCCGACGACGCGTTCGCGCGCGATGCCGTACGCTCCTTCCGCGAACGTGCGGACGAAATCGATTCCCCCGCCGGTGACGATGAATGTGCGGAATTCGTGCGCGCGCAGCAGCTCGAGCAGCTCGAGCTGCGGCAGATAGACGCACTCGAGGAATCGCCGGCCGAATTTCGGGTGGCGCGCGCGTTCGAACCATTGCGTGGCGGCACGCTCGAATTCCTCCTCGCTCATGCCCGCGTGCGTGGCGAAGAACACCTCCGAGATCCCGCGCTTGCCGAGACTCGCGATGCCGGCGTCGTCGCGTTCGAGGAAAGCCTTGAACGGCTGCTGCTGATACAGGCTCGTGTCCTGGGTCGCGAGCTGCCTGATGCGGTCGAAAAGGAAGAATGCCTGGACGGGCACCGGCTGCTCGCACCACAACGTGCCGTCGTTGTCGAACACCGCGATGCGATCGGCCGGCGGCACGAAGTCGCTGGTCCCCTCGGTCGTCACACGCTCCAGGAATCGCAGGATCGCCGTGCGGGCGCGTCCCTCGTTCCACGAGGGCAGCAGGCGACCGTTCATACAGTGCTTCTCCCGGAATTTCCGTGCCAGGCACCGTCTTGTTTTCCGCCGCCGCGGGCTTCGCGCGGAGACTTGCCGGTCCAGCGGCGGAAGGCCTTGGAAAACGCCGAGACATCCTGGTATCCGAGCAGCCAGGCGATCTGGGATATGGTCGCCTCGCCGTCGGCGAAGTAGCGCTGCGCGAGGTCCAGTCGCAGCTGATCCATGAGCGTGGAGAAGTTGAGACCTTCCGCCGCGAGCCGGCGCGTGAAGGTGCGCTGGCTCATGCCCAGTTGGCGCGCGATCTGCGCAGCCCGCACTTCGCCGTGCGGCAGCAGCGGCACGATGGCGTTCTCGATGGTCGAACGGAATGAGCCGCGCGCGACCTGGCGCTGCGACAATGCCTCCTCGCAATACCGCACCAGCAAATCGTTGAGGTAGGGATCGGCGCTCACGACCGGCGATTCACCCACCGACTTCGCGAAGATCATGTCGTCGCCCGCGGCGCCGAACTCGAGTTCGCCGCCGAAGAAGTCGCACAGCTCGGCCGGCTGTTGCGCGCGCGGGTGCATGAAGCGGACGCAGTCCGGGGTGAAGTCGCTGCCCGAGAGCCTCCAGAGGATGCGCGTCGCAGCCGTGAACCAGAACTCGGCCTGGTGCCGGTCGATGTGGCGGCTCACGCCGACGTAGCGCAGGTTGATTCCGAAATGCCGGCCGTCGATGCATCGCTGCGCGATGCCTTCATTGCCGAGCCCGCTGTAGCGCGCCGTGCGACGCACGGCATCGAACAGCGTGGCCGACGTGGCGCCCACATAATAAAGGAGTCCCAGTTCCCGCAACTCGCACCGTTGCGCGAGATGAAATCCCAGTAGTTCGTCGCCCAGCTCATCGGCGACGAGGTTGAGCAGCCGGATCTGGTCGCGCACCGCGAGTCGCGCGCGCCGGTCGCCTATCTGCTGGGCGGTGAGATTGGCCCGGCGCAGCAGCTCCGGCAATTGCATGCCGGCCTCGCGTGCATGCGCACAGGCGAGCCGGGCGATCACTCCACTGGCGTAGGGAATCCCATTGTGCGTGGCGGCGTCATCGTCTGACGAGTGCATGTCACTTCCCCGATGGATCGATTGGAATTTCGACGCAGGGGCGGCGCATTGGCTGCCGCGGAAAGGTTTTTGGCCGCGCCCGACAAGGCAGCGAGCCGGATGTCTCCGTAACCTGCGCGCCCTCATGTCAGGCACATCCAAAGTGGTCGCGTTCGTGGACGACGACCCCGGCGCCCGCAAGGCCTTCAGAAGGCTCCTGTCGGCGTGCGGATACCAGGTTCTCGTATACGACTCGGCGGAAGCGTTTCTCGCCTGTCCGGTTGCGCCCGCGGTGTATTGCCTGATCGTGGACATCCATCTCGGCGCGGGCATGTCGGGCATCGAACTGGGCGAAACGCTGGCGCGCGCCGAGCGGGCACCGATGCCCATCATATTCATGACGGCATCGGACGAATCCGCCTTGCGCGAGCAGGCCATGGCGCTGGGCTGCGTCGCATATCTCCAGAAACCTTTCACGCCAGACGAGCTCAATGCGGCGCTCCTGAATGCCGGTAGTTAGGTAAGTCAGGCGGGTTACAGGGAAATTGGCTTGCCCACGGGCGCGGGCGGCCACTTCGACTCAGGATCGCCCGGAATCACCTCATGCCCGACGGACTTCCGCGAGGACCCGCCGTCGGGCTCTTTCTCGCCGCTCTGCGCTTTCATGTGCGTTTGTCGCCCATGCCGAACGATGAACGTGACGATGCCGGCGTTCCATACGCCCTAGGTCCATTTCGCAGCGAAGCCACTACGGCGGCAGGACCGTTTTCCAGTCGTCCTTGATGCTGACGATGGTCCAGCCTTCCTTTTTCGCCTGGTCCAGCGCCGCCGAAAGTTTGCCGATCTTCGACTCGCGGTCGTACGCGTATTCCCGTTCGCCATCGGTATGGTGAACGATCAGCGCGAAGCGCGCGCCCGGGCCCGCGA
>JAEYUC010000100.1 GCA_023433705.1 Pseudomonadota bacterium
ACCGGCCCCCTCGGTTGTGGGGCCTTTTTGTTTTCGTGGCCTTGCCGGGAATGGGGGTCTCCCGTGAATACGTATGCAACACGTTGCCAAGCGAGGCTCGCTGCCAACATCCTTGTGCAAATCGGCTTGGGTCTATAACCAATAGTTAGGGGGAGCCAGTGAAGAAGCGCAAGAACAGGAGTGAGCAGGCTGGTGCGGTCCGGCGCCAGGCGCGCCGCGAGCTCGGAAAGACCGCCGGCTTCGCCATATTCCTGGTGGCAAGCGGTGGCGCAGCGTTCGCTCAACAGCCAGCCGCCGACACGACCGCGGAGATGGACGAGGTCATCGTCTCCGGCATCCGCAAGAGCATCCAGGATTCCATCGGCGTCAAGAAGGACGAATCCTCGATCGTCGAAGTGGTCTCGGCCGAGGACATCGGCAAATTGCCGGATGCGTCGATCGCGGAAGCCATCGGCCGCCTGCCGGGCATCGCCGCGCAGCGTACGAACGGCCGCGCGCAGACACTGTCGATCCGCGGCCTCGGTCCGGACTTCACCGTGACCACGTTCAACGGCCGCGAGCAGGCCTCGACCAACGACAACCGCACGGTGGAATTCGACCAGTACCCGTCGGAGCTCGTCACACAGGTCAAGATCTACAAGACTCCCGATGCCGGCATGTCCTACCAGGGCATCGCCGGCACGACCGACATCGCGACCGTGAAGCCGCTGTCGTGGACCGACCGCAAGATCGCGCTCGGCTACAAGCGCGAGCTCAACGAGCAGGACGCCAACATCCCGGGATTGCCGGACTCCGGCGATCGCTTCAACGCGACCTACATCGACCAGTTCGCGGGCGACACGATCGGCGTGGCGCTCGGCATCGCCTACAACAAGACGCCGTACCAGGCACAGACGCGCGAGCCGTGGGGTTACCCGGAAGTCGACGGTAACCTGATCATCGGCGGCGACAAGTCCGGTGTGCAGTCTTCGTTCTACAAGCGCGAAGCGATCATGGGTGTCGTCGAATTCAGGCCGAACGAACAGCTTCACATGCTGGTCGATGCCTATCACTCGGACTTCCAGGAACTGCAGACCATCCAGCGCATGGAGTTCGGCACGGTGTGGTCGGGCGCGACGCTGACCAACCCGGGCCCGGTGGAGCGCGAGCGCATCCAGTCCGGCCTGTTTCCCGATGTGCCATTCATGGTCATCGAGAACTACAACAACGATCGTCGCGCCAAGGTCGACTCGATCGGCCTGAACACGAACTTCAGCTTCAACGAAGACTGGAGCATGAACGCCGACCTGAGCTGGTCGAAGGTCACCCGCAACGACCTGCGTCTCGAGTCGACGGCCGGCAACGGAACCATGAACGATCCGACGTTCCTGCCGCAGACCGAATCGATTTCGTTCACGACCGACGCGAACGGCGTCACGCGTTTCACGCCGAGCCTCGACTACAGCGACTACAACTCGGTGTTCCTCACCGATCCGGGTGGCTGGGGCGGCGGT
Source organism: Pseudomonadota bacterium (assembly GCA_023433705.1). Taxonomy (GTDB): domain Bacteria; phylum Pseudomonadota; class Gammaproteobacteria; order Steroidobacterales; family Steroidobacteraceae; genus CADEED01. The sequence goes on from JAEYUC010000100.1 coordinate 1,494, forward strand.
CCGCGCCGCGCCGGTTACGTCGGCGCGCCGGACATCAAGGACGAGATCCAGGCGATCCGCCTCTCTGCGACCCGCAAGCTCGAGGCGGGATTCCTCAACGAAATCAGTTTCGGCGCCAACTACGCCGAACGTACGAAATCCAAGGAGCAGTTCCAGAGCAATCTGTGGCTGCGTGGCGATGTCTCCCACCTCGCCGTGCCGGAGGAATACCGCACGGGTATCGCCAATTCGACGTTCTTCGGCAGTCCGTACGGAATCATCGGATACAACGCGATCGCGCTGTATCGCGACGGCTTCTGGGAGGCGATCAACTCGATCGACGATCCGAACGCCAATTCGGGCGATCGCGAGAACAACGTGCGCAACACCTGGGAGGTAGAGGAGAAACTGCTGACCCCGTTCGTCAAGGTGGGCATCGATACCGAGATCGGCAGCTTGCCGTTGCGCGGCAATATCGGCGTGCAGGCGGTCGACGTCGATCAGAGCGCGCTGCTGCACATGACGGACAACCCGAACGTCGTGCCGACGCCGGTGACGGTGGTCGAGGACGGCGACTCGTACACGGACGTGTTGCCGAGCCTGAACCTCGCGCTCGAGCTGCCCCACGACATGAAGGTACGGCTCGGCGCCGCCATCACGGTGGCGCGCCCGCGCCTCGACGAGTTGGGTGGCGGCGCGACCTTCGGGGTCACCAGTGACGGTGCGTTGCCGACGATCGTCGATGGCCAGCAGTACTGGTGGACTCGCAATGGCGGCGGCAATCCGAAGCTGCGGCCGTGGAAGGCGAACGCGTACGACCTGTCATTCGAGAAATACTTCAGCAACCAGGGCTACATCTCTCTGGCCGCGTATTACAAGGACCTCAGGACCTACATCATCAACGCGTCCGAGATCGTGAGCTTCGAGGGCGTTCCGTTGCCGACGGTACCGCCCGGCGATACGACGAGTTACGCGCAGGCGGATGCGAACCGCCTGGGCGTCGCGACGGTGAAGACCAATGGCGAGGGTGGCTACATCCGCGGCTTCGAGGTCACCGCATCGATTCCCTTCTCGCTGTTCACCGAGGCGCTGGATGGATTCGGCTTCATCTTGAGCGGCGCGAAGAACAGTTCGCAGATCACGGTGAACGACCAGGAGATCCGCATCCCGGGCCTCTCGACGAAGGTCATCAACTCGACGTTGTACTACGAGAAGTACGGGTTCTCGGTACGCGTGAGCAACCGTTATCGCGACGACTTCCTCGGCGAGGTGCCGCTGTTCGACAACACGCTCGACTTCAAGAACGTTGGAGCCGAGTCGTTGATCGATGCGCAGATCGGCTACACGGTGGGGAGCGGTGCGCTCAAGGGATTGAGCGTGAGCCTCTCGGGCACCAACCTGACCGACGAGCCGTTCGTGCTGAACAACATCGACTCGGTCCCGTACCACACGATCAAGTACCAGAACTTCGGCGCCACGTACGCCGTGGCGCTCAGCTACGTGTTCCAGTAGTTCTCACCGGTCGTGGCCGGGGGCTTCCCCCGGCCATGGCTGCCTGAGAAGCTAGACGGGTGCCCAACAACGAAGTCCGATCGGTCGTCATAGCCGGAGGCGGAGCCGCCGGGTGGATGACGGCTGCGGCTCTCGCGCGCGTGCTTGGGCCGCGCTTGTCGATCACGCTGGTGGAGTCCACCGAGATCGGCATCGTCGGGGTCGGTGAAGCGACGATTCCCGCGATCGGCCAGTTCAACAAGCTGCTCAAGATCGACGAGAACGAGTTCCTCCGGAAGACGCAGGGCACGTTCAAGCTCGGCATCGAATTCGTCGACTGGTGGGAGAAGGGTCATGCGTACATGCATGCCTTCGGTCCGGTCGGCCGCGACCTTGCCTGGATACCGTTCCACAACTACTGGCTGCGCGACGAACGCGAGGGAACCGCGGGCTCCCTCTGGGACTACAGCCTCAATTTCCAGGCGGCGACGCAGGCGCGTTTCGCGCGCCTCGAGCGCATCCCGGACACGCCGCTCGCGGGACTGACCTGGGCGTTTCACTTCGATGCCTCCCTGTACGCGGCCTATCTATCGCAACTGGCCCAGTCGGCCGGCGTGCGGCGCGTCGAAGGCATGATTGCCGAGGTGCTGCTCGAGCCCGAACGCGGCGATGTGCGCGCCTTGCGGCTCGCCGACGGGCGCGAGATCGCGGGCGACCTGTTCATCGATTGCACGGGCTTTCGCGGCCTGCTGATCGAGGGTGCGCTGCACACGGGCTTCGAGGACTGGTCGCGGTGGCTGCCCTGTGATCGCGCCCTGGCCGTGCCCTCGTCGAATACCAGTCCCTCGTTGCCTTACACGCGCTCGACCGCGCTCGAGGCGGGCTGGCAATGGAGGATTCCGCTGCAGCACCGCACCGGCAACGGCCACGTCTACTGCTCGGCGCAAACCACCGACGAACGGGCGCGGGAGCTGCTGCTCGCGAATCTCGATGCGCCCGCGCTCGCCGAGCCGCGCCTGATCCGCTTCACGACGGGCCGGCGCAAACTACTGTGGAACCGCAACGTGGTCTGCATGGGGCTTGCCAGCGGCTTCGTCGAGCCGCTCGAGTCGACGGCCATCCACATCATCCAGGTGACGATCCAGCGGCTGATCCTGTTGTTCCCGCACATCGGCGACTGCGAGGAGCGGCGCCGCGAATTCAACCGCGCGTCGATCGCGGAATACGAATACATCCGCGACTTCATCATCCTTCACTACCACGCGAACAACCGGCGCGGCGAACCGTTCTGGGATGCATGCCGGAACATGTCGATCCCCGACTCGCTGCGGCACAAGGTCGAGTTGTTCCGCGAGACCGCGGGCATCTTCTGCGCCTCGGAGGACCTGTTCCAGCTCACGAGCTGGTTGCAGGTGCTGTGGGGGCAGGGGGTGCGGCCACGCGCCACGCATCCTTTCGTGGAGGCCGTGGCGCCGCAGGATCGCGCCGGCTATTTACGCGACCTGCGGGGACTGATCGGCCAGGCGGCGCGCGAGCTGCCGGACCATGCGGACTTCATTGCCAAGAATTGCGCGGCATGAAGACGGTGCCTGGCACGGAAAATCCGGGAGAAGGTCCTCCCGGATTTTCCGTGCCAGGCACCAACAAAAACCCCGGCGCTGGGCCGGGGTTTTCGCTGCGAACCAGTGAAATATCAGGCCGGGCGCTTGCGACGGCGGGCGAGGCCCACGCCCGCGAGGCCGAGGCCGAGCAGGGCCAGGGTGCCCGGCTCCGGAACGCTGCGAGCGGCGACGTCACCATCACGCACCAGCCAGACGCGCGAGAGATCGCCGGCGCCACCGAGCTCCTGTGAGCCGAAGTGGAAGTGCAGGGCCCAGGCCGTTCCCGAGCGATTGCCGGGAGTCTCCGACCAGTACGCGCGATATGTGAGATTGATGAACGGGTTGTAGTTGCTGGAAGTGGGTTCCGGCATGTTGCGATTGTGCGTGTACTCGGGCGCGTAGCCGAGGTTGATGTAATACATGTACGCGAGCTCGCTCGACAGGCCCGTCGTGTCGTATCCCGCGACCGGGGTGAATACCTGCGGCAGGCGCCAGTCATCCCAGTAAGTGTCGCGGACGCTGTCGTAGTACGAAAGGTTGGCTGCGAAGTCGAGCGCGTTGACGTGATTGAAAGCGCCATTGGGGACGCCAAGGGTCTGTCCATAGAGCGCGTCCTGCATCCAGGTGACGTTCAGGACGTCGTCGTAAATGAGCCCGCCGCCGCGATCGAACAGCGTTGCATGGCTCGCGCTGGTGCCCAGGGCGAACAGCGAAGTAGCGGTAAGGGCAAGGCGCATGGACTTGAGCATGGTTCTTCCAGAACGTTCGGCGCCACGACCATCGCGGCGGTGGCAAGAATGAAGCAATCGGCGTGCCATGTGTGAACCAGGTCTCGTCGGGCGGCTCGACATTGTGAGGCTACTCACAAAAAGCCGCCCCTATTTACCTTAACGTCGCCTTTTTCGACGGGGATTGGTCGTTTGCCGGGGCCACTTGGCCGGCCCGTACGTGGTCGGTAGTTCGCGACTGTAAAGGAACTCGACAGCCTGTCGATTCGAACCGGGCCTCGAATGCAGGGGCCAGTTCTGCGCCGGCACCGCGCGGATGTGCAGGTTGGGAGTGCCGGCCACGGCGCCTAACTTCCAGGGAAGGAAGAAGTTCGCGCCATGGCTCCGGACAATCGATCTCGATCGACGGAGACATGCATCGTTCGTGACGCGCCGTGCGTTCGCTGCCAATCGATCGGAATCTCTTCGATAGTCGAGCCCACGGCGCGCCGCGTCGCGCCAGATAGGGCCCATTGAGTCGATCGTCCGGCCTGGGGGGAGTATGAGATTCGAACGCAGCGCGCTCGTCGCGAGCCTTGCCGCTATCGTGTTCGTGGCCGGGTGCGGGAAACCCGAAACCGAAGCGCCGCCGCCGAAACCCACCGCACTGGTCGACGCCGCGCGCATCGTCACGCCGAATCTGGGCGAGTGGCCGACCTATGGACGGACCTACGACGAGCAAAGATTCAGCCCGCTCGACAGGATCGACGTCGGCAACGTCGCGGAGCTCGGTCTGGCGTGGGCCTTCGACCTCGACACACCGCATCGCGTGCAGGAATCCACGCCGCTCGTGATCGACGGCGTGATGTACGTGACCAGCGCGTGGAGCAAGCTGTTCGCGCTCGACGCGAAAACCGGCAGGCAGATCTGGGCGTTCGATCCGAAGGTGCCGGGAGAGGCGGGCGTGAAGGCCTGCTGCGACGTGCCGAATCGCGGCGCCGCCGCGTGGAACGGCAGGATCTTCATCGGCACGATCGACGGCCGGCTCGTCGCGGTCGATGCCGCGACCGGCAAACGAGCCTGGGAAGTGATGACGGTTCCCGAGGGGCAGAACTACACGATCACAGGCGCCCCGCGTGTATTCGCAGACAAAGTGCTCATCGGCAATGGTGGCGCCGAGTACGGTGTGCGAGGCTACGTCACCGCCTACGACGCGGACACCGGCAAGCAACTGTGGCGCTTCTACACCGTGCCCGGCGATCCGTCGCAGCCGTTCGAACATCCCGATCTCGAAAAGGCCGCGAAGACCTGGACCGGCGAATGGTGGAAGCTCGGCGGCGGCGGCACGGTGTGGGATTCGATCGTCTACGACCCCGCGCTCGACCTCATCTACATCGGCGTCGGCAATGGCAGCCCCTGGAACCAGAAGCTGCGCAGCCCGAAGGGCGGCGACAACCTCTATCTATCTTCCATCGTCGCGCTGAAGGGCGCGACCGGCGAATACGTCTGGCACTTCCAGACGACGCCCGGAGAGACCTGGGACTACACGGCGACGCAGCCGCTGATGCTCGCGGACCTGAAGATCGGCGACCAGGATCGCCAGGTCATCATGCAGGCGCCGAAGAACGGATTCTTCTACGTGCTCGACCGCGTGACCGGCGAGTTCATCTCGGGCGCGCCGTACGCGTACATCAACTGGGCCACCGGTCTCGACGCGAAGGGGCGCCCGAAGGAAACGAAGGAAGCGCGCTACGACAAGAGCGGTAAACCCGCGGTCGTCGTGCCGGGTCCGGGCGGCGCGCATTCGTGGCAGCCGATGAGTTTCAATCCGAATACGGGCCTGGTCTATTTCCCGGTCATGGAAGCCGGCTTCGCGTTCATTCCGGCGGCGAGTCCCGCGACCAGCAAGATAGGCTGGAACACCGGCGTCGATTTCAACGCGGGCAGCCTGCCGACGGATCCGAAGGTGCTCGCGGGCATCAAGGATCAGCTCAAGGGACATCTCGTCGCGTGGGATCCGGTCGCGCAGAAGGAGGCCTGGCGCGTCCAGTTCGATCATCCCTGGAACGGCGGCACGCTCTCGACGGCGGGCAATCTCGTGTTCGCCGGCGATTCGCTGGGCGAGATCGCGGCGTATCGCGCCACGAACGGACAGAAGCTCTGGTCCGCGCCGACGCAGGCGGGCGTGCTTGCTCCGCCGATCACGTATGAAATCGGCGGCGAGCAATACGTCGCGGTCGAAGTGGGTTGGGGCGGAGCATTCGGCCTCGCGGCCGGCGAACTCGCGCGCGACGCGCACATCAAGTCGAACATCCCGCGAGTGTTGGCGTTCAAGCTCGGCGGAGAAGCGAAATTGCCCGACCTGCCTCCCGAGCCGGCACTGGCCTCGACGTTGCCGCCCGAGATCGGCGACGACGCCGCATGGACCGCGGGCAAGGCGGTGTATCACCGCTATTGCAGCGTGTGCCACGGCGACAGCGCCGTGAGCGGCGGCGTACTGCCGGATCTGCGACAGTCGCCGATCACGCGCGACGCGGCGTCTTGGGAAGGCGTGGTGCGCGGAGGCCAGCGCGCCTCGCGGGGCATGGTTTCGTTCGCGTCCGAGGTGAGCGCGCCCGACAGTGAAAACGTGCGCGCGTATGTGATACACCGTGCGCATGAAGTCCGGAAACTCGAGGCGGCTGCAGCCGACCAACCTGCCGCGGTGCCGCCGACCGGCGCTCCCAAGTGACCTCACGTCAGCCAGGAAGACAGGCGATGCGTCGTAAGGCATTCGCGCGACTCGCGCTCGCGCTCAGCGGCGTCGTCGCGCTGGCGCCGTCAGGCTCCGCGGCGGCGGAGGAACCGGAGCCGCAGCTCGTTCTCGTGGGCAGCGTCATCAAGGTCAAGGATGGCGATTCGATCGAAGTGCAACTGGATTCGGGCAAGGCGCGCGTGCGCCTGTCCGCGATCGACACGCCCGAACACGATCAGCCGTACGGTGACAGGTCGAGGGCGGCGCTTGGGGCGATGCTGCCCGAGGGATCCGGCGTCGAGATCGAAGTCGTCACACAGGATTCGTACCGGCGTCTCGTCGCCGTGGTTTGGAAGGTCGTCGACGGGCGGCGCATCAACGTCAACGAAACGATGCTGCGCGAAGGCCATGCCTGGGCGTATCGACGCTACATGGGCGAAGCGCGCTTCTGCGATCTCGAAGCCGAGGCACGCGACGGAAAGCGCGGGCTGTGGGCCCAGCCGGTGACTGACTGGATCTATCCACCCGAGTGGCGTTACCTCAAGGACGGCGACATCCGCACGCTGCCGACTCCATACGCGGAGACGCGCGAGCAGTGTCTCGCCGTTCTGGGACGCGCGGGCGCCGCGACCTACACGCCGCCGAATTGACGCGCGCGAAGCGCGCGGCATTCCTCCACTCGAGCAACGCGGGGTTTCCTACAGTGCGCCGCGGGAAGCCGGCGGAAGCTGTGATGCCCGGCCTGGAGGAAACATCATGGCTACGATGAAGCAACGCGCGGCGGCTCGCCGCAACATCCGCAAGGCGGCCACCGCGGCGCGGCGCAAACGCACGATTTCGAAACTGCCGAAGAAGACGCGAACCGCTCTCGGCAAGGAAGGAGCCAAGGCAGCCGCGCGTCGCCGACGTCGCGGCTGAACGACTTCAGGCCAGCATCTTGCGGGCACTCTCCACGGTGTTGGCCTTGTCCGCGTTGGTGTCCGCGGGCGGTGGAATGTTGCGGCCCTTCTGGACCGCGGGCCGCGCGCCGACGAGATCCATCCAGCGCTTGAGCTGCGGCAGCCCGTCGACACTCACGCCCGACCATCCGTAACCCGCGACCCAGCTCCACAGAGCAATGTCGGCGATCGAATAGTCGCCGCCCGCGATGTATTCGTTCGCGGCGAGCTGCTTTTCCATCACCTCGAACAGGCGTCGCACCTCACGCTGGTAGCGTTCGATCGCGTAGGGAATCTTTTCGGGCGCGTAACGAAAAAAGACGTTCGCCTGTCCCATCATCGGCCCCACGCCTGCCATCTGGAACATGAGCCACTGAAGCACGCGCGAGCGCGCCTTGGGCTCGGTGGGCAGCAGTCTGACCGGCGACTTCTCGCCGTACGTTTCCGCGAGATAAATGAGTATCGCGCCGGACTCGAACACGGCGAAGTCGCCGTTCGCGTGATCGATGATCGCGGGAATGCGTCCGTTCGGATTGATCTTCAGGAACCATTCCTCCTTCTGTTCGAGCTTCGAGAGCGTGAGCAGCCGCACGGTGTAGGGCAGCTGCATTTCTTCGAGCGCGATGGAGATCTTCCAGCCATTCGGCGTGGCCGCGGTCAACAACTCGATCATGTGGAGGTCCTCCGTGTTCCTTGAGGTGCGCGCAGTATAGATTGCCGGGGTGGAACTCATCGTTTCGAACTGGCGACTCGCCGCGGTTGCCGCCCTGTTTTTTCTCGGCATCGCGGCACGGCGCGCCGGTTGGGGCAACGAGCTGCACGGCCGCAGGCTGCTGAACTTCGTCTTCAACGTCGGCCTGCCCATCCTGATCTTCGGCGCGCTCACGGGTGTGCCACTGGCGCGCGAACACGCGCTGCTGCCCGTCATCGCGATACTCGTGTCGCTGCTCGGATGGGCGGCGGCCGCGATCATGGCGCGGAGATTCCGGCTGCCGGCGGCGGGCGAGGGCGCCATGGTGATGTGCGCGATGGCGATGAACATCTCGCTCATCTATCCGTTCGCCGCGTTGAGCCTCGGCGCCGGCGCATTCGCGCAGCTCGTGATGTTCGACATGGGGCACGCGATCATGGTGTGGACCGTCACCACCGTAGTTGCGTGCAAATACGGCGGCCATGCCGACGACATCCCTGTCCTGCTGAAACGCACGCTCGCGGCGCCGCCACTGTGGGTGCTGTTCATTTCACTGGGCCTGAACGTCGGCGGTGCGCCCATCCCGCGCGATTTCCTGCACCTCGTGCTCGCGGTCGGACAGGCGCTGGTGCTGCTCGTGCCACTCGCGATGGGGTTGCTGGTGAGCCTGCACGGCCTGAAACGCCCCGAGGTCCTGACCGCGGTTGCACTGCGTTCCGGACTCGGCGCGTTGCTGGGGTTCGGCCTCGCCTGGTTGTTTGGCCTCGAGGGGTTATCCGCGGCCATCGCCACCATCGGGGCGGCGGCCCCCATCGGGTTCACGGCCGTCGTGCTGTCGGCCCGCGAAGAGATGGACCTCGACCTGGCCGCCAGCGCCGCGGCGATTTCCGTCTTCCTCGGCTCGATCTGGATTCCGCTGGTCTTATTGCTGGTTTAGCCTAGCTCATCCAAGGTGGAGTGGCTGGCCCGTCCGGCCGCAAGAGTGTCCACGATGTATACGGCGAGCTCGGCAATCCTCGATGCGCTGGTCGAAGGCGGCGTCGAATACCTGTTCGCGAACTTCGGCAGCGATCACCCGGGAATGATCGAGGCGATCGCGCAGGCGCGCGCGGCTAACAAGCCCTGCCCGAAAGTGATCACGTGCCCCACCGAAATGGTCGCGATGTCGGCGGCGCACGGATATGCCCAGGTCACCGGCCGCGCGCAGGCGGTGCTGGTGCACGTCGATTGCGGAACACAGGCGCTCGGCGGCGCCGTGCACAACGCGGCCAAGGGACGCGTGCCCGTGCTCATCGTCGCCGGAAGCTCGCCGGCCACGCAGGAAGGAGAGGCGCGCGGCAGCCGCAACGAATTCATCCAGTGGATCCAGGACGTGCCCGACCAGCGCGGACTGGTCCGCGGCTACGTGCGCTACGAGAGCGAAATCCGGGTCGGCGCGAACGCGAAGCAGATCGTGCATCGCGCGCTTCAGTTCGCGCACAGCGAGCCGCGCGGCCCGGTGTACGTGACGGCGGCGCGCGAGGTGCTGGAGAGCGAGGTGCCGCGAATTTCGCTCGATACGAGCGTCTGGCAGCCGCTCGCGGCGGCCGCGCTCGCGCCGCATGTCGTCGAAACGATGGCCGCGTCGCTGGTGACGGCGCAGCGACCGCTCGTCGTCACGTCCTACCTGGGACGGAATCCCGCCGCGGTAGCGGAGCTGATCGGGCTGTGCGCCGAGGTCGGCATTGGTGTGCTCGAGTCGGTGCCCAGCTACGTCAATTTCCCGACCGACAACGTTTGTTACCAGGGCGTTCAGTGGAACGAGCGTCGCCAGAACGAGGCGCTCGCCGCGGCCGACGTCGTGCTCGTCATCGACAGCGACGTGCCGTGGATCGGCGCGGTCAGCAAGCCGCGCCTGGGGGCGCGCGTGTTCCACATTGATTCGGATGCGCTCAAACAGCAGATGCCGCTGTGGTACATCGGCAGCGAAGTAGCGTGCCAGGCCGACGCGGCCATCGCGGTCGCGCAATTGCGTGCTGCATGCGCGCGGCTCATGCCCTCGCGCGAGCGGCTCGCCGAGCGCATGGGTCACCTCGAGGCGGCTCACGAGGCGTGGACGGGATTTCGCGCCGCGCACGAGCGACCGCAGGAACAGTTGACGCCGCAGTTCCTCGTGGCGTCGATCCGCGGCGCGGTGGGCCCCGAGGCGATCATCGTGAGCGAGGCGGTTACCAACTTCCACGTGGTTTCGCAGCACATGCAGCGCACGCTGCCCGGTACGTTGTTTTCGAGCGGCGGCGGTTCGCTGGGTTACAACGGCGGCGCGGCGTTCGGCATCAAGCTCGCGAAACCCGACGCGTTGGTGGTGTCGATCTGCGGCGACGGCAGCTATCTGTTCTCTCAACCTTCCGCCGTGCACTGGATGGCGCGGCGTTACAAGGCGCCGTTCCTGCACGTCGTGCTCAACAACGGCGGTTGGCAGGCGCCGCGCCAGGCGGTGGCGAGCGTGCATCCGAGGGGCCTCGCCGCGAATTCGCCGCACATCGACATCGATTTTGCGCAGCCACCGGATTACGGCGGCATCGCCGCGGCGGCGGGCGGCGCGCACGCCGAGGTGGTCACCAACACGGCGGAGGTGCTGCCCGCCATCGAGCGCGCGCTGTATGCCGTGCGCACGCAGCGCAGATCGGCGGTCATCGACGCGCACGTCTGAGCGGATCCGATCCAGTCAGCGGATTCCGAACAGCTTCTCGGCGTTGGTCTGGAAATATTTCTTCTTGTCCTCGGCCGACATCGGCAGATTGTCGGAGACGGTCACTTCCGCGGCGAGGTACTGGTACGGATAGTCCATCGCATACAGCGTGTGATCCGGACCCATGACCTTGTGGCAGAACATGATCGCGGGTTCCCACGCCACGCCGCTGTTCGTGACGTACACGTTCTCGCGCAGGTATTCGCTCGGGGTGCGTTTCAGTTCCTTGAGCATCGGGTAACGCTTCGCGGCGATCTGCGCGCGGTGCATGTAATCGATGCGGTACATCCAGTACGGCAGCGCCTCGCCGCAATGACCGACGATCATCTTCAATTTCGGGAAGCGGTCGAATACCCCCGCGACGATGATCCGCAACAGGTGCAGGCCAGTCTCGGCCTGAAATCCGAACACGGCGCCGTCGAGCCCGGCCTCCAGGTAGGGCGCGATCATGTCGCGCGGCGGTGAGTTCGGGTGCAGGTAGACAGGCGCGTCGAGCGCCTCGGCGGCCTCGAAGATGGCCCAGAACTTCGGGTCATCGAGCCGCTCGCCCATCGTGTGCGAGTTGATGATGACGCCGCGCAGGCCGAGCTGGCGGACGCCGCGCTCGATCTCGCGCGCGGCCGCCGGCGGATCCTGCGGCGCCGCGGCCGCGAGGCCGACGAAACGAGTCGGGTGACGCGCGATCGCCGCGGCCAGTTCGTCGTTGCTGTCGCGCGCGAGTGAGTTCGCGGTCGCGGCATCGAACACCTGCACGCCGGGCGAAGTCAGCGACAACACCTGCATGTCGATGCCGGCCGAATCCATGTCGGCGATTCGCTCGACGCCCAGATCCTGCAGACGGTCGATGATGAAACGTGCGCGTTCGCTCGGGCTGCCTAGATAGAAACCCCACAGGCTCTTGAACCCCGGATCGTCGTAGCCGTCCGCGAGCAGTTCGCGGAACCCGTTCATCTGATCGCGGGTGGCGAAGGCTTCTTCGGTGGCGATGCGGCGATAGTCGGCCATGGGGATCACCCGGATGAGACAGGAATTCCTTGCAAATCATGGCACGGGCACGCCCGGCGCCGATTGCGCGAGGCGTCGCGAAAGTGTTCGCGAAGGATCGAGTCAACTGTCCATTGCGGCCGCTTCATGGTTGCCGTTTCATGAGGGATCGAACCGCATCGCGCACGCCGGAATCACCATGTCAGCACACGTCAAGCCCATCGATCCGTCCGCCACGCAGCCTTATCCGGAGCTCACGCTGTTCATCGACGGCGAGTGGTTGGGCGCGCAAGAACGGAAGACGCAACCGGTCGTCAATCCCGCGACGGAAGAAGTCCTGGGCCAACTGCCGCACGCGACGCCGGCCGATCTCGAACGCGCGCTCGCGGCCGCGCAGCGCGCGTGGAGTGAATGGCGCGCACTGCTGCCCGTGCAGCGCTCGAAGATCCTCAAGAAAGCCGCGGACTCGATCCGCGCGCGCGCCGAGGAGATCGCGCGCATCGCGACGCTCGAGATGGGCAAGACGATCCACGAGACGCGGATCGAAGTGCAGGCGTCGGCGGAAATCTTCGAGTGGTATGGCGAGGAGGGTCGCCGTGCTTACGGTCGCGTGTTGCCGCAGCGAATGCCCGGTCAGCGCATGACCATCGTGAAAGAACCCGTGGGCCCGGTGGCCGCGTTCGCGCCGTGGAATTTCCCGGCGGGCAATCCGGCGCGCAAGCTGGGGGCGGCGCTTGCCGCGGGATGCCCGTGCATTCTCAAGCCCGCGGAAGAGGCGCCCGGCACCGCGCTCGCGATCGCGCGCGCCTTGCACGACGCGGGCGTGCCGCGCGGTGCGCTCGCCATCGTGTTCGGCGTGCCACATGAAGTCTCCCGGCAACTCATCGCTTCGCCGATCATCCGCAAGATTTCGTTCACGGGCTCCGTGCCGGTCGGCAAACAGCTCATGAAGCTCGCGGCCGACGGCATGAAACGCACGACGATGGAACTCGGCGGACACGCGCCGGTGATCGTGTTCGACGATGTCGACGTCGACAAGGTGCTCGATGCCTGCGTCACCGCGAAGTACCGCAACGCGGGCCAGGTGTGTGTCTCGCCGACACGTTTCTACGTGCAGGAGTCCATCTACCCGAAGTTCGCGGAAGGCTTCGCGGCGCGCGCGCAGGCGTTGCCCGTGGGCCCAGGCATCGACGAGGCGAACCGGATGGGGCCGCTCGCGCACGCGCGGCGTCTGCCGGCGGTGCAGGGCATCATCGACGATGCGGTCGAACATGGCGCGCGGCTGCTCGCGGGCGGCAAACGCATCCAGCGCAGGGGATTCTTCTTCGAGCCGACGGTGCTCGCGGACATACCGATTGCCGCGCGCATCATGAACGAGGAGCCGTTCGGTCCCATTGCGCTGCTGAACCCGTTCCGCGACTTCGACGCGGTTTTGGCCGAGGCGAACCGCCTGCCGTTTGGCCTCGCGGCCTTCGGTTTCACGAACGATGCGCGCCGCGTCAATCTGCTGGGCGAGAAGCTCGAGGCCGGCATGATCGGTCTCAACAGCTTTCAGATCTCGGTGCCCGAGGCGCCGTTCGGCGGCGTGAAGGAAAGTGGCCACGGCAGCGAGGAGGGTATCGAGGGACTCGAGGCCTGTCTCGTGACGAAGTTCATCAGCCAGGGCTGATGTCGCGCGAGAACTACGCGCGCGTATCCATTCTTGCGAGTGGATCCCGCTTCGAACTAGGCGGCGACTTCGATCTTCTCGCGCCGGTACTCGCGTGGCGTCGCGCCGTACTTCGCGCGGAACACGCGACCAAAGTGCGTCGGGCTGTTGAAGCCGTAGTCGAATGCGATCGCGGTCACCGTGCGGCCGCGTTGCGAGGGCGACAGCAGTGCGCGCGAACAGGCTTCGAGACGGCGGCGCAGGATGTAGCGCGCGACGGTTTCGTCCTGGTCCGAGAACAGGTGATGCAGGTAACGCGTCGTCATCTTGCACGCGTCGGCGATGCGCGTCGGCGTGAGCTCGGGATCGTTCAGGTGCGCTTCGATGTAATTGATGATGCGGATGCGATGCGCGGTGGCGAGTGACGAGCGGTCAGAGCGGGACTGCGGCAGGTCGGCGTAGGCCGCCGCGACGAGGTCCAGGATCGCGACGTTTATGCGTGCGGCCACCGACTGGTCCATGCTCTTCTGGAACTCGAACCAGTAGTTGCGCAGAAAACGCGAGAGCAGGGCGCACACCCCGGTGCCACCGGCCATCGGAATGGCGACGAGACACTCGGGACAGGCGATGTGGCGGCGCAGGATGGCGTCGGGAATGCCCAGCACCAGCATGCGGTTCGCGCCGCCGAAAGCGATTTCGTAATGGCGTGTGCTGTCGCACAACGTAAAGTCGCCGGCGCGCAGATGGGCTTCGCGCCCGTCCTGCCGGTTCGTGCTTTCACCTTCCATCTGCAGATGCAGGAAGAACAGCGACGAACGCGTGCGGGCGACGTGCGCGCGCGAATGCCTCACGAGCTGCGCGTCCGAGTAGACCTCGGCGAGCGTCAGGTCGCCGATCGAGGCGCGCTGGATGGATCCGGTGAATGTGCGGATGTCGACCGGATCGGAAACGAGTGGTGAAAAGCTTTCGCTCGCACGATCGTTCCAGTAGGTGAGTTTGCGTCTCGGATCCAGACCTGCGGTCGAGAACGATTCCACTGTAGCCATGACTCCCTCCCCCTCGAGGTGTCCGACGATGTGGCGTTAGTTATACGTGATAGTTATTTCGAGTAACCAATTGGTAGTTCTGATAGGAGCTATCGACCAATCCGAGTTCCCTGCCGGTCGAGAAGCAACCGGGGCCCCGGCTCAGCATTTGCGGCGTACGGAAGGGGATACGTGGTGGTTCGAACGGCGCCGTTGAGGGATCTGATCGGTTACGCGCTGCGCCGGGCGCAGGGCGCCGTGTATGCGGATCTGAACGATTCGCTATCCGAACTCGACCTGCGCCCCGTCCAGTACACATTGTTGCTCATGGTCGCGGAGAATCCGGGGGCCAGCCAGTCCGGGGTCTGCGAGGCCCTGGGTATCCAGAAAGCAAATTGCGTGCCGACGATGAGCGAGCTCGAGCGGCGCGGGTTCATCATCCGCAAGAAATCCACGAGCGATGCCCGCAGCTACGAGTTGCACGTCACCGCGAAGGGCAAGCGCATGCTGCAGCGTGCGGGTGAGGTACAGGCGTCGCACGAACGAAAACTCATCGAGCGCATCGGCATCAACGGCCGTGACCAATTGCTCGAACTTTTGGGTAAGCTCACCGACCTCAAATGACCCGTCCAATCGTCGAATTGCAACGCCACGGTGACATCGCAGTCATCGTGGTCGAGAACCCTCCCGTCAACACGATCACCGCCGAGGTCCGCTCGGGGTTGTTCGGCGCGCTCGCGCACATGCGCACGGACCCGACGTTCAAGGCGCTCGTGCTGCGCTGCGAAGGCAACAACTTCTTCACGGGCGCCGACATCAATGAATTCTCGGGGCCGCCCAAGGAGGCGGAGTACCGCGAGCTCTACGGCCAGTTCGAGAATCTGCCGATTCCCTGCGTGGCAGCGCTGCACGGCTCCGCCATCGGCGGCGGATTCGAGCTCGCGCTGGCGTTCCATTATCGAGTCGCTACGCCGACCGCGAAGGTCATGCTGCCCGAGGTCACGCTCGGCATCATTCCCGGCGCGGGCGGATCACAGCGGCTGCCGCGACTGATCGGGCCCGACAAGGCGCTGCGCATGATCTTCGATGCGAAGCCGGTGCCGGCGCCGATTGCGAAGGAGCAGGGGCTCATCGACGAGATCGTCGAGGGTGACCTGGTCGCGGGCGCCGTCGCGTACGCGAACGCGCTGGTCGCGCGCGACGCGGGGCCGCGGCCCACGTCGGCGCGCACCGTCGATACGAGCGTGTTCACGCCGGAGTTCGATGCGAAGTGGCGCGCGGAGGCGCTGCGGCTGTATCCGAATCGCACGGCCGCGCTGACCGCACTCGAAGCGGTGAAAGCGAGCGCGTTGCCGATCGAGCAGGGCCTGCTCGAGGAAGACAAGTTCGCCAATCACACCAAGGGCACGATCGAAGCGAAGGCCGCGATTCACGTGTTCTTCGCGGAGCGCGAGAGCCGCAAAGTCGAAGGGTTGCCACCGGGCGAGGCGCGCAAGGTTGCCAGCGCCGGTGTGATCGGCGCGGGCACGATGGGCGGCGGCATCGCGATCGCATTCGCGAACGCGGGTGTTCCGGTCACGCTGCTCGATGCGAACGAGGCGGGACTCGCGAAAGGCCTCGCGACGGTCGATGCGACTTTCGGCTCGATGGTCAAGCGCGGCCGCATGAACGAGGCCGAGAAGGCGCGCCGGCTCGGATTCATCAAGGGCTCGCTGAGCTACGACGATCTGAAGCAGGCCGACGTGATCATCGAGGCCGTGTTCGAAAGCATGGATCTCAAGAAGTCGGTGATCGGGCAGGTGAGCGCCGTGGCGAAGACTGGCGCGCTGATCGCGACCAACACCTCGACGCTCGACATCGACGAGATTGCGAAGGCGACATCGTCGCCGGCAGATTTCATCGGGCTGCATTTCTTCTCGCCGGCGAACGTGATGCCGCTGCTCGAGGTCGTTCGCGGCCAGGCGACTTCGCCCACTTCGATCCGCACGGCGATGGAACTCGCGAAGACCCTGCGCAAGACGCCAGTGCTCGCACGCGTTTGTTACGGCTTCATCGGCAATCGCATGATGGAAGGCTATGCGCGCGAGGCGCTGCGGCTGACGCTCGAAGGCGCGACGCCGCGGCGCGTCGACACCGTGCTGGAGCAGTTCGGCATGGCGATGGGCATTCTCGCGGTGTTCGACATGGCCGGTATCGACGTCGGCGTGAACGTGCATCGCACGAACGCGCACATGTATCCGCCGGATCCGACTTACTACCAGGCGGATGCCGCGCTGCACGCGGTCGGACGCCTGGGTCAGAAGACCGGAAAGGGTTTCTACAAATACGAGAAAGGCGATCGCACGCGATACGACGATCCGGAGGCGATCGAGATCCTGCGCAATCGCGGCGCCGAGCTCGGCGTGAAGCCGCGCGAACACACGGACGAGGAAATCCTCGAGCGATGCCTGTATCCGCTGCTCAACGAAGGATTGAAGATCCTCGACGAGGGCATCGCGCAACGCGCGAGCGACGTGGACGTCGTGTGGTGCGCGGGATATGGCTTTCCGCGTTATCGCGGCGGGCCGATGTTCTACGCGGATACGTTGGGGTTGCCGACGCTGCTCGCGGGGATGGAGAAATATCGCGAGATGTTCGGTCCCATGCATTGGGAACCGGCGCCGTTGCTGGTGCGCCTCGTGCGCGAAGGCCGTACTCTTGCGGACTGGGATGAGGAACACCGCGGAGTCGCGAAGTGAAAGTTGACCAGCTGATTGCCATCGACGTGCATACGCACGCGGAAGTGTCGTGCCGGCAGGAGCCGGATGAGGCCGCGAAGCCCTACGACGACGCCGCGTCGAAATATTTCAAGGCGGACAAGCGCAAGACGATTCCGGAGACGATCGCTTATTACCGCGAACGCAAGATCGGACTCGTGATGTTCACGGTCGACAGCGAGTTCGAGATGGGCGTGCGGCGAATTCCCAACCAGGAAGTGGTCGACGCGGCGCGCGAGAACTCGGACATCATGGTCGCATTCGCGAGCATCGATCCGCACAAGGGCAAGATGGGCGCGCGCGAGGCGCGGCGGCTGATCGAGGAAGGCGGGGTCCGCGGCTTCAAGTTCCACCCCACCTGCCAGGGGTTTTTCCCGAACGACCGGATGGCCTACAAGCTGTACGAAGTGATCGCCGAGTACAAACTACCGGCGATCTTCCACAGCGGGCATTCGGGCATCGGCACCGGCATGCCGGGTGGCGGCGGGCTCAAGCTCAAGTACTCGAACCCCATCCACGTCGACGACGTGGCGGCGGATTTTCCGGACATGACGGTGATCATCGCCCACCCGTCGTGGCCCTGGCAGGACGAGGCGCTGTCCGTGTGCCTGCACAAGCCGAACGTCTACATCGACCTGTCCGGCTGGTCGCCGAAATACTTCTCGCCCGAGCTGATCCGCTACGCGAACTCGCAGCTCAAGCACAAGATGCTGTTCGGCTCCGATTTCCCGCTGATCACCCCCGACCGCTGGATGAAGGATTTTTCGGAGGCCGGCTTCAAGCCCGAAGTCCAGCCGCTGATCCTGAAAGAGAACGCGATCCGGGCGCTGAAGCTGGGTGGGGATTAGGTGCCGGTGTAAAAGGTGGGGATTAGCTCGAAGGGCTCATCCTCTTTACTTGGGAAGCGCTGCATCGCGTAACGCAGTGTCGCGCGGTCGCGGCTCAGAATCCGCGAAAGCTCCGACAGGTTGGCGATCTTGTTTTCGATTGCCCGATGCGAGATCCACGCGCGGGCTTTCATGAGTCGCTCATCTCGATTGTCGGCCTGCAGTTCCGCAAGCGAGGTGTTGAAGCGCGCGCAGGCGTGCTCCATGAGCGCGTCGAGCGAAGACATTTCGCCGTCCGAGGGGAGAACTTCCTCGGGGCGCAAATCCATGAACTTCAGATACGCGGCAATCGCGTCGGGTCGCACCGCGGAGAACCTGTCGAGCACGAATCCGGTCGTGAGCCAGGTCTCCGTGCGCTCGCCGGCATAACAACCATGGCTGGACCACGGATATTCGGCGACGGCTCGAACGAGTCTCGCTTCGACCGGGTTGTAATGGATGTAATGCACGACCGCCAGTAGATAGCGGTCGTTGTGAATGAAGCTGGCGTGATAGCGGCGCTCGAACAGGTGCCCGGTGGTCTGCAACTTCCTCTGAAAGGCGCGCGCGTATTCCGAGGCAATCTGCCTCATGACCGAGCCGAGCGGCTCGGTGCCGACCTGCACGAGCAGGTGCACGTGATTCGACATCCAGCAATACGCATGAACCTTCGCCCCATAGTTCGCGATCCAGCGGGCGACGATGGTGTTGAGCAATCTTCGATCCTCGCCGGATCGAAAGATGTCCTGTTGGTGATTCCCACGCAGCGTCACGTGGTAGTACGCGTTGGTTTGATGTATGCGCGGGCGGCGCGGCATGGGAGGTTGCGTGCGAAAAGGATGCACGCACAGTGACGCGCGCACGTCCGCGCGCCAAGCCGCAAAATTCTATTTATCCGCGAGATTGTTCGCGGCAGGGCCGATCAGGGAGAGGGCGCTCTCTCCCCACTTTTTACACCGGCACCACTATCCCCACCCGTCACCATCCGCGCTTCGGAGGTGCTCTCGAACTTCACGAAGAGCAGTGCTATCGCGCCGAGCAGCGAACCGGCGCCCATGACGATCGACACGGTCTGCAGCGACAGGCCCTGGCCGAACAGATAGCCCGCGAGAATCGGCGCCAGCGCAGCGCCGCCGCGGCCCGCGCCGATCACGACGCCGGTTCCGGTCGCACGCAGGTGCGTGGGGTAGGCAAGCGCGAGCAGCGTGTAGAGGCCGACGATGCCGGCGTTCGTGAAGAAGCCGCACAGCGCGACGATGGCCTTGAGGCCCCACAAGGTTTCCTGGCCAGCCCCGAAGATCGACACCGAGATCATGCCGAGCACCAGCACGCCGCTGGTGAGCCCGATGAGGCTTCTGCGCATGGACAACCAGCCGAGCAGCGCGCCGCCCGTCGCGCCACCCACGCTCGCCCAGAACAACACGTCCGCGATGGTGGAGGGTGTGTAACCCATCTTCGAAACGATCGGCGCGACCCACTTGAGCACGTAATAGAACGTCGTGATGTGCGCGAAGTACGCGAAGATCAGCAGCAGGGTGAGCGCGAGATATTTCCGCTTGAAGACGTCGGCCAGCGGCGCCTTCGGCGGCGCGGCGCTGAGCGGCGGCAGGGCACTGATCGCGGCGTGACCCATCTTCTTCAAGGTGGCGTTGATCCGGGCCAGTGCGTTCGCGGGTTGTTTGCGGCACAACCAGGAGACCGACTCCGGCACGCAGAACCACACGACCGGGATCATCGCGCCGGTGGCCGCGGCGCCGAGCTCGAACACGACGCGCCAGGAGTGCGTCTTGAGCAGCGGGGCCAGGATGAACGCGGCGAGGATGTTGCCCAGCGGATAACCGATGGTCATGAGCGCGACCCAGAACTTGCGTTGCGCGTCGTTCGAGAACTCCGCCGCGGTGGCGTTGATCGCGGCGAGCATGCCGCCGATGCCGAGGCCGGTGAAGAAGCGCCAGCCCGCGAGTTCGTATTTGTCTCCGGAGTGCGAGCAGAGATACATGCCGATCGTCATGACGACGAGGAACGAGAGGATCGCGCGCCGCCGGCCGACGTAGTCGGCCACGCCGCCCAGCACGAACGAGCCGACCGCCATGCCCCACAGATCCATCGCGAGGACGAGGCCCAGGCCTTCGTCGGGCGGGATCTGGAAATCCTTCATGATGCCGGGAGTGGCGAAGCTGATCGCCAGCAGATCGAATCCGTCGAGCGCGTTGAGCATGACGGTGATGGTGCATACGAGGATCTGCAGCCGCGTCATCGGTGACGTTGCGAGCAGGCTGCGCGGATCGTAGTTCGACATGTCGTTCTTTTCCCCCCTAATCTTCGTCGGCGCGGCGAGAATAACATCGCGTTGCAGCGTGCTCGTGCGTTTGACTCGAGTTCGCTGGCGCGCGAAACAGATTGCAGTTCGAGTGGAGTGGCGGTGGCGACGCGGCCCAACACTTCGCATACGCTCGGCACATCTCGCATTCATGAAGCCGATCAAGAGAATTTCGTAAGTTGTTGATTCAGGAGATCTGATGACCCCGTTGATTCCCTCGCGTGCCGATCACGTCGGCAGCTTCCTCCGTCCCCGCTATCTGCTCGAGGCTCGCGAGAAATTCGCGCGCAAGGAAATCGCGGCGGCCGACCTGCGCGCCGTCGAAGACAAGGCGATCGCGGAGGTCATCAAGATGCAGGAAGACGTCGGGCTGCAGGCGATAACCGATGGTGAATTCCGCCGTACGTATTTTCATATCGATTTCCTCAAGCAGCTCGACGGCGTGCAATCCGACGATCCGACGATCGTGATCAAGCCGGACGGCAGTGAAGAGCTCGCGCCGCCCGTGATGAGGGTCGTGTCGAAGGTCAAACACGCGCGCGACATCCAGCGCGCGGACTTCGAATATCTGAAGGCGAACACGAAGCGCACGCCGAAGGTGACGATTCCGTCGCCCACGATGCTGCATTTCCGTGGCGGTCGCGCGGGCATCAGCCAGAAGGACTATCCGGACCTCGAGCAGTTCTACGCGGACGTCGCGCAGGCGTACGGCGACGAGCTGCGTTCGCTTTCGAAGGCGGGCTGCAACTACGTGCAGATGGACGACACGAACCTCGCCTATCTATGCGACACGAAGATGCGCGAGGCGGCGCGCGCGCGCGGTGACGATCCGAACGAACTGCCGCATCGTTATGCGTCGTTCATCAATCGCGTCGTCGCGCAGAAGCCCGAGGGCATGACTCTCGCGGTGCATCTGTGCCGCGGTAACTTCAAGAGCGCGCACGCGGCGGAGGGCGGTTACGAGCCCGTTGCCGAGGCGCTGCTGTCGGAGATGAAGGTCGACGCATATTTTCTGGAATACGATGACGAGCGCAGCGGCGACTTCCGTCCGCTGCGATTCCTGCCGAAGGGCAAGATCGTCGTGCTGGGACTCATCACGACCAAGCTCGGCGCGCTCGAGTCGAAGGACGCCATCAAGCGCCGCATCGACGAGGCCGCGAAGTACGTGCCGCTCGAGCAGCTCGCGTTGTCGCCGCAGTGCGGCTTCTCGAGCAGCTTCCACGGCAACGACATCCAGATGAGCCAGCAGACCGAGAAGCTGCGCCTGGTGGTCGATATCGCCCGCGAGGTCTGGGGTTAAACGGAGTGGGGATGGCGGTGCCGGTGTAAAAAGTGGGGATTAGCCTCAACAGCCGTTGACAGCGTCGACGCCGACAGGTGCTAATCCCCACTTTTTACACCGGCACCACTGTCCCCACCCATGCCTATCACGCGGATGCAGCACTACATGGTGCTGTCGAAGGATCTCGAGAAGACGCGGCATTTTTATTGCGACGTGCTCGGGTTGCGCACGGGGCCGCGGCCGCCGTTCGACTTCGAGGGGCTGTGGATATACGTCGGTGATGTCGCGGTCGTTCACGTCGCGGGGCAGGCCAGTTACGTGGCGACCGGTCGCCTGCGGGACGCCGCGCGCGAACGGCACGGCAGTGGCAGCGTCGATCACATCGCGTTCGCGGCCGACAACTACGACGAACTCGTGGCGAGCTTCGAAAAACACGGCGTGGAGTACCGCTCCACGCGCGTGCCGGCCAGCGATCTGCGCCAGCTCTTCGTGCACGATCCCGACGGGATTCAGATCGAGATCAATATCCGCGCAAGATCCTGAGGCGCCGACAGGAACGGCGAGTGGTCGCCGTCGAGCGTGAACACCTGATCGCAGGGCAGCCGCGCATGCATGAGTCTCTGGGCGGCGTGCGAGACGGTCTTGTCGTCGCGGCACTCGATGTACGCGCGCGGGACGCGGCCAAACCTCTCCGGTGTCACCGTCAAGGGCGTCACCAGTGGTTTGAGCGGCTCGGGCGACAGCCGTGCGCGCGCGAATTCCACGTCCGCGTCGCCGCAATGGCCATAAAACGCATCGCGCACGGCGCGCGGCCGCAGCGTGCAGGTCACGCCGCTCGCGGCGGGAACCATGTTGGCGGGCACCAGCGAACCTTCGTCCGCGCGCGCGGCATCCGCGAGCGTCTCGCCGGCGCGGAGAAGATAGCCCGATAGATAGACCAAGCGCGCGATGCGCTCGGGGACGAGCTCCGCGGCCTGGCTGATCACGATTCCGCCGCGGCTGTGGCCGACCAGGACGACCGGCTCCAGTTGCACGGCGACGAGGTCCGCGACGAAGCGCGCCCACGAATCCAGGGTGACCGAAGATGCCGGTGTCGGATCGTCGCCCATGGAGGGCAGGTCGGGCGCGACCACGCGATGACCCCGCGCCGTCATCAGGGGCACGAGCTTGTGCCAGCACCAGGCGCCATGCCAGGCGCCGTGTATCAATACGAAAGTCGAGGGCGTCGTCACGCGCGCGACATTAGCAGCCGCGCGGGGCTTCAGTCTCGGAACCGTGCGCGCGTCGAGGCATGCGGTCCCGAGGTCTCGCCACCCGGACTCGACTGACAGGGAGCGCGACTGGACCATGAGCGCAATTCGCGCCACCTGGGTTGAGCTACGATGGATGGCAAGGGAAGGAGGAATCTCATGCGGATCAGGACCAACCGTCTAACCACCCGGCTGCTGGCGCTCGTGTTGTTGTGTACCGCCGCCGCCCGCGCCGACGCGGACATCAGCAAGAAGCCGAACGCGCAGAAGGTCATCTCCTTCATGGACATGGTCTTCAATCAGAAGAAGGTGAAGGAAGGCTTCGACAAATACGTCGGCGACAAGTACATCCAGCACAACCCCATCGCGCCGGACGGCAAGGAAGCTGCGGTGGAGGTGCTCGGCAAGGCGCTGATCGCGCTTCCCGGCTGGACCTACGATTTCAAACACGCCTACGTCGACGGCGACATCGTCGTGCTGCATTCGCACGTGCGCATGAATCCCGACGACCGTGGCATGGCGGTGGTCGACATCTTCCGCTTCGAGAAAGGCAGGATCGTCGAACACTGGGATGTCGTGCAGCAGATCCCCGAAAAGTCCGCGAACGAAAACACGATGTTCTGATCGGGAACGATCGCGATCGGGGACAGATTTATTTATCGACGATAACGGGGCGACATCGTCAATAAATAAATCTGTCCCCGATCACCCGGTCAGGTCCTGCGCCACCAGTCGAGCAGGGCCTGCGTCACTGCTTCGGGGCGCTCGAGCGTGCACATGTGGCCGCAATCGGGCACGAGAACGAGCGTCGCGCCGGGAATCCGTTGCGCCATCTCGCGATGGCGTGCAGCGGGCGCCCAGCTATCGTCCTCGCCGCACAACACGAGCGTGGGGCAGGCGATGCGCGGCAGCAGCTCACCCGCATCGGGCCGCGCGATCAGTGCGCGGATCTGCGCCGCGAAGATCTCGGCGCTGCCGCGCGCGAACATCGCGATGATGCCGTCGATCAGTGGTTTGTCGGCGAGTCGCGGCTTCCAGACCATGCCCTGCACCCAACGTTCGGCCATGGCCGCCATCCCATCGCGCTGCGCGATGCCGACGAGTTCGTGCCGGCCCGCGACTTCGCGTTCGCCGGCTTCCCCCGCGGCGAGCGCCTGGGTACCGGTGTCGAGCAGCGCAATGCCGCGAATGCGTTCGGGCGCGACGCGAAACATTTCGAGCGCCACGCGCCCGCCCATCGAGTGACCGGCGATCGCGATGTCGCCATTGACGGTGTCCAGCACGTGCCGCGCCATCGCCGGCAGAGAATCGAGCGCTCCGTAATCCGCGATGTGGGCGTCGGCGCGCGGCGCGAATGCGGCGCGCGTGTGCGTCCAGACGGCGGCGTCGCAGGAGAGGCCGGGGAGCAGGACCAGGGAAGTCATCGGGGCTTCATCCCCATCGTGACGGCTCCACCCCCGGTACGAAATGCTGCCCCGGATTCCCGCTGCGCGAGATAGCCAGCGACGCCTTCACCGAAGGCCGCTGCTCGATTCGCTTCAGATACTCCATGAGTCGCGGCGTCGCGCTCTCGTTGGCGACCTCGGGTGCGAGATCCGGCACCGACCGCAACAGCGCAAAGGCATCGATGTCGGCAATGCTGAACTCCGCGCCGGCGAGCCACGCGCCCTCCGCGAGCTGCTTCTCGACGCGCTGCACGGGAAACTTCAGGCGCTCGCTCGCGATGACGAGGATCTCAGGCGTGTAGGTGCCATCCAGCAGCCCGGCCCACGCCTGTCGCCGCTCCACCGGTTCCATCTTCGCGATCGCGGCATCGACCGCCGCGCGATCGCGCGCCGCGAGTTTCGGCGCGAGATACCTCGCGCAGCCCAGCACGGGGACGAGCGATCCCAGGTGCGCGCCGAGAAATTGCGCGGAGGCGTGCGCGCGATACAGATCGTACGGCGTCCTCGGCAGCAGCGGTGTGCCCGGCAGTGCCTCCGCGATGTACTCGAGCATGAATCCGGAATTCGAGATCAGCGAGCCGTCGTGAACGAGCAGTGGGCCTTCGCGTTCGAGATGTAGTTGCGCCTCGACTTCGTTCTCGAGCTCCGCCGGCAAACTCAGCGAAATTTGTTCGAAGGTCTCCGCGTCGAACCAGCGGATCGCGAATTCCGCCTGCTTCTCGTGCAGCGCGATGAGCGGCTTGAGGAAGAACGTGTTGGGTTCCGAGGTGTAGAGCTCAAGCATGGCGGCCACGCTCCAGGAATTTCACGCGTTCCGCCATGGCGGTGCGTCCCAGCTTCCAGACTTCCTTCGTCGCCGGTCGCTCGTAGATCTTGCGCAGCCACTCCATGATGTGCGGCGTCTTCTGATCGTTGCAGTGATCGGGCTGCGACAGCGGCAGCGCGTAGCCGAGATTGAAGCCGTTGATGTCGCCGAGCGAAAACGTCTTGCCCGCGATCCACGCGTGGCGCGACAGGTGCCGTTCGAGCACACCCGTGCAGAAGCGTACGCGGCGGCGCGACTCATCGAGCTCCGCCGGCGTGAATTCGTTGAACATCGCCTTGCGCCACGCGATGCGCCGCGACTCGAGCGGAATGCGCTCGATCGCTGCCTCGAGTTCTTCACGGGGCCGCTGTCGCACGGCAGGTCCCACGAATACGCTCCAGCCGATCATGCTGAGCGAAGGGCCGTAATAGGCATCGAGGAACCGCATCCACCAGCGCATGCGCCAGCGTTCCTTGGGATCGCGGGGTTTCAACGGCGGTCCATCGAACTCGTCGTCGACGTATTCCATCATCGGCGTCGATTCGGTCAGCACGCGTGACCCGTGGACCAGTGTGGGAATCGTGCCGTCCGGGTTGATCGCGAGATACGTGGGCTGATGCTGATCGAACTTGAGCAGGTCGGTGTAGTGACTCTCGAAGGGCACGCCCTTCTCGGCGAGAGTGAGCATGGGTTTGCCGGAATTGGCGTTGGGCTCCCAGTGATAGAGATGCACCGTCATCAAACCCCTCCGATGTCGTTCAGAACTGCAGCAGTGCCTGCACCTCGATACCGGTTTTGCGAAGCCGCTCCGCGCCACCCAGTGCCGGAAGATCGATCACGAAACAGGCCGCCATCACCTGCGCGCCCGCGGAAATCAGCAACTGCGCCGCCGCCGTCGCCGTTCCGCCGGTCGCGATGAGGTCGTCGAGCAACAACACCCGCTCTCCGCTCCGGATCGCATCCTTGTGCATTTCCATCTCGTCGACGCCGTACTCGAGCGAGTAGGCGACGCGGACCGTTTCGTGCGGCAGCTTGCCGCGCTTGCGGATCGGAACGAATCCTGCCTTCAGGCAGTGAGCGACGGCTCCACCCAGAATGAAACCGCGTGCCTCGATGCCGGCAACCTTGTCGATTTTCGCGCCGACCCACGGCGCGCACAGCGCATCGATGGTCGCCGTGAAGGCACGGTCGTCGCGCAACAACGTCGTGATATCGCGGAACTGGATACCGGGCTTGGGGTAGTCGGGGATCGTACGGATCGATTCCCTGAGAAAGGCGATTTGTGCGTCATTCACGGCGGCCGAGTGTAGAGATTTGTGCAAGACTGTGTCCAGAAACCACCGCAAAGGAACGTTCGATGCGATTGAAGATTCTCGTGGCGCTGCTGACCAGCGGCGCGGCGGCGAGTGCGGCGCAGTTTCCGCTCGTCGATACAGGTGCGCTGATGTTCGGCGACGTCGAAACCATCACCACCCACAACGAGGACACGCTACCGGACCTGGCTCGCCGCTACGGGCTCGGCTACGAAGAGATCCTGCGCGCGAACCCGGGTGTCGACACGTGGCTGCCGGGTGAGGGCACACCCGTGGTCATTCCGGGTCAGCGACTGCTGCCCGCGGGACCGCGCGAAGGCATCGTGATCAATCTGCCCGAGCATCGGCTGTACTACTTCTTGCCTGCGAAGAAGGGCGAGATTCCGCAGGTCATCACGTATCCCGTCAGCATCGGCAAGATGGACTGGGCGACGCCGCTCGGCCAGACGAAGATCGTCGACAAGCGCAAGAACCCGACCTGGACACCGCCCGAGTCCGTGCGCAAGGAGCACGCGGAGCGCGGCGATCCGCTGCCGAGAGTCGTGCCCGCGGGACCGAACAATCCGCTCGGCCTTTACGCGATGCGCCTGAACATCTCGCCGGGCGCCTATCTGATCCACGGCACCAACAATCCGATTGCGGTCGGCATGGCCGTGACGCACGGCTGCATACGCATGTACCCCGAGGACATCGAGGCGCTGTTCCCGCTCGTGAAGGTTGGCACTCCGGTGTGGCTCATCAATCAGCCGGTGAAGGTCGCGCGCGTAGACGGCCAGGTGTGGCTCGAAGTGCATCCGCCGATCGACGCTCAGGGTCAGCAGGCGGAAGTCGATCTCGAGGGCTTCTATGCGATGGCCAATGCGGCGCTCGGCGAAACGCCCGCGGCAATCCACTGGGACTTCGTGCTCGAGAACCTGAAGGCGGCGTCGGGATTGCCGCAGATGATCGGCCTCGAGATGGATCCGGCGGATGTCCCGCAGTTGCCGCCCGAGACCCCCGCGGAAGCTCCGCAGGAAGCGCCCGCACCGGAGTCGCCGGCGCCCGAATCGCAGCGGGCGCCGGTACTCTAGCTACTTCGCCGCCGCCGGCGACAGCCGGTCGATTTCCGTGCGTACCTCGGCGGCGCGCACCGCATCGGCACCCGGGAGTTTTTCCGCATTCCCGAGGATCTCGCGCAGGGCGCCGGCATCGCCGCGCAGGTTTTCCGCGGGCACTCCGCGCGATTTCGCCATGGAAACCGCCATGCGCGCGTAGTTGGAGACGGATTCCATGGCGACGTCGGGCCGCTCGGCGGTGAGTCCCGCCCGTGCCCGCAACACGAACACGCCGAGCGAGGAATTCATGATCGCGAGGCGATCGATCATCTGCACGGCTTCGTCGCCGTAACGCCGCTTGACCGTGGCGCCGGTGACGCGCGAGCGCCAGTTGGCGCGCATCTCCACCGTCTCGCCGTACCAGAGGTTCGTCCACGGAACCGTCGCGAGTTCGTCGTCGAGCGCCGCGACCTGTTGCCATTCGCCGCGCGCGGCGAGTTGGGCGGCGCGAAGCACGGTCTTTCCGGGCTCGCCCAGTGCGGTTGCGACCTCGGTGATTTCGGGCTCGGTGCGGCCGCGGGCCAGCATGCCGAACCAGTCGCGCAGGAATTCCATGCGAAGGATGTCGCTCGCCGGATGTTCCTCGATGCCGATGCGCAGCAGTTCCCTCGCGCGCTGATCCTGGCGCCTCATGCGGTAGTAAGACGCGCGCGCGTGAATCCCTTCGGGTGTATCGCCGAGGATGTTGGAGAGCCGGCCGACACGGTCGACGAGGCTCGGATCGAGCAGCGTGAACACGCTGTTGCGGCGGACGATGTATGGGAAATCGAGAGTGTCGCGCAGCGCGCCGAACACGAACGAGTCGGGCCGCTGCAGCGGATCGAACGGCGCGAACACGCGGCCGCTGGTGTCGGCATTCATGCCGCGGCCCCTCTCGAAGACGCTCGACGTCGCAATGCGATTGTCGTCGTCGGTGATGAGCGGGCTGCCTGCGGAAAGGCGGCGGGCGCCGTCGGTATCGAGCACCAGGGCGGCAACCAGGTCTTCGGCGTTGTTGATCCCGAATCGCGCGTAGTGGAGCGGTGTCGCGCGCAACGGCATCCCGGTGCGGGCGACCTGGGTTTCGAGGTTGAGCGGCGCGGCGCTCGCGAGGAACACCACGGTGTTCGGATCCGGATGGTAGACGCGCACCTCCGGGAAGACGGAGAGCAGCGTCGCGGTCAACGAGCGCAACACGGCCTCGTCCATGAAGATCACGTTCATCCACTGCACGAACACGCCGTCGGTCGTGAGATGGTCGCGCGCGAGCTCCATGAACTCGCGCGTGTACAGGTGCGACGCGCCCGCGGTCCACGGATGCGAGGGCTGCGACACGATCGCGTCGTAGCGGCGGCTGGTCAGGCGCAGCGCACCGCGCGCGTCATTCAGGATCACGTTGACGCGAGGATCGCCGAGCGGATCGCGACGGCGCTGCGTGCTTACCTGGCGATTGGCGGTGATGACCTCGGGCTCGAGTTCGATGACGTCGATGTTGGCCACGGTCGGCGGAACGCCCTCGACCACGACGCCGCCGCCGAACCCGACGATCAACATGTCGCGCGCGTTGGGCCGCGCGATGACCGCGAGTGGCGAGAGCCAGTATTCGCCACTGAATCGCGGCGGCATGCCCGGCGTGTCCATGAGCGCTTCGGGCAAACCGTTGGTGCGTAACGCGAAGCCGCCGTCCTGCGCGAGCAGCACGACGCTTGCGCTGCGTCCGACGTCGTAGTGGAGGATCCTGCCCGCGCCCACGTTGAGCGGCGAGGTCACGAGCAGCTTCTCGGGTTTTTCCGGCATGAAGAGCAACACGGCGCACGCGAGCAGCGATACCGCGATGGCGATCGTGCGCTTGACCGGCACGAGCAGCCACAGCGCGAGCACGCCCAGCGCGGCGCTTGCGTATACGGCGACGCGGATCGCGCCCTCGTAACGCAGGGCAGGGATCAGCACGAATCCCGCCGCGAGCGAGCCGACGATCGCGCCGACCGTGTTCCAGGAATACACGCGGGCGCTCGCGGGCGCCGCGTCGTCGGCGCCGTGCGCGAGCACGCGCACGGCAAGCGGATACGTCATGCCGATCGCGAAGGTCATCGGCAACAGCAGCAGCCCGGAGAACAGCGTGTTGAGCGGCACGGACAGCGAGAGCAGCGAAATCCGATCGCCGCCCATGAGGCCGGCGTCTTTCGGCAACAGGGTCTCGAGGAGTAGATAGGCAGCGCCGGCCGCGACGGCCGCGAGGATCAGCGCGCCGCCGAGCCAGATGGCCGCCCGTTCGCGATCCTTCGCGAGCGCGGCGCCGGCACCGCCGCCGAGCGCGATGCCCGTGAGGAAGCTCGCGACCATCACGCCGAAGGCGTAGATGCTGCTGCCCACCACGTGCGCCAGCATGCGGGCCCAGAGGACTTCCTGGTAGAACGCGACGCCGCCCGCGAGCAGCATCAGCGGCAGCACCCACGCGGGTCCCGGGAATTGCCGCAGCGAGTACCGCGGCGCGCGCGGTGCGACGACCGTGGGCGCATCGACTGCATACCCGGTCGGTGGCGCCATCGACGGCGTACGCTGCGCGAGCGCCCAGGCGAGCAGGAATACGGCGATGTTCATCGCGGCGCCGACGTAAACCGCTCCCGTGAGACCGAAATCGGGCAGCAGCACGAACGCCGTGAGCAACGCGCCGATGACCGCGCCGGCCGTGTTCATCGCGTACAACATGCCGATGCGCCGTCCGATCTGGCTCTCCTCGGAGACCGCGTATCGCGCGAGCATCGGCAGCGTCGCGCCCATGAGCGTGGTCGGCAGGGCGAGCGCGACGAACGCACTGATCAGATAGAAGAGTGTGGTGCCGGCCTCGTCGCTCGAGGGCGGGGAAGGTTGACCACCGAACATCGCCTGCAATGCGGCATCCGCGAGCCGCAGCAACATCGGCACGGCGAAGATCGCCGTCACGGCGATGCCGATCTCGAGCAACGCATAGGTGAGTACCGGGCGCGTGACGCGGGGCAGGAAGCGCTCGGCGAGCAGGGCGCCGAGCGCAAGCCCGCCCATGTACGCGGCCAGCACGGTGGCGACCGCCAGTTCCGACGTGCCGAACACGATGGCGAACTGCCGGGTCCACGCCGTCTGGTAGACCAGGGCGGCGACACCGCTCAATACGAAACACGCGCACAACAATGCGAGCGTTGGATTGGAGACCGCGAGTCGCGTCCGATTGACAGTTGCGGAGGTTACCGACATGGTCGCGGAGTGTACGGATGGCGGAGTTTCCGTGGCGGTTTTTCGCGCAAATGGTCTCGTCACGCTAACAACCGATTTCGGCTGGCGTGAACCCTTCGTGGGGATCATGAAAGGCGTCATGCTGGCGCGCTCGCCGAACCTGAAGTTCGTCGACATGGCCCACGAGGTCAGCGCCTTTCAGCCCATCGAGGCCGGGTTCTGGATGTCGCGCGCACTACGTTACTTTCCGGCCGGAACGCTGCACGTCGCCGTGGTGGATCCGGGCGTCGGAACGCCTCGCGACATCATCGTCGCGCTGGCCGCGGAGCAGGCATTGCTCGCGCCGGACAATGGATTGCTCGCGCCGCTCGCCGCGCGCGGCCGCGTCGACACGCTGGTGCGCGTGAATCCGGCGCGCCTCGTGCAACACGGCGTCACCGACATTAGCGCCACCTTTCACGGACGCGATGTGTTCGCGCCGCTGGCGGCCGAGATCGCTGCCGGCCGCTGCCATCCGGCCGAGCTCGGCGACGAGATCACGACCCTCAACACCGAAGGCTGGCCCGCGGTCACCGCGCGCGTGGACGGAGGCCTTTCGGGCGTGGTCGTCGCCGTCGACCGGTTCGGCAACCTGATTTCGAACATCGAGGCGGCGGCGGTCACGGCGCTGACGGACCCCATCGTCCACATCGCCGGCCTGCGCCTGCCATTGCGCCGGACCTATGGAGAGGTCGAAAAGGGGGATTACCTCGGACTCATCAACTCCTTCGAAGTCCTGGAGGTGGCGCGGGCCCGGGGCAGCGCCGCCCAGGGCCTCAGCCTGGGCGTCGGGGCGTCGGTTTCAGTGGTTCCGGGCGGTCTCCCGGCACAATTCCGGCGCAGTTGAAAAGGGGCGCGGATCGGATATAGTTCGCAGCCTCCTTGCGCGCCCTGACGGGCCGCAACTCACTGTTTCAGAAAGTGTTTTTGTAGAAAAAACGATGTCCGAACGGGATAACGAAAGCTTCGATCTAGACGAAGAGTTCCTCGCCGAGGCCGAAGACAACACGGACTACGACCGCATGATGGACAAGGTCGAGCGCCGGGTTCGTCCCCAGCCGGGTGCGCCCAAACGTGGCAAAGCCGCCTGGAGCCGGTTGGAAGAAGTCCTCGCGGATCGTCGTCTCGAGAAAGATCTCAAGGACACTTTCGAAGACGAGCAGTAAGGCTCGTTCCCTTTTCTCAGTGAGTGGTCGCGGCGATCCGCGACGAAGGTTTTTCGCATGTCCGCGCGTTCCGCATCGGGCTGGGTGGTCGTCAAGTTCGGCGGCACCAGCGTTTCCTCGCTCGCCAACTGGCGCAACATCGCATTGGTGGTCAAGCGCCGCCTCGAATCCGGGGCACGTGTGCTCGTCGTGCATTCGGCGATCACCAAGATCACCGACATGCTGGAGAAGCTGCTCGTGGCCGCGGAGGCCGGTAATCCCGAGGAGGCGCTCAAGGCCATCCAGGACCGGCACGTCCAGCTGACTACCGAGCTCGGCGTGGGCGTGAGTCCGCAGCTGCAGGGATATTTCGACGAGCTGCGCCAGATGGCCAACGGCATCGCGCTGGTGCGCGAGCTGTCCGACCGGACCCGGGCGCGCGTGATGAGCAACGGCGAGCTCATGGCCACCGAGATCGGCTCGCGGTTCCTGAGGTCGCAGGGCATCGACGTCACCTGGATGGACGCGCGCGACATGTTGACCGCGGAAGATCGCGGCGCATCGGCGAAAGCCTCGGTGCTTTCTGCCACGTGTTCGTTCGCGCCGGACGCGGTGCTCGAGCAGAAGCTGGATTCGTCGACGCCCGTCGTCATCACGCAGGGATTCATCGCTCGAGACAACGAGGGCAACACCTGCCTGCTCGGCCGCGGCGGCTCGGATACCTCGGCGGCGTATCTCGGCGCGAAGATCCGCGCGAAGCAGATCGAGATCTGGACCGACGTGCCCGGCATGTTCAGCGCGAATCCGCGCGCCACGCCGAGCGCGCGCCTGATCCGCGCGCTGCATTACGATGAAGCGCAGGAGATCGCGACCAGCGGTGCGAAGGTGCTGCACCCGCGCTGCCTGCTGCCGGCGCGGCAGCACCAGATACCTCTATATGTCTACGCCACGCAGACGCCGGACCTCGAAGGCACGCTGATCACGGGCGACGTCCCGGGTGGCGCCGGACAGGTGAAGGCGGTCTGCAATCGCAAGGGCATCACGCTGATCTCGCTCGACAGCCCGGGCATGTGGCACCAGGTCGGATTCCTCGCGGACGTATTCGCGGTGTTCAAGGAACACGGCATGTCGGTGGATCTCGTTTCCACGTCGGAAACCAACGTGACGGTGTCGCTCGATCCGGCCGCCAATACGCTCGATGGA
The DNA here is from genome assembly GCA_023433705.1 of Pseudomonadota bacterium. GTDB lineage: Bacteria > Pseudomonadota > Gammaproteobacteria > Steroidobacterales > Steroidobacteraceae > CADEED01. The sequence goes on from JAEYUC010000100.1 coordinate 34,730, forward strand.
GAGTTGCTGGCCAAGTTGCAGCGCGATCTCTCGAAGCTCTCCGGCGTGCGTGTCATCGGTCCCTGCGCGAGCGTGTCGCTCGTCGGTCGCAACATCCGCGCCATCCTGCACAAGCTGGGCGACGCGTTCGAGTTGTTCGAAGAGCAGAAGGTATACCTCGTCAGCCAGGCGGCGAACGACCTCAACTTCACGTTCGTGGTCGACGAGAACCAGTGCGATCGTCTCGTCGAACAGCTCCATGACCTGCTGATCCGTCCGGAGGCCAACGATCCGTCGATGGGCCCGACGTGGGAAAAGCTGTTCGCGAAGCCCGAGGAAGTCGCCGCGCGCGCCGAGCCCTGGTGGGCCGCGCGCCGTCACGACCTGATCGGCGCGCTCGCGACGCGCGACAGCGCGTACGTGTACGACCTGGCGCAGGTGGACGCGGCCGCGCAGTCGCTGACGACCATCGGTTCGATCGGCCGCGCGTTGTACGCGCTCAAGGCGAACCCGCATCCGGAGATCCTGCGCACCGTGGCGGCGCGCGGCATCGGGTTCGATTGCGTGTCGCTGGCCGAGATCGAACACGTGTTCGAAAGCGTGCCGGGCATCGCGCCGGATCGCATCCTCTTCACGCCCAATTTCGCGCCGCGCGACGAATACGAACGCGCGCTCGCGCTCGGCGTGCACGTGACGATCGACAACCTGTTCGTGCTGCAGAACTGGCTCGACGTGTTCCGCGGCAACGACGTGTTCCTGCGCATCGACACCGGCATCGGCCGTGGTCATCACCACCACGTGAAGACGGCGGGGGCGCAGTCGAAGTTCGGCATTCCCGTCGAGGAGCTCGACGAAGTCGCGCGGCTCGCCGCGTCGGCGGACGTCACGATCGTCGGCCTGCATGCGCACTCGGGCAGCGGCGTATTCGATGTGGCGAACTGGAGCCAGGTCGGCTCGACACTCGCCGCGCTCACGAAGCGGTTCCCGGACGTGAAGACCATCGACGTGGGCGGCGGCCTCGGCGTGCCCGACCGCATCGAAGGACGCACGCTCGACATCGCGAAGCTCGATTCCGCGCTGGCCCAGGTGAAGTCGGAAGTTCCGGGCGTCACGTTGTGGCTCGAACCCGGCCGCTATCTGGTAGCGAGCGCGGGCGTGCTGCTTGCGCGGGTCACGCAGACCAAGAGCAAGAGCGGCATCCGTTACGTCGGCGTCGCGACCGGCATGAACTCGCTGATTCGTCCGGCGTTGTACGGAGCGCATCACGAGATCGTGAATCTGACGCGCTACGGCGAGCCCGCGAACGTCGCGGCAAACGTCGTCGGGCCGATCTGCGAAAGCTCGGATTTCCTCGGACGCGACCGGCTGTTGCCGGAATGCGCGTCGGGCGACGTGCTTTTGATCGCGACCGCGGGTGCTTATGGGCATGCGATGGCGTCGCGCTACAACCTGCGCGAACCGGCCGAGGAACTCACGATCTAGTTTGGCCTGATCGGTGGGGCGTGCGCCTGCGTACGCCCGTCACTTCTTTCGGCCCTCCAGCTGCATCCGCAACGCGGCTTCGTCCGGCGCCAGGCGAGCGGCGAGCATCTTGTCGAGCTCCGCGAGTTGGGGCGTCGACAACCTGGTGGCAGCGGCCGCGTGAATGCGCCGGTTCGCCTCCTTCGCGAGCTCGATCCACCGTTGCCGATCATAGGGACGGACGACGTTGCGATCCGTGATGCCCGAGGCGTTCGCATATTCGTCGTATTCCCGCGAGAGCCGCTCGCGCTCCGAGTGGATGGTGAGCGCGAGCTCGGCCGCCTGCGAATCGTCGATTGCGTGCGGTGTGCCCTCGAGCCCGGCGCGCAGGCTTTCGACCTCGGCACGCTCCTGGCTGCTGGCGAGGTAGCGCCGCCACTCTTCGTATTTCTCGTCGCCGAGCAGCGTGCGCAGTTCCTGTTGTTCCGCGTCGGCGGCGCGGCGCATTTCGTTCCTGGCGTCTTCGTCGAGTTCCTCGCCGTAGGACGCTCCGGACTCCATGAATCGCAGATTGCGTTCTATCCACAGGTCGATCACCCGGTCGGCTTGCTCCGGCGTCATATCCACGAGTCGGATGGCATCGCGGCGAGTGCTCGCGTATCGACGGCGTAAATCGGCCAGAAAGGCTTCGCGATACGCCGGATCCTGAAGCATCCGGCGCTGGCGGTTCTGCGATTCGCGAATGAGCTCGTTCGCGTCCTGCCGGGGCTGTGCCGAGGCAACGGGAACAGGGGCCGGGGTTGGCGCGGGTGCCGGGGTGACGGGAGTAGTTTGTCCGCCCGGCGCCGGAACTTTACTGCGAGCCGTCTCGATCTGCGATTGCAGTTCGGCCAGCTGTTGTTCGAGGGCGACGCGTTGTTCGCGCTCGGCGTGCAGGAGCCGCGCGGTCCAGGCAACGCCGAGCGCAGCGGCGACGGCGCAAACACCCAATGCGACATTGATCCCACGCACGGCTCACCTCAAAGGGAGGGGCGACGCGCGGCAGTCTACGCCTCAGCGATGCCGAGACTCCAGCGCGCGGACGACATCCACCAGCGGGATTCCGCGCGCGCGCAGCAACACGAGTAGATGGAAGAGCAGGTCGGCGGATTCCTCGACGACCTTGTCATTCGTCTCGCCAACGCCGGCCAGAGCCGTTTCGACCCCTTCCTCACCGACTTTTTGTGCGATGCGCTTTATGCCCTTGTCGAGCAGTTTGGCGGTGTAACTCGTCTCTGGCTTCTCGGACGCACGTTGTGCGATGACGGATTCGAGCTTCGCGAGGAACGCGATTCCGGTCGCCGAACTGCGCGGCTCGTCGCCGAAACAGGTGACCGTGCCGTTGTGACATGCCGGCCCGCGCGGGCGCGCGGTCACGAGCAGCGTGTCGTTGTCGCAATCGAGCGCGACGTCGACGACGTCGAGCGTGTGTCCCGTGGTTTCGCCTTTCTCCCACAGCCGCTGCTTGCTGCGGCTGAAGAACACCGCGCGTTTGCGCGCCAGCGTCTGTTCGAGCGCCTCGCGATTCATGTACGCGAGCATGAGGACCGCGCCCGTGTCGGCGTCCTGCACGATGGCGGGCACGAGCCCGTCCGCCTTCGCGAAATCGACATTCGAAATCTCGATGCTCACAACCGCACCTCGATCCCGGCCGCGGCGAGCGTGGTCTTGAGATCGGGGATCGCGATGGCGCCGGAGTGGAACACACTTGCGGCGAGCGCGGCGTCGACTTTCGCCTGCTCGAAGACGGCCGTGAAGTGTTCGGGTGCGCCGGCGCCGCCGGAAGCCACGAGCGGCACGTCGCAGATCTCGCGAACGGCCTGAAGCTGCGCCACGTCATAACCGCGACGCACGCCGTCGCTCGTCATGCAGTTGAGCACGATCTCGCCGGCGCCACGCTCCTGGACTTCCTTGACCCACGACAGCGTGTCGCGACCGGTATTGCGCGAGCGGTTCGGATCGCCGGTGAACTGGAACACGCGATAGCCGTCGTTGACGTTCGCGCTGTCGATGCCGATCACGACGCACTGCGAGCCGAAGCGCGCCGCGAGCTCTTCGATGAGGTCCGGGTTAGAGAGGGCGGGGGAGTTGATCGAGATCTTCTCGGCGCCTTCGTTGAGCACGGCCTCGGCATCTTCCACCGAGCGGATTCCACCGGCGACGCAGAACGGGATGTCGAGCACCTGCGCGACGCGACGCACCCAGGTGCGATCCACGCTGCGGCCTTCCGGACTCGCCGTGATGTCGTAGAACACGACCTCGTCGGCGCCTTCGTTCCGGTAACGTTCCGCGAGCGCGAGGATGTCGCCCACGATCTGGTGATCGCGGAATCGGATTCCCTTGACGACCTGGCCGTCGCGGACGTCCAGGCAGGGGATTATGCGTTTGGCAAGAATGGCGCTAACTCCGATGGTTTGATCAGTTCTTCGAGCAATGCCTTGCCGCTGATCGCGGCGGCGCTGCCCGTGGCGGCGAGGGCGGCGAGATCCGCGGCATTGCGCACGCCGCCCGACGCCTGCCAGGCGATCTGCGGATATCGCTTCACGGCTTCCGCGTACAACGCGACCGCCGGTCCCTGCAACGCGCCGTCGAGCTCGACGTCCGTGCACAACACGTGTTCGAGGCCATGCGGCAGGTAGGACTCGATCGCCTCCCACAGCGTGAGCTTCGATTCCTTCGTCCAGCCGCGCGTGAGTACGCGCGGAACGCCCGCCGCATCGTGGCGGATGTCGAAGGCAAGGCCTATCTTCTCGGCGCCGTACTTCTTGAACCAGCCCTGCACCTCGGTGGGATTCTCGACCGCCGCGCTGCCGACGATGACGCGATCGATGCCGTTGCGCAGCAGGTCGTCGACGACGGCCGTCGAGCGCACGCCGCCGCCCACCTGGATGTTCAACGCCTTCTGCGAGGCGAGGCGGACGATGACGCTGCGATTCGCGAGCAGACCGTCCCTGGCGCCGTCGAGATCGACGACGTGCAGCCAGGTGGCGCCGAGCGCGCGATAACGCTGCAGCAGCTCGTGTGGTTCGAGGTCGTAACGCGTCTCGCGGTCGAAGTCGCCCTTGAGCAGGCGCACGCAGCGGCCGTTACGCAGATCGATGGAGGGGATGAGGATCATTTGGCCTTCAAGAAGTTTGCGAGGATGCGAGCACCGACGACACCCGAGCGCTCGGGGTGGAATTGCGTGCCGCAGAAGTTGTCACGGCGCGCGACCGCGGTGAAGTTGCCGCCGTACTCGGTGGTCGCGACCGTCCATTCGCCGGCCGGCACCGCGTAGCCGTGCACGAAGTACACGTAGTCGAGGGAGCTCACGCCGTCGAGCAGTGGATCGGGCTTCGTCTGCGCGAGCTGGTTCCAGCCCATGTGTGGCACCGGCAGTCCCGGCGCGGCGGATAGTTTGCCGACGCGGCCCGGGATCACACCGAGTGCGTTCGCCGGGCCTTCCTCGGAGTGATCGAACAGGATCTGCATGCCGAGACAGATGCCCAACAAGGGTTGTTTGAGCGTCGGAATGAGCTGGTCGAGTCCGGCGCCGCGCAGCTTGTTCATGGCGCTGTGCGCGTTGCCCACACCCGGCAGCAGGACCCGCGTGGCCCGCTTGATGACCTCGTGATCGGTCGTGACCACGGAATCCGCCCCGAGCCGCGACAGCGCCGCGCGCAACGAGGCGATGTTGGCTCCGCCGCTGTCGATGATCGCGACGCCGCTCATAACATTCCTTTCGTGGAAGGCAACTCGTCGCCTTCGCGCCGGAATGCCTGGCGCAGCGCGCGCCCGACGCCCTTGAAGCAGGCTTCGATCATGTGATGCGTATTCTCGCCGGTGATGGTGACATGAAGGGCGGCGCGCAGGCTCTCGGCCAGTGACCGGAAGAAGTGCGGCACGAGCTCGGTGGGCAGGCCGCCCACCGCCTCGCGCGAGAACTTGCCTTCGAATACGCCGTACGCGCGACCGGAGAGATCGATGGCGACGCGCACCTGCGCCTCGTCCATCGGCAGCACGAATCCGTAACGCGCGATGCCGAGCTTCGCGCCGAGTGCATTGCGCAGCGCTTCGCCGAGCGCGAGCGCGCAGTCCTCGACGGTGTGGTGCTCGTCGATGTCGAGATCGCCCTTGCATTCGAGCTCGAGCGCGAACCCGCCGTGTTTGGCGATCTGCTCGAGCATGTGATCGAAGAAGCCGATCCCGGTGACGATCTTCACCGGCGCGGTCGCGTCCAGATTGACCGCGACGCGGATGTCGGTCTCCTTCGTCTTGCGCTCGATCACGGCCTTGCGTTCGGTCAGCGTGCGAATGATCGCGGGCCAGGTCTCGGCGGCATTGCCGTGGCGTCGCACGAGCAGCCCGCGCACGCCGAGGTTGCGCGCGAACTCGATGTCCGTCGCGCGGTCGCCGATCATGGCGCTCGCGGCCAGATCGACGTTGCGCACGTAGTCTTCGACGAGCCTGGTCTTCGGCTTGCGGCAGTCGCAGCCGTCGTCCTTGCGGTGTGGGCAGACGAACACGGCATCGAACTCGATACCCTGCGAGCTGAACGCGTCCATCATGAAGCCGTGCGGAATGTCGAACGCGGCCTGCGGGAAGCTCGCCGTGCCGAGCCCATCCTGGTTGGTCACCATCGCGAGCTTGAAGCCCGCGGCTTGCGCGGCGCGCAGCGCGGCGAACACGTCCGGCATGAAGCGGATCTTTTCGATCGAATCGACCTGTTCGTCCGGCGGCTCCTCGATGAGCGTGCCATCGCGATCCACGAACAACACCTTCGACTTGCTCACGTGAAACTCCGGATCAGGCGATCGTTCTGCTCGGGCGTGCCGACCGAGATGCGTAATGATTGCGGGGAGACGCTGCGCATGTCGCGGATCAGCAGCTTCGCGTTGCGCGCGGCGGCGAGCGCGCCTTCGGCATCCTCTAAATCCACCAGCAGGAAATTCGCGACGCTCGGCCAGATCCTGCGCACGGCACGTGCATCGGCCAGCGCGGCCGCCATGCGATCGCGCTCGGCGCGCACCTGGTTGACGCGTTCGCGCTGGATGGCGAGTTGCGGGCCGCTGAGCGTCGCGAGTACGGCCTCGATGGTGAGCTGCGGAATGGAGTAGGGCGGGATCACCTTGCCGAGCAGCGCGACGATCGGCGCGGCGGCGATCAACGAACCCACGCGTGCGCCGGCGAGGCCGAACGCCTTCGACAACGTGCGCAGCACGACGAGATTCGGGAAACGCGCGAGTTGCATAGTCAGCGAAGTGTCGCCGGAGAACTCGATGTACGCCTCGTCCACCGCGACGAGCGCGCGGCCCGCGAGCGCGGTCATCACCTGTTCGATGGCCGCCGGGTCCATCGCATTTCCCGTCGGATTGTTGGGCGAGCACAGGAACACGATCTTGGTGTTCGCATCGCAGGCCGCGAGCACGCCGGCGACGTCGAGCGCGAAGCCGCGTTCGCGCACGAGCGGAACTTCGCGCACGGCCGCGCCCTGGATGCGCGCCGCGACCGAATACATGCCGAAGGTCGGCGGGCAGATGATCACGTTGTCGACGCCCGCGCGACAGAACCCGCGCACGAGCAGGTCGATCGATTCGTCGCTGCCGCGGCCGGGCAGCAGATTCTCGACGGGCACCCCGTACAGTTGCGCCAGCCTTTCGGCGAGCACGTGCGGGTGCGGCTCGGGATAACGATTGAGCCCGGCTTGCGAACGGTCCGTCTCCGCGCGCCACGGTAGTTCGTTGGCGTGCAGGCGATCGAACGCCGGGTCCCAGCTCGCGTGTGAATAGGCCTTGAGCGCGACGATGTCGGGACGCGCGAGCGCGAGGATGTCGCTCATGATTTCTTCCCCGCCAGTGCGTCGAGTCGCACGCGCACCGCGTTGCCGTGCGCATCCAGACCTTCGAGTTGCGAAATCGCGATGGCCGTGGGGCCGAGATCGCGCAGACCGTCCGCGCTCAATTCCTGCACGGTGATCCGCTTCTGGAAGTCCGCGAGCGACACGCCGCTGTAACTGCGCGCATAACCATAAGTAGGCAATACGTGGTTCGTACCCGAGCAGTAGTCGCCCATCGATTCCGGCGACCATTCGCCAACGAAAACAGAGCCCGCGCTTTCGACGCGCGGCAGCAACGCGCGCGCGTCGCGCGTCTGGATGATGAGGTGTTCGGGCGCGTACTCGTTGGACACGGCCATCGCCGTGTCGATGTCGGGCACGACGATGACGCGGCTGTGGCGCATCGATTCGTCGACGATGTGTTCGCGGGTCAGTTTGTGCGCCTGCGCGGCCGCCTCGACGATGACGGCGCGCGCGAGCGCGGCGGACGTCGTGACGAGGATGACCTGCGCGATCGTGTCGTGCTCGGCCTGCGCGAGCAGGTCCGCGGCGACGAACTTCGGATTCGCGGACTCGTCGGCGATGACGAGAACTTCCGAGGGGCCGGCCGGCAGGTCGATCGCGGCGCCCGCGGGATCCGCGGCGACCAGCTGTTTGGCCATCGTCACCCACGCGCTGCCCGGACCGAAGATCTTGTCGACTTTCCTGACCGACTCCGTGCCGAACGCGAACGCGGCGACGGCCTGCGCGCCGCCCATCTTGTAGACGGTTTCGACGCCACACAGCTCGGCCGCCAGCAGGACCGAAGCGTGCACCTTGCCGTCCGCGTTGGGCGAACACGCGATCGCGCGCAACGGGCAGCCGGCGACGCGCGCCGGCGCCGCGAGCATGATCGCGGTGGAGGGCAGCGGGGCGGAACCGGCCGGCACGTACAGGCCCACGCTGCGAATCGGACGCACGATCCGCTCGCAGACGACGCCGGGCATGGTCTCGACGGACAGCGGCTGCGCCTGCTGTGCTTCGTGAAACTGCGTGACGTTAGCCACCGCGCGTTCGAGCGCGGCGATCTGCGCACCGGTGAGACTGGCGCGCGCCTCCGCGAATTCGGCCGGACCCACGCGCAGGTCATCGAGCGTGGTGCCGCTGAATTTCTGCATGTAGCGGCGCAACGCGGCGTCACCCTCGGCCCGAACCGCGGCGACGATCTCCGCGACGTCGCGTTGCACGTCCGCGCGCGACTCCGCCGCCGGGCGCGAGAGCGCGGCGCGGCGTTGTTCGGCGGAAGCGGTTTTCCAGTCGATGAGCTGCATCTTCAGGCCAGCATCTTTTCCACGGGCAGGACGAGCAGGGCGCTCGCACCCGCCTTCTTGAGGCTCTCGAGCGTTTCCCAGAACACATTCTCGCGGCACACGGCGTGGATCGCGACCTTGTCCTGCGATCCCTCGAGCGGAATGATCGTCGGCGACTCGCTGCCGGGCAGCAGCCGTCGGATTTCCGGCAGCGCCGAACGCGGCGCGTGCAGCATGATGTACTTGCTCTCGCGTACCTGCTGGACGCCGTCGATGCGCAACAGCAGGCGATCGACCCACTCCTGCTTCTCGGGCGACAGGGCGATCGGCGTGCGGATCAGCAGCGCCTGGCTTTCGAGCACGGTCTCCACCTCGCGCAGGTGATTGGCCTGCAGTGTCGAGCCGGTCGACACGAGATCGCAGATGAGGTCCGCGCGACCGAGGCGCGGCGCGATCTCGACCGCGCCCGACAGCGTCACGATGTCGGCGGTCACGTTGCGCTCGCGCAGGTAACGCTCGAGCGTGAACGGGTAGGTAGTCGCGATGCGCTTGCCGTCGAGCGAACGCGGGCCTTCGTAGCTGAATCCTTCGGGGATGGCGAGCGAGAGCCGGCAGCGGCCGTATTCGAGCGTGCGCACCTCGGTGAAGTTCGCCGTGTGTCCGCGCGACTGCAATTCGAGGCGCTTCTCTTCGAGCACGTTGCGGCCGACGAGTCCGAGATCGCAGACGTCTTCCTGCACGAGATCCGGGATGTCGTCGTCGCGCACGAACAGCACGTCGAGCGGCATGTTCTCGCCGAAGCCCATGAGCTGGTCGCGGCCGCGCGAAAGTTTGAGGCCGCAGTTCTTGAGCAGCTCCAGCGACGGGTCGGTGAGGCGCCCCGACTTCTGGATGGCGAGCTTGAGGCGCTGGCCTGCGTCTTTGCTTGAAGAGTCGTTGAGTGAAGGTGTCATGAGATCGGATCGGGCGTTGCGAATGAGGGATATCCGGGCGCGGGCCCGGGCAAGGAGGATCAGGCGTGGCGATGCTGCCGCGACACGACCAGCGAGTAACCGCCGTTCCCGTCCTGGAGGCAGCGGGCGACCCGGCCGATGGTCGTGACGCTCACACCCGTAAGGCGGTGAATCTCGCGGTACGGCAGGCCCTTCTGCAGCCATTCGACCACGGCCCAGCGGTCCGCGAGGGCCTGCAGTTCGGCCGGCGTGCACAGGTCACGGAAGAACGCACGGCATTCGTCGACCGATTTCAGGGTCAACATGGCGGCGAACAGGTTGCGTTCGGAGAGCGCTTCCTGCCGGGCGGTGATGTTGCGGTGCTGTTTCAAGCCAGTTCCATCGAATCGATTGCCACTGAATTAATGTATTAACGCGTTAATACGGTGGCGCATTTGACACGAGCCGTGGCACAAAAGCAAGGCCGGATGCTTGCGCGCGTGATGTACGGCCCCGTAGAATTCGCGCCACTCATCGAGACCGGCTGAGGGATGGGCCCGAAGACGCCGGGGCAACCGCCGCACAAGCGGAAAGGTGCCAACTCCTGCGGAATCCTTACAGGTTCCGGCAGATGAGCAGCCTCAGCACCCGAACCCCGGGGGCGAGGTGCCGCGCATCCCGCGCGGCCGCTCCGCGAGTGCCCGATGAGTGGTTGGAGCATTCGGTGAGCAACGACAACAAGCAACTCAGTGACGGTCTGACCGGTATCGGCGCGGATGGATCTGGAATCCAGATCCGGGAAGGCGTCCTTGCGGTCCCAGGCGAGCTCAAGCTGCATTTTGGCGGAAGCCTCGAATCCGTATCGATCGCCTGGCGCATCGCGGGTCCCGCGGCCGCGCCCGTGGTCGTGGCGCTCGGCGGCATTTCGGCGTCGCGCCGTGTCTGGATTCCCGACGAACCGCGCGGTGGCTGGTGGCACGAGGTGGTGGGCCCGGGCCTCGCGCTCGATCCGCAGCGCTTTCGCATCCTGAGCTTCGACTACCTGGGCGCCAGCGCCGATTCCACCGGCCCGCGCGACGGCGCACCGTTTCCGAGCATCTCGGCCTACGACCAGGCCGAACTACTGCTGCGGCTCATCAACCATCTCGGCATCGCGTCGTTACGCGCCATTGCGGGCGCTTCGTATGGCGGCATGGTCGCGCTCGCGTTCGGCGAGAGGTATCCGGACCGCGTCGCGCGTCTCATCGTGATCAGCGCGGCCGATCGTGCGCACCCGATGGCGAGCGCGTGGCGCGTGGTGCAGCGGCGCATCGTCAGGTTCGGGATCGAGTCGGGCAACCCGGCGCAGGGTCTCGAGCTCGCGCGGGCGCTGGCGATGGCGACGTACCGCAGTCCGGAGGAGTTCGCGGCGCGCTTCGCGGGCGCCGCGCGCCGCGTCGACGGGCGCTTCGAGCTGCCGGTCGAGGAGTACCTGTTCGCGCGGGGCGCGGAATACGCACAGCGTTACCGGCCCGACTCCTTCGTCTGCCTGTCCGAATCGATCGACCTGCACCGCGTCGATGCGGCGCGCATCTTCGCGCCGGTCACCGCGGTCGCGGTGCGCGAGGACCAGCTCGTGCCCCTCGCCGACATGCGCGCGATGGTCGCCCGGCTGCCGAACGCCGAGCTGCACGAGATCTCCTCGGTCTACGGACACGACGCCTTTCTCAAGGAGAACCGGCGCCTGGCGCCCATCTTCTCGAACGTATTGTCGCCAGCGTAATCTGGCGTGCCTGACTAACTAACCAACGAACGAACGAACCCCCAAGAACGAGACAGGAACCGACGGATGACGACCTCGCTGACCCAGGACACCCGCGCCGTGCGCGCGGGCCTCGAAAATTGTGACGTGACCGGCGCCGTGGTGCCGCCGCTGCACCTGTCGTCCACCTACGCATTCCGGGCTTTCGGCGACAAGCGCAAGTACGACTACAGCCGCTCGGGAAATCCGACGCGCGATCTGCTGGCCGAGGCGCTCGCGGATCTCGAAGGTGGCGTCGGCGCGGTCATCACGGGCTCGGGCATGGGCGCGATCACGCTCGTCGGCCACCTGCTGCCGGTCGGTGCACGCGTCGTCGTGCCGCACGACTGCTACGGCGGCACGTTCCGACTGTTCACGGCCTGGAACAAGCGCAAGGAGCTCGCCGTCGATTTCGTCGACTTCAACGATGCCGCCGCCGTCAACGCGGCGCTGTCGAAGCCGGCGGCCATGGTGTGGATCGAAACGCCCAGCAATCCGCTGCTGCGCATCACCGACGTCGCCGACATCGCGCGCCGCGGACATGCGATCGGCGCGCTCGTGGTCGCGGACAACACGTTCCTGTCGCCGGGCTGGCAGAAGCCCATCGCGCTCGGCGCGGACATCGTGGTCCATTCGACGACCAAGTACATCAACGGCCACAGCGACGTGGTCGGCGGCGCGGTCATCGCGGCCAAGCCGGAGGTTTCCGAGCAACTCGCGTGGTGGGGCAATTGCCTCGGGCTCACAGGTTCGCCGTTCGACAGCTTCCTCACCTTGCGTGGATTGCGCACGCTGCACGTGCGCCTGCGGGAGCACGGCAAGAATGCGCAGGCCGTGGCCGAATTCCTCGCGAAGCAGCCGCTGGTGAAGAAGGTGTATTACCCCGGTCTCGCTTCGCATCCGGGCCACGAGATCGCCAAGCGGCAGCAGACGGGATTCGGCGCGATCGTCACGCTCGAAGTCGAAGGCGGCATCGAAGGCGCACGTCGATTCTCCGAGGCGCTCGAATTGTTCTCACTGGCCGAATCGCTCGGCGGCGTCGAAAGCCTCGTCGCTCATCCCGCGACCATGACTCACGCCGCCATGGCGCCCGAGGCACGCGCCGCGGCCGGCCTCGTCGACGGACTGCTGCGCCTGTCGATCGGCATCGAGGCGACCGAGGATCTGATGCGCGACCTGTCGAACGGCGTGAAGTCGTTGCGCTGACCGGATCAATCCGCGATCTCGCCGCAGGTGGCGTTGAGCACGGCCGCGGTCAAGGCGCTGGCCCGATCCGACGCCGCGAAAACGGCCGCGTCGGCGATTTCGGCCATCTTCGGCATCCGGCGCAGCATGGTCTTCTCGGCGATTCGCGACTCGAAGACTTCGCGGCTCACTCCCGCGACCTTGGCATGTTCCGCGATCGCGGCGGCAACTCCGGGTGCATCCGACGATCCGGCCGAGCGTAGCGTCACGAGTCGCACGCCCGTGGGTCCGAGCTCCACGGCGAGCTGGCGCCATAGACCTTCGATGGCGGCGCAGGCAACGCCGAATCCGCCGCTCGCCACGTAGGGCTTGCGTGCGACTTGCGCGGTGAGCGCGAGAATCACGCCGCCGCCGCGTTTTTCCATGTGGCGCGCGGCCGCGGTGGCCGTGATGAATTGCGTGCGCATCGCATTCGCGATCGGCTCCTGGAATGACTCGAGCGTCATGCCGGTGAGCGGCTGGCCCTGGTTGCCGCCGATGCCGATGAGATTGAAGGATATGTCGATGCCGCCGGCATCGGCGACGATCGTTTCGAGATGCTTTTCGACCGCGGCAGGATCCATCGCGTCGACCACCGTCGCGGTGGCCGAGGCGCCGTCGCGCGTCAGCCCGGATGCCAGTGCATCGAGGGTGGCGCGTGTGCGGCCGGCCAGGAACACGCGCGCCCCCTCGTGCGCGAACGCGCGTGAGATCGCGCTACCCATCGAACCCGCCGCGCCGTACACCACGGCCACCTTGCCCTGAAGCAATCCGTCTCGCGGTGCCGGGTTCGTGCCTTCCGCACCGCGTGCAGACAACGGCAGGGCCGCCGCGGCGCCGCCCGCGAGGAATCCTCGCCTCGAAGCAGTGTTTTCCACGGTGCCGCTCACATGCAGCAGGACACGGGTGGCGTGAAGCGGCCGTTCGGAGCCACTTCGCCGCCCTTGCCGTACATGTCGTGCGGCCGGACCCAGTCGGTGAGCGAGTAGTAAGGTCCGTTCTCGTTGCGGCCCTTCGGCAGGACTTCGAGGATGCGGTAGATGGCCATGAAGTCCTCGCCGCCGCGCGCGTAGTTCGAGTACGTGTGGAAGATTTCGCCCGAGTCGTCGCGGTAGAACACGCTGTTGCCCGAGATGTCCTCGATGCCCGGATCGCAGTGCGCGTAGTTGTAGTAAGCGCGGCCGGCGGCCATTTCTTCCGGCGTGAACGACACGCCGAAGTCGTAGTTGAAGTCCGATCCGAACGACGAGTAGAACGGGATGCGCCAGCCCATGCGTTCGCGCAATGAGTTCAGCTCGGGCATCGTCGCGCGCGCGACCGCGACGACCGACACGTCGTGGTTCTCCAGGTGTGTCAGCAGGCCTTCCATGCCGTCGATGCCGAGCGCGCAGCCCACGCATTGCAGTGGCTGATCCGGGCCCTGCATGACGTGCTGAACGAAGAGCTGGCTGCGGCCGCGAAACAAGTCCGCCAGCGTGACCCGGCCCTCGGCCGAATCGAATTCATACCGCTTGTCGATCCTGACCCAGGGCAGGGCGCGCCGCTTTTCAGCGAGCGCGTCGCGGCGCCGGGTGAATTCTTTTTCTTCCTGCAACAGTTGCTTGCGTTCGGCAATCCACTGGTCTCGGGTAACGACTCGATGCATGGCGGCCTCCGATGGTGAAGGGATGCTCCATGGTCGAACGAGGGGAGCGTTTTTCGACGGCGGATTTGCGACAGAACGGGGTACAGTGCAGCCATGAGACTGGAAACGCCCGAGGGTGCCCTAGAACAAGTCGCGGTGTACCTCGATCCGATCTCGGTCGAGGCGCTGCGAGCACGCCTCCTGGCGGCAGGACTCTCGCCGGTGATTTACAACTCCACCAGCGACGCGGGAATCGTCGGATTGGCCGGTGTGCGGTTGCTGGTGCCGGAGTCCCAACTGGCCGAAGCGGAACGCATTCGTGATCAGCTCGAGGCCGGCGAGTTCGCCATCGACGAGGACTTCGACGTCGGGAGCTAGCTCAGCCCCCAAGTCCTTCAGCCCAACTCCTTCAGGACAGGGCCGCCAGCACGGCGTCGCCCATCTGCGAGGTGGTCAGGGCCGTGCGGCCCTTCTCGGCGATGTCCGCGGTACGTGCGCCGCCATCGATCGCGCGGCTCACGGCGGCCTCGACGGCCGTGGCCTCGGTTTCGAGTCCGAGCGAGTGCCTCAGCAGCAGTGCCACGCTCAGGATCGTGCCGATGGGGTTCGCGATTCCCTTGCCCGCGATGTCGGGCGCCGAGCCGTGGATCGGCTCGTAAAGACCGCGACGCCCATCGCCGACGGAGGCGGAGGGCAATACACCGAGCGAACTCGCGAGCATCGCGCCTTCGTCGGTCAGGATGTCGCCGAACATGTTCTCGGTGAGCAACACGTCGAAGTCGCGCGGCCGCTTGATCAGGTGCATCGCCGCCGAGTCGACCAGCATGTGCTCGAGCGAGATGCCAGGGAATTCGGCCTTGATCACGCGCTCGGCGACTTCGCGCCACAGGCGCGAGGTTTCGAGCACGTTCGACTTGTCGATCGAGACGATCTTCCTGCGCCGCGCCGCCGCGAGGCGGCCGGCCACGCGCGTGATGCGCTCGACTTCGGCGACGGAGTAGCTGCAGAGGTCGGTGGCGTGTGTTTCGGTGCGCGTCTTCTCGCCGAAGTAGATGCCGCCGGTCAGCTCGCGCACGAACACCAGGTCGACACCGTCGAGGATCTCCGGCTTGAGCACGGAAGAATCGCGCAGGGCGGGGTGTAGTTTGATCGGACGCAGGTTGGCGTAGACGCCAAGCTCGCGGCGGATGCGCAGCAGGCCCTGTTCGGGGCGCGCCTTCGCGGACGGACCCCACTTGGGTCCCCCGATCGCGCCGAGCAACACGCCGTCGGCCGCAAGACATTCGTCGAGCGTCGCCTTCGGGAGCGGATCGCCCGTGAGGTCGATGGCCGCGCCGCCGAACGGCGCCGCATTCATCGTGAATTCGTGGTTGAACTTGCGCGCGATGCGTTCGAGTACGCGCGTGCCCTCGGCGACGACTTCGGGACCGATGCCATCGCCCGCGATGACCGCAATTCTTGCTTTCACTGTCTTGCTCTTCTTACCGCGGGTGCGACTTTTCGTACGCGCTGATCGCGTCGTTCTTCGAGAGCAGGAAGCCGAGCTCGTCGACGCCGTTCATGAGGCAATACCGCGCGAACCCTTCGAGCGGAAACGAGACTTTCGTTCCGTCCGGAAGCGTCAGGGTCGAGCTCGCGATGTCGATGTGGATTTCGACACCGGGATTCGCGAGCAGCCAGGCGTGAGTCTGCTCATCCACGACCACGGGCAACAGGCCGTTCTTGAGGCAGTTCGTGCGGAAGATGTCGGCGAACTCGGTGCTGACGATGGCCTGAAAGCCGAAGTCCTGCAGCGCCCAGGGCGCGTGCTCGCGCGAGGAGCCGCAGCCGATGTTGCGGCCGGCGACCAGGATGGCTGCGCCCTTCGCCTCGGGCTTGTTGAGCACGAAGTCGGGCTTCGGATTTCCCGCGGCGTCGTAGCGCCAGTCGGCGAAAAGATGTTTGCCGAACCCGGCCTTCGACGTCGCGGTCAGGAACCGCGCGGGAATGATCTGGTCGGTGTCGATGTTGGTGACGGGCAGCGCGACGGTGCGCGCGCGGATCTGTGTGACGGCGGGCATGTTCGACTAGTTTGAGGAAAACTCACGCGGATCGGTGACGCGCCCGCGGATCGCGGACGCGGCGGCGGTTTCGGGACTCGCGAGCAGGGTGCGCGCGCCGGTTCCCTGCCGGCCTTCGAAATTGCGGTTGCTGGTGCTGATCGAGTAGTGCCCGGCGGGCACGAGATCGCCGTTCATGCCGAGGCACATCGAGCAGCCGCTCTCGCGCCATTCGGCGCCGGCGTCGAGGAAGATCTTGTGCAGGCCTTCGGCTTCGGCCAGGCGCTTGACGGCCTGCGAGCCCGGCACGACCAGCATCTTCACGCCCTGCGCGAGCTTGTGTCCGCGCAATACGCCGGCGGCCTTGCGCAGGTCGGAGAGGCGGCCATTCGTGCAGCTGCCGACGAACACGTTGTTCACCGGCACGTTGCTGATGGGTTCTCCGGCCTTGAGGCCCATGTACGCGAGCGCCTTTTCGAACACGGCGTCACCTTTCTCGGGTACCGATCCGTTGACCGGGGCCACCATGCCGGGATGCGTGCCATACGTGACCATCGGCACGAGCGACGCGGCGTCGATCTCGACGCTGCGGTCGAACTTCGCGCCGGCGTCCGTGGGCAGTCTTGACCAGCGCGCGACCGCGGCTTCCCACGCGTCGCCCTTGGGCGCGCGCGGCGTGTTCTTCAGGTATTCGAACGTGGTGGCGTCGGGCGCGATCATGCCCGCGCGCGCGCCAGCCTCGATCGACATGTTGCAGATGGTCATGCGCTCGTCCATCGACATGGCCTCGATGACCGCGCCGCGATATTCGAGCACGTGGCCTGTACCGCCCGAGACTCCGATCTTGCCGATGATGGCGAGGATCAGGTCCTTGGCGGTGACGCCGCTCGGCAGCGCGTTCAAGACGTTGATGGCGAACGTCTTCGGCTTGCGCTGCAGCAGGCACTGGGTCGCGAGCACGTGACCGACTTCAGTGGTGCCGATGCCGAAGGCGAGGGCGCCGAAGGCGCCATGGGTCGAAGTATGGCTGTCACCGCACACGATGGTCTTGCCCGGCTGCGTCAATCCGAGCTCCGGCCCGATGATGTGCACGATGCCGCGGCGGCTGTCCTGCAGATTGAACAGCTCCACGCCGAATTCCTTCGTGTTGATCTCGAGCTGCTGGACCTGCCTGGCCGCGGAATCGACCGCGATCGGCACGTTGCCGAACACCTGCTCGGTGCGCGTCGGCGTGGAATGATCCATCGTCGCGAGCGTGAGATCGGGCCGGCGCAGCTTGAGTCCGCGATTGCGAAGCTCGGTGTAGGCCTGCGGAGTCGTGACCTCGTGGGTCAGGTGCAGATCGATGAAGAGGACGGCGGGAGTGTCGGCGGTCTCGGGTACGACCACGTGGTCGTCCCAGACCTTTTCGAACATTGTTTTTGCGGAGGTACTCATCGAATCTCTTGAAAGGAACGTGGGTGCCCGGGGGGGAAAAAACG
>JAEYUC010000102.1 GCA_023433705.1 Pseudomonadota bacterium
GCGGTGTACCGGGCGCGCTGACCAACCAGCCGCCGCAGCCCGGCGTCGCGCTGCCGCCGGGATCCACCCCGGCCACGGCGCAGTCCGGCGCGAATCCGCCGGCCGGCGCCGCCACGGCCGCGAACGCCTCGACCAACAATGCCGCGAGCACGGTCGTCACGACTCCCGACACCACGTCGCGCCAGTCGACGCGCAACTACGAAATCGACCGCACGATGGCCTACACGCGCCAGCCTGCCGGACGCGTCACCCGCTTGTCCGTCGCCGTGCTCATCGACAACCTGCGCATCACCGACGCGGAAGGCAAGGTCACCGAATCGCCGATGCCGCCCGAGCAGCTCGAGCGGCTGACCGCGCTCGTGCGCGATGCTGTCGGCTTCGACGCCTCGCGTGGCGACACGGTCAACGTGGTCAATTCCTCGTTCCTGGGCGCCGCGCCCGCGACCGAGGGCGAACTCGAGACCATCCCGATCTGGGAACGCGCCTGGGCCCAGAACCTCGCGAAGGTGCTCGCCGGCGTAATCGTGTTGCTCATCATCGTCTTCAGCGTTCTCAAGCCGCTGACGCGCGGGCTGCTCAACGCGGCGCGCGCGCCGGCGTTGCGTCAGGGCGCGCTCGCCGCGGCCACGATGGCCGCCGGTGCGCAGGCAGTCCCGGCCGAAGCGCCGGCGATCGCCTATGAACAGCAGGTCGCGCAGGCGCGTGGCCTGGTCGCGGCGGATCCGAAACGTGGAGCCCAGGTCGTGAAGGCCTGGGTGTCGAACGATGAGTAGCGAGGGCAAGGCGGTTGCCAGGTCGGGTCGCAATGGCGTCGAGCGCGCCGCGATCCTGCTGCTGACGCTTGGTGAAACCGAGGCCGCGGAAATCCTCAAGCACCTCGGTGCGAAGGATGTGCAGCGCCTCGGGCGCAGCATGGCCGAGCTCAAGAACGTCTCGCGCGACGAAGTGCGCGAGGTACTGGGTGAATTCACGACGACGATCGAGAGCCAGACCTCGCTGGGTGTCGCCAACGACGAGTTCGTGCGCAAGGTCCTGATCAGCGCCCTCGGCGAGGAAAAGGCCGCGAGCCTCATGGAGCGCATCAGCCTGGGCGAGCAACGCAAGGGTCTCGATGCGCTCAAGTGGATGGACGCGCGCCGCGTGGCCGATCTCGTTCGCCTCGAGCACCCGCAGATCATCGCGATCGTGCTTTCGTATCTCGAAACCGAACATGCCGCCGAAGTGCTGGGCTGCCTGCCCGAGGCGATGCGCAGCGACCTCGTGATGCGCGTCGCGACGCTCGACGGCATCCAGCCGTCGGCCCTGAGCGAACTCGACGACATGATGGAAAAGCAGTTCTCCTCGCTGGGCTCGACCAAGAGCTCGGTGCTGGGCGGGCTGCGTTCGGCCGCCGAAATGGTGAACCTGCTCGACTCCTCAGTGGGCACGAGCATCATGAACGACATCGGCAAGTCCGACGAAGTCCTGTCGCAGAAGATCCAGGACCTGATGTTCGTGTTCGACGATCTGCTCGAGATCGACGACCGCGGCATGCAGGAGCTGCTGCGCCAGGTGCCGGCCGACAAACTGCTCATCGCGCTCAAGGGCGCCGACGAGACCTTCAAGTCGAAGGTCTTCAAGAACATGTCGCAGCGCGCCGCCGAAATGCTCAAGTCCGATCTCGAAGCGAAGGGCCCGGTGCGGCTCTCGGACGTCGAGGCGGCGCAGAAGGAAATCCTGGTCGCGGCCCGCAAACTTGCCGACGAGGGCACGATCCAGCTCGGCGGCAAGGGCGAAGAATATGTCTGAGTCCGACGCGCAGCGCGCGGACGCGCAGCGTTGGGACCTGCCTTCGGTCGAAGGCGCGCCACTGCCGCGCGCGGGCGCGAAGGGCGTCAACGTCATGCACCTGACGCTGATCGAGCGCGAGGCCTGGGATCACGGCTATCGCGACGGTCACATCGAGGGCGTGCGCAAGGGCGAAGCGGAGCTCGGCAAACGCATCGCCGAAGTGGACGTCAAGATCGCGGCGCTCGAAGCCATCATCGGCATGCTCGCGAAGCCGCTGGCCGAACTCGATGCGCAGGTCGAGAACGAACTCACGCGTCTCTCGCTCACGATCGCCAAACATCTCGTGCGGCGGGAACTCAAGATCGATCCGGCGCAGGTCATCGGCATCATCCGTCACACCGTGGGCCTGCTGCCGCTCGCGGCCCGCAACATCCGCGTTCATCTGCATCCCGACGATGCCGCCATCGTGCGCGAAAAACTCGCGCGCGCGTCGGGCGAACAGGACTGGCAGCTCGCCGAGGATCCACTCATGGCGCGCGGCGGCTGCCGGATAACGAGCGATCAGTCGAGCATCGACGCGCGCTTCGAGGCGAGCGTCGCGACCGTGATGTCCAACCTGCTCGGTGACGAGCGCCTGGAACGCGCGCCGCCAAAGCCGGAGAAGGGCGCGTGAGCACGGCCGAATTGCGCGCACAACTGGCGCCGGGCTGGCGCGAGCGCATGGCCCGCCAGGTCGCGCGCGCGGAGCAGCTCCCGTCGCCGCCGGTGGAAGGTTCGCTCACGCGCATGGTGGGTCTCACGCTCGAAGCCGCCGGCTGCCAGGCCGCGGTCGGCGACGTGTGCGACCTGATGAACGGCGATGGCTCGCGAGTCGAAGCCGAGGTCGTCGGCTTCGCGGGCGACCGGCTCTATCTCATGCCCACCAGCGAAGTGCATGGGCTCGCGCCCGCGGCTCGCGTGATCCCGCGCCAACGCGCGGGCAGCGTGCAGGTGGGACCCGGCCTGCTGGGCCGTGTCATCGACGGCAACGGTGTCCCGCTCGACGGGTTGGGTCCGATCCAGTCGGACGAGCGCGTCAAACTACTGGGGCAGGCGATCAATCCGCTCGCGCGCCATCCGATCGACACGCCACTCGACGTCGGCGTGCGGTCCATCAACTCGCTGCTCACGGTCGGCCGCGGACAACGCATCGGCCTGTTCGCCGGTTCGGGCGTCGGCAAATCGGTGCTGCTCGGCATGATGGCCCGCTACACCAGCGCGGACGTCATCGTCGTCGGCCTGATCGGCGAGCGCGGCCGCGAAGTGAAGGAATTCGTCGAGCGCATCCTCGGTCCCGAAGGCCGGCGGCGCTCGGTCGTGGTGGCGTGTCCCGCGGACAATCCACCGCTGATCCGCCTGCACGGCGCGTGGCTCGCGACGTCCATCGCCGAATATTTCCGCGAGCGCGGGCTGTCCGTGCTGCTCATCATGGATTCGTTGACGCGTTTCGCCCAGGCGCAGCGCGAGATCGGGCTGGCCATCGGCGAAGCGCCGGCGACCAAGGGGTATCCACCGTCCGTGTTCGCGCGCCTGCCGGCGCTCGTCGAACGCGCCGGCAACGGCGACAAGGGCAAGGGTTCGATCACGGCTTTCTACACGGTGCTCACCGAGGGCGACGACCAGCAGGATCCGATCGCCGATTCGGCGCGCGCGATTCTCGACGGCCACGTCGTGTTGTCGCGGCGCATCGCCGAGGCGGGGCAGTACCCGGCCGTCGACGTCGAGGCGTCGGTGAGCCGCGTGATGCACGAAATCATCCCCGAGGAGCATGCCGAGCTCGCGCGCAAGTTCCGCCAGACGCTGGCCATCTACCAGCAGCACCGCGATCTCATTTCCATCGGCGCCTACCAGAAAGGCTCCGATCCGCGCATCGACAAGGCCATCGAGTTGTGGCCCGCGATGCAGAAATTCCTGATGCAGCCGATCGAGCAGCGCGTGTCGCATGCCGAGGCCGTCGCCGCGCTGAGGAAGCTGTTCGCATGAAGCGATCCGAACGTCTCGATGTCGTCCAGCAGGTCGCGGCGCGTACCGAGCAGGAACGCGCGCAACGCGTCGCGGAGGCGGAGCGGCACCTGGCCGAGATGCAGCAGAAGCTCGCGGCGCTCGAGAAATATCGCGCCGAATACGAAACCGGATTCAAGACACGCGCCGGGGCCGGCGTCGATGTGATCGGCATGCGCGACTACCAGACCTTCATGGCGCGTCTCGGAGAAGCCCTCGCGCAGCAGCGCGAGCAGGTCGTCCTGGCGCGCAACGCACTCGAGGCGCAGCGTTCGCAATGGCGCGAAGCCGCGCAGCGCACGCACGTGGTGGAAACGCTGGTCGAGCGCTGGCAGGGCGAAGAAGCGCGCGCGGCGAGCCGGCGCGACCAGCTCGAAAGCGACGAGCTCTCGCAGCAGCAACGCGGCAACAAGGACCGGAATACATGATTTCCTCGCTCCCGAAGATCTCGACGCCCGCGGACGTCCCGGCCGCCGGGCCGCAGGCCCACGCCGACTCGGCCGGGGCAGCGCCGTTCGACTCCATCCTTGCGCTCGAAACGCTGGCGGCGCACTCCGCGGATCGGCAGGCGCTCGCGGCCGACGCCGCGCTGGGCGAACTCGGCGAACTGCTCGGCGGCGACGAGAACATCGACGAGCTCGAAGACGATTCCGAGGAAGGCTCGATGGAATTCCTCGCGGGGCTGCTCACGCTGGCCGCGACGCCGAAAGACGCGCCCGGCGCACAGGTCTCCGGGTATGCGATTTCTTCCACCACGGGATCGGCGGCCCATCGAGGCGGCGCCGAGGGTGCGGCCGCCGTGCTGTCCGGACTGATCGAACAGGAAGGTTCCGCGACCGGCGATTCGCAATCGACGCCCGAATCGGATTCGTCCATCGCCGCGCGCGCCGGCGAGCTGACGAGCTCCGCGCCACGCGGCTCGGCGGCCGAACACACCGTCGCGACCCACGTGCGCGATCCGCGCTGGGCGGAGGAGTTCGGTACTCGCATCTCGATGCTGGTCCGCGCGCGTGAGTCCCAGGCCGCGATCCAGTTGACGCCCGTCGATCTCGGGCCGGTCGACGTCAACGTCACCGTGCGCGACTCGCAGGCGACCATCCACTTCGGCGCCTCGAACGCGGATACCCGCGCGTTGATCGAAGCCTCGCTGCCGAAGCTGCGCGAAATGCTTGCCGCGCAGGGTTTCAACCTGCTCGACGCGAGCGTGTCTCAGGGTTTCACCCAGAAGGATCAACCGCAGTCCGCGGGTGTACCACGACCTGGCGTGGAGCCAGGCGGCACCGATGATGTGACGACGGTCCAGCGGCTCAACGGGCTTCTGGATCTTTATGCCTGAAGACGGACGGCACCCCGCAGCGGCGACGTTTCCTTCGGGTGAACGCCTGGAAATACCGTCAGTTTTCCGACGCTGACCACCGACAAATCGTGATGCTGCTCACGCTTACCGCGTGGCACGCACGTTGCACGACACCCTGTACCGAACGACAGGACAACGTGCATGGCGAACGAAGACGAGCAGATTGACGGCGCGGAAGACGAGGGCACCAGGAAGAAAGGCGGCAAGGGCCTGCTCATGACTCTCGTGCTCGTGCTGCTGCTGGGTGGCGGCGGCGCAGCCGCGTGGTTCATGTTCGGCGGCAAGGGAGCCGACAAGGCCGAAGCCAAGCCGCTGCCACCGCCGATCTACGTGAACGTGGATCCGCCGTTCGTCGTGAACTTCGAATCGCAGTCGGTAGTTCGATTCCTGCAGGTCGCCATCGGGATCATGACCCGCGATCCGGCCGTCGAGGCGCTGCTCGAGCACAACGATCCGCGCGTGCGCAACGACCTGCTGATGATCCTCAGCAACCAGACCTACGAGACCGTTTCGAGCGCCGAAGGCAAGGAAATGCTGCGTACGCGCTGCCTCGAGAGCGTCCGCGCCATCGTCGCCGAGATGAAGGGCGATCCGAACAAGGTCGAAGCGCTGTATTTCACCTCGTTCGTGATGCAGTGAGGCGCGCGACATGAGCAACCAGGAAGTACTCAACCAGGATGAAATCGACGCGCTGCTCAACGGCGTCGATGCCGGCGCGGTCAGCACCGAACCCGTCACGGCGCCGGGCGAAACCCGCGTCTACGACTTCAGCAGCGAAATGCGCATCGTGCGCGGCCGCATGCCGACGCTCGAGATGGTCAACGAGCGTTTCGCGCGCCAGCTGCGCGTGAGCCTCTACAACCTGCTGCGCAAGACCGTGGAGCTCGCGGTGGGGCAGGTCACGATGAAGAAGTTCAGCGAGTACTCGCACTCGCTCGTGCTGCCCATCAACCTGAACCTCGTCAAGATCAACCCGCTGCGCGGCACCGCGCTGTTCGTGCTCGATCCGAAACTCGTGTTCGCGATCGTCGACAACTTCTTCGGCGGCGTCGGCCGGCACACCAAGATCGAAGGCCGCGAATTCACGCCAACCGAGATGCGCGTCGTGCACATGCTGCTGCGCCACGCCTTCGCGGACATGAAGGAAGCCTGGACGCCGATCGCGAGCATCGACGTCGAATATCTCAACTCCGAGATCAATCCGAACTTCGCGAGCATCGTGACTCCCTCGGAAGTGGTCGTGATCTGCCCGTTCCAGATCGAGCTCGAAGGCGGCGGCGGCGCGATGCACATCGTGATGCCGTACTCGATGATCGAACCGCTGCGCGAAGTGCTCGACTCCGGCGTGCAATCCGATCGCGCCGAACAGGACGAGCGCTGGCTCGCCTCGCTCAAGGACTGCCTGCAGGACGCGGAAGTCGAACTCACCACCGTGCTCGGCGGCGGCACGATCTCGCTGCATCAGCTCGTGCGCATGCAGCCCGGCGACGTGTTGCCCTGCGACTTCAGCGGCAAGGCCACGGTATCCGCCGAGGGCGTGCCGCTGTTCCGCGGCGCCTTCGGAGTCTCCCGCGGCCAGCAGTGTGTCCGCTACGAGCAGCGCATCCGCCGTCCAGGCTCGCACGCCATGGACGCGGCGCTGCTGAACCGAAATAGCTAGAGGAATCCTCATGAACGCGAAATCAGAAGCGGCGCTCGCGCCGCAGGCCGAGGGTGACGCCAACGACGTCAATCTCGAAGTCATCCTCGACGTGCCCGTCACGTTGTCGATGGAAGTCGGCCGCACGCGCATCCCGATCCGCAACCTGCTGCAGCTCAACCAGGGCTCGGTGGTCGAACTCGACCGCGCGGCCGGCGAGCCGCTCGACGTGTTCGTCAACGGCACGCTCGTCGCCCACGGCGAAGTGGTCGTGGTCAACGAGAAGTTCGGCATCCGCATCACGGACGTCGTGAGCCCGGCCGAACGCATCCGCAAGCTCAAGTAGATGTCGGATCCCACGCTCTTCGCCGCACCGAACGCGGCGGCGCATGGCGGCGCCGCGGGTGGCACGCTCGAAGTCACCTTCGCGTTGCTGCTGGTGCTCGGAGTCATCGTGCTGCTCGCCTGGCTGACCCGGCGCATGCGTCGCATCGGCGGCGGAGGCCACGATCGCATCCAGTTGCTCGGCGATCGGGTGGTGGGTCCGAAAGAGCGCCTCGTGCTCGTGCGCGTGGGCGATACGGACATCCTGGTCGGCGTTGCCGCGGGCAACGTGCGTCCGCTGCATGTATTCCCGATCGGAGCCAACACCTCTGCGCCGCCGGCTCCCGAAGGGCAGGCGCCGACGATCCCCAACTTCCGCGACCTGCTCATGAAGAGTCTCGGCAAGCGCGAGGCCGGGCAATGAAGTTGCGCGCGCTCGCGAAGTTCCTGCTGCCGCTGCTCGCCTTCCTTCCGATGATCGCGGAAGCGGCGGCCACGGGCGGCGGCGCGCTGCCGGCCGTCACCGTCACGACGAATCCGGGCGGCGGGCAGACGTATTCGCTGACGCTGCAGGTCCTGATCCTGATGACGGTGCTGACGCTGCTGCCCGCCATCGTGCTCATGATGACGGCGTTCACGCGCATCGTGATCGTGCTCGCGATCCTGCGCCAGGCGCTCGGCGCGGGTCAGACGCCGCCCAACCAGGTGCTGGTGGGTCTCGCGCTCTTTCTCACGTTGTTCGTCATGGCCCCGGTGATCGAGAAGATCAACACCGAGGCCGCGCAACCCTACTTGGCCGGCACCATCGAAACCACCGTCGCGCTCGAGCGCGCCATCGTGCCGCTCAAGTCGTTCATGCTCGAGCAGACGCGCGAGTCCGACATCGCGACGTTCGTGCGCATTTCCGGCGGCAAGGGTTTCGAGAAACCCGAAGACGTGCCGCTCAACATCCTCGTGCCGGCCTTCGTCACGAGCGAGCTCAAGACCGCCTTCCAGATCGGCTTCCTGCTGTTCATCCCGTTCGTGATCATCGATCTCGTGGTTGCGAGCGTGCTCATGTCGATGGGCATGATGATGTTGTCGCCGGTGCTGATCTCGCTTCCCTTCAAGATCATGTTGTTCGTGCTGGTCGACGGCTGGGCACTGGTCATGGGCACTCTTGCCCAGAGTTTCTTCAGGTAGGCCAATCATGACTCCCGAAACCGTCGTCACCGTCGGCCGCCAGGCGCTCGAACTGACCGTCACGCTGGCCGCGCCGCTGCTGCTGACCGCGCTCGCGGTCGGCCTCATCGTCGGCATCTTCCAGGCCGCGACTCAGATCAACGAGATGACGCTGTCGTTCATCCCCAAACTACTGGCCATGGCCGCGGTGCTCGCGATCACCGGGCCGTGGATGTTGCGCCAGCTCGTCGAATACACGCGCAACCTGATCACGAACATTCCCGGGATGATCGGATAGGACCGTGGCGATCGCGCTCACAACCGGTCAGATCGAGGCGTGGGTCGCGAACGCGTTCTTCCCGTTCGCGCGCATCGGCGCCTGCCTGATGGTGGCGCCGATGTTCGGCGCGCGCTTCGTGCCGGCGCGAACCCGCATCCTGCTGGCGGCGGCTTTGACGGCGCTAGTCGTGCCGCTCATGCCGGCCACCGGCATCACGCCGTTTTCCGCCCAGGGCCTCGTCGTGGTCGCCCAGCAGCTGCTGATCGGCATCGCGCTCGGCTTCGCGCTGCAGATCGTGTTCGACGCGCTCGGCCTCGCGGGCCAGCTGCTCGCGAACAGCATGGGCCTGTCGTTCGCGTTCAACGTGGACCCGCTGCGCGGCAGCAGTACGGCCGCGCTCGGCCAGATCTACATCATTCTCGCGACGCTGGTATTCCTGGCGCTGAACGGCCATCTCGCGCTGATCCAGGTGCTCGTGGACGGATTCGGCACGATGCCCGTCGGCACCGCAGGCTTCGGCCGGGAAGGGCTGTGGGCGCTGGTGCTGTGGGGCGGCCAGCTTTTCGCCGGCGCGATTTCGATCGCGTTGCCGGGCGTTACCGCGCTGCTGATCGTGAACCTCGCGTTCGGCGTCGTGAGCCGCGCGGCGCCCTCGCTGAATCTCTTCGCGGTCGGCTTTCCGTTCTCGCTCGTCATCGGTCTCCTCATCGTCCTCGCGGGCATCGGCCCGCTGGTCGAAGGCGTCACGCGGCTCCTGTCGGTGGGCTTCGATTTCCTGCGCGGATTGAGCGGGAGCTGACGCCATGGCCGAGAACGAGAGCGACCAGGAACGCACAGAACGAGCAACACCCAAGCGCCTCGAAGAGGCGCGCAAGAAAGGCCAGGTGCCGCGCTCGGCCGATCTGTCGATGGCGGCGGTGTGCATCGCGGCCGCGACGGCTATCTACACGCTCGGCCGAATGGCCACCGGTCAGTTCGCCGAATTCATGCACGACTCGCTCAGCCTGACGCCGGCGCAGGCGATGTCGAACGACGCCATCTGGCCGTCGCTGATGAACGCGGGTTCGCGCGCGTTGTGGATGATCCTGCCGATTCTCGGCGCGACGTTCGTCGCCGCGCTCGCGGCGCCCCTCGCGATCGGCGGCTGGAATCTCTCGGGTCAGGCTCTCGCGCCGCAGTTCGGCCGGTTGAGCCCCGCGAAAGGCTTCGGCCGCATGTTCTCGGCGCGCGGCCTGATCGAACTGTGCAAGGGCATCGCAAAGGTCTGCGTCGTCGGGGTCATCGCCTGGTTGCTGCTGAACGGCCTGGCGCCGGAACTCATGGGCCTGTCCGCGGAGCCGGTCAACGCCGCGATCGGACACGCCGCTTCGCTCGCCGCGTATTCGCTGCTCGTTCTCGTCTGCGGCCTCGCGATCATCGCGGCGGTCGACGTGCCGTTCCAGCTCTGGCAGCACGCGAAGGAACTCAAGATGACGCGCCAGGAAGTGCGCCAGGAATACAAGGAGAGCGAAGGTTCTCCCGAAACGCGCGGCCGCATCCGCGAGGCGCAACGCGCGCTGGCTCGCGGCCGCATGCTGCAGGAAGTGCCGACCGCCGACGTCGTCGTGACCAACCCGACGCACTTCGCGGTCGCGTTGCGTTACGACGAGTCGAAGATGCGCGCCCCCATCGTGGTCGCGAAGGGCACCGACCTGCTCGCGCTCAAGATCCGCGAGATCGCCACCGAGAACGGCGTGGCGATCGTCGAGGCGCCGCCGCTCGCGCGCGCGCTGCACAAGAACGTGGACATCGGCCGCGAAGTGCCGGCCGCGCTCTACGTCGCCGTCGCCCAGGTTCTCACGTACGTGTTCCAGCTACGCGCCGCCCGCGAGCGCGGCGCTTCTCCTCCGCCGCCCCCAACCATCCAGTAACACATGGCCATCGGTAACGACAACGCAGGCTCGGGACTCAGCGCATTGATGCGCATCGGCATCGGCGTGCCGGTCGGCCTCATCGCGATCCTCGCGATGATGATCCTGCCGCTGCCGCCGTTCATGCTGGACGTGTTGTTCACGTTCAACATCGCGCTGTCGCTGATCATCGTGATGGCGGTGTTCCAGGTCGCCCGGCCGCTCGAGTTCGCGATCTTCCCGACCGTGCTGCTGCTCGTGACCATCCTGCGCCTGGCGCTCAACGTCGCCTCGACGCGCGTGGTGCTCATGCACGGCCACGAGGGTTCACATGCCGCGGGCAAGGTCATCGCCGCGTTCGGCGAATTCGTGATCGGCGGCAACTATGCCGTCGGCGCGGTGGTGTTCATCATCCTCACGATCATCAACTTCGTCGTCGTGACGAAGGGCGC
This sequence comes from Pseudomonadota bacterium, assembly GCA_023433705.1. GTDB lineage: Bacteria > Pseudomonadota > Gammaproteobacteria > Steroidobacterales > Steroidobacteraceae > CADEED01. The sequence goes on from JAEYUC010000102.1 coordinate 10,913, forward strand.
CGGCCGCGTCTCCGAGGTCTCCGCGCGCTTCGCGTTGGACGCGATGCCCGGCAAGCAGATGGCGATCGACGCCGATCTCAACGCCGGCGTCCTCACGCAGGAGCAGGCGCGCGAGCGCCGCGCGGAGGTGCGCGCCGAGTCCGATTTCTACGGCTCGATGGACGGCGCGAGCAAGTTCATCCGCGGCGACGCGATCGCCGGCATCCTGATCCTGGTCATCAACATCGTCGGCGGACTGCTGATCGGCACGATGATGCACGACCTGCCGGTCGGCGACGCCGCGCGCAGCTATGCATTGCTGACCATCGGCGACGGCCTGGTCGCACAGATTCCCGGTCTGCTGCTGTCGGTCGCGGTGGCCATCATCGTCACCCGTATCTCGCGCGAGCAGGACGTCGGCCAGGAGCTCGGCAAACAACTGTTCGGCCAGCCCAAGGCGCTCGGCGTCGCGGCCGGCGTGCTCGGCGTCATGGGCCTGATCCCGGGCATGCCGAATCTCGTGTTCCTGTCGATCGCGGGCCTCTGCGGCTGGGGCGCCTGGCACATCTCGCAGAAGCGCAAGCTGGCCGCCGCCGTGGAAGAGGCCGCGCCGCCCGAACCGGCGCCGGCGCCCGCGCCGGAAAACCAGGAGCTGTCCTGGGAGGACGTGCGGCCCGTCGACGTGGTCGGACTCGAAGTCGGTTATCGGCTCGTGCCGCTGGTGGATAGAACCAAGGGCGGCGACCTGCTGGCGCGCATCCGCGGCATCCGCCGCAAGCTCACGCAGGAACTCGGCTTCCTCGTGCAGCCAGTGCACATCCGCGACAACCTTGAATTGGGCCCCAGCGCCTACCGGATTCGGTTGGCGGGAGTGGCGATCGGCGAAAGCGTCGTACATCCGGATCGCGAACTCGCGATCAACCCCGGACGCGTGTTCGGTCCCGTCAACGGCCTGCCGACGCGCGATCCGGCCTTCGGCATGGAAGCCGTGTGGATAGAGCCCTCGCTGCGCGAGCACGCGCAGTCGCTCGGTTACACGGTGGTCGACGCGGCGACGGTCATCGCGACGCATTTGTCGCACCTGATCCAGACGCATGCGCACGAGTTGTTCGGCCACGAAGAGGCCGAACAGCTCCTCAAGAACTTGTCGAAGACCTCGCCCAAGCTGGTCGAGGAACTGGTGCCGAAGGTGCTGCCGCTCGCGACCGTCGTGCGGGTCATGCAGGGCCTGCTGGCCGAGCGCGTGCCGATCCGCAACGTCCGCGCGATCGTCGAAGCGCTGGCGGAGGCAGGCCCGCGCACGCAGGATACGCAGTCGCTGATCGCGCAGGTCAGGGTTGCCCTGGGTCGCCAGATCGTCCAGGACATCGTCGGCCTCGCCGAAGAGCTGCCCGTCATCACCCTCGAACCGGATCTGGAGCGCCTGCTCACGAACGGGCTCGCAAATCCGGCGGCAAGTCCTGGCCTCGAGCCCGGGCTGGCAGACCGTTTGCAACGAAGTCTGCAGGAGGCCGCACAGCGTCAAGAACGTGGCGGAGAACCGGCGGTGTTGCTGACGCCGCCCGCGCTGCGCGCGGCACTGGCCCGGTTCTTCCGGGTGAGCGTCCCGGGACTGCACGTGCTGGCCTGGAACGAGCTGCCCGACAACCGGAAGGTGCGAATGGTCACCGCGGTGGGCGGCCGATGAATGAACGAAGGATCTGACACATGAAGATTCAGAGATACGTCGCGAAAGACATGCGCTCCGCGCTCGCCCAGGTGCGCGAAGCGCTGGGTCCCGACGCGGTGATCCTCTCGTCGGGCCGGGTCGGCAGCGAGGTGGAAGTCGTGGCCGCGATGGATTTCGACGTCGCGCGCGCGGTCGAGGCCGCGACGCCGGCCGCCGTGCCGCGCGTGCACGCCGCGCACTCGGAAGCGCTGCAGCGGCTCGACCCGCCGCGCGCCGAGAGCGCGGCCACCTTGACGGACCTTGGCGGCAACGAGGCTGCGCGAATGCGTCGCGCGTCCTCGCAGATTTCCGAACAGATCGCGCCCGTGGCCGCCAGCGCCGCGCCGGCGGTCCCGCACACCGCGGGCGCGAGCCCCGAAGTGCTCGCCGATGAAATGAAGAACATGCGCCGCATGCTGGAAGCCCAACTCGCGACGCTCGCGTGGAACGACCTTTCGCGTCGTTCTCCCATCCAGGCCGCGATGCTCAAGGAGCTCGCGCAGCTCGGCATCACGCAGGACCTCGCGAATTCCCTCGTGCGCAAGATTCCGACGGAGCTCAGCTTCGCGGCGGCACGCCGCTTCGCGCTCGCGACCATCGCACGCACGATCCAGACGACCGGCGACCGCTGGCTCGAGAAGGGCGGCGTCGTCGCGTTCGCCGGCCCCGCGGGCGCCGGCAAGACGACGTTGCTCGCCAAGCTCGCGGCGCGCTGGGTGCTGCGCCACGGTCCGCGCAAGGTCGCGATGATCTCGGCCGACTCGGTGCGCATCGGCGCGCACGAACAGATGCACACGCTCGGACGCCTGCTCGGCGTCACGACGCACAACGCGTTCGACATCAGCGAGCTGCCCGAGCTGCTCTACGAACTGCGTCACTGCAAGTTCGTGATGATCGACACCGCGGGCGCGAGCCCGCGCGATCCGGAGCTGGCCCGTCAGCTGCGGCTGCTGCAGAACATGCAGGCCAGCGTCGAGACCTCGCTCGTGTTGCCCGCGAGCACGCAAGCCGGCGCGATCGACGAGGTCGTGCAGCGCTTCGCGCTCGCCAAGCCCACGGCCTGTGTCATCACGAAGGTCGACGAGGCGGTCAGCCTCGGCGGCGTCATCTCGGCGCTCGTGCGCCACAAGCTCGCGGCCGCGTACATCAGCGATGGTCAGCGTGTTCCCGAAGACCTGGAGCCGGCGCGCGCGCACGGGCTCGTGAGCCGCGCGGTCGAGATAGCGAGCCACAACGGCGCGACGGCGGACGACGAAGTGATGCAGAGACGAATGGCAGGAGCGGCGAATGGCCGGAAGCAATAAGCCCGTTCCCGTGAACCACCATCCGGTGCAGGTGATCGCGGTCACCGGCGGCAAGGGCGGCGTGGGCAAGACCACCGTCGCGGTGAATCTCGCGGCCTCGCTGGCCTCGCGCGGCAAGCAGGTCATGCTGCTCGACGGCGACCTGGGTCTCGCGAACGTCGACGTATTCCTGGGCCTCACGCCGCGGCTCACGCTCGCGGACGTGCTGGCCGGAACCTGCACGCTCGAGGAAGTGGTCATCGACGCGCCGCAGGGATTCAAGATCGTGCCGGCCGCTTCCGGCATCGCGCAGCTCGCCGAGCTCGACACGATGACCCACCTGGGGTTGGTGCGCGCATTCGGCGATCTATCTACGCGTCTCGATACGCTGGTGGTGGACACCGCCGCCGGCATCTCGGGCTCGGTGCTGCAGTTCTCGCAGGCGGCGCAGCAGGTGCTGGTCGTGTTGTGCGACGAGCCGGCTTCGCTGACCGACGCGTACGCTTTGATCAAACTATTGAGCCGCGATCACGGCGTGAAGAAATTCCGCGTGGTCGTGAACCAGTCGCGCGGGAAGGGACTAGGGCAGTCCCTGTTCCAGAGATTCGAGCGGGTCGCGATGCGATTCCTCGAAGTCGAGCTGGATTATGTCGGCGAGATTCCCGAGGACGCGTTCCTGCGTCGCGCGATTCGTGAACAGCGTCCCGTTGTGACGGCGTACCCATCGTGCCCGGCGAGCATGGCGCTCAAGACGCTCGCGTTGCGGGCCGATATGTGGCCGGTAGCCGAAGGGCCCAGGGGCAACGTGGAGTTCTTCGTCGAGCGACTGATACGGCGTCCGTCGGTGCGCCTCGAGGTGGTTCGATGAGCGGAGTGAGCGCTTACAGCCAGCGCGCCAGCGCCCGGGAAACCGAGCAGCTGGTCATGCGCCATGCCGAATTGGTGAAGCGCATTGCATACCACCTCGCGGGCCGCCTGCCGGCCTCGGTCGAGGTCGACGATTTGATCCAGGCCGGAATGCTCGGCCTGCTGGAGGCGGCCTCCAACTATTCGACCGGACGTGGGGCGAGTTTCGAGACCTACGCCGGCATCCGCATTCGCGGCGCGATGCTCGACGGACTGCGCAAGCTCGACTGGGCGCCGCGCTCCGTGCACCGCAAGGCGCGTGCGGTCGCGACGGCGATCCGCGAGCTGGAAGCGGAGATCGGCCGCGAGGCGCGCGACTCGGACGTCGCGCACAAGATGGGCGTGAGCCTCGAGGAGTACCACAAGATCGTGGAGGACGCGGCGGGTTGTCAGATCGCGAGCCTCACGACGGAAGAAGGCGAGATCAGTGCGACGGATCCGAACGCGGACCCGTTCCGCGACGTGATCGACGAGCGGTTCCGCGCCGCTTTGGCGGAAGCCATCGCGGGGCTGCCGGAGCGCGAGCGCATGGTGATGTCGCTGTACTACGACGATGAGTTGAACCTCAAGGAAATCGGCGCGGTGCTGAAGGTGAGCGAGTCGCGGATCTGCCAGATCCACGGCCAGGCGCTGTCGCGACTGCAGGCCCGGCTGTCGGGCTGGCGGGTTGACAATGAGAGGAGATAGCTGGTGAGCAATACGATGAAATTCCTCGTGGTCGACGACTTTTCGACCATGCGCAGGATCGTGAAGGGACTGCTGAACGAACTCGGCTACACCGACGTGACCGAGGCGGACGACGGCAACACCGCGTTGCCGCTGCTCAAGAACGGCAGCTTCGATTTCCTCATCACCGACTGGAACATGCCGGGCATGCCGGGCCTCGACCTGCTCAAGGCCGTGCGCGCCGACGCCAGGCTCGCCAAACTACCCGTGCTCATGCTGACGGCCGAGGCCAAGCGCGAGCAGATCGTCGAGGCGGCGCAGGCTGGCGTTTCCGGCTACGTGATCAAGCCGTTCACGGCCGCGACGCTCAAGGAAAAGATCGACAAGATCCTGGCGAGCAAGGCGGCCGCGGCTTAAGGCTCACCATGTCCCGTCCAGAAACACTGCACGATCGATATCGTTCGCAGGTCGCCGATCTCGCGACCGCCGTCGAGGCGAACGACGAGTCCGCGTTTCGCGGCGCGTTCGAGCGGCTGCGCTCGGCGCTCAACGAAGAATTCAACCCCGAGCTGCGCCGACTGACCGAGAACGCGAAGTCCGCGCTGCGGCGCTTCCGCGAACAGGCGCGCATCGACGCGCTCGCCGAGGAAGTACCGGATGCGCGCAAGCGCCTGTCGCACGTCGTCAAGCTCACCGACGAGGCGGCGCATCGCACGCTCGATCTCGTGGATCAGTCGGGGCCGCTGGTCGAACAGACTTCGCGCGCCGCCGCGCAACTGATCTCGGAATGGAATGCGTTCGGCGAGCGCCAGCTCGCGCTCGAATCCGACTGGCCCGAGCGCGCGCAGGAATTCCTCGGCCGCGCGCGCGCCGACGCCGACAAGGTGCGCGGGCTGCTGTCCGAAGTGCTGCTCGCGCAGGGGTACCAGGATCTCACCGGCCAGATCATCCGAGGGATCATCGCGCTCGTGTGCGAGCTCGAAGCCGTGCTCGCGCAGCTGGTCGCGCTCGCCAATGGCGAGGACACACGCCGCATGCCGGCGCTCAAGCTGCCAGCCGTCGCCACGGATCTCTATCGCGGCGCGGGGCCGCAGGTTCCGGGGGTATCGACGAGCGCCGACGCGATGAGCGGGCAGGACGACATCGACGCTCTGATCGCGAGCGTCTCGGCGGGCAAGTAGGCCGTGGACATACTTTCCGCAATCGGATTCATCCTCGCGCTGGTCGCGGTGCTCGTGGGCGCCGTGCTCAAGGGCGCGGGCATTCACGCGCTGCTCTCGGCGGCCGCGTTCATGATCGTGGTCGTCGGTACGGTGGCCGCGATCTTCATCCAGACCCCGCTGCCGGTGTTCAAACACGCGATGGCGCGGTTCTCGTGGGTGCTCAAGCCGCCGCCGATGCAGGCGGAAGCCCTCATCAAGAAGATCGTCGAGTGGAGCACGATCGCCCGCAAGCAGGGCCTTCTCGGACTCGAGCCGCTCATCGAGAAGGAGACCGATCCGTTCGTGCAGCGCGGGCTGCAGCTCGTGGTCGACGGCGGTGAGCCTGATGCGATCCGCGCCATCCTCGAAGTCGAGGTGGGCGTGCGCGAGCACGTGGATCAGCGCGCCGCGAAAGTCTACGAAGGCATGGGCATCTACGCGCCGACGCTCGGCATCATCGGCGCGGTGCTCGGCCTCATGGCCGTGATGCAGAACCTCGCCGATCCGTCGAAGCTGGGGCAGGGCATCGCCGCGGCCTTCACCGCGACCGTGTACGGCATCGGCCTCGCGAACCTGTTCTTCCTGCCGATCGCCGGCAAGCTCAAGGGCATCGTCGCCGAGCAGACCCAGGTGCGCGAGATGGTTATCGAGGGCGTCGTGTCCATCGTGCTGGGCGAGAACCCCCGCGCGATCGAATCGAAGTTGAACGGTTACCTGCACTAGTAGCTAGCGATGGGTCGCAGGCACAAGAAACACGAAGAGCACGCCAACCACGAGGCCTGGGCCATTCCCTACGGCGACCTCATCACGCTGCTGCTCGCGTTTTTCGTGGTGATGTACGCGATCTCCTCGATCAACGAGGGCAAGTTCCGCGTGTTGTCGGATTCGCTGCAGGCCGCGTTCCGCGGCACGCCGAAGACTCTCGAGCCCATCCAGGTGGGCATGAAGACGCGCGGCTCCGGCGCCGACATCCAGATGACCATCGTCAAGCAGTCGATGATCGAGGGCCAGCCGCGGGAGATGCTCGAGGCCATCCACATGGACACGACGGGCGACGCGGGCGCGGGCTCCGCGCCGTATCCGGGCGCGGGCCGCACCGGCCGATCGCAGCCGATTCCCTCCAACCACCCGATCGCGCAGCAGCTCGAACGCGTCGCCGACGAGCTCGAGAAGGCGCTGCAGGCGCTGGTCGACGCGAATCTGGTCGCCGTGCGCCGTCACGAGTTCTGGCTCGAAGTCGAAGTGCGCACCGACATCCTGTTCGCGAGCGGCGTCGCGACGCTGTCTCCGAAGGCCAAGCCGGCGCTCGATGCGCTCGCGGGCACGCTCTCCAGGTATCCGAACCCGGTGCGAGTCGAAGGCCACACCGACAATCAGCCGATCAACACCGTGGCATTCCCGTCGAACTGGGAGCTGTCCTCGGCGCGCGCCGCGAGCGTCGTGCATCACTTCGAACAGATGGGGATCTCGCCGGCGCGCCTTTCGGTGCTCGGCTTCGGCGAATACCGCCCGACCGAAAGCAACGAGACCGTCGCCGGCCGCAACGCGAATCGCCGCGTGGTCATCGTGATCCTCGCGGGCGACGGCGCACCGGCGCCGTCGGATACCGCCGCGGAGAGCGAGGAGATCCCTGCGTCCGCCGGGGAACTTGCCACGCCAGGCGAAGCGGCGCGGCCCGAGCGCGTGGCACAACCCGAGACCGTGCCCGTGAACCCCGTCACAGTGGTCAATCCCGCGGCCGCGGTCAGTGGCACGGAACCTGCTCCTCCAACTGCAAGGCCAATTGCAGGCGCCGGAAATCCGACGCGGGAGTGAGTTCGTGGAAAACATCGATTATCTGATCGGCGCGTTGCGCGTCATCGCCATTGTTTGCGCATTCGGCGCGTTCGCATGGGCGCTCGGCCGCATGCGGCGCGAATCCGCGGAGCAGCTGGAGAAGCTGGCGGCCGCCCACGAGCGCAGCCAGGCCGACATCCAGGCCCTGGCGGAGAAGGTGAGCGCGCTCGCGACGCTGGTCGCGTCGATCCCGGCGCGGGTCGAACGTCCCGTCGAAGCGCCGCCGGCGCCGCGTCGCCGCGAGACTTCGGCGATCCGCAGTTACGAGACCGCCCGCCGGCTGGCGCGCGCCGGCGCCACGGTCGACGAGATCGTCGCCACCAGCGGCGTTCCCGATACGGAGGCCCGCCTACTCCAACGCCTGCACGGAGGAGCGGGCGCCAGCGAAGACGCGGCATGAAGAAAGCGAAGTCCCGCAGTGTGAAGCGGGTCTCATCAACCCGGGGCCGGAAGCGGCCGACACAAACGGTGAAGAAGGCCGTTCTGGAGACCCCGAAGATCATGGATCCCTCGTCGAACGACGCGATCCCGGTTGCCGCATTGCCCGTCGAAGGACCTGCGACCGGCCGCGTCGTGTTGCCCGTTTCCTGCACGATCAAGGAAGCCGAAACGCTCAAGGTCCACCTGCTCGAGCAGCTCGAGCGTCCGGGCCCGTGCGAAATCGAAGGTGGCAACGTTCAGCACGTCGATACCGCCGGCGTGCAGCTCGTGCTCGCGTTCGCGCTCGAATGCCTGGAGCGCAACCTGCAGTACGTCTGGAAGTCGCGCTCGCCCGTGTTCGAGGACGCCGTGCGCATCCTCGGAGTCGGTCCGCTACTCGAGTGCCCGGGCTGAGAGATGTCACTGGACCTCTCACAATTCCACGAGACCTTCTTCGCCGAGAGCTTCGAGGCGCTCGATTCCATGGAGGCCGCGCTGCTCAAGCTGTCGGCCGGCGAATCCGACCTCGAACTGATCAACACGATTTTCCGCGTCGCGCATTCGATCAAGGGCGGCAGCGCGACCTTCGGCTTCAACGCGATCGCCTCGTTCACGCACAAGCTCGAAACGCTTCTCGACGAATTGCGCAGCGGAAATCGCCGCGCGAATCCCGCGATGGTGGACACGCTGCTGCGCGCCGGCGACCTGATGCGCGAGATGCTCGCCGCGACGCAGGCCAAACAGGCTCTGGACAGCGCGCGTATCGGAGCGCTGCAGTCCGAGATCGAAGGCATCCTCGCGACCCAGGGTGCTCCTGTCCGACAGCCCGCCGCCGCGGCGGCTCCCGCGCCGCAGGCGCCCGCGCCCGGCGGCGCCTCCGGCTGGCGCATCCATTTCGTTCCCGGTCCCAAACTACTGCGCCACGGCAACGATCCGGTGCGACTGCTGCGCGAGCTCGGCCGGCTGGCGCCGTGCGAAGTGCGCGTCGATGCCAAGTGGGTGCCGCTGCTCGCCGAGCTCGATCCCGAAGAGTGCCGCCTGTCCTGGCGCATCGAGATGACGGGCGCCGTCGAAGAGTCCGCGATCCGCGCGGTGTTCGACTGGGTGGAAGGCGAGTGCGACCTGAACATCGAGGCATTCGGTGAGCACGCCGAACCCGCTCCGGAGAGCGTGGCGTCCGTACTCGAGCCGGTGGTCGCGATTGACCCGAAAGTTTCCGCGGCGCCCGTGAACACGCCGGTTCCGGCCGCCGATTCGCGGCCCGCACAGCCGGCCGGCCCTGCGGCGGGCGCGAGCGCCGGCGCTGTCGCCAATTCGAATGCCGACGGCGGTTCGATCCGCGTCAGCATCGAGAAGATAGACGAGCTGTTGAACTCCGTCGGCGAGCTCGTGATCACGCAGTCCGTGCTGAGCCAGCTCGCGGCGCCGCTCGAAGGGCGCGAAGCCGAAGAGCTGCGCAGCGCGCTCGTCCAGCTCGAGCGGCACATGCGCAACCTGCAGGAAAGCGTCATGCGCGTGCGCATGTTGCCCATCAGTTTCGTGTTCAACCGCTTCCCGCGCCTGGTGCGCGATCTCGGCCAGCGTCTCGGCAAGAAGATCGAGCTGCGCCTGAACGGCGAGCAGACCGAGCTCGACAAGACCGTGCTCGAGAAGATAGGCGATCCGCTCGTGCACCTGGTCCGCAACTCCATCGACCACGGCATCGAGGCGCCCGACGTGCGTCTCGCGGCGGGAAAACCCGCGCACGGCGTGATCGAGCTCAACGCCTATCACAAGGGCGGCAACGTCGTGGTGGAAGTCAGCGACGACGGCGGCGGCCTCAAGCGCGACAAGATCCTCGCGAAGGCGCGCGACCGCGGACTCGTCGGCCCCGACGAGGAGCTGTCCGAGGACCGCGTCTTCAACCTCATCTTCGCGCCCGGCTTCTCCACCGCGGACGTGGTCAGCGACGTCTCGGGCCGCGGAGTCGGCATGGACGTCGTCAAGCGCAACATCAACGAGCTCGGCGGCCACGTGCAGATCCATTCCGTTGCCGGCAAGGGCAGCACGGTGCGTATCCGCCTGCCCCTCACGCTCGCGATCCTCGACGGCCAGCTCGCGCGCGTGGGCAGCGAGGTCTACGTCGTGCCGATCGTGTCGATCGTCGAAACCATCGAGGTGCGCAGGGAGATGGTCAACACCATCGCCAACCGGACCGAGGTGTTCAAGCTGCGCGATGCCTATCTACCCATCGTGCGTCTGTACGAGCTGTTCGGAATCGAGCCCGATCACACGAACCTGCTCGACGGCCTGCTCATGGTGGTCGAGGCCGACGGCAAACGCGTCGGGATCTTCGTCGACGAGCTGATGTCGCAGCAGCAGGTGGTCATCAAGAGCCTCGAGTCGAACTTCCGGCCCGTGGCCGGCCTCGCCGGCGCGACCATGCTGGGCGACGGTCGCGTCGCGCTCATTCTCGACGTGCCCGGCGTGATCTCGCAATTCTTCGCCCAGCTTGCCGGCCGCGACGTGGGCCACGCGGGCTCGCAGGCGGCCGCATGAATCGTTTCCCGTTCTCAATGTTTTCGCGGAGTCGTCCTTAAATGAGGTTTTCCGGTCTGAAGGTTTCCGTGCGGCTGGCCATCGGTTTCGGCCTGCTGTTGATCGCTGCCTCGATCATCGGCGCGGTGGTTTTTTCGCGCCTGTCCCACATTGACTCCGTGGTCACGCACATGTCGACCCAGCAATGGGAGAAGGCGCGCGTCGCCATGGAAATGGAGACCCGCACGCGTGACAACCTCGCGAAATCGCTGCAGGTGCTGCTGCTCGCGAGCGGCAACGATGAGCTCGTGCAGCGCCTGCGCACGGAGATGGACAACAACAGCCGCGCGAACAGCGAGGGACTCCAGCAGCTCGAAAATCTGGTCACGGACGACGCCGGCAAGGCATTGCTCGCCGAGGCCGCCGTGGGCCGCGAGCGGTACCTGGCCAAGCGCGCCGTGATCATGGAACTCGTCAAGGATCCCAAGACCCGCGACCAGGCGATGCAGCAGTTCAGCACGGAGCTCGTGCCGCTGCTCGAGGCGTACGTCGCGCCGTTCCGCATGCTGCGCAACCAGCAGCAGGAAGGGTTCGTCGCGTCGGCAGCGGAAAGTCACGCGAGTTACCTGAGCGCCCAGCGCAGCATCTGGATCGCGTGCCTCGCCGCGCTCGCTTTCGGAAGCGCGTTCGCGATCGTGCTGACGCGCAGCATCGTCAAGCCGCTGCGGAATGCCGTGGGGATCGCGGATGCGATTCGTCAGGGCAAGCTCGACAACCTCATCGAAGCACACGGCAACGACGAGGCGAGCCAGCTCATGAGCGCGCTCGCGGACATGCAGGGCGCGCTGCGCGCCCGCGATGCGGCGGACGCGGATTCGCGGGCGCAGATCGCGGCGATGAGTCGCTCGCAGGCCGTCATCGAACTCGACATGAACGGCATCGTGAGCAAGGTCAACGAGAACCTCGTGCGCGGCATGGGTTTCCCGGCCGACGAGATCGTCGGCAAACATCACAGCGTCATGGTCGATCCGGCGTTCGCGGCGAGCGCCGAGTACCGGGCGTTCTGGGCCAGGTTGAACCGCGGCGAAGTGGACATCGGCACCTACCAGCGGATCGCGAAGGGCGGCCGGCCGCTGTGGGTGCAGGCTTCATACAACCCGATCGCCGGCGCCGACGGCAAGCCGTTCAAGATCGTCATGTACGGCTCCGACGTCACCGCGCAGATGGAGCGCAACGCGGATTTCCAGGGCCAGCTCGAAGCGATCGGCCGCGCCCAGTCGGTCGTCGAGTTCGACATGGACGGCACCGTGCGCAAGGTGAACGACAACTTCTCGCGCGTGATGGGTTACACGCCCTCGGAAGTGCTCGGCAAACACCACAGCATGTTCGTCGAGCCGAGTTTCGCGGTCACGGAGGAATACCGCGAGTACTGGGCGCGGCTTCATCGGGGCGAGGCCGTGATGGGCAGCTACCGGCGCATCGCCAAGGGTGGCCGCGAGGTGTGGTTGCAGGCTTCCTACAACCCGATTCCCGATGCCAACGGCAAACCCATCAAGGTCGTGGAATACGCGACCGAGGTGACGGCGAACATGCGCGCGCAGCGCGAGCTGCAGGCCGCGGTCGCGGAAACGCAGACCGTCGTCAAGAGCGCGATCGACGGTGATCTCACGCATCGCATTCCGCTCGAAGGCAAGTCGGGTGATCTCGAGACGTTGTGCCGCGGGGTGAACTCGCTGCTGGAGGCGACCAGCGACCTCGTCAACCGCGTCAAGGTCGCAAGCGGCCAGATGCAGGCCGGCTCCGAGGAAATTTCGCGCGGCAACACCAACCTGTCGCAGCGCACGGAAGAACAGGCGTCGAGCCTGGAAGAGACGGCTTCCTCGATGGAGGAGATGACGTCGACGGTCAAACAGACCGCGGACAACGCCGCGCAGGCGAATCAGCTCGCGATGGCCGCGCGCCAGCAGGCCGAGAAGGGCGGCGCGGTGGTCAGTTCCGCCGTGGCTGCGATGGGCGGCATCAATGCGGCGAGCAAGAAGATCGCCGACATCATCGGTGTGATCGACGAGATCGCGTTCCAGACCAACCTGCTCGCGCTGAACGCGGCCGTCGAAGCGGCACGCGCCGGCGAGCAGGGGCGCGGCTTCGCGGTCGTGGCGACCGAGGTGCGCAACCTCGCGGGCCGCTCGGCCACGGCGGCAAAGGAAATCAAGGCGCTGATCCAGGATTCCGTCTCGAAGGTGGATGAAGGCAGCCGCCTCGTCGATGAATCGGGCAAGACGCTCGAAGAGATCGTCAACGCCGTGAAGAAGGTGACGGACATCGTCGCCGAGATCGCCGCGGCGAGCCGCGAACAATCGAGCGGCATCGAGCAGGTCAACAAGGCCGTGATGCAGATGGACGAGGGCACACAGCAGAACGCCGCGCTCGTCGAGCAGGCGGCCGCCGCCAGCCAGGCCATCTTCGAACAGTCACAGGCGCTGAACGCGCTGGTTTCGTCCTATCGGGTCGACCGCACCGCGCCCGGGCAGGAGGCCGAGCCCGCGCCGCACGCGTCGCCGGTTCGCATCGAGCGCCGCTCGAAGAATCGTCCGTGGGCGAATTCACCGCTCGCGAATCCCGCTCCCGCGGCCTACAGCAAGGCGGCGAGCAGCGATTCGGAGTGGACCGAGTTCTGACGCCATGCAATCCAAACATTGATTCTCGAAGAGTCATTTATGAAAAAGTACATCACCCAACTACCCCTGCGCGGCAAGTTCCTGCTGATCGCGATCGCCATGCTGATCCCGATCGGCGGGCTCTCCTTCCTCGCGATTCGCGCCGAGGTCAAGGCGATGAATTTCGCGATCGCCGAAGACGAGGGTCTCGACTGGGCCTCCGAGCTGGTCGCCATCGCGGCAAACCTGTCCGAGTACCGCGAGCACACCATGGCCGTTGCGTTCGGCGCCGACGAGGAACGCGTCGAGATGCAGGAGCACGAAGCCGCGATCAAACAGGCGGCCTCGCGACTCGATGTACTCGTGAGAGAGGGCAATCGAAAACTCGCCACCACCTCGGGCTGGGCCGACCTGCGCGCGCGCGTCGCCGCGGTCACGGCGGCCGACGTCGACGAGGTCACGCGGGTCAAGGCCATCCCGGAACTGATCGTGGATACGCACGATCGTGTGCGCGCGATCTCCGAGGCATCGGGTCTGAACCTCGACCCGGTGCCGGAAACCCTGGCGCTGGTGCAGGCGGGCCTGTTCGAAATTCCGAAGGGTGTCGAAGCGCTGGCGAGTTCGCGCCGCGCGATGGACCTCATCGTCGAAGGCGACACCGACGTCAGCACGTTCATGCAGCTCGCGAAGCAGGCGGCCGGGGCGCGCCAGCGCCTGGACGTCGCGGCCCACAACCTGGTCAACATCTACAACACGAAAGAGAACGTCGACTCGCCGATCGTCACGAAGGCCCGCGCGCTGAAGGAGCGCCTCGACAAGGCGCTGACGTCGATGGACGCGCAAAACGTGGGATCGCTGTCGGCCTCGACCGCGAAGGAAGTGTCGTCCGAGGTCGAGCAGCTCACGAAGGATTTTTCGACGCTGCGCATCGAGCTGCTCGCGGAACTGTCCGAGCGGCTGACCCAGCGCGCGACCCGCAGCGAAATCATGCTCACAGCGGAAGTCGTGGTGGTGCTGCTGTTCGTGATCCTCGCGTTCTACATCCAGAATCTCGTGACGCGTTACATCGCGCAGAAACTCTCGGCGGCGAACGACGTGTTCGCGCGGCTCGCGGAGGGCAAGTTCGACAATCAGATCGGCGAAGAATCGCCCGACGAGCTCGGCCAGCTCATGCACGCGCTGGACCGGATGCAGGGCGGTTTGTCGGCGCGCGTCGAAAGCGACCGCAAGGCCGCCGAAGCCGAACGCGCGCGCGCGACGGCGAGCGAGCGGATCAAGCAGGCGCTGGACGCGTCCTCGGTCAATGTCGTCGTGTCCGACGACCAGCACAACGTCATCTATCTGAATCCGGCGGCGCAGAAGCTCATGACCTCCGCGCAGGCGGATTTCCGCACGGTCTCGCCCCGTTTCGATGCGGGTCGGCTGGTGGGCGAGAACCTGGAAATATTCTTCACGGATGGCGCGCGCCAGCGAGAGCAGATCGCCGATCTGCGCCAGACCTCGACCTCGCAATTCGTGATCGGGTCGCGCACGCTCCAGATCATCGTCAATCCGATCGTCGACGGCGATGGCAAACGCATCGGCACCGTGGTCGAGTGGCAGGACCGCTCGCAGGAAGTCGCGGCCGAGAAGGAGATCGGCAACCTCGTGCACGCGGTGGCCGACGGCAAGCTCGACCAGCGCCTCTCGCTCGAAGGCAAGACCGGGTTCTTCGAGATTCTCGCGACCGGACTCAACGGCCTCGTCACGAGCGTCGCGGACGTGGTCAGCGAGCTCAACCGGCTCGTGCAGGGCGCCAACGATGGCGACCTCACGCGCTCGATGGAGCTCCAGGGAAAGACGGGCCTGTATGTCTCGATCGGCACGGGTGTGAACTCGCTGGTCGGCAACATGGCGCGCGTCGTGTCCGAAGTGAAGGGCTTGGCGGCGCAGGTGCAGATGGGCGCCGAGGAGATCTCGCGCGGCAACACGAACCTGTCACAGCGCACCGAGGAGCAGGCGTCGAGCCTCGAGGAAACCGCGTCGTCGATGGAGCAGATGACCTCGACCGTCAAGCAGACCGCCGACAACGCCGGCCAGGCGAATCAGCTCGCGATGGCCGCGCGCCAGCAGGCCGAGAAGGGCGGCGCGGTGGTGAGCAATGCCGTGGCCGCGATGGGCGGCATCAACGCGGCGAGCAAGAAGATCGCCGACATCATCGGCGTGATCGACGAGATCGCGTTCCAGACCAACCTGCTCGCGCTGAACGCGGCCGTCGAAGCGGCGCGCGCGGGTGAGCAGGGTCGAGGCTTCGCGGTGGTGGCCACCGAGGTGCGAAACCTCGCCGGCCGCTCGGCGACCGCCGCGAAGGAAATCAAGGCGCTGATCCAGGACTCCGTGGCGAAGGTGGAAGAAGGCAGCCGCCTCGTGGACGAATCGGGCAAGACGCTCGAGGAGATCGTCAACGCGGTGAAGAAGGTCACCGACATCGTGGCGGAAATCGCCGCGGCGTCGCGCGAGCAGTCCTCCGGCATCGAGCAGGTCAACAAGGCCGTGATGCAGATGGACGAGGGCACGCAGCAGAACGCCGCGCTCGTCGAGCAGGCCGCGGCCGCGAGCCAGGCGATCGTCGAACAGGTGATCTCGCTCAACACGCTCGTCGCACGCTACCAGGTGCGTGGCGATTCGAAGGCATCCGCCGACTCGCAGGCCCGCCGAGCCAGGCCGCAGGCGCCACGCGCGCCGCAGGCACGCGCCGCGGTCGAGCCGCCGCCGGTTCGCAAGGCCGTCGGTGACGACGCCGAATGGACCGAGTTCTGAGCCGGGGAGCGGACATGCAAGCAGCAGCCATTCAGACTTCCGGCGAACCCGCCGGCACGTCGCAGTTCCTCACCTTCGTCTGCGCGGGCGAGGAATACGGCGTGGACATTCTCTGCGTCCAGGAGATCAAGGGCTGGGACGGCGTCACGCGAGTGCCGTACACGCCGCCCTATCTACTGGGCGTCATGAACCTGCGCGGTGTCATCGTGCCGGTCATCGACCTGCGCACGCGTTTCGGCGTCGAGCAGCGCGCCGCGGACAGCTCCACGGTCGTGATCGTGGTTCGCGTGCGGACCGACCACGGCGAGAAGACCGCGGGCATCGTCGTGGACGCGGTATCCGAGGTCTACAGCATCAGCCAGGACAGCATCAAGCCGACGCCGGATCTCGGCGCGTCGACCGAGGGCGCGTGCGTGCGTGGACTGACGACCGTCGACGGGAAGATGGTCATGCTGCTCGACATCGATCAGCTGGTGGCTTCCTGCATCTCGACGCCGGCCGTGCGCGACGCGACGCGTTGATCCGCGTACCGACATGATCCCGGAACCGACTTCGCAAACCACGGTGCGCCTCACGCGCATCGAGTTCGAGCTCACGCAGTCGCAGTTCCAGCGCATCCGTGAACTCGTGCGCACGCACACGGGAATCGCGCTTTCGGATCACAAGTTCCAGCTCGTCCACGGACGGCTGGCGCGGCGGCTGCGTGCGCTCAAGCTCGACAACTTCGGCGACTACATCAGGGTGCTCGAGGGCGGCGGCCCGGAGATCGAAGAGTTCACCAACGCGGTGACGACGAACCTGACCTCCTTCTTCCGCGAGCCGCATCACTTCGAATACATGTCGCACGAGATGATCCCGGCATTGCGGGCGAGGGCGGCCGACTCGCGCCGGCTGCGCATCTGGTGCTGCGCGGCCTCGACCGGCGAAGAACCCTATTCGATCGCCATGGTGCTGCGCGAGGCGCAGGCCCAGCTCGAAGGCTGGGATACCAGGATCCTCGCGACCGACCTCGACTCCGCCGTGCTCGCAGCCGGCGCGGCGGGCGTGTACTCGGCCGCGCGCTTCGAGAACATGGACACGAAACGTGTCGGGCGCTACTTCGAGAAGGGAACGGGCGCGCAAGCGGGCAACTACCGCGCGCGCGAGGAGCTGCGCAACCTCATCACGTTCAAGCAGCTCAACCTCATGAGCCCCTGGCCGATGCGCGGGCCCTTCGACGCGATCTTCTGCCGCAACGTCATCATCTATTTCGACAAGCCCACGCAGCGCGTGCTGTTCGACCGCATGGCGAAACTGCAGCGTCCCGGCGACCTGCTGTTCCTGGGCCATTCGGAGACCCTGTACCGCGTGAGTACGCGCTACGAGCTGGTCGGCCGGACCATCTACCGCCGACTGGAAGACTGAGGGACCGGTCATGTCACGGAAGAAGATCAAGGTTCTGGTCATCGACGACTCGGCGCTCGTGAGGCAGATCCTCGGCGAGATCCTGAAGGAAGCGAACGACATCGAACTCGTCGGCACCGCCTCGGATCCGTACGTCGCGCGTGAGCGCATCAAGGAAACCAATCCCGACGTGCTCACGCTCGACGTCGAGATGCCGCGCATGGACGGCCTGACATTCCTCGCCAACCTAATGAGGCTGCGGCCGATTCCGACCATCATGGTCTCGTCGTTGACGGACAAGGGCGCGGAGATCACGCTGCGCGCGCTCGAGCTCGGCGCCGTCGACTACGTGTCGAAGCCCAAGGCCGACATCGCCGGCACGCTCAAGGATTTCAGCGAGGAAATCCTCGCGAAGATCCGCGTCGCCGCGGAGGCGCGAGTGCACGCGCGCAGCGCGCCGACGCTTCCCGCGACGGTGGCCCCGCGACATTCGGCCGACGCCATCATTCCGCTGGGCGCCGCCAGGCCGCGAGTCATGCGCACCACGGACCGGATCATCGCGGTCGGCGCATCGACCGGCGGAACGGAAGCGATCCGCGAAGTACTGGTTTCGTTGCCGCCGGACAGCCCGGCGGTGCTGATCGCGCAGCACATTCCCGCGGCATTCAGCGGCCCGTTTGCGCGCCGCATGGACGCCGCCAGCCAGCTCAATGTCTGCGAGCCCACCGACGGCCAGCTCATCATGCCCGGGCACGTGTACATCGCGCCGGGCGGGCGACATTTGCTGGTCGAGCGTGACGGCGCGCGTTATCGCTGTCGACTCAAGGACGGCCCACCCGTCAACCGGCACATCCCGAGCGTCGACGTGTTGTTCCGCTCGGTGGCGCAGCAGGTAGGTCCCAACTCCGTGGGCGTCATCCTCACCGGCATGGGCGATGACGGCGCGCGCGGACTCAAGGAAATGCACGACGCGGGCTCTCCGACGCTCGTGCAGGACGAGGTCACGAGCGTCGTCTGGGGAATGCCCGGCGCGGCCGTGAGGCTCGAAGCGGCCGACGAGGTGGTGCCGCTCAACAAGATGGCGGAGACCATCATGCGATTGGTGCAGTCGGCGGGCGCGCAGGCGCTCGCCGCACGTGGATAGGCAACATTGGAACGACATCATGAGAACGATACTTACTGTTGACGACTCCCCCTCGATGCGCCAGATGGTGCGCGCAACGCTGGAGTCGGCCGGTTACGGGGTGGTCGAAGCGGCGGATGGCCAGGAGGCGCTCGAGTTCGCACGCAAGGAGAATGTCGACCTCGTGATCTGCGATGTGAACATGCCTCGCATGGACGGCATCACGCTGGTTCGCGAGCTGCGCACGCTGAGGGGTTATCGCCTGACGCCGCTGCTGCTGCTGACGACCGAGTCGAGCCAGGACAAGAAGTCCGAGGGCAAACGCGCGGGCGCCACCGGCTGGATCGTCAAGCCCTTCAATCCGACCCAACTACTGGCGACGCTCGACCGGTTGCTCAGTGCGGCATGACCGTGGCCAACGCGATTCCATTGCCACCGCTGCTGGAGCTGACCTCGAATCAGCTGCAGGCCGCCGTGCAGAACGCGAGCGAGGAACTCGAGCGGCTCGCCGGCTCGGTCGCGGCCTTCGTGAGGCTCGGCGCCGAGATGAGCGCGCACTCGGATCCCGCGATCGCGGCGCATGGCAAGCGCGTCGCGGCCGAGGCCGAACGCGCACTGTTCGCGATGCAGTTCCACGATCCGCTCGTGCAGCGCCTGCGCCACGTGAGCGCGGCGCTCGGCGATCTGCGCGAAGCGCTCGCGGCGCCTGCCGCGCCGCCGATGAACCTGCTGCTCTCGGTCATCCGCGCGCGCTACACGATGGAAGACGAGCGCCGCATGTTCGACGTGATGCTCGCGCAGATTCCTGACGCCGAACGCGGCATCGCCGAATCCGCGCACGATTCACCCCGCGGCAGTATCGAATTGTTTTGAGACTCACCTGGGCATAAGGACATGACCGAACGAAGCAGAACGAGCAACTACCAGCTGGTGAGGGGAAACCCGCCGCCGGACGCGGAGCTCAAGCCCGCATTGCCGCAGTTCGCGCATGTCGCCCGTTACTGGGACCAGGTCCATGAATGCTTCGCCGCGCGCGTCCTGCCCGGCGAGTACTACGTCACCACGCACGAAGAAGCGGTTTCGACCGTGCTCGGATCGTGCGTGTCCGCCTGCATCCGGGATCCGCGCATCGGGGTCGGTGGCATGAACCATTTCATGTTGCCGCTCGACGGCTCGCAGGGCACGAGCTCCTGGGGCGATGCCGTGAGCTCGGCCACGCGTTACGGCAACGTCGCCATGGAGCGGCTCATCAACGAGATCCTGAAGCTCGGCGGCCGCCGCCAGAACCTGCAGATCAAGCTGGTGGGTGGTGGGCGCGTGCTGCCGGACATGTCCACCGACATCGGCGAACGCAACATCGCGTTCGTGCGGCGCTTCATCGAGAACGAGGGGTACCAGGTGCTGGGTGAGGACCTCGGCGACCGCTTCGCGCGCCGCGTGGTGTATTTCCCGAAGTCCGGCCGCATGCGGGTGCGCAAGCTCATGCCGGGCCGCGACGAGAACTTCGCGGTGCAGGAGCGCGCATACCTCAGGCACCTCGACACGGCGCCGATCGAGGGAGATATCGAGCTGTTCTAGCTCCACTTCACATAAGTCGGTCAATTCCGGTGCTTGTCATTAAATAGTCCGACCCGGCGTCCGATAACGACTCAAGAGACGGATGCAGATTTCATGACCCTCAAATTAGTCGGTTTGGCGCCCCCGCCGAGTGGCGCGAATGCGCGCCAGTCGGACCTGGCGCGCCTGGTCGAAACGCTGAACGTGGAACTCGCGAGCGAGCGCATCGACCTGCCGAGCTTTCCCGACGTCGCCGCGCGCGTCCGGCGCGCGCTCACCAACGAGCAGGTGGACGTCGAGCAGGTGGTGCGCATCATCAGCGCCGAGCCCGCGCTCGCCGCGCGGCTGCTGCAGCTCGCGAACTCCGCGGCCCTCAACCCGGGCCGCAAGCGGATCACGGACCTGCGCAACGCCGTATCCCGCATCGGTTTCAACATGGCCCGCAGCGCGACCATCGCGTTCGCGATGTCGCAGCTGCGCCGCGCCGAGGCGTACAAGGGCGTGAGCGCGGAGTTGTCCGAGTTGTGGCGCCAGTCGACGCACACCGCCGCGGTGTGCCACGTGGTGGCGCGACGCTTCTCGCGGATCAATCCGGACATCGCGCTGCTCGCCGGACTGCTGCAGGGCGTCGGCAAGCTCTATCTACTTACACGGATCGTGCGTTTTCCGTCCGTACACTCGGACCCCGGCACCTGTCAGCGCGTCGTGAGCGACTGGCACGTGCGCATGGCGCAGGCCATCCTGAAGAACTGGGAACTCTCCGATGAGATCGTCTCGGCGATCGCGTTGGGCGAGAGCGCCTGGCGGGAACACGAAGGGGTCACCGATCTCGGCGACGTGCTCGCGGTCGGCGGCATCCTCGCGCAGCTCGGGCCGGACCCGCGTGCGCACGAGATGCTGTTCCTCGACAGCGCGGCGGCGCGCCGCATGAAGCTCGATGCCGACTCGTGCGTCGCCGCACTCGCCGAGTCCCAGGATTCGATCGCTTCCCTGCGACAGGCGTTGGGCGCATGAGTGCGACGGAGACATCGGTCGGCTCGCGCGCGCTGCCGAACACGGTGGTGTTCGCGTTCGTGAAATCGCTCGCGGCCGATCTGTCGGAAGGGCAGGTCGCCCTGCCTTCCGTGCCGGAAGTGGTGACGCGTTTGCAGCGCGCACTCTCCGACGACGGTGTGAACAACGAGACGGTCGTGCGCCTGATCGGCTCCGAGCCTTCGCTCGCCGCACGTCTCATGACCGTGGCCAATTCGGCGGCGCTCAACGCGTCGTCGCGCCAGATCGCCGACCTGCGCACCGCGGTCGCGCGCGTGGGTTTCAACATCGTGCGGTCGGTCGCGCTGAGCTTCGCGGTCGAGCAACTTCGTCGTTCGGGCGACTACCGCCACCTCGAAGGTCAGCTCGACACGTTGTGGAGGAAGGGCGTGCAGATCGCGGCGTTGAGCCATGTGATCGCGCGGCGCTTCTCTTCGCTCAACGCGGATACGGCGCTGCTCGCGGGTCTCATGCACAACGTCGGGCGGATCTACATCCTGACGCGCGCGAGCAAGTTCCCGGCGCTCACCGCCGATCCGCTCACCTACGAATCGATCGTGCGCGACTGGCACACGAACGTCGCCAAGGCGCTGCTCGAGAACTGGAAGGTCGCCGAGGAAATCGTCGACGCGGTGGCCGGTCACGAGGATTTCAATCGCGAGGCGCGCGGGCCGGTGACGCTCACGGACGTGCTGGCGCTCGCGACCATTGTGGATAGCAACCGGAACGGCGACGAGATCTCCTCGCCGAGCCCCACGCTGGTCGCCGCGCTGAAGCGCATGCAGCTTCAGGTGCGCGATTGCTACGCGGTACTGGACGAATCCGCCGAAGAAATTGCCGCGCTCAAGTGCGCGCTGGGAGACTGAGGATGGCAACGATGGCGTTAGGGACGACCACCATCGAGGACATCGTCGCGCACGACGCGGCGGCTCTCGAGAAGGACCTTGCTTCGATCCGGCCGGACGGGCAGCTCACGCTGGCCGGCGTGCCGCAGATCGTCACGCGACTGCAGCAGATGTTGTCGGATCCCGAAGTGGGGATCCCGCAGCTCGTGCCGGTCATCAGCTACGAACCCATTCTCGTGGGGCGCGTGCTGCAGATGGCGAACTCCGCCGTGCTGAATCCGACGCGCAAGCCCATCACCGACCTGCGCACCGGGGTGACGCGCGTGGGTTTCGACCTGCTGCGTTCCGCGGCGCTCGCGTATGCGTTGCGCCAGGTATCCCAGGCGCATTCGGTCAAGGACATCCGCCCGCATCTCGAAGCGCTGTGGGAGCGCAGCGCGTGGACCGCGGCGGTGTCGTACGTCATCGCGCGCAAGTTCACGAACCTCAATCGCGACGTCGCGTTCCTCGGCGGCCTCATGCACGGCGTCGGCAAACTGTTCATCCTCATGCGCGCCGCTCACTATCCATTCGTGTTGCGCGATCGGGGCAAGTACACCGCCATCATGCGCAAGTGGCATCCGAAATTCGCGAAGACCATCTTGTCCGGCTGGCGCATCCACGAACCCGTCATCCAGGCGGTGCTGCGTTACGAGGACCTCAATCGCGAAGTGGTGGGCGAGGAGCCCGATCTCACCGACATCCTCGCGGCGAGTTATCTCGTCGTCGGCCACACCGGCCGCATGCACGACCTCTCGATGACCGTCGAACGGATCGCGGCGTTCTCGCGGTTGCGCCTGGACATAAGGGCCATCGAAGAGGCCTTGGAAGGCGCCAAGGAAGAGATCGAGGACCTCCGTCTCGCGATCAAATAGGGGGCCCCCTGACGGGGCGGGCGCGATGAATTCGCCCTAAATCGGGGACAGCTCCTGCCGATACAGGAGGCAG
This sequence comes from Pseudomonadota bacterium, assembly GCA_023433705.1. Lineage (GTDB taxonomy): Bacteria > Pseudomonadota > Gammaproteobacteria > Steroidobacterales > Steroidobacteraceae > CADEED01. The sequence continues at coordinate 33,813 of JAEYUC010000102.1, forward strand.
GTACCAGTACCGCGATTTACTTATTGGAGACGGAAATGAAGAAGACCCTTTCGGTTGCAGCAGTCTGGGCGGTTTGCGCGCTCCCGGCCTTTGCATGCGAAAGACCCACGGCGCCGAGTTCCATCCCCGACGGCAAGACCTCCTCGATGGAAGAGATGATGGCGGCCAAGAGGACCATCGACGCATTCAAGAAGAGCATGGAGGAGTACCTGGCCTGCGAGAAAAGCTCGGCCAAGCAGACCGCCGCCCATGCCGAGCTCGAAAAGGTGGCCGACCGCTTCAATGCCGAGGTTCGCGCGTTCAAGGCGAAGGGCTGAGTCGCGAAGCTTTGAAACGCCGCGCGGCCGGGCGACCGGCTGCGCGGCGTTTTTGCATTCGGGTCGGGAAAACCGGATATTGGCGACGAGACATATAACAAGAGTCGCCCCATGCAGCCTGAAAACGTCCGCTCCGCGGCCGACGCACGCCTGATCGTCGAGGAGCGCAAGCTGGAGCACGTGAAGGTCGGCGTGTTCGACAACGACGGCATCCTGCGCGGCAAGTACATGGGCCGCGACAAGTTCTTCTCCGCGCTCGAGAAGGGATTCGGCTTCTGCGACGTCGTGCTCGGCTGGGATTCGAACGACCAGCTCTACGACAACGTGCGTTACACCGGCTGGCACACGGCCTATCCGGATGCACCCGTGCGCGTGCTGCCGGACACCTGCCGCGCGGTGCCGTTCGAAGGCGACATGGTCATGTTCCTCGGCGAGTTCATGGACAAGGCGGAAGCGGTGTGCCCGCGCGGAACGCTGCGCCGCGTGCTCGCGAAGGCCGACGACATGGGCTATCAGGCCATCGCCGCGACCGAGTTCGAGTTCTTCATGTTCAAGGAGACTCCGGAGTCGGTGCGCGAGAAGGGCTTCCGCGACCTGACTACCATGACGCCTGGTTTCTTCGGCTATTCGGTGCTGCGCAGCTCGGTGCACTCCGAGTTCTATCACCAGCTGCTCAAGCTGTGCGCCGACATGCGCATTCCGATCGAAGGCCTGCACACCGAGACGGGGCCGGGCGTGCTCGAGGCGGCGATCCAGTACTGCGAGGCGCTCGAGGCCGCGGATCGCGGCGCGTTGTTCAAGACGTTCACGAAGGTGCTCGCGCAGCGCAACGGCATGATGGCGACGTTCATGGCGAAGTGGTCGAAGGACTGGCCGGGGCAGAGCGGCCACATCCACACTTCGCTCAAGAGCAAGGCCGGCAAGGCGGTGTTCCACGATTCCGCGAACCCGCACAACATGTCCGACGAGATGCGCTGGTACGTCGGCGGTCAGCAGAGGCTCATGCCCGAGCTGCTCTGCATGGTCGCGTCGACGGTGAACAGTTATTCGCGGTTGATCCCGGGGTTCTGGGCGCCGACGTCGGCCACGTGGGGCGTCGAGAACCGCACGACGGCGCTGCGCGTGATTCCGGGCGGGCCGCACAGCCAGCGAGTCGAGTACCGCATCGCGGCGGCCGACATCAATCCCTATCTCGGCATCGCAGTGGCGATCGGCTCCGGGCTCTACGGCATCGAGAACCGCATCGAGCCCGACGCGGCGGTCGAAGGCAACGCGTACGAGAAAAAATTCCCCGCATCGCGCAAGCTGCCGCGCACGCTCACCGAGGCATCCGAGTGGTTGCTCAAGTCGAAGGCGGCGCGCTCGCTGTTCGGTGACGAGTTCGTCGAGCACTACGCGGCGAGCCGCGAGTGGGAAGACCGGGAGTTCCGCCGCGCCATCACCGACTGGGAGCTGGCGCGCTACTTCGAGATCATCTGATGACCGCCATGCAGAAAACGATCAGCCCGGTAGATGGGCGCGTGTACGTCGAACGGCCGCTGGCCACGCTCGGCGAGATCGACTCCGCTCTCACTACCGCGCGCAAGGCATTCCTGAGCTGGCGCGGATCGTCGGTTGCGGACCGCGCCGCGATCCTCACGCGCTTCTGCGACGAATTCGAGAAGCGCGGCCCGCAGATCGCCGAGGAGTTGACCTGGCAGATGGGCCGGCCGGCGCGCTTCGCGCCGAGCGAAGTGCGCGGCACGCTCGAACGCGCGCGGCACATGATCGCGATCGCGCCCGCCGCGCTCGGGGATCTCGATGCCGGGCCGAAGGAAGGGTTCACGCGGTTCGTGCGGCGCGAGCCGCTCGGCGTGGTGCTCACCGTCGCCGCGTGGAACTACCCCTACCTGATCGCCGTGAACAGCGTCGTGCCCGCGATCATGGCGGGTAACGTCGTGATCCTGAAACATTCGGCGCAAACCCCGTTGTGCGGGGAGAGGTTCGCGGAGTGTTTCGAGGCCGCGGGACTGCCGAAGGGTGTGTTCCAGGTCTTGCACACCTCGCACGAGGACACGGACCGGATCATTCGCGATCCACGCGTGGATTTCGTCGCGTTCACGGGGTCCGTTGCCGGAGGCCGCGCCGTGCAGCGCGCGGCATCGACTCGTTTCATCGGCGTGGGGCTCGAGCTCGGCGGGTGCGATCCGGTCTACGTACGCAACGATGCCAACCTCGATCACGCCATCGAGAACATCGTCGACGGCGCGTACTTCAATTCGGGGCAGTCGTGTTGCGGATTGCAACGCGTGTACGTCCACCACGGCGTGTACCAGCGTTTCGTCGATGGCTTCGTCGATCTCACGCGCAAGTACCTGCTGGACGATCCGACGCAGCAAGGGACGACGCTCGGACCGCTGGTGCGCACCGCGGCGGCGGATGGCGTGCGCATGCAGATAGACGCGTCCGTGACCGCGGGCGCGCGCGCGGCGATCCCGGAAGGCGAGTTCGCCAAGAGCAGGTCCGGCACGCCGTATCTCGCGCCGCAGGTGCTGCTCGACGTGAATCACCGCATGCCGGTGATGCGCGAGGAAATCTTCGGCCCCGTCGCGGGCGTCATGAAGGTGGGCTCGGACGACGAGGCCGTCGCCCTCATGAACGACAGCGACTACGGCCTCACCGCGGCGGTCTGGACGGAAGACGAAGAGGCGGCGATCGCGCTCGGACAGCGCGTGAACACCGGTACCTGGTTCATGAACCGCTGCGACTATCTCGATCCGGCGCTCGCGTGGGTGGGCGTGAAGGATTCGGGCCACGGCTGTACGCTGTCGGTCGTGGGCTACGAGCACCTGACGCGCCCCAAGTCGTTTCACCTGAGGACTCGCACGAAATGACCACTCCCATGAAGGGTAACTGGAACTACCCGACGCGCGTCTGGGCAGGGCCGGGCCGCATCTCCGAGCTGCCGAAGGCCTGCGAGGAACTCGGAATCGTGCGGCCGCTGGTCGTGACGGATTCGGGCCTCAAGGATTCGCCGATGATCCGCAATGCGCTCGGCCTGCTGCGCAACGCCAGATTATTCGCCGACGTGCGCGGCAACCCCGTGGCGGCGAACGTCGAGGCGGGGCTCGCGGCGTACAACGCCGGCGCCCACGACGGCGTCATCGCGTTCGGCGGCGGCTCGGCGCTCGACGCGGGCAAGGTCATCGCGTTCATGTCCGGGCAGACGCGGCCGCTGTGGGATTTCGAGGACATCGGAGACTGGTGGACGCGCGCGGATCCGAAGGGCATCGCGCCCGTCGTGGCCGTGCCCACCACGGCCGGCACGGGTAGTGAGGTGGGCCGGGCAGGCGTCATCCTCAACGAGCAGACGCACCAGAAGAAGATCATCTTCCATCCGAAGATGTTGCCCGGCATCGTGATCTCCGATCCGGAACTCACCGTGGGACTGCCTTCGAACGTGACGGCCGCGACCGGGTTCGATGCGTTCGTGCATTGTTTCGAGGCATTCTGCGCGCCGGGATTCCATCCGCTGGCCGACGGGATCGCGCTCGAAGGCATGCGGCTCATCAAGACCTATCTACCGCGCGCGGTGCGGCTCGGCGTGGATCTCGAGGCGCGCTCGCGCATGCTGGCGGCCGCGAGCATGGGCGCCACGGCGTTCCAGAAAGGCCTCGGGGCGGTGCATGCGATCGCGCATCCGGTGGGCTCGTTCTTCGATACGCATCACGGACTGACCAACGCCGTGATCCTGCCTTACGTCATGGTGCACAACCGCGAGGCGATCTACGACGGCATGCGCGTGGTCTCGCGCGTGCTCGATCTGCCGAAGCCCGGATACGAGGGCGTGCTCGACTGGGTGCTCGCGTTCCGCAAGGAACTCGGCATTCCGCATTCGCTCGGCGAGATCGGTGTGACGCTGCGCAATCCGGAGGAGATCGGCCGCGAGGCGGCGATCGACCCTTCCGCGGGCGGCAATCCGATCCCGGTCGATGCGTTCACGCTGGAGCGCATATTCCGCTCGGCGGTGAAGGGCGACCTGTCCTTGAAGAGTTAGGCGCTTGACGCGCATCCTCGTCATCGACGGCAACGAGGCCGCGACCCGCGCGAAGCACGTCGCGGTGGGCGGCACGGATTCGGGCGAGGGATATGCCGCGACGCTGGCGCGGATCTCGCCCGGCATCCAGAGCGACATCGTTCGTCCCGCGGACGAAGAACCCAAACTACCTCAGGGCGTGGCCATCGCGGATTACGACGGCGCCGTGATCACCGGGTCGGCGTTGAACGTCTATTCGCGCGAGCTGGCCGTGCAGCGGCAGATCGAGCTCGTGAAGCAGGTCTTCGAAGCCGGCGTGCCGTGTTTCGGCAGCTGCTGGGGCTTGCAGGTGGGAGTGACCGCGGCCGGCGGCACGGTGATCCGCAATCCGCGCGGCCGCGAGTTCGGATTCGCGCGCAGGATCATGCTGAGCGCGCTCGGCCGGGATCACGCGATGTTCCAGGGCAAGCCGGAGGTGTTCGAGGCCTGCACCGTGCACGTCGACACGGTCGAGAGCCTGCCTCCGAACTCGACGCCGCTCGCGCACAACGACATGGGTCTGCAGGCCGCGGAGATCCGCCTGCCGAAGTCGACGTTCTGGGGCGTGCAATACCACCCTGAGTATTCAATCGCGGAAATCGCCGCGATGGCGCGACGCTATCGCGACGTGTTGATCCGCGATCAGCTCGTGAAGGATGAGGGCGAGCTCGATGGGCTCGCCGCGGATCTCGTCGCCTTCAACGAAAGTCCCGATGACGCGCGGCTTGCATGGCGCTTCGGGGTGGGGCCATCCGTTACCGATTCGAGCCTGCGTCTTGCCGAGATCCGCAATTGGCTCGAGAAGCAGGTACGGCGCCAGGACATGCGAAGGTAATTCCCACGAACGCCAGATCACCGGAGCTGTCACCGGAAGCTGTGTCGTTGCAGAGTCGATGCAGGCCGCCAAAAACCAGGATCGCTCGAGATGGATCACAATCCATACGACCCGCCGCGAACTAATACGGAAACATTGATCGAGGCGGAGCCTGACGAGGTTGCCCCTCGGCCGATCTCGGTCTGGCTCCTGATCGTCCTGTTCGTGGTCTTTGGCCTGCTTTACGTCACCCTCACTGCCCGATTCTTCGCCTCGGCATCGAGTCATTGGGGAAGCATCAGCGCGGTCCCGTTGGCGATTACCCTGTTCTGGCACTTCACGCTCATTTCGATCTCGTTTGGCGCCGCGTATGGCGCATTCCGGCGGCATCGCTGGAGCCGCTGGTTAGGCGTCGCGGTCATCGTCGCGATCACGTGTTTCATGGCGCTCAGGGAAGACACCACCGAATACGCCAGCGATGCCGAACGCGGGGGCGCCTTCATGGGCAAAGTGCTCGTGCTGTTGCTGTTCACGTGGTGGGGCTACGCACTCGCGTTTTCGGCGAAGGCAAAGCGGTATTTCCAGAAGTCAGAATCGGTCGACGCCTGAGGCTGTGATTCCGATGTTTGCCACAGCTCGATTCGGTTCGATCGTCAGGTCCGGATCCTGTCGACTGCGGTCGCCATCGTGTTCGTCCTCCAGGCTCTCGTTGGCTGCCAACCCCCTTCACGTCTCCACGCCAAGTATCTCAGGCGATCCGCATGGGCATCATCACTCGTATCACCGATTTCATCGCACGGAAGAATGGCGGTGCGACAAGTCCCGAAGAGTTCTACGAGCTCAAGGGGAAGGGCCTCGAGCGCGTCCTCGGGCCGATGCATGGCTATGTCGGGCACCCCATCATTCCGTACGAGGTCGGCGGGCCTGTGGACATGTACTACTTCGCTCAACCTGACGGGTCGACCGCTTTCGCTACGATGGAGCTGCTGAACTACGACGGCAGCGGGCCAAAGAACAGTTCGATCGGAACGTACGAGCTCGTGGCGTTCACTCGCCACCGCGTCACCGTCCCCGAACCGAATCCGCCATTCGATGCGGTCGAGAAGCGGATACGCGAGCTGTTCACGACCATCGGTCGCTATTCGACGAGCACCGTGCTCAATCCGCGCGAAACCGCGGAAGTGCCGATGAACGACAACGAGCCGATCCGTTGCGTGATTTTCGACGAATACTCGAAGTCGAGCGCGCCATTCCGTATCGGCGACAAACTACATGGCCTGTTGCTCTGCGTGGAGGTTCATCCTTCCGAGCTTGCATATGCGCGGGCGAACGGCACCGGGCAGTTGATCGACCTGCTTCAGAGCGCCGGGCACTACCCAAATAGTGATCTGGATCGAGACGCGGTCGCGTGATGCAGGACAGGACCTCCATCGATTCGGCGCTGCGAGCCGTGGGACGCACACTCGTGAACTTTCAGCGGCTCGAGCACAAGTTGAAGCTCGCTGCTCAGCTGCGTCCGATCGAGGGAAATCTCCCGAAGTTTCAAAGAGAAGTTGAGAAACGCCGAGAGCGATCGGCAACTCTCACACTTGGAGGAGCGATTCAAGCTTGGCTATCCGCGGCCGACGGCAAACTGACCGAACGCGGATTCACTAATGATCTTTTCGACGCAACGTTCCAGGTTGCATTTACATTTTTTCCGGATGCCGAGACTCTTGATGCCCATGGTGCAGCGCTCAAGGCGCTGCTGGAGACGCGAAACAACCTGGTTCACGGCGACCTCGTGCACGTCCGGTGGGATTCACCAGAAGACTGCGAGCGGCTCATGGCGAAGCTCGAGGCAGTGAATCAAGACATTGATCGGCAAATGACCTTCATCACGTCGATACTTGCCGCGGTCAAGGCTATCGGCGCGCTGCGGGCGGAGGACCTCGAAATTCTCTTCGAGAAACCGCCATGACAAACAGCGTTGGAGTGAGCGCGTGATTGATCCGAAGCGCGGCGTCGACGTTCGCATCGGCAGCGCAGTGGCAACGTGACCCTCGTTTCTTTGATCATCTTTCTGTTGATTCTGTGTGTCGTGGCGTCACTCGCGCTCTATATCACGTACCTGTTCGTGCACAGACTCAGACGCGGCCAATCGCCTATCAAGAGTTTCGCCAGGTGGCTGCTCGACCTCTTCGACATTGCGTCCGGCGTTGGCTAGTTTCTGGGCAGGCTGGCGGAAGACGATGGAGCGCTGCTCGGGCGGCGGCTGCGGTGGTGGGTGCGGAGGCGGGTCCTGACCGCGATCAGTTCTCGATGACCACCGGCGTATTGTCGCGCTTCGGCCCGAGCCTGCCCACGATCGGTAGTTTGAGCGACAGGCTCTTCGGATCGACGCCGAAATTGAGGCCGAGCACGTTGACCTCGAGTCCTTCCTCGACGCCGGCCGCGACTCCGACCAGGCCGAACAGGCTCGCCTGTCCACCCGTGCCGCTCGGCGTCTTGTGGACCGAACGCCAGCCGAGGTAGTCCTTGCCGATGGCCGTCGGCGGCAGGTCGACGCGCAGCTCCGGCACCCGGCGCAACACGAACGCCGTGAACGTATTCGAGTTCGGACCCGGCCACACGTGGTACCGGTCGGGGTAGGGATACTCCGCCACCGCGGTCTCGATGCGCTGGATGATCTCGTCCACGCCCGGACCGCGGATGTCGCCTAACAACTCGGGCTTCGCGCCATACCAGCGCCCATCCGCCGGCCGGTTGCGCGCGACGAGCGCGGTGCCCGTGCGCTTGAGCCGCCAGCCCATGACCTCGTGCACGGTGAACTCGCTGGCATTCGCCGGTTTGACGGCGATCCAGGTGTGCACACCGAACCAGCCCCGCCAGCTCACGGCCCGCGCCGAGTAGACCTGCACGACCGCCTCCGGTGTGGTCGCCGGGTCGGGCGCGAGGCCCACGGGTTCGCGCGACGCGGTGCGCCAGTCGGCTGCGCCGAGCTCGCCGCTGAAGGTCAGGTAGAGGATCGCCACGGGGACGTAACCCAGGATCACCGCGAGTGTCAGTCGGCGTTTCTTTTTGGCGGGCATGCAACACGGACACTAGCAGCTCCAGGTGAGTTCCGGTTTGGGGGATTCCCGGGTGTCGGCGACCGGGGACATTCGAAGCAGCGCACAGTTTTGGGCCCGCGGGATTGCTCATGCGGGACCCGGCCATTAGCGTGAAAGCTCATGATTTTCCGCAGCGGAATGCTCTTTTCCCTGGTGGCCACGGTGCTGCTCGCGACCGCCCCGTCCGCGCGCGCCGACGAAACGCGGGTCCAGGACATCGTCGACCGTGAGGTACCGACGCTCAAGGACGGCACCCGGATCCCGATCGGCGAGGTCCAGCGTGCACTGCTGCAGGCGCTGATCAAGCACAAGTTCGATGCCACGGCCGTCGCGCCCGGACACATCGTCGCGCGATACACCCAGCGCCGGCGTTCGTTCGAAGTGGACATCCACTACACCGAGACGGCTTATTCGGTGCGCTACAAGACGGGTCACCGAGTGAAGTTCGGCGACTACAACGAGCGTCTCGTGTTGCTCGGCGAGCAGGTCGACGAGCAGTTCGAAGTCGTGATGCAGCGAATGAAGCGCATCGCGCTGAAGCAGACCCGGCGCAGTCTCAGGGCGTAAGCCCGTCGCGGACGCGCTCGCGGAGCGTTTATGCTCCGCGCCATGCGACGCCCCGATCTGAATACCCTCCGGATCGAAACCCCACGGCTCATCCTGCGCCCGCCGCGCATGGAGGACTTCGATGCGTGGGCGGAATTCCAGGCGGACGAAGAGGCCACACGCTTCATTGGCGGCCCGCAGGTGCGCGCCACCGCGTGGCGCACTTTCATGGGCATGTGCGGCTGCTGGCACATGACCGGCATCGCGATGTTCTCGGTGATCGAGAAATCCTCCGGGCAATGGGTGGGGCGGCTCGGCCCGTGGTTTCCGGAGGGCTGGCCGGCCGCGGAAGTCGGTTGGGGCATCGCACGAGCGCACTGGGGCAAGGGTTATGCGAGCGAGGGCGCGGCGGCCGCGATGGACTACGCGTTCGACGTGCTCGGCTGGACCGAGGTGATCCACGCGATCCACGAGGACAACAAGGCCTCGCAGGGCGTTGCGAAAAAACTCGGCTCGCGCCTGCTGCGGCGGGTGGCCATGCCATTCCCGTTCCAGGACATGCCCGTGGATGCCTGGGGCCAGACCCGCGAAGAATGGCGCGTCCGAAAAATGGGGACATTCTCCGTTTCCTAGCAAAAGGGGTCAGACCTGACCCTGAGTCGTCAGCCTGATCGACGGCGTCTCGTCAGCGCCCGCCGATTCCGCCGGACTTCCGAAACGCCCATCGTGTACTCGTCATTCACAGAGTGGCCGCACGGAGTCTGCCATGTTGCGAACCCCCGACGAGACGCTCCCCATCTGGCACGAGGCCGTGCCCACCGACGCCGTCTCGCGACCGCCCGATGACGCGGCCGTCTGCGTGATCGGCGCCGGCATCGCCGGCCTCACCACCGCCTATCTACTGCAGCGCGACGGATACGACGTGCAGGTGCTCGACGCCTACGCGCCCGGCGCCGGCGAAACGGGCCGCACCACCGCGCACTTGACGGCCGTGCTCGACGACCGCTTCTCGCACCTCGAGCGGCTGTTCGGCGTCGACGACACTCGACTCGCGGTGGACAGCCACCGCGCCGCGATCGACCAGATCCAGTTCATCGTCCAGGAAGAGGGCATCGCCTGCGACTTCGAGCGCGTCAACGGCTACCTGATCAGCACGAGCCCCACGCAAGACCGGCTGCTGCGCGACGAGGAAGTCTCCGCGTCGCGGCTCGGCCTCGATCCCGAGCCGATCGATGCCCTGCGACTCGACAGCGTCTCCTTCGAAAGCCCCGCGCTGCGTTTCGCGAACCAGGCGACCTTCCACGCGGGTCGTTACCTGCGCGGGCTCGCGCGCGCGTTCGCCCGGCGCGGCGGGCGCATCGCGACCGGCACGCGCGCCGTCAAGGTGACCGGCGGCGAGAACGCCACCGTCACGCTCGAGTCCGGCGCGACCGTGCGCGCAATGCACGTGGTCGTCGCGACCAACACGCCCTTCAACGATCGCGTCCGCATGCACACCAAGCAGGCCGCCTACCGCACGTACGTACTCGGGCTCGACATCCCGAAGGATTCCGTGCCGCCGCATCTCTACTGGGACCTCGAGGATCCGTACCACTATGTCCGCCGTGTGCGCGGCGACTCCCGCGACACGCTCATCGTCGGCGGCGAAGACCACAAGACCGGGCAGGCGAACGATGCGCCACTGCGTTTCCAGCGGCTCGAGGAATGGAGCCGCACTCACTTCAAACTACTCGGCGAGGTCACGTACCGCTGGTCGGGCCAGATCATGGAGCCCGTCGACGGTCTCGCGTTCATCGGGCGCAATCCGCTCGACGAAGAGAACGTGTACATCGCCACCGGTGATTCCGGCAACGGCATGACCCACGGCACGCTCGCGGGCATGATCCTGTCCGATCTCATCGTCGGACGGCTCAATCCGTACGAGAAGCTCTACGATCCCGCGCGCAAGAACGTGCGCGCGGCCGCGACCTATCTGGGCGAGAACGCGAACTTCGTCGGCCACATGATCCGCGACTGGACGCGCGGCGCCGAGGTGCACGACCGCCGCGACATCCCGAGCGGCGAGGGCGCGATCGTGCGCGATGGTGCGTCGCTCGTGGCCGTCTATCGAGACCAGGATGGCGCCCTGCACGAACGCTCCGCGGTGTGCACGCATCTCGGCTGCGTCGTGCAGTGGAATTCGAGCGAGAAAAGCTGGGATTGCCCCTGCCATGGTTCGCGCTTCAGCGTGGATGGCGCGGTGCTCAATGGACCGGCGAAGGCGGGCTTGGGAGAGTCCGCGGGCGCACATCACGTGCGCAAGCGGATTGCCTGACCCGATGAACTGACTAACTAATAGATGCGCGGCACCAGGCGCTTCGTGCGCCACATGTAACTCGTGTACGGCGTGCCGAGCGCGTTCGCGAGCGCGTGTTCCTCGACGTTCATGCGCCGATTGAACGCGAGCATCGTCGGAACGACGATCACCACGAGCGACACCCAGTTGTCGAGGCACAGCGCGAGTCCGAGGAACGCGAGCAGCGCGCCGGCGTACGACGGGTGTCGAATCAGCCTGTACGGACCCGTGTCGATGACCTCGTGGCGCGAGTGAATCGCGACGTTCACCGTGAAGTAGCGGCCCAGGTAGTAGATCGAATACCAGCGCAGCACGAGACCGATCGCGAACAGGGTCGTGCCGATCCAGAATAGCGGTCGCGCCGCGCCGATGGCGGCATGCGGCAGGCGGTACGACGCGACGATGCCCGCGAATACCACGACGGAATTCGTGATCCACAGCACGCGCAGCGAACGGCGGTCCGCGTCGACGCTGTCGTCGCGCGAGCGCTTGAAAAAGCCCAGGGCCGCTTCGGAAAGAGCGAATGCGATACCCAGGAGCGCCGTCAACGGAAATTGCACGACCCGAGTTTAGCGTGCCGTCCCGGGATTTGCTGGTGCGAACCCGGAACCGAATGCGCTCCAGGTCACAATCAGGCACTTGCGCGCGCGCGGCATCACTCGCAGGTGACGCAACGTCCGAAGTGCGACCCGTGCCCGAGCGGCACCGGCTCGTGCGGATCGGCCTCGTGGATCGCCAGGAAGCGACGTTCGCCATTGCGCCGGACGAAGACCATCCCGCCGGAAGCGCCTTCGCTCTGCCAGCCGTCGCGCTCGAGCGCGGCGAGGCCAGCGGCGAATGCCTGGCGCAGGTCCGTGCCGGGCGCGAGTTCGGTGGAGTCGAGCACGTTGTGAAACATGTCGCGGAGCACGAGCCAGCGCGTCTGGCCCGAGGTCGCGAGCGGATCGTATTTGCTGCGTTTGGTTGTCATGGGCCAAACGGTAGCGGCAGAGGAAATCGGACGTCCATTCAGTAGTGGGCGGCGCAGCAAGCTGGATATGTGAGTCGACATCTGACGCACTCCAGGAGAGATTCTCTTGAACTACGCACCGGCCGAGATCTACACGGAGCTTCGTTCCCAGGCACTCGGCGCCACCGCCGAAGCACTGGGCGTGAAGGACCAGACATTCGCCGTGATCATGGAAACCGGCTATCCGGAGGCAGTGGTCACTCTCGTTGCGATTTGCGATGGCACCGCGAGTCTTTACTTCAGCACCGGCGGCGGGATGATCGGCCTCGGCGATCACGAAGGACCCGGGGTGGCTGCGCGATCGCTCGTCGCCTTCGCGGACCACAACCTGGAACAACTGGAGCCCGCGGCGGATACGTCCCTGCCGAGGCCGGGCTACACGAGGTTCTTCGTGCTCACGCGGCGCGGCACATTGACCGCGGAAGCGAAAGAAGAGGATCTGGGCGAGAATCGCCACGTTTTGTCACCGCTTTTCTACTCCGCGCACGAACTCATCAGCGAAATGCGGAAGATCGAGAAAGCGGCCGAGTGACGAGGGAATGACAGGTCTGCATCGCCCAATCCTTATCGCGATTCTTTCGCTTTCGATGGCGATGGTGTGCGTCGCCGATGGCGGAGCTTTCAATCTGCTGGAGATTGGTCGCCTGCAGGGCAAGGGGCGAATCCAGGACATGCAGAATCTCTCCGCCGATCCGCAGGTCGGTGCGATCCTGGCAATGGGCAAGGAAGCGATTCCAGAACTGATCGAAGCGCTCGAAAGCAGCAAGCCATTCGCGAGACCACCGATCGACTTCTGGCCGAAGATGTCGGAAGGAGATATGGCGTTGGTCGTGCTTTCGGATCTGCTCCTCGATCCCACAGGGCGGCGAAGCACCGTTACGGAGCTTTGCTGGGACAACGTCCTGGAGCGCGAGTCCGTGGATATATCGGCTTCGGAGCTGCTCGACCGATTCGTGAAAGCGCACGGAAGGGCCGAGTTGGCGAGGCGTTGGCGCGATGCGTGGTCTCGACACGGCTCGACATTGCAATGGGATCCGGTGGGCCGATACTTCCGGGCGGACGGGCGCGAGTTGGTCGACTGTTCGCCTCTCGTCATCCGGCGCTAGCTAGACATCGATATCGCCCCGCGCGAAAAATCTTCGCGCACGTAATCCGATTCCTACAAGCAGACTCCGCATCGCGAGACGTCGCAAATTACCGTCACGCTCGATGATGGACATCGCGCGCATTCATTCGGTGCGCGGAAAGCAGTTAGACCGCACCGCGCGTGTGCAGCGATTTGCCGACGATGCGCACATGTCAATACGTTCTGGCGCGTCGCGAAAAATTTATTTCGCGGATTTGCTCGCGAATTGCAGTGTATTCACGCGGCGACAATCAAATAGCGACAGTTGCAATCCTCGCGTCAAACTACTTAAGTAGCGTCCATGGTCGCCGCCCGTAATGGTGCGATCATGGGGAACAGAACTTGCATTGCTTCGCTTGTCGATATTCTTTGCATGGAGGCGATAATGATTCTTAGAAAACTGCTGATCTGCACGATGCTCCTCACCGGCTCGATGTCGGCGAGCGCGGGGACTCACTACACCAACCTCGGCACGCTCTCGAACAACGATTTCGGCCTGGTGGCCGGGTTGTTCACGCGGCACGAGAGCTTCGAAGACGTCATCAACTTCACGCTCACCAGCACTTCGACCATCTCCGGGTTCTTCACGCCATTCCGTCTGCAGACGGCCAACTGGAGCCTCTCCTCGGCGAGCGGTGTGCTCGGCGGTGGTGCGCTCTCGCTCGGCCAGTACTCGTTCGCGGACCTGGCGCCGGGCAGCTACTCGCTGTCCATCTTTGGCGACAGCAAGCCATTCGGGTTCTATGCCGCGTCGTATCGCGTAGCGGTCGCCGCGGTGCCGGAGCTCGAAACCTGGCTGATGTTGCTCATCGGGGCGGGCCTGGTCGCGTTCCAGCTCCATCGCAAGCAGAAGTCGCTCGGACAAACCGTGCCTGACGGTCCGATGACGGCCGCATAACCACGCAACGGGCCGTGCAGGCCCGAAACAAATGGGGGTAGTTAGCGACGGTTCCCACAGGGAAGGGATATGGTTGTCCGAAAGAAGAGTCATCGGTCGGCGGGCCTCAGTGCCGCCGACCCCTCCTCGGTGTTCGTCATCAAATCGCTGCTCAACCCGGTGGTGGCGGTGCTGGTGCTGGCAGCCTGCCTCGCCTGGCGCGAGGAGCCCCTGCGGGGACCGTACTTCCTCATCGCGGTGCTGGGGTTCGCGGGCGCGGCGGAACTGCTCGGCGTGCCGCAGATCGGCGAACGGGGTGGGTGGCGTAGCGCGCTGCAGCAGCTCGTCGACCTGACGCTGCGCTGGGTGCTGTTCACCACCTGCGTCTGGATGCTGATGAACCTCTCGGCGCTCGGCGATCACTTCGACGATCGCGTGCTGCTGAGCTGGGGTCTGCTCACGCCGTTCGCGGCGTGGGCGGCGCAGTGGGGAGCTCACCACGTGCTGCTGCGTCCGGCGCAACCGTTGCGCCGCGCGGTGATCGTCGGCGTCACGCCGCTCGGCGTACGCCTGCAGAAGACGTTGAGCGAAGACCGGCTGCTGCGCATCGAGGTCGCGGGGTTCTTCGAGGACCGTGTCGACGACCGCGTGCCGCCGCTCGCGCCGGGTCAGCTGCTCGGCAGGTGCTCCGACGTCATCGACTACGTGCTGCGCAACGACATCAACGTCGTCTACGTCACCTTGCCCATGAACCACGATCCGCGCGTGCTGGCGCTGCTCGAGGGCCTGCGCGACTCGACGGTGTCCATCTACTTCGTCCCGGACCTGTATTCGTTCAACCTGATCCAGGCGCGCTTCGATCTCATCGGCGGGATTCCGCTGGTCGCGGTGCGCGAGTCGCCGTTCTACGGCGTGCGCGCGTTGGCGAAGCGTCTCACCGACATCGCGGTGGGCGGCGCGGCGACGCTGATATTGGCGCCGGTCCTCGCGTTCGTCGCGATCGGCGTGCGGATCACGTCGCCTGGGCCGGTCATCTTCCGCCAGAAACGTTACGGCCTCGATGGCAAACCGATCACGGTCTACAAGTTCCGCTCGATGACCGTCACCGAAGACGGTGATCGCAGCTACACGCAGGTGAGCCGCGGCGACGCGCGCGTCACGCCGTTCGGCGCGTTCATCCGCCGCACGTCGCTCGACGAACTACCGCAGCTCTTCAACGTGCTCGAAGGCAGCATGAGCATCGTCGGTCCGCGGCCGCACGCGGTTGCGGTGAACGAGCAATACCGCCGGCTCATTCCCGGCTACATGGTCCGCCACAAGGTGAAGCCGGGCATCACCGGCTGGGCACAGGTCAATGGCTATCGCGGCGGCGACGACCTCGGCTCGATGACGAAGCGCATCGAGTTCGATCTCGAGTACCTGCGTCACTGGTCGCTGTGGCTCGACATCATGATCCTGTTTCGCACCGCAATCATGGTGCTCACCGATAAACGCGCTTACTGACTGAGGGAACGACGATGAACCACCACTCGAACAACACGACCCTGCGATTGACGTGCGGACTCGCGCTCGTCGCGTTGCTCGCGGCCTGCGGCTCGTCGTCGCCCGGCGGCAAGAGCTCGCAGGTCGTCGCCACCGTCAACGGCCAGGAAATCACCGTGATGCAGCTCAACCGCGTGCTCGAGCGCAGTGGCGTGCGCGAGGTGACGCCGGAGGTGCGCCGGCGCGCCATCGACTCGCTCACCTCCGAGGAACTGCTGGTGCAGGCCGCGCTCGCGGCGAAGATCGATCGCGACACGGCGTTCGTTCAGTCGCTCGAGAACGCGCGCCGGCAACTGCTCGCGCAGATCTTCGCGGAGCGCGTGGTGTATCCGAAGTCGGTGGTCACCGCGGCCGAGATCGAGGATTACTACAACCGCGAGCCGCTGCTGTTCGCCAACCGCCGGAAATTTCGCGTGACGACGTTTCGCGCGGCCAGCGCGGACGTCACGCAGCAGGTGTCGGCGGCGTTGAAGGACGTCAAGTCGGTCGACGAGGTGCGTGGCATCCTCGATTCGCGCGGCATCAAGTACGAGACGCAGCTCGCGAGCATCTCGCCCGAGCAGTTGCCGGTCGACGAGCTGCCGACGTTCGCGAAGGCGAGTGTCGGCGACCTGTTCATCAATCCGGCGGAGAACGGCAGCGTGTTGCTCATGTCGATCACGGGCATCGACGACGACGTGCCGCTCACGCTCGAGCGCGCGAAGCCGATGATCGAGGAGTTCCTGCGCAACACGCGCAATCGGGAGGCCACGGACATGTATCTCGAACGTGCCCGCGCGACGGCGGAAATCGTCTATGCGTCCCCGGCCGACGCGCCCGCCAGGCCCACGCTGAGCGCGGATACCGCGAGGGCCGCGGAATGAGTCGAGTGTCGAAGTACTTCGTGCTGCTGACGCTCGGGCTCGCCGTGTGGGCGGGCGCGGCCACGACGCGCGGCGGCGAGGACTATCGACTCGGCGCCGGTGACCTGCTCAAGATCTCGACGTTCGGATACGCCGATCTCGCGGCCGACGTTCGCGTCAGCGAGTCCGGCAACATCACGTTCCCGCTCATCGGCCAGATCGCGGCCGAAGGCCTGTCTACCCGCGAGCTCGAACAGGTCATCGCGCAGCGCCTGCAGGAGGGCAACTTCATCCGCGGGGCGCAGGTGTCGGTGCTCATCGTCGAATACCTGAGCCAGAAGGTCTCGGTGCTGGGGCAGGTGGGCAAGCCCGGGCAGTATTTCCTCGATGGCACGACCCGCGTGCTCGACCTGCTCGCCAAGGCCGGCGGAGTCGCGGAGGACTCGGGTGGCGACCAGGCCGTCCTGCTTCGCCGCAACGGGTCGAGCCAGACGCTCGATCTCGCGGCGCTGTTCCGCGGCGATGCCTCGCAGAACCCGCAGGTCAGCGATGGCGACACGGTCAACGTGCTGCGCGCACCGCGTTTCTACATCTACGGCGAAGTGCAGAAGCCCGGCGCCTACCGGCTCGAACGCAACATGACGCTGTCGCGTGCCATCACCGCGGGCGGTGGTCTGACGCCGCGCGGCTCGGAACGCCGCGTGGTGGTCAAGCGGCGCGACGACCAGGGACGTGAACTCACGAAGTCCATCGGCAGCGCCGAACTCCTCAAGGAAGACGACGTGGTGTACGTCAAGGAGAGTCTGTTTTGACGTTCGCCCAACTGCTGCGGATCCTGCGTGCGCGGCGCGGTCTCGTGTTGACCGTGCTGGTGTTCTTCTTCGTGCTCGTCACGGGCGTGAGTCTGCTGCTGCCGGAAACCTACGTCGCCCGCGCGACGCTGGTGGCCGAGATCAAGGACGTCGATCCCGTCACCGGGAACGCGGTGCGTTCGCCGCAACTCGTGAGTTACCTCAACACGCAGGCCGACATCGCCTCGAGCCGCAGTGTCGCGCTCAAGGTGGTCGATCGTTACCGGCTCGCCGACAGCCGCGCGTTGCAGGAGGAATTCCAGACCCGCGCCAACGGCGGCGCCGAGCTGCGCGAGTGGCTGGCGGACCGGCTGCTCGCCAACGTCGAGGTGGAGCTGTCGCGCAACAGCAATGTGTTCCACATCTCGTACGCGGCTCCCGAGTCGGGCGATGCCGCGCTGATCGCCAACGCGCTGGCCGAGGCGTACATCCAGACGACGATCGAACTCAGGCTGGACCCGGCTCGTCGTCAATCCCGCTGGTTCGACGAACAGCTCGTCGACCTGCGCGCCAAGCTCGAGGAGGCGCAGTCGCGGCTCGCGGAGTTCCAGCGCAAGAACGAGCTGGTCACCACCGACGGCCGGCTCGACGTAGAGACCGCGCGGCTCGCCGGCATTTCGACCGAAGCGCTGGCCGCGCAGACGGCTGCCACCGACGCGCAGACCCGTCGCCAGCAGATGAAGCAGGCGCTCGAGAAGGGACGCACGGCGGAGCTGCCCGACATCCTCGGCAACACGCTGCTGCAGAGCATGAAGGCCGATCTCACACGCGCCGAAAGCAAGTTCGCGGAAGTCGCCGAGCGTTACGGATCGAGCCACCCTAACTACGTCAGCGCCGCCGCGGAGGTGGAGTCCCTGCGCCGCCGCCTGGCGGCGGAGCTCGAGACCGCGCGCGGCTCGATCGAGCAGTCCGCGCAGATCGCCACGCAGCGCGCGAAGGAGATGGACGCCTCGCTCGAGGAGCAGAAGCAGCGCATCCTGGAACTCAAGCGCGTCAACGACGAGCGCGAGGTGCTGACCCGCGAGGTCGAGAGCGCGCAGCGCGCCTACGACGCGGCCACGCAGCGCGCGAGCGCCGTGCGACTCGAGAGCCAGCTCGACCAGGGCACGGTCGCCGTGCTGGTGCCCGCCACGCGGCCGATCGCGCCCGCGCGCCCCCGCGTCATGCTGAACGCGATCGCGTCGCTGTTCTTCGGCGCGCTGTTCAGCATGGCGCTCGCGGTGATGATCGAGTGGCGCGACCGTCGCGTGCGCGACGGCACGGACATCACGCTCGCCACCGGCGTCGTGTTGCTGGCAGAGGTGCCGCGGCCGCGGCGTCCGCCCCGGATCGGCCGCAAGCGACGCGGCATGTTCACCCTCGCGCCGCGCGGCGCCTCCGCCTGACCACACGAGGTACACGCCGCATGTCCACCGTCATCAACAAGCAGACGAAACTCGACTGGTCGCGCGTGCCGGAAGCGGAGCTGCGCGACGGCCTCGCGCAGCAGTTCGAATACGCCGTCGCCGAATACGGCTCCTCGAATCTCGACACGGCGTTGTACGCTGCTTACGAGCCGCTGAGCCCGGCGTCCGAAGCGCTGCGGCAGTTGCGCAGCGAGCTCAAGATGCGCTGGTTCTCGGAACGGCGTCGTTCGCTCGCGGTGCTCGAGACACGCGCCGGACGCAGCTCCGCGCAGCTCGCGGCCAATCTCGCGATCGCGTTCTCGCAGACCGGGGAGCGCACCTTGCTCGTCGACACGAACCTGCGCACGCCGCGGCAGCGGGAGTTGTTCGGGTTGACGGAGGAGGAGGGTCTCGCCCAGATACTCGCGGGCCAACTACCGCTGGCGGTCGGACTCGTGGGCGTGCCGGGTTTTCCGCAGTTGTCCGTTCTGTGCGCGGGCTCCGCGGTCCCCAATCCGCAGGAATTGCTCGCGCGTGCAACGTTCGCGGATCTGATGGAAGTGCTGCCGGTGAGCTTCGACGTGGTGATCGCCACGGCGCCGCCGCTGCTCGAATACGCCGATGCCCAGCTCATCGCCGCGCGCTGCGGCGGCTGCCTGCTGGTCACCGAGCGCGACGCGACGCGCCTGGCGGACATCGAGGCGGCCAAGGCGCGCCTGGCGCCCACGCGTGCGAAGCTGGTCGGCGCGGTCATGCTGGGAGCGTGATTGCGCATGCACGCGCCGGCATCTTCGACAGCGCGATGGCACTGGGCATGGGTGCCGGCGGGCCTTGCCCTGCTGTTCGTGCCGACGTACGTGGATCTCTATCGAGTCTTCTGGCGGCTCGAACAGAACGCGCAGGGGCCGATCATTCTCGCGATCGTCTTCTGGCTCGTCTGGCGAGAACGCGCGCGGCTGCGCGCGGACACGAACGCACCGGCGGCGCCCGGCGCCGCGCTGGTCTCCTCCGGCCTCGTGCTCTACGTGCTGGCCCGTTCGCAGTCCATCTACCTGGTCGAGGTGATCGCGCAGATTCCGGTCCTGCTCGGCGTGGTGTGGCTCACGATGGGTCGGGAGGGCCTGCGCCGCCTGTGGTTTCCGATCGCGCTCATCGTATTCCTTGCGCCGATCCCGGGATCGCTGCTCGACCAGGTGCTGCTGCCGCTCAAGGGCTGGGTCTCGGCCGTGGTCGACACGACGTTGCACGTGTTCGGCTATCCGATCGCGCGTGACGGCGTCGTGCTGACCATCGGCTCCTACAGCCTGCTGATCGCCGACGCCTGCTCGGGACTGAACTCCATGGTGGCACTGTCCGGCATCGGTCTGCTCTACGTCTACCTGGCCGGACACGAGAGCCGCGCGCACAACGTCGCGCTGCTGCTCAGCATCCTGCCGATCGCGTTTCTCGCGAACATCGTCCGCGTGATCCTGCTGGTGCTGATCACTTACTACCGCGGCGAGAGCAGCGGCAAGGCCTTTCACGATCACGCCGGCCTGCTCGAAGTGGCCATGGCGTTCGGCGGCTTCTTCGCCTTCGATCGGCTGCTGATGCTGTTCAGCCGCACGCTGCGTCCGCCGCCGCGGCTGATTCCGGTGAGGCATACACCATGAGCGCGTCGCGTCGTCACGTGATGCTCGTCGGCGCGTTGATGCTGGCGGCGGGTGCCGCCTGGTATCTCACTCCGCGCGCCGCGGCCGTGTACGACGCGACGCCGCTCGCGGATGTCGTGCCGCGCGAGTTCGCAGGATGGCGCGAGCTCGACGGCCCCGTGACGGCGATCGACCCGCGCGGCCAGCGGCCGGGAGAGACGGATCCCGAAGCGCCGTACGACGACGTGCTCATGCGCAGCTACGTCAACGCGAACGGCGACGTGGTGATGCTTGCGCTGGCCTACGGCCGTCACCAGCGCCAGGAGATCAAGATTCATCGCCCCGAGCTCTGCTATACGTCGCAGGGTTACGCGGTGCTGCGCAAGTCCGACGCCACACTTTCGGCGACCGCGGTCCCGGGCGCTCGCATGCTCGTGAGCGCGCCGGGGCGCAGCGAAGCGGTGAGTTACTGGATCCGCATCGGCGGTTTGTACAGCACCAACGCCTGGCGGACGCGTGCGCACATCTTCAGCGAAGGCCTGCAGGGCAGGGTGGTCGACGGCATGCTGGTGCGTGTCTCGCAGATCGTGCCCGATGCGGGCACCGCGGGCGCCACGCACTTCGAGCTACAGGAAAAGTTCCTGGGCGATCTCGTGCTCGCGATGCCGGCGCATGCACGTCACCTGCTGATCGGCGGTGGCGCGACATGAGGGCGGCGTTCCTGAGCCACACCGCGATGGGCGGCGATTTCGTCGTGGGCTCGCACCACCTTGCGAAGGCATTCGCCATGCGCGGCCACGAAGTGCTGCACGTGAGCGCGCCCGTGACTCCCGCCCACCTGCTGCGGCTCGGCGATGTTTTCGTGCGGCGCCGATTCGCGCGCTGGGCGCGCGGCGGCAGCGACATCGCGGGTGTGCGCGACATCGTGCCCTTCTCGCTGCTGCCATGGGCGCTCGCCGGACGAAGCAGGTCGCTCATGGCGATGCACGTCGCCACGATGCTGGCGTCTCCTTCGTCCGCAACCGGTTCCCTGCGCCTGCACGAAGCCGACGCACTCATCGTCGACGAGCCGCGGCTCGCGGGACTCATCGTGCGTTCGCCGAAGGCGCTCGTATATCGCGCCACCGACCTGTACGCGCAGATGCGCGGCGACGATCGCATCGTCGAGCTGGAACAGGAACTTTGCCGGCGCGCGAATGTGTTGATCGGCACGTCGGAAGTCGTGGCCACGCACCTGCGCGCGCTGAGCGGACGCACGGTGCACGTGATCGGCAATGGCGTGGACTACGAACATTTCGCCGCGGCTCGTACCGGCGAGGATCCGCCAGGACTGCCGGGCGAACGTGCCACCCGCGCCATCTACGTCGGCGCGTTCGATGGACGTTTCAGCACCGACGCGCTGCGCGCCGCCGCACGCGCGATGCCGCGCATCCATTTCCTGCTCGCGGGCCCGGGAGGGGAGCGCGTCGCGGGCGCGCTTCGTCTGTCCAATGTCCTCGCGCTCGGGCCGGTCGACTATCGACGCCTGCCGGCGCTGCTCGGAGCGTGCGCGGTCGGCCTGCTGCCTTTTTCGCAGGACAGCGCGAATGCGGGCCGCAGCCCGATGAAACTGTACGAATACGCGGCGGCGGGCCTCGCCATCGCGGCGACTTCCTCGTTGCGCCCGGGCGCATCGTTTCCACCGACGCTTTGTGTCGCCGGGGACGAAGACGCGTTTCCAGCCGCCGTCTCGCATGCGTTGGTCCTGGCCGCCGATGAGCCATCGGTCCAGCGCTCCCGCGAGCTCGCGCGTGCCGAGGACTGGAATGCAAAGGCCGGCGAGTTGCTGCGTTTGCTCGAGCCCGCGATGGCGCGGGGCGATGAACGCGCGGCACTCGGTCTTGCGCCGCCGTGGGCGACGGGAGGCACATGGAGCTGACCGCGTTCGCGCCATTCTTCCTGGTCCTGCTGCTCGTGGCATTGCGCAGCCCATTGCATTGGCTGGCCGCCACCGGCTTCGCGTGTTTCCTGCAGGGCGCTTCGCCATTCGTCCTGACGGCCGGCGGACGCCTGGCCGGCATGGCGCCAGCCTATCTACTGACCGCCGTCGGATTCGTTCACTACCTGCGCGAACGGATGCGCGTGGGAGCGAATGGTCCGGCGGCGGCCGGTGGGTGGACCGCGCCGCAGCTCTGGCTGATCGCATTCACGGCCATCGGGTTGCTCGGCGCGGTGTTCCTGCCGCGGGTCTTCGCCGGCATCGCACATGCGATGGGCAGCCGCGGCTCGATCAACGAGGCGGCATTCACCGCGGTTTCGCCCTCGGGCACGAACATCATCCAGGCTTTCTACCTCGTCGCGAACTTCATGTTGTTCTCGTTCGCGAGTTACCTCGCGGCCACGCACGAGCAGGGGCTGCGGTGGGCCCTGAAAGGCGTCGCGTACGGTCTCGCGTTCGCGTGTGTGCTCGGCCTGTACCAACTCGTCGCGTATTACGTCGGGCTGCCGTGGCCGACCGAAGTCATCAACTCGAACACCGGCGTGGGGCAGTTCCCGGATCAGATGGCGGGCCCCATCAAGCGCATCACCTCGACGTTCTGGGAGCCGTCACTGCTCGGCTACAACTTCGTGGGCTGTCTCGGCTTGTTCCTGCTCGGCGGTCGCGCGCCCGCGCTCGGCGTGTTCGCGTTGTGCGTGCTCATGTTGTCGACCTCGTCGCTGGGTTACTTCGGACTGGTCGCGCTCGTCGGTGTCTGGCTGCTGCTCGACCGCCGCGTCGCGGGCAGCCTCAAGGTGCGGGTTGCCGCGGCCGTGGCGTTCACGTGCCTGGTGTTCGTGGGCGTCGACTACCTGGTGCTCGACTCGCAGGCGCTCCAGGACCTGGTGCTCAACAAGGCCGACAGTTCCTCGGGCGTCGGCCGCAGCACCGCGGACATGCTCGCGCTGCAGACCTTCATCGAGAGCGCGGGTCTCGGAGTCGGTGTCGGCAGCACGCGTGCGTCGAGTTTCCTCGCGACGCTGCTCGCCACCACCGGCCTGCCGGGCGTGTTCGCGTTCTGCGCCTTCGCCTGCTCGCTGGTCATCGCCTGTTATCGGCGCAGCGATGCCGAGTCGCGCCAGCTCTGCTTCGGGCTCATCGGATTCCTGATCGTCTGGTTCATCGCCATCCCCGACCTGGTCCAGGCCACGTTCTGGCTGATCGCGGGCGTGGCGTCGGGCCATCTGCGCCGCGAAGCGCGGACCACCGTCGTCGAACAACCGCAGCGAACATTGCCATGCCACGCGCGCTGACCATGCGGGCCGATCGCGACGCGTCGATCGATGTTGCGCGCGGCATCGCCATCGCGCTGGTGGTGCTCGGCCACAACCGCGCGCTCAGCATGGCGTGGCCGGCGCTCGTCGCGGCGATCTTCCTGTTCCAAGTCCCATTGTTCTTCATGCTGAGCGGCCGGGTGATGCGTCCGGGCGATCCGCTGCGCGCGTTGCCGAAACTCGCGCGCCGGCTGCTCGCGCCGTTCCTGATCGCGGCCCTCGTCATCGGCGCGATCAAGTGCGTGACACGTGACGTATCGGTATCCGGCATGTTGTCCGGCGTCGCCTGGGCGACCGGCGAGACGCTGCCGTGGTCGCATTTGTGGTTCCTGCCCACGTTGTTCGTAGCGTTGTTCGCGACTCATGCCCTCGCGCTCGGCGTGAAGAAGAGCGTGGGGTGGGCGGCCGCGGCAGTACTCGCCGTCGGAGCGGCGGCGATACTGCCGATGGCCGATTACAAGGGCTGGCCGTGGAGCCTCGATCTGCTGCCGCTGGTCCTGGCCTTCGTGTGGACGGGGCAGGCATTGCGTACCAGCAGCGCCGCGCAACGCGCGGTCTTTCAGCCCGCCACCCTGGTGATTGCCGCGGCCGTGTTCGCGCTGTCGCTCGGAACGGCCGCGGTCGACCTCAACCTGCGTGTATTCGAGCCGTTCGCGCTCGCATTGTCGGCCGCGCTCGCCGGTTGCGTGCTGACGCTCGCCTTTTCGCGCGGGTTGTGTCGTTTCGCGGCGATCGCGCGCCCGCTCGAGCTGATCGGCCGTCACACGCTGGTCATCTTCATCCTGCACGTTTCCGTGCAGAAGGCCCTGCTGATGGTGTTTCCGGGCGACTCCCTGTCGCAGACCGGGCTCGGAATTCTCGGCATCGTTTCAGCCGCGCTGACGATCGCGATCACCCTGTGCGTGTCGGTGCTCATCGATCTCTTCAGCGCCCGCCACGCCGCGCAGCGCGACGCGACGCCCTCGGAGGCGCGATGAAGCGGATGCCCGGTCTGCTGCTGGCCTTGCTACTGGTGTCGCACGATGCCGCGGCATTCCAGTTCGGCGTCTGCGTGCATCTCGCGATGGCACGTTCGGACGCGGCCACCGTGCTGCGACTCGTGGAGGAGGGCGGCTTCAACAGCATCCGCGACGACGCGTACTGGAGTGGCGTCGAGAAAAGCGCTGGCGTACTCGAATATCCCGCGCGATACGCCGAGTCGCGGCAGGCGATGCAGAAGCTCGCGCAACGCGGTCACAGCCCGGTCGTGATCCTCGCGTACGGCAACAAGTTTCACGACGGCGGCGGCTTTCCCGTTACAACGGCGGGCATCGCCGCCTATGCGCGTTACGCGGGATTCGTGACGAAAACCCTGCGCGATTCGGTGCGGCAGTTCGAGGTGTGGAACGAGTGGAACAGCGGGTTCGGCTCGAAGCCCGCCGCGAAGCACGGCTCGGCTGCCGACTACGCGCGCATGCTCGCACCCGCCTCGGCCGCGATCCGCGCCGCCAATCCGGATGCCGAGGTCATCGCCGGCGCGACCGCGGGCGTCGATCTCAAGTGGTTTCGCGAGTTCATCGCGGCCGGCGGCCTCGAGCACGTCGACGCCGTCTCCGTGCACAGCTACACGCTGTTTCGTTATCGCGTGAATCCCGAGGGCGCGATCCTGAGCCTCGACCGGCTGCACGCGTTGCTGAAATCCGCCGAGCCCGCTCGCGACATTCCGGTCTACGTCACCGAGATGGGCTGGCCCACGAACCAGGGGCGCCATGGTGTCTCCGAGCGCGAAGCGGCCAACTACCTGGTGCGATTCATGTTGCTCGCGAGATCGCGCCCGTGGATCGCGGGCGTGTGGTGGTACGACCTCATCGACGACGGGCCCTCGCAGACCGACGCGCAGCATCGTTTCGGGCTGGTGCGTACCAACCTGACGCCCAAGCCCGCATTCGAGGCCGCACGCACCGTTGCGCGACTGGTTTCGAGCGACGTCTCCGCATACCGCATGGGCTCGCATCACTACCTGGCGACCGGCACCGATGGCGCTGGCGAGTGGGCGGTTGCATGGACTCTGGAGCCGCAGTTCCGCGGATGGCAGGAAGGTGCGCCGACGCTCGCGGAAGCGCCGGCCGGGTTCCAGTCGCTCAACAAGCAGATTCCCGCGGACGGCGTTCCCGTGCTGTTCCGCAAGACAGAGGGCAAATGGCAGGTCGAGGAGAAATTGTGACACGCGTGATTCTCAACGGACGTTTTCTCGCGCAGCCGCACACCGGCGTGCAGCGTTACGCGCGCGAAACCGTGCTCGCGCTCGACGCGTTGCTGGCTCAGCAGGGCGCGGGACTCGAGCTGGTGCTCGCCGTGCCGGGAAATGCGCACGATCTGCCGCTGCGGCACATCCAGGTGCGCAAACTACCGTGGCTGAGCGGGCACGCGTGGGAACAGGTGACCCTGCCGCTGTTCGCGCGCGACGACCTGCTCGTGAACTTCAGTTACTCCGGTCCCGTGGCCAAACGGCACCAGGTGATCACCGTGCACGACGCGACGGTGCGCGCCGTACCGCGATGTTTCTCCGCGCGATATCGCTGGTGGCACGATGCGCTGCTTTCGCTGCTGCGCAACCGCGTGGCCAGCGTTATGACGGTGTCGGAGTTCTCGGCGCGCGAGATCCGCGCCCGGTACGGCATCGCGAATCGCGTGGTAGTTGGACGCGAGGGGTGGAGTCACGCACTCGCGCGCGGCGACGTCGCGGAAACCCTCGCGCGTTACGGGCTGGATGCCGGCCGATACCTGCTGCTGGTCGGCAGTCTCAAGCCGAACAAGAACCTCGAGGTCGTCGCGAGGGCGCTGTCGAGATTGCGCGACCTGCCGTGGACCATCGCCGTGGCCGGCGCCGCGGATGCGCGCATCTTCCGCTCCGCGGGCGCCGCCGATCCGCGCATGAAGTTCCTCGGCTTCGTGCCCGACGAACACCTCGGCACGTTGTACGCCAACGCGGCGTGGTTCCTGTTTCCGTCCTTGTACGAAGGCTTCGGACTGCCGGCGCTCGAAGCCATGGCGAACGGCTGCCCGGTCATCGCCGCGCGCGCCGCGGCGCTGCCGGAGGTGTGCGGCGATGCGGCCCTGTACTTCGATCCGCTCGATCCCGTCGGACTCGCGGCCCTGTTGAGCGGGCCCGCGCGCGATGCACGCATCCGCGAGACCCTGCGGCGCAATGGTGTGCGTCGCCTGAACCACTACACCTGGACCGCGAACGCGCAATGCGTGCTCGCCGAAATACGGGCGAGGGCGGGGCTTGCGGAACTGGTCGCCGCCGAACCGGCGCTGCGCGCGGGCAACGCCGCATCATGAAGGTCATTCACGCCACCGAATGCGCCGCATCGGGCACGCTGAGCGTGCTCGTGTCGCTCGCGCACGAGCTCGCGGCGGACGGTGCGCGCCAGGTCGTCGTGTACAGCGAGCGGCCCGAGACGCCGGCCAATCTCACGGCGCTGTTCCCGCCCGGCGTGGAGTTCGTGCGCGTGCCGCCGGCCTCCGGCCTGCACGTGAAATTCGCGGTCGACTTCTGGCGCTCCCTGGCGCGCGCCGTCACGGCGTTCGCGCCGGACGTGCTGCACCTGCATTCGTCCAAGGCCGGGTTCATCGGGCGGTTCGCGCACCACGCGATGCGCTGGCCGTGCCGCGTGTTCTATTCGCCGCACGGACTTTCGTTTCTCGACCCCGAACGGCGCGTGCGCAACGCGGTGTTCAAGTCGCTGGAGTCCGTGGCGGCGCGCACCGGCGCGACGCCGGTGGGCTGTGGACGCGGCGAAGCGGAACTGCTGTCGCGACTGTCCGGCCGGGACGCGCTGCTGCTCGAGAATCCCGTGGACGAACGTTTCTTCGACGTCGACGGGCGCGAGACGAACGAACGCATGGTCGTCACGCTCGGGCGGCTCTCTCGTCAGAAGGCGCCGGACTCCTTCGCCGCTGTGGCGCGCGCCGTGCGCGCCCGGCGCCCGGACCTGCGATTCGTGTGGATAGGGGACGGTGAGTCGAACTACCGCCCCGTGCTCGAGGCCGCGGGCTGCGAGATCACGGGCTGGCGCACGCGCGAGCAGGTCATGGAGCTGCTGTCGCGCGCGCACGTCTATCTGCAGACCTCGCGCTGGGAAGGACTGCCGATCTCCGTCATCCAGGCCATGGCCGCGGGTGTGCCCTGCGTGGTCAACGACTGCATCGGCAATCGTGACGCGGTGACCCACGGCTCGTCGGGCCTGGTCGGGGACTCGGTCGACGCGCTCGCGCAGCTCGTCATCGAACTGGCCGACGACACGTCGCTGCGGTCGCGGATGAGCATCGCGGCGCGCGACGAAGCTCGTCGCCGCTTCGGCCGCGCCGCATTCCGCAACCAGGTGCGCAAGCTTTACAGCCCGATCCGGGCCCAGGAACACATGAACAAGGTACTCGTCTGCCGCGCCGGCCTGCTGCCGTATTCGGAAACCTTCATCCGGGAGCAGTTGCTGGCCTATTCGCGCTGGAAGCCCGTGCTCGTCGGCACGCATCGGGTCGAACCCGGCTTGCCCGTCGACGGACTCGACCTGCGCCTGCTGCACAACGCGACGCCCACGCTCCCCAGCCGGCTCTACAAGCGCGTGCTGCGCGAGCTGCACGTGGCGCCTCCCGGCGCGGCGCAGCGCCTGCGTGGCGAGAAGGCGGCGCTGGTTCACGTGCATTTCGGCACCGACGCCGTGGACTACTGGCCGCTACTCGAGAAGCTGGGTCTGCCCGTGGTCGTCACGTTGCACGGATTCGACATCAACGTGCACAAGCACGAGTGGCGGCGGTCGCGGACTTCTCTCGCGAACCGTCGGTATCCCGACCGGCTGGTCGCGTTGTCGAAGCAACGCGGCGTGCACTTCGTCGCCGTCAGCGAGGCGATCCGCCAGCGCGCGATCGACTACGGCATCGCGCCCGAGTCCATCACCGTGCGATACATCGGCGTCGACCGCACGCGTTTCGCGTTTTCGGGCACGGCGGTCGCGGCACGGCCAAAACGCATCCTGTACGTCGGACGCCTCGTGGAGAAGAAGGGCGGCGAACTGCTGATCCGGGCCTTCGCCGACGTGCGAAAACGGGTGCCGGACGCCGAGCTGGTCATCGCGGGAGACGGCCCGCTGGAATCGAGATTCCGGGAAGTCGCGTCGCAGCTCGGCGTGAACGTCAATTTCCTCGGCAGCGTGAGCAGCGCGGCGGTCAAGCGTCACATCGACGACGCCCGCGTGTTCTGCCTGCCGAGTGTGACCGCGGCCAACGGCGATGCCGAGGGCCTGCCGATTTCCATTCTCGAGGCGCAGGCCTGCGGCGTGCCGGTCGTGACCTCGGCGCGCGGCGGCGCGACGGAAGGCATTCTTCCCGGCGTCACCGGTTTCGCCTTCCCCGAAGGCGACGTCGCCGCGCTCGGCGAGAAACTGACCAGACTACTTCAGGACGACCTGCTCGCCACGTTCATGTCGGCCTCGGCCGTCGCGTTCATTGCCGACCGCTTCGACATCCACCATTGCACGCGCGCGCTCGAGGATCTGTACGACGCGTTGCTGCGCGAACATGCGCCCGCGACCGGCATGTTCGCCGAGGTGGCGTCGCAGCCATGAACCTGCTGCTGATCGGCAATCACACCTGTGCGAATCGTGGGGACTGCGCGATCCTGCGCGGGCTCATCCACGAGATCGAGCGCCAGCGCCCCGGGGCGAAGATCACGATCGTGAGCCGCAGTCCCGAGGTCGCCGCGCGGATGCTCGATCGCCGCGTCGTGGCAGATCCGTTCGCGCACTGGCACCGTAACGGCGCCGCGAAGTTGCCGGGCAAGGATCAGCTCGCGAGCCGCCTGATCCCGCTCATCATGTGGTTCGCGGTACGCACCGGATGGCGCTGGCCGCTCCGACTATTGCCGGCGAGTTTCCAGCGCGAAGTCGCCGCGCTCGGGAAATACGACGCGGTCATCCAGGTGGGCGGTTCGTTCTTCGTCGATCTGTATGGCGGGGGGCAGTTCGAATATCCGTTCGCGGCGCTGCTCGCCGGCAGACCGCTGTATCTCGCCGGTCACAGCCTGGGCCCGTTCGAGCGTCCGCTGCCGAAGCGGCTCGCGCGCATGTTGTTGGGCGCCGCGCGCATCGTCGCATTGCGCGAACCCGTGAGCCGCGCGCTCATCGAGCGCAGCCGGCTGCCGACGCGCAACCTCGCCACCGGCGCGGATACCGCGTGGGTCGTGACGCCCACGGCGCGCACGCGCGAACCGATCGCCTGGCTGCGAACGCGCACGGACGAACGCCCGCTGATCGCGATCACGCTGCGTGAGCTGGCGCCTTTCGACCGGCGGCTGAACATCACGCAGGAAAACTATGAAACGGCCTTCGCCACCCTCGTGTTCGGGCTCATCGACGCCGGGTACGACGTCGTGGCCGCGTCCACCTGCACGAGCCTCGGCAACTATCCACGCGACGACCGCGAGAACGCACGACGCGTCGCGGCGCGCGTGAATCGTCCCGAGCGCTTTCACGTCGTGATGGACGAGCTCGACGATGTGGGTCTCGGCGAGTTGTTCGCCGACTGCGACCTGTTGATCGGCACGCGCCTGCACAGCGCCATCATCGCGATGAACTTCGGCACGCCGGCCGTGGCGCTCAACTACGAGCACAAGTCCGAGGGCGTGATGCGCCAGCTCGGATTGCCCGAACTCTCACACCCCGTGCACTCGCTGTTCGACGGATCGCTGATCGCGCAGGTGATGACCGTGCTCCAATCGCTCGACGACTGGCGGGCGCGGGTGGCGGCCGCGGTCGAGCGCGAACGCAATCGCGCGCGGACCATGATCGCGGAGTGCCTGCCGTGAACAATCGCACCGGCGCCGCGGCCTGGACGGTGTCCGTGACGCTCGTGAGCGCCGCGGCCCAGCTGCTGCAGATCTCCGTCGCCGCGCGATTCCTGACGCCGGCGGAATTCGGCGTGCTCGCCATCGTGAACGTGATGTTGTTCGTCGTGGCCGCGTTCCAGGACATGGGGCTGTCGAGTTATTGCGTGCATCTCGGCGAGGCGCCGCGCCGCTCGCACTCGACATTGTTCTGGATCAGCGCGGCGCTCGGCGCCGTGGGCGCCCTGATCGTGCTGGCCATCGCGCGACCCGTGGCGGCTTTCTACGGCATGCCCGGACTGGTGCCGCTGCTCGAACTTCTGTCGGTCAATTTCCTGGTGATCGGGCTCAGTGGCCAATACCAGGCCAACTACATCCGCGTATTCCAGGCCACGCGACTCGCGCAGATCGAGCTCGGCGCGCGGCTTTCGGGCCTCGTCCTCGTGTTGTGGTTGCTGGGGGAGGGCTGGGGACCGCTGGCGATCGTCACCGGCATGCTCGTGTTCGGCACGCTGAAGCTGCTGCTGCTCGCGGCCTTCGCGCCTTACGAATGGCATCCGGGCCTGATGTTCGATCGCGATCTCGCGCCGCGCGCGCTGCGTTACGGCATCTTCCAGGCCGGCACGCAGCTCGTGAGCCAGCTGCGCATGCAGGCCGATCAGCTCATCGTGGGCAAGGCGCTCGGGCCCGAGATGCTCGGCGTGTATTCGCTGGCCAAGGACCTGATCGGCTATCCACTGCGCTTCGTGCAGCCGCTCATGGCGCGGCTTACGCTGCCGTCGCTGGCCTTCCACCAGAAGGACACCACGGCGCTGCGCGCGGAATTCGTACGCGGCCTGCGCACCACCGCGATCTTCTGCGGCGTCATCTATGCCGGGCTCGCGATGCTCGCGCCGTGGGTAGTCAGGATTCTCTATGGCGAAGGGTTCGCCGCGGTCGCGGCGCTGGTGCCGCTGATGACGCTGTTCGGCGCGCTGCGGCCGCTCGGCCAGAACGCCGGCATGCTCGCGCAGGCGACCGGCCGCACGCGCAACGAGTTCACCTGGAACCTGCGTGTGTCGCTCGTCACGTGGATTCCCAACCTGCTGATCGCCGCCATCGCGCCGAGCCTCACCGCCTTCGCGCTGGCGCTGTCGCTCATCCAGGTCGCGGTCACGCTGCTCGCCTATCCGCTTTTCGTCAGGCCCCTCGAGCCGATCGGCATGGGTCGCTACGTCGGCAGCTGGATACTGCCGGCCGGCGTCGCGTTGCTGGCTTCCGCATCGGCATGGGCCATTGGAGGAGCGACATGAAGTATCGAATGCTCGCGCTGGGCGCGCTCGCGGCCGTCCATCTACCCGCGGCTGATGCGCAGGAACAAAGGGATCCGGGATTCACGCTGACCGTCGGCGCGCAGGAAAGCTACGACGACAACCTGTTTCGACTTCCGGACAACCCGGTCGCGCTCGATCCCGGAATCGAGCGCAGCGATTACATCACGCGTCTCTCGCTCGGGCTCGAGCAGGAGTGGCAATGGTCGAGACAGACCGTGATCGTCGATGCGAAGGCCAATCACGATTCCTATGCGAACAACGACCACCTCGACAACACGTCGGGAGCGGCCGGCGCGAAGTGGCAGTGGGAGGCCGGAAGCCGTTGGGCAGGCGAGTTCGGCGGCGACTATCGCAAGTCGCTCGCCAACTTCGCGAACACGCAGTTCCTCGGGCGCGACGAGGTCGAGACGATCGGCGCGTCCTGGAAACTCGCGTTCCACCTCGGGCCGCAATGGTCGTTGCGTGCCGCGGGACGCCATGCCGACACCGGGCATAGTGCCGCCGTGCGTCGCGTCGACGATTCGGCGACGGACTCCGCGAGCCTCGGCCTGCAGTTCACGACCTCGTCGGACAACGAATTCGCGCTGAGTTACCGCGCGACCGAAGCGGATTTCGAGCAGCTCGGGTCGCTGGACGGACAAGTGTTCGATCGGGACTTCGAAGAACGCAGCGCCAACCTCCGCACGCACTATGCGTTCAGCGAGAAGACCTCGTTCGACGGCAACGTAGGCTACCTGCAACGGGAGTACGCCGATCCCGGCACGCTGGTCGACACGCGCGGCAGCTTCAGCGGTCTCGTGTGGGATGCGGCGCTCAAATGGGACCCGAGCATCAAACTACGCTTCGAACTCGGTGGCTGGCGCAAGCTGCGCGCGTATCTCGACGCGGAGTCCGACTACTTCATCGCCGAAGGCGTGAGCATCGCCTCGAGCTGGCTGCCGACCGATCGCGTGGCCTTCAAGTTCGAGGCGGGGCTCGAGGACCAGGACTATCTGGGGACCGGCGTCACGTTGCCCGATCCGCGCAACGACCGGGTACTGATCCAGGAATTCAGCTTCAGCTACCGCATGCTCCGCAAGCTGCACTTCGACCTGAAGGCACGCGTCGAGGACCGCGACTCCGACCGTGCGACGCTTCAATATGACTCGCAGGTCGTCACGGCCGGATTGCGCTGGAGCTACTGATCCGCGACGCGACTCGGTTCACGAACGATAGGCCTGCCGGCCCACACCCTGGATCGGAATCCCCTGCGCGGCCATCACTTCGTGCTGAAGCGAATACATCGCCGCGGCGGCCTCGTCGATCGATTTCACGAACGCAAGCGAGCCCTTGAGGATCGGCGCGAGCCGCGCCTTGTCCTGGATGCGCGCCGGCGGGTATTCGTGCTCGACGACCAGGTAGGTGTCCGCCGGATCGATCGACAGCAGTTCGCGCGCCGCGAGCTGATGGTCCAGCCAGTCGACGGTGCGGTTCTGCAGGTAGGCGAGAGGATCGTGGCGCGCGGTGCCGGGCAGTTCGTGCTCGGCGAGCGCGACCTGCTTCTTCCAGGCGTTGACCGCGTCCGCGGGATTCGGCGACGGCTTGCCGTTGATCCAGTCGCCACGGTTCATCGTCTGGCCGCCGTAGCCCCAGGCCGAGACGCCCTTGGAGTCGACCACCTGGCCCTTCACGTGGAAGCCGCCGATGAGGAAGCCGTAACCCTCGTCCTTCAGGTACTGGAAGATCGAGCGCGTGTCCTGGCCCATGAGGATCGCGTGCGACGGATCGTAATGGATGCGGAACTGGTCGCCGACGCCGTGTTTCTCGCAGATGCGATGCAGCGCGATCCACGGGCCCGGCGCGTACGCGATGTTGTTGTGCCAGCGGTCGAGGACGTTCCAGCCCGGCATCGGGCATTGCTCGACGCGATACGACAATCCGCGCGCCTTGGCCTCTTTCAACAGCGGGATGAATTCCTGCTCGAACATGACGAGGTTCTCGTCCATCTCGAGCTTGATGTTGCGGCCGACGAAGCCGCACACGGCGGTGGCGCCGACCAGCGCCGCGGCGTCGAACACGCGCAGCATGAAGTCGTACTTGGCTTTGCGCGCGGTCGGATCGTCGACGAGCATGTTGTCGAAGTAGGCAAGGTCGGAGAGCCCGACGCCGGTCGCCTTCATCGCCTTGAGCACACGCGCGGCGCGGTTCTTGTCGAAGGGCGCGCGCAGGTCGAGCGTGTTGGCCACGGGATCCAGCATCGCTTCGGCCGGCACGTCGCTCAGCGTCGGATGCAGCGCGGCCGAGAGCTGGATGTTCGGCGACCCGATGTCGCTAGCGAATTGCAGCCATTCCTCGATCGCCAGGTCCGGATCCGGGTCGCGCTTCTCGCGCGGCGTCAGTTCCTGCAGGGCGGCGGTCAATACGCTGAGCTTCATCGGGCGGGGAGCGAAATTCTTGATGGTCATGGTTCCATGCTCATATGACGGAATCGGGTGGTCGAAAATCGACAAGGTTTCTAGCATATTAGCCGCATGGCTGGACACCGCATATACGCGATGCCGTTCGCGAAGATCTACCCCTTGCTGGTTCAGAAGGCCGAGCGCAAGGATCGGACCAAAAAGGAAGTCGACCGGATCATCTGCTGGCTTACAGGTTATACGCAGGCGGGAATGCAGAAGCAGATCAAGAAGGGCACCGACCTCCAGACCTTTTTCAACGAGGCTCCCGCTTTCAATCCGAACAGTTCGCTCATCAAGGGCGTGGTGTGCGGCATCCGCGTGGAAGATATAGAAGACCCGTTGATGAAGAAGATCCGCTACATGGACAAGCTCATCGACGAACTCGCCAAGGGCAAGGCGATGGAGAAGATCCTGCGCGAGGAATGAGGGCGCCGCACTCATGCGCATCGCTACGTGCGCGACGGCGACATGTCCCTCGCGGGACACCGCGCCTGCTTCGACGCATACTCGGGACCGAAGGAAGAGCTGACCGCGCAGGTCGGGCTCGAGGATGATGCATGAACGCCCGCAAGACAGGACGCTACGCTTGAAGCTCTACTCCCATCCATTCTCTTCGTACTCGCAGAAGGTGCTGATCTCCCTGTATGAGAACGGCACGCCGTTCGAGTACCGCATGCTGGAAGATCCGGTCGCCCAGGCCGAGTTCGCCGCGCTGTGGCCGATGCGGAAATTTCCGGTGCTGGTGGACGAGGGCCGCACGATCGTCGAAACCACGACGATCATCGAATACCTGCAAGTCCATCATCCGGGTCCCGTGCGGTTCGTTCCGGACGGCGACGCCGGCATCGAAGCGCGCATGCTCGATCGCATCTTCGATAACTACGTGATGACGCCGATGCAGAAGATCGTGCTCGACGCGCGTCGCCCGGAGAAGGATCGCGATGCGTTCGGAGTGAACGAGGCGCGCGGCATGCTCGACACGATCTATGTCTGGCTCGACGAGCGGCTCGCCGGGCGCACGTGGGGCGCGGGTGAAGCGTTCACGATCGCGGATTGCGCCGCGGCGCCTTCACTGTTCTACGCGGACTGGGCGCATCCGATTCCGCCCATGCATGGCTTTCTCAAGAATTATCGCGCGCGTCTGCTCGCGCATCCGTCCGTGGCGCGCGCCGTGGACGAGGCGCGGCCGTTCCGGCAGTACTTCCCCCTCGGCGCGCCGGAACGCGATTGAATCCGGGTGCCTGAAATAAAAGAGGCCGCGTGAAAACGCGGCCTCCGTTGTGGATCAGTGCACATCCATAAAATGGCCCTGTGTCCACGTGTAGATTCGTTCGTGCTGTCTTTCGACTGCGTTCGTGAATCTACGGCTACAGTGTTCACGAATCCGCCATGCGAACGAAGTCGCGTTCCTTGGCGCGTGCGGTCATCGCTTTCTGACACGTGCAAATCGCGGACCTTCTCCCGGCTTTTCCGTGCCAGGCACCCTCTTATAGATGTATCAACCCGCGCTTGTGGGCGACGGCAACGGCCTCGGTGCGACTGATCGCGTCGAGCTTGCCGAGAATCGCCTTCACGTGCGTCTTCGCGGTGCCCTCTGTGATGTCGAGGCGACGCGCTATGTCCTTGTTGCTGCGGCCTTCGGCGACCAATTGCAACACCGTGAGCTCGCGTGACGTCAGGCTCGGTTTCGCCATGCGCTGCAGCGCCTTGGCCGCCACGCTGGAAGAGGTGTACGGCCGATCCTCGGCCACCGCGCGGATCGCGGAGAGGATTTCCTGACGTGGCGCATCCTTGAGCAGGTAACCCTTCGCGCCCTGGCTCAGCGAACGGAAGATGTCCTCGTCGCCGTCGTACGTGGTCATGATGAGCAGGCAGGCCTTCGGGTACTTCTCGAGCACCTTCGCGACGACGGCGGCGCCGTCCATCTTCGGCATGCGCAGGTCGAGCACCATCACGTCGGGCTTGTGTTCTTCGTACAACGCGAGCGCCTCGGCGCCGTCGCCGGCCTCGGCCACGACCTGCATGTCGGCCTGCTGATTGACGATGGCCGCAAGGCCGTCCCGCACCACCGGATGGTCGTCGGCGAGGATCACGCGGATCTTGCGGGTCGCCACTTTCGCTCCTGCGACGCTCATGCGGCCACGCGGCGGGGAAGGCGTACTTCGACCTGCGTGCCGATGCCCGGTTTGCTCGTGATCTGGAACTTGCCGCCGATCGCGCCCGCGCGTTCGCGCATGTTGGCGAGCCCGTAACCCTGGCTCGCATACAGCTCGGGCATCAGCGTCATGCCGCGGCCGTCGTCGCGCACGGCGAGCGACCAGGAGGCGGAATCTTCGTTGAGCATGATGATGACGTGGGCGGGCTGCGCATGGCGGATCGCATTGCTGACCGCCTCCTGCGCGATGCGCAGCAGTTCGTGCTGATGTTCCGGCGCAAGCCCGTCGCCCTGCATGCCACCCTCGAACGTGCACACGACGCGGCCCTGTACGCACGAGCGCTCGGCGAGTTGCCGCAATGCGAATTCCAGTCCGAGACGGCGCGTCTGATCGGGCCGCAGCGCCTGCACGGAGCGGCGCGCCTCGGCCAGGCCTTCCTTCGCGAGATCGCGGATGCGGGTGAGGATCGACGGCAGCGGCGAACTGCGCGCGCATTCGTGCATCGCTTCCTCCGCCGCGCCAAGCTGCATGAGGATGCCCGTGAAGCCCTGCGCGAGGCCGTCGTGGATCTCCTGGCCCATGCGGTTGCGCTCGGCGAGCACCGCCGCGGTCTTCGCGGCCATGCTGAGTTTCTTGATGCCGATGGACAGCGTCGCCTGGTGCGCGAACGCCATCGCGATCTCGGTGCGCTCGGCGGTCAGCGCCTCGTTCTGGCGGAACACGAGGCCGATGAAGCCCATGCTGTTCTCGCCGAACACGAGCGGCAACAGGTAGACGCTCCTGTGCCCCTCGCGCGCGTGCCAGTCGGCGACGCCCGGCCAGGTGAGCCGGTCGAGCGGCTCGAGCGGATAGAAGATGGGCTCGCGGAACTGCTTGAGGATCTCGCTGACGTGCGTCTGCGCTTCCGTCGCGGTTTCCTGGAACGGCGGAGAGGTCACGCGTCCGTCCTCGACGAACATGAAGACCTTCCAGCAGTCGTTGGCCGTGTCGAAGCCGATCGCGAACGCCGCGGACGCGTCGAGCTGGCGCGTCGCGTCGATCAGCGTGCCCGCGATGAAATCCGCGGTGTCGCTCTCGCGCGAGAGCCGCAGCAGGTTCGCGCGCAGCGAGGCGTTCGCGCGATGGAGTTGCTGGATGCGTTCCTCGGCGGCGAGCTCGCGTTCGCGGCGCATCGTCTCGACCAGCCGCTCGCGATGCAGCGCCGCGCCCACGAGGCCGGCGGCGATCTCGAGCGCGGAGACGACCGAAGAGTCGAACTTGCGCGCGCGGCGCCAGTCGTCGAAGCCGATGACGCCGACGTATTCGCCGTCGACGAGGATCGGCACGATGGCAGAGCTCTTCGCGAGATCGCTCGTGATGCTCTCGGCTTCCTGTTCGGGCGTCGTCTCCCGGCAGAACACGATGCTCTTGCCGGCCTGCAGCATCGAGCAGTGCACGTCGGAATACTGGTCGTCGTTGCACTCGCCATTGCACATGCCGCGCAGTTCTTCGGCGATCCACTCGTGTTTGATCACGAGCCAGCGTTCGCCGGCGGTGTCGATCTCGGCCAGCGCGAGCGCGGTGCGATCCACGTCGGCGGCTTCGCCCAGCATGCGCAGCACCTCGGGCATGGCTTCCATCGCGTTGGGCGACTCGAGCAGCAGGCGGCTGGCGCGCGCGGCGGCGGACAGCAGCCGCTCGCGGGATTCCAGGGGAGGGAGGATGAAGGAGGGCATACCCTCGAGGGCGGCCCGCGCTTCGAGGCTAAGTCCTTCCATTGATACGGGGTCGGTACTCATGGCCTTACTTTACAGCGCCCAGCCCCCGCCCAGCGATTTGTAGACCGCAATCAGGCTGGTGGCGGCCTCCGTGCGGCTGCGGGCCAGGCGGTCCTCGGTTTCGAGCAGGGTGCGCTCGGCGTCCAGAACCTGCAGGAAGTCGCTGGCGCCGTTTTCATAACGCACCCGGGCCAGGTCGGCGGCGGTGTTGCTCGCCTTCACGGCCTCCTCGTCGTGGATCAGCCGGTCCCGTGCGCGGGCGTGGGTGACCAGGGAATTCTCGGTCTCCTCGAGCGCCTGCAGGACCGTCTGCTCGTAACGCAGCAGGGCGCCTTCGTTGCGGGCCTTCGCGGCGCCGATGCGCGCCTGCACGTGGCCGAGATCGAAGATGGCCCAGGAGATGCCGGGGGCGAGTGTGTAGGCATCCGAGCCACGGTCGCCGAGGGCGCCGGACGAGGCTGCGACGTAGCCCGCGCTACCCGTGAAGGTCACGCGCGGGAAGAGGTCCGCGACGGCGACGCCGACGCGGGCGGTCGCGCCCGCGAGTTCGCGCTCGGCGACCCGGATGTCGGGCCGGCGGCGCAGCAGTCCGGCCGGGTCGCCCACCGGGACGATGCCCGGGAGCGGGGGCAGATCCTGAGCGGGCGCGAGCTGCGCGCGCAGCGCGCCGGGCTCACGTCCGACGAGTACCGAGAGGCGATGGATCGCGCGCGCCACCGCGGCCTCGAGCGGGCCGATGGTGCCGAGCGTGCCCGAGAGCTGCGCCTGCGCGCGCGCCGTGTCGAACTCCGTGCCGGTGCCGGCGTCGAGCCGCGCCTGCGCGAGATCCAGCGTCGCCTTCTGGTTCACGACGTTGCGCCGCGCGACGTCGAGTTGCTGCTGGAAGCCGCGCAGTTCGAAGTAAGTGCGCGTGACTTCGGCCGTCACCGTGACGAGCACATCGCGGCGCGCCGCTTCGATGGCGCCGAGATCCGCGTTGCTCGCCTCGAGCCCGCGCCTCACGCCACCGAAGAAGTCCAGCTCCCAGAACGCGTCGAACCCCGCATCGTAGTACTCCGTTTCCAAGACGGTGCCTGGCACGGAGAATCCGGGAGCGAGCCGTGAGGCGCGGGTCTTCGTGTAGCCGCCACCGGCTTCGATGCTGGGCGCGAGGTCGAAGGCGGAGTCGCGGCGCAACGCACGCGCTTCGTTCACGCGCGTGAGCGCGATGCGCACGTCGTAGTTGGCGGCGCGGGCTTCACCCACGAGTTCATCGAGCGCGGAGTCGCCGAACGTGCGCCAGAACTGCTCGACGTTCTCCTGCGTGGAAAACGTGGCGGATTCGACGCCATCGAACTTCTCGGCGACCTCGGTCTCCGGCGCGTGGTAATTGGGACCCACCGCGCACGCAGCCAGGACGGCTGCGGCGAGGGGGGCGAGCGACAAGCGAGCGACCTTGAGCATCATTTTCAAACCTCAGCAGAAACGGGGGCGGGCAGCACGGCGGGCGAGGGCTTCGCCGCGCGGCGCACCAGCACGTAGAACACGGGTGTGAGCAGCAGACCGAAGATCGTCACGCCGATCATTCCGGAGAACACGGCCGCGCCCATCGCGCGGCGCACCTCGGAGCCCGCGCCCGAGGCGAGCACCAGCGGCACGACGCCCATCACGAACGCGATCGACGTCATCACGATGGGGCGCAGTCGCAGTCGCGCGGCTTCGAGCACGGCGGCCACCTTGTCGCGGCCCTGCTCCTCGAGATGTTTCGCGAACTCGACGATCAGGATCGCGTTCTTCGCCGAGAGCGCCACGAGCACGAGGAAGCCGATCTGCGTGAAGATGTTGTTGTCGCCGCCCTGCAGCCAGATGCCGGTGACGCCCGCGAGCACGGCCAGCGGCACGATCAGGATGATCGCGAGCGGCAGCGAGAAGCTCTCGTACTGCGCGGCCAGCACCAGGAACACGAACAACACGCACAGCGGGAACACCCACAGCGCCGCGTCGCCCGAGGCGATCTGCTGGTACGCGAGCTCGGTCCACTCGAAGCTCATGCCGGCGGGTAGATTGGCGTCGAGGATTTCCTTCATCGCCGCCTGGGCCTCGCCCGAGCTGTGACCCGGCGACGGTCCGCCGGTGATGTCCGCCGACGGATACCCGTTGAAGCGCTCGACGATGTCCGGCCCGAAGGATTCACGGACACTCACTAACGAACCGAGTGGGACCATCTCTCCGGCGGCGTTACGCGTTTCAAGTGGAAGAATGTCGTCAACCTGCGAACGGAACGGCGCATCCGCCTGCGCCACCACACGGTAAGTACGGCCAAATCGGTTGAAGTCATTGACATACAAGGATCCCAGGTTGACTTGCAGCGTCTGGAACACGTCGGACACCTTCACGCCCTGGCGCTTGGCCTTGAGGCGATCGACGTCGACGTCGAGCTGCGGAACGTTGATCTGATAACTGGAGAACACGCCCGCGAGACGCGGGTCCTGATACGCCTTTCCAATGGCGTCCTGCACGGCGGCGTACAACGCCTCGGCGCCGCGGTTCTGCCGGTCCTGCACGTTGAGCTTGAAACCGCCCAGCGTGCCGAGCCCGATGACGGGCGGCGGCGGGAACACCGCGATGTACGCGTCCTGGATCTGCGAGAACTGCGCGTTGAGCGAGCCGGCGATCGCACCGGCCGAAAGGTCGTCGCCCTTGCGCTCGTCGAAGTCCTTGAGCGGGAAGAAGACGATGGCGGCGCTCGAGCTCGCCGCGAATCCGTTCGCGCAGACGCCGGCGAACTGCACCGAAGACAACACGCCGGGCTGCTTCTTCGCGATCTCGCCGATCTGTCGAACTACCGCATCGGTGCGGTCGATCGAAGCCGCGGGCGGCAGCTGCACGATGCCCACGAGATAGTTCTTGTCCTGCTGCGGAATGAATCCGCCGGGGAGAGAGGACAAGCCCAGCCACGTGAGCCCGATCAGTCCCGCATAGACGGCGATCGCGATGGGCGCGCGACGCACGGTGCGGGTGACCGTTTTCGAGTAGCCATCACCCGCGGCCGCGAAACCACGGTTGAAGCGTGAAAAGAGTCCGCCGAACACGCCGTCCATGCCGCGGGTCAGCGCGTCCGGCTTCGCGTCATGCGGCTTGAGCAGCACGGCGGCGAGGGCGGGCGACAAGGTGAGCGAGTTGAACGCCGAGATCACCGTCGAGATCGCGATGGTCAGGGCGAACTGGCGGTAGAACTGGCCCGTGAGGCCGTCGACGAAGGCAACCGGCACGAACACCGCGCACAACACGAGCGTGATCGCGATGATGGGCCGGCTGACCTCCTGCATCGCGCGCTTGGTGGCCTCGAGTGGTTTGAGACCGTTCGCGATGTGGCGCTCGACGTTCTCGACCACCACGATCGAATCGTCGACGACGATGCCGATCGCGAGCACGAGTCCGAACAGCGACAACGTGTTGATCGAGAACCCGAACGCGTACAGCACCGCGAACGTGCCGACGATCGACACCGGCACCGCGACCAGCGGGATGACGGACGCGCGCCAGGTCTGCAGGAACAGCACGACGACGAGCACGACGAGCAGGATGGCCTCGAGCAGCGTCGTGATCACCGCGTCGATCGACTGGCGCACGAACTGCGTCGGGTCGTAGATGATGTCGTAGTCCATTCCATCGGGGAACGACTTCTTGAGTTGCTCCATCGTCTCGCGCACCTGCGTCGACAGATCGAGCGCGTTGGAGCCCGGGGACTGGTAGGCGGGGATGGCCACCGCGTTCTCGTTCGCGAGCAGCGACTGCATCGCGTAGGTGGCCGCGCCGAGTTCGAGTCGCGCGACGTCCTTGAGTTGCACGACTTCGCCGTAGTCGCCGGTCTTGACGACGACCTCGCCGAATTCCTCCTCGCTCTGCAGGCGGCCACGGGCGTTGAGCGCGACCTGGAATTCCGCGCCGGCGGCGGGGGGAGCGCCGATCTGGCCCGCGGCCACCTGCACATTCTGCTCACGGATGGCGGCGACCACGTCGCCGGTGGTGAGATTGCGCGCGGCGAGTTTTTGCGGATCGAGCCACACGCGCATCGAGTAGTCGCCGGCGCCGAAGACCTGCACGTCGCCCATGCCCGGCAGCCGGGCCAGCGTGTCGCGCACGTTCAGCGTGGCGTAGTTGCGTAGATAGAGACTGTCGTACCGGCCGGTGGGGGAGGTCAGGTGCACGACCATCAGGAACGAAGGCGAGCTCTTGAGCGTGGACACGCCGAGCGCACGCACTTCATCGGGCAGGCGCGGCAGCGCCTGCGCGACGCGGTTCTGCACCTGCACCTGGGCCTTGTCGATGTCGGTGCCGATCGCGAACGTCACCGTGATCGCGAGCGTGCCGTCCATCGTCGACTGCGAGGACATATAAAGCATGTCCTCGACGCCGACGATTTCCTGCTCGAGCGGCGCGGCCACCGCTTCGGAGATGACGCGCGGGTTCGCGCCGGGATAGTTCGCGCGCACCACCACCGAGGGCGGCACCACCTCCGGGTACTCGCTGACCGGTAGTTTGAACAACGCGATGGCGCCCGCGATCAGTATGAACGCGGAGAGCACGGTCGCGAAGACCGGCCGGTCGATGAAGTAGCTGGAGAATTTCACTGCTGGGCCACCAGGGTATTTCCGCGGCGCAGGCGTTCGCCCATCGCGACGAGCTGCGGCGCCACCGGCATGCCGGGGCGCACCTGCTGCAGGCCGCGCACCAGGATCACGTCGTCCGCGTGCAGGCCTTCACGCACGACACGCAGTCCGTCGATCAGCGGGCCGAGCTTCACGGGCGTGTACTCGACCGTGTTGTCCTTGCCGACCTTGAGCACGTACTTGACGCTCTGGTCCGTGCCGATGGCGCTGTCGTTGATGAGCAGCGCGTCGTATTCGGCGCTGCCGACCAGCTTCACGCGCGCGAACATTCCGGGGGTGAAGCGTCGGTCGGGGTTCGCGAATAGTCCGCGCGCGTGAATCGTGCCGGTCTCGGGGTTCAGCGCGTTGTCGAGGAACACCATGTGGCCCTCGTGCGGGTGACCCTTTTCATCGGCGAGGCCGGCCCAGACCGGATTCGGCGCGGTGCGCGAGCTCTTGCGCTCGCCGCGCAGGTCCATGCCGACGTACTTGAGGTACACCTGCTCGTCGCCGTCGAACGCGACGTAGATAGGATCGATCGAGACGACCGTCGTGAGCAGCGTCTGCCCGGCGGTCACGAGATTGCCTGCGGTGATCTCGGCGCGTCCCACCACGCCCGAGATCGGCGCGCGCACTTCCGTGAACGACAGATCGAGCGCGGCGGATTCGACAGCGGCCTCGGCGGCGGCGAGATTCGCGCTCGCCTGTTCGCTGCCGGAGATGCGCTCGTCGTATTCCTCCTGCGAGATGGCGCGCTTCTCGATCAGGCGGTCGGCCCGCTCGCGCTCGGATTGCGCGAGCTTGAGCTGCGTGCGGGCCCGGGCGAGTTCGGCCTGCGCCTGCTTGAGCGTCGCCTGGTAGGGGCGCGGGTCGATCCCGTACAGGATGTCCCCTTTCCTCACCTCGTGGCCCTGCTGAAAGCGCGCCGACGTGACGTAGCCCGAAACGCGCGGACGCACTTCGACTCGTTCGACCGCTTCGAAGCGACCCGTGAATTCGTCGAATTCGGTGATGGACTTCGTGATGACCTTCGCGGCTTCCACCGCCGGCGGCGCGGGCGGCGCCTCCGCGGCCTCGTTGCGCGCGCAGGCGGACAGCGTCGCGATGACGAGGGGGATGGCGATCAGCTTGAGCGATGTCTTCACGAGGTTTTTCTCCCGGGTTTGTGATGCACATGGTGTGCTTCAGGCCGCCCGGCGGACATTCACCGGGCGGGCCAAACTCGGAGTCTCGTTAGCGTGGGTGGGGGCTATCCCTTTAGGGATAGGAACCGCGAAGCGGGGCGTTCGCCCTTAAGCCGAGCGTCTCTCGGCCTGGTTCGTGGCGAACAGCGGAGTCAGCGCGTCGAGCAACGGCTTCGCGGAAGCAGGATGGTCCTCGGACCATTCGGATTCGAATTCGGCGATCTCGACGCCGATGACCTCGTGCTCCGCGACCACTTCGGCGATGGAGCGAACGGTTTCGAGCGGCAGGCCGATGGCGTCCTCCGACACGTCGCAGTCGATGTGCACGTAAACGGGGCGGCGCGCGATCGCCGCGCGCAGCCGCGCCGGCAACTCGGGCCCGACGTTCACGTGATTCAGCCTGCCGTCGTCGACGAGTTTCTGCTCGTGCGGTTCGAGGTCGCGCACCCCGACCAGCACGACATTGGACAGCGACAGTCCGCTGCCGAGTCCGCTGTCCCACATGCCGGCGGCGCCGGTGAGCACCATGCCGCCGAGGTTGGGCTGCGGCCGGGAATCCTGCGCGGCCCGCTCGCCATGCGCATCGAGCCAGATGATGCAGGCATCCGGCCGCCGCCTGGCGATCACGGGGATCGTCGCGAGGCCGGCCGCGCAGCGGCCCATGGTCGTGATGACGGTGTGATTCTTCGCCATGACCTGGTCGAAGACCGCGGCCAGCGTGCGCAAGTCACCGCGCGCGATCGCGAGCTCGCGGTCCCAGGGCAGACGCTGCGGGTCGTGGGGCGTGCCCACGTAGGTAGGCGTCACGTTGAGCTTGCCGGAGAG
The DNA here is from genome assembly GCA_023433705.1 of Pseudomonadota bacterium. GTDB lineage: Bacteria > Pseudomonadota > Gammaproteobacteria > Steroidobacterales > Steroidobacteraceae > CADEED01. Next base: position 78,691 of record JAEYUC010000102.1, read on the forward strand.
CGCGTTGCCCACCAGCTGGGCCCCGACGAGCGCGCGGACATTCCGGTCCCCGGCGCATCCGCGATAAACGATGAGATTTGGCGATTTCACAGCTCGAACGAGCATGGAACCGGAAGTGCATGAAGTCCATGCGACTTTTGTTTTATAGACCGGAAGGACCTGGTGTTGCCAGGCCCTTCCGGTCACGTCCGCGAAACGCTTCGATCGATCAGTTCGCTTTCGGACGCGCGTACTTCGAGAAGATGTACGCGGCCACTTTCGGGCAAGCCTCCTGGCTCGCCGTCGTGTCGAAGTGGTAGTGGATGCCGCCGTATTCGCGGCTCAGGGCCTGCGCTTCGCCGAGCTGCCAGAAGCCGGGATACGACATCGCGACGTCGGAGTTGCCGTTGATGCCGGTCCAGCGCGCCGTCACCGGAATGTCGTTCGTACCGAAGAACAATGCGAGTGAGCGCGCGGCTCCCGCGCCGATGCAGGCCATGTTGCCCGCGTAGGACGGGTACGGCGGGGTAGTTAGCAGCGGCATCCAGCTCGGATCGGCGACGGTGGCGTCGTTCATGTCTTCATCGGCCTTCTGGATCGCGGTCACCGGGCGCCACAGCTGGTAGACGAACTTGCTCGCCTGCGAGGTCTGCAGGCTGTCGTGGATCGTGGCGTTCAGCAACGCAAACAGGCGCGCGGTCTCGACCAGGCCGAGGCCCTGCGAGCGCGCGGTGTCGCGCGTGACGTTGTTCCAGATCGCCGACCACTGCTGGCGGTAGTTGACCGAAGCCCAGGCGTGCGCGAGTCGCGTCTGCTCGGGCGTACGCATGGCGCTGTTGACGCCGCCGATCGCCTTGATGTCGTTGACCGCATCCGCGTACTCCTGCGAATCGAGCTCGGGCGCGCGACGCGGCAGGTAGTAGTAAGGAGTCGGCAGGCCGAAGGGCTTGGCGTCGCCGGCCTGCACGAACGCGGCGTTGGGGAAGTTCGGCGGGGTCGGACGCCAGACACCGGGCAGTGGCGGCGGATTGAACGACTGCGGAGTCTCCCAGCCGTCGTTCGTGCGCCATTGCAGGATCTGCCGCGCGACTTCCTTGCCGAGATCGGTACCGAGCTTCGCGCGACCCTTGTGGATGGGCGCGAGGCGGGCTTCGAGCGCGGCGTCGTAAGTGGCCTTGCTCGCGGGCAGCAGCGCGACGAGCACGTCGTGCGCCGCCTGCGCGGCGGCCGCTTCCATGGACGCCTCGCACCAGGTCGGCACCTTCGTGCGATAGGGGTCGTATTTGCTGTCGCGCGAGTTGACCGTGTCGAACATCGCGATGTGCATCATCGCGTAGTAGCGCGGCAGCGTGACGCCAGCCGAATTGGGCACCGTGGTTTCGAGCAGGTTGTTCCATTCGACGATGACCTCGCGATCGCCGTCGATGGGCGTGGGGCAGACGCCGGCGTTGGCCGCCGGGATCGCCGCCGTCGCGGCGAGCGCGAGGACTGAGAGAGACTTGATCATGGGAGTTGACTCCAGGTTGTATTTCGGGCGCGCGGAAGGCTGCGCGCCGCGCGTGGAAGTTGGCGTGGGAGCCCGCGTGGAATTTGCTAGGCTCCGCGCTTCGCGAAAGTCCCGGGAGGGGCAAACATGGGTACGGAATGGGTGCTGGTGCTGCTGCTGAAGGTGGGCGAATACGAGATGAGCACCGTGCCGGGGTTCGTCAGCGAGAAGCGCTGCCAGGAAGCCGGCGAGCAATGGAAGATCGACGCAAACAAGTTTCGCGGCATCTCCGGCGGCCAGTACGTCTGCCTGAAGAAGGTGAATACGCCCTGACGGGCAGAACTGATTCACAATTCGCGCGACTGGAGGTCGGGCCTTACACCTCGCGAAAGTAGTTTGCCGCTAGCTTCGGCAATGGATTCGCAACTCTGCGGTGTCGGTTTGTTTTACAACCCGGCGACGCCGCAATTCCTTCGTTCGCACCTGTCGGCCGTCGACTACGTGGAGATCTCGCCCGACATGTTCTGGACCGATCACGGTTCCGGGACGGCGCAGCGTTTCGAGTACCTGGAGTCGTGGAGCGACGAGATCGAGTGGCTCGCGTCGCGTTGCACGCTCGTGGCGCACGTCAGCGGTTTTTCGATCGCGTCGGCGGCCGCGCCCGACGAGGAATATCTCGCGCACCTGGCCGACTGGCTCGGGCGTTACCCATTCCGCTGGCACAGCGGCCACCTCTCCGCCGCGCCCAACAGCTTCCCCGCGCCAGTGCCGCTCGATCAGGAGGTGCTCGAGCTCGTCACGGATCGGGTGCGGGACATCCGCCGGCGCGTGAACCTGCCGTTCCTGATCGAGAACCCGGTGTATTACGTCCGGCTGGCCGAGCAGGAGCTCGAGGAATCCGAATTCCTCAATGCGCTCGTGGCGCGCGACGCCTGTGGTCTGCTACTGGACTTGCACAACGTGTACGTGAACGCGCGCAATTTCCGTCTCAACCCGTTCGACTTCCTGGGACAGATCAGGATGGACGCCGTGACCGAGCTGCACGTCGCGGGCGGAACGGAACTGGCGGGCATGTACATAGACTCACACGCGGGCGCCTGCCATCCCATCGTCTGGGAGCTGCTCGATCACGTGGTTCCGCGCGCGCCGAACCTGCGCGCGGTCACGTTCGAGTTCCACGAGTCCTATTTTCCGCTGCTCGGCGAAGAGGGGGTCCTGCGGGAGCTGGCGCGGGCGCGCGAGATCGTGAGCCGCCACAGGGCGGCGAGGCCCGGATGAGCCTCGCGCAATTCCAGCTCGCGATGATGGACCTGATCGCCTCGCCCGAACGCTGCCTCGATGCGCGGTGGGATCCGGTGAGCGCGCTGGCGCGCTACGACCTCACGGCGCGTGAGCGGCGGCGCGTGATTGACGCGGTGCGGCAAAAGGGCATGGCCACGAACTGCGCCCTGTACCGCTCGCAACGCGTGACACCTATCTACACTTCGTTGCACCTGTCGTGCCTCGCGCTCGCGAACCGGCTCGAGACCGAGCTCGACGAATACTCGCGAAGCGAGGAATTTTCCGACCGTCGTTTCCGGCTGGAGATCGAACGTTTCGCCCATTTCCTCAAGCGACGGATCGAGAGCGGTGCGCTCGCCGTCGCCTGCCTGCCGGAGTTGCTGGATTTCGAGCTCGCGTCGAACGATCTGCGGAACCTGCCGCGGCGCCGCCTGCTGGCCGAAACCACGGGGCTTGCCTCGTCCGTTCGCGAGGTCCCCGCGCGGATCCACCCGCTCGTGAGGGTGGCGCGTTTTTCGTATGACACGCGCTCACTGTTCGCGGCGATCGCACATGGAGATCCGTGCGACACCCTGTCGCGGCAGGAGTCGATCGTCGTGCTCAGCGTGCAGGACGATCCGTCGCCGCAGGTGCTGCCGGTCGAGCGCGAGCTCGGGGCGGTATTGTGGGAGCTTCAGCGGTCGGGCGTATTCCGCGGCAGCGACGCGCAGTTCGCGTCGCTCGCGCAGAGAGGCTTGATCATTCCCGCTGCTCCACCATCGCGCGTCAATCGATCATGATGGGCGCGAAGCCGCCGTACACGAGCCGCTGTCCGTCGAACGGCATTTCGAGGTTCTTCATGCGCGGGTCCGCCATGGCTTTTTCCCAGCCGCGGTCGCGGACTTCCTTGGAAGGCCACTCGATCCACGAGTAGACGACGGTTTCGTCGCCGCGCGCCTTCACCGCGCCTTTGTAGTCGGTCAGCTTGCCGTCGGGCACGTCGTCGCCCCAGGCATCGACGACACGCGTCGCGCCGTTTTCCTTGAGCACCTGGGCGTGCGTCGTCGCCATCTTGAGGTATGCATCCTTGTTGCCGGAGGGCACCGGGATGAGGCAGCCATCGATGTAACCCGCCCGGGTCGTTTGTCCCTCCTCGTTGAGCGGCGCGAAGCCGCCCCAGATCATGCGTTTGCCGTCGAAGGGCATGTGGTCCATGTAGTCCTTCATCGCGGGGTCTTTCATCATCTTGTCGTTGGCGCGGTCGCGCGTGGCCTTGTCCGGGTATTCGATCCAGGAAAAGATCACGTCCTCGTCGGGCTTCGCCTTCACGGCGCCCTTGAAGTCGGTCACCTTGCCGTCCGGCACGTCGTCGGCCCAGGTTTCGACCATGCGCGTCGCACCCATGCTCTTGAACATCGGCGCGGAGTGCTGCGCCTGCTTGAGGTATTCGGCTTTGTTCGCGCGCGGCACCGCGGCAACGAATCCTTCGATGTACGCCATGTGATTCTCCTCGGTGGTCGTGAGAGTGTGAGTTGTGATCCCGCGTTCGGTGCGCCGTTCCGCGCCCGTAGGACGATCCTGAGGCGCGGCCGCGAATACTGCCTCTTTGGGTAGTTGTCGGCGGTGCGACTCGCGCGCCCAATCCCCGGCGGATCGTTGCCGGAGACCCTGTCATGTCCCATGCCCGATCGATCTCGATATTCCTGCTTTCGGCTGCCATGGCCCTGCACGCGGCCGACAAGGGATCCGCGACGCGCACCGAACACGATCTGCTCGGCGAGAAGCAGGTACCCGCGACGGCTTACTACGGCGTGCAGACCGCGCGCGCGCTCGAGAACTTCCAGTTCTCCGGCGTCAACATGAATACCTACCCGGAGTTCGTGGATGGATTCGTCATCGTGAAGCTCGCCGCCGCGCGGGCGAACACCAAGGTGGGCGCGATGAAGCCGGATCGCCTCGCCGCGATCGAGAAGGCCTACACCGCGATCCGCGAGGGCAAGTATCGCGACCAGTTCCTCGTGGACTGGTACCAGGGCGGCGCCGGGACTTCCGCGAACATGAACGCGAACGAAGTCATGGCCAACGTCGGGCTCGAGCTCACGGGTCACAAGAAAGGTGAGTACCAGTATCTCGAGCCGCACGACGATCTGAACATGTCGCAGTCGACGAACGACTCGTATCCGACCGCGATCAAGGTCGCGTTGATCCTGCGCAACGAGAAGCTCATCGCGGAGCTGCAGCGGCTGGCTGCGGCTTTCCGCGCAAAGGGCAATCAGTACCTCGAGATACCGAAGATGGGCCGTACGGAGATGCAGGATGCGGTGCCCATGACGGTGGGTCAGGAATTCCACGCCTTCGCCGCGGCCCTGGAAGGCGAGATCCAGTATCTGAAGGATGCAGAGAAGGGTCTGTATTCGCAGAACATGGGCGCGACGGCGATCGGTACGGGGATCAACGTGCCGAAGGGCTACACGGAAGCCGTGGCCATGGAGCTCGCGAAGATCACCGGCAAGCCCATCGTGGTGGCGCCCGATCTGCTGGCTGCGACATGGGATCAACAATCGTTCGTGGCGTACTCGGCGGCGTTGAAGAGCCTGGCGATCAAACTATCCAAGATCGCGGGAGACCTGATCCTCCTGGGATCGGGACCCCGAGCCGGGCTGGCGGAGATAGACCTGCCGCCCATTCAGCCTGGTTCCTCGATCATGCCGGGCAAGGTCAATCCGGTGGTTCCGGAGGTCATCAATGTCATCGCATTCCGCGTGATGGGCAATGACGCCGCCGTCGGCATCGCTTCGCACAGCGGGCAGCTGCAGCTCAATGCATACGAACCGGTCTCGGGCCTCGCGATGATGGAATCGCAGGACCTGCTGCAAAAGGGCGCCGCGACCCTGCGCACGAAGTGCGTGGACGGGATCACGGTGAACGAAAAGGTCCTCGCTAACTACCTTGAAACCACGGTCGGCATCGTGACCGCGCTCAACCCCGTGATCGGCTACGACAAGGCCACCGAGCTCGCGAACGAGGCCTATCGCACCGACAAGGGCCTGCTGCAGATCATTCGCGAGAAAAAGATCCTGACCGAGGAGCAGATCAAGGATCTGCTCGATCCCGTCAAGCTCGCCAACCTCGACAAGAGCAAGTACCCGAAATAGGAGTGGGTGCCATGATGATCAAAGGAAGGAATCTCGGATATGCGGCTGTCATGCTCATTGCATGGGTCGCCTTGCCGTCCGCGCATGCGCAGCAACCGGCGCAACCAGCGGGAGCGAAACCGACAGTCGTGATCCTCGCGACCGGCGGGACGATAGCCGGCGCGGCTGCGACTGGAACCCAGTCGGGGTACACGTCCGGCGCGGTCACGATCGACGCGATGCTCAAGGCGGTGCCCGGCATCGAGAAACTTGCGACCGTAAAAGGAGAGCAGATTTCCAATGTCGGTTCGCAGGACATGTCGTTCGACATCCTGTTGAAAGTCGCCAGGCGCATCAACGAGCTCGCCAAGGATCCGAAGGTGGCGGGCATCGTCATCACGCACGGCACGGATACGATGGAGGAGTCCGCATTCTTCCTGAACCTCACCGCGAAGACGGACAAGCCCGTCGTGCTGGTCGGCTCGATGCGCCCGTCCACCGCGGTCAGCGCGGACGGGCCGCTCAATCTCTACAACGCCGTCGGCGTGGCCGCGGACCCGCAGGCGCGCGGGCGCGGCGTGCTGGTGGTCATGGACGACAAGATCCACGCCGCGCATTCGCTGACCAAGACCAGCACCACTTCGGTCGACACGTTTCTCTCGCCGATCCGCGGCGTAGTGGGTGTGGCGAGCTACGGCAAGAACGACTACTACCAGAAGCCCGAGTGGAAACACACGATGCAGAGCGAGTTCGACGTGTCGAACGTGACGAAGCTGCCGCGCGTGGACATCATCTATGCCGGCGTGGATGCGTCCGCCGATCTCATCGACGCCGCGGTCGCGGCCGGCGCGAAGGGCATCGTGATCGCCGGGGTCGGCAACGGGAACATGAACAAGGCGATGGTCGATGCCGCGGCGAACGCCGTGAAGAAGGGTGTGGTCGTCGTGCGCAGCAGCCGCGTGCCGACCGGTCTCGTCGGGCGCAACGTCGAACTCGACGACGACAAGTTGGGGTTCGTCGCATCCGACGAGCTCAATCCGCAGAAGGCGCGCATCCTGCTCGCGCTGGCGCTGATGAAACCGCGCAACGCGAGCAACATGCAGACCTTGTACCGGACGTATTGAACTCGACATGCGCTCGCGCTCAAACGGGCGCTCGCTCGCGGTGGCGCTGGGCATGTGCGGGCTGGTGGCCTCCGCATGTTTCGCCGCGGATGACTCGATCACGGACAGGACCGAAGCCGCCGGCACGGATGGCGACACACCGCGCCGGCAGCTCGTGAAGTTCAACGAGTACGAGGGTCCTTTCGCGACACTGCGGGTAGGCGGCGGATTCCTCTACGACTACGTCTGGTACAGCCAGGACGAGAACAGCAAGGAGCAGATGGATCTCGCGGCGACGGGCAAGCTGCGGGATTTCAGGTTCCTGCTGAAGGGAAACTTTCCGAAACTGCCCGGCTTGAGTTACACGCTCGGCTACATGTACGACGCGGCGACGGAAGACTGGAAGTTCCGCCAGACCGGGCTGCAGTACGAGATCCCCAAACTACATGGGCGCGTATTCGTGGGTCGCACGAAGGAGGGCATCTCGACCAACAAGCTCATGGTGGGGTACCAGGGCTGGACCATGGAGCGATCGACGGTGAACGATGCATTCCTCCCGATTCTGGCCGACGGCATCAAGTGGATGGGCAACTCGCCGGATGGGCGCCTGGTGTACAGCCTGGGATGGTTCGGAGACTACTTCTCCGAAAAGGAATCCTTCAATCGCAGCGACGAGCAGATAGTCGGCCGTGCGATCTGGCTGCCGTTCGCGGTGTCGGATCCGGAGCGCGTGCTGCATCTCGGCGTGGCATGGAGACATGCCGATGCAGATGACGGCGAGCTGCAATTGCGCTCGAAGCCCGAGTCGTTTCCCGCGCAGAGTTATGCGATCGACACGGGAAGATTCGCTGCGCAGGGTTCGGATATCGTCGGCATCGAGACTTACTACCGGCCAGGGCCACTGATGTTCGGCATGGAGTATTTCTTCAACCAGGTCTCGTCACGAGAGCACGACGATCCGTTCTTTCACGGCGGAGACGTATTCGTGGCGTGGATCGCGACCGGGGAGACGCGGCCCTACAACGCGAAGGGCGCGTATTTCGAGCGCATTTCGCCGGCGCGCACCGTGTTCGACGGCGGACCCGGTGCATGGGAGTTCGTCCTGCGGTTTTCGTATTCGGACATGGATTCGCAGGACATCGAGGGCGGCACGTTCTGGCGTATCACGCCGATGGTGAACTGGCACATGTCCGACAACGTGCGACTGGAGTTCGTGTATGGATATGGGGAGCTGGATCGCTTTGGAGTGACCGGCGCCACGCACTTCTTTCAGACGCGATTGCAATTGCAGCTGTAGTTTGTGACCGATGTGATGAAAGTCAGGATCATCTGGGTGGTGGTAATCGCCGCCATCGCGCTGCTGCTCGTCTTTGGCGCCGACCGGCGACAAACGACCACCGTGTCGCTGAGGAACGAAGCCGATGTGACGTTGGCGGATGTGACGATCGCGATGGCGGGGAAGGAGATCTGGAACGGGCAAATCGAGCCGGGCGAGAAGCAGTATGCGCGCGGTCGTCCGGATCGCGATGGCGCGGTGAGGATTTCGTTTCGCGCGCGGAACGTCGGCCCGCTCAGCGCCGACTTCGGTCGCGCGGCCGCGAGTGCGGGCGATGAGTACGACTTCGTGGTGACGGCGGATCTCGAGATTCGGGCGTCGCCGCCGCCGTGATAGTCAGGGCGGAGACGTTCCAGCCGGAACGTTGTTGGCCTGCTTTCGATTCGACTGCTGCAGAAGCACCTCGACGGCGAGGCCGTAGTCCATCTTTTCGCCCTTCCATTTGGCCAGCTCGCGGCGCGGCCCGTTAGTCAGCTGCTTCGCGTCGCCGAGTGGCTGCGTGCAACCTGCATTGGCAACTTCATGTAACCGCTACTGTGGATGCGTACAGTATACGCTGCGAGTACCGCGGTGTGAAGTTGTTAGGAGATGAATATCGAATGCTAACTACCGGGAGTCTCGGAGAGTTCACTCAGGGTTCGGCGCCACGCGGGACCATCGCCGACTTTTTCGACGCGCACCACCAGTGACAGCGGCTCACTTTTGATGCGAGCGTTTATCTTCCAGCATCCCGTCGTGGGAAAAACGAGATAACTCGGCTGTATCCCGATGTCCTCGATCGTCGGAGCAAGAACCGCGCGCAGCGGCGGCGCGTCGCCGTCAATGCGATGACCTTCGATGTGAATGCGGCCCTTTACGAATCGGTTCCACAACACTTTCCAGCCCAGCCAGCCGTCTTCGGTGACGAATCCGCCGCCGCCGGGGCGGAAGACGATCCGACCTTCGGATGGATTTCCAACGGCTATCTCTTCATTGTCGATCGAACCACCGCGAAGTTGCGTGACTTCACAGGTTGGATCGCCCGAGAGCGCCGCGGAAGAGAAAGCCAGTGACATCATGGCTGCCGCGATTGCAATCGGCCTCGTGCGTTCCATGCGTGTTCTCCCAGTCAGTCAGCAGTGAGAATCCCCGGCAAATCCAGCTTGAACTTCCGCGCGGTCTCGATTGCGACCTCATACCCCGCATCCGCGTGCCGCATCACGCCTGTCGCCGGATCGTTCCACAGCACCCGCGCGATGCGTTTGGCCGCGGCTTCCGTGCCATCGCACACGATCACCACGCCCGCATGCTGCGAGAAGCCCATGCCGACCCCGCCGCCGTGATGCAGCGACACCCATGTCGCGCCCGATGCCGTGTTGAGCAATGCATTGAGCAGCGGCCAGTCGGACACCGCATCCGAGCCATCCTTCATCGCTTCCGTCTCGCGGTTGGGTGATGCCACCGAGCCCGAATCGAGGTGATCGCGGCCGATGACCACGGGTGCCTTCAGTTCGCCGCGCGCCACCATCTCGTTGAACGCGAGCCCGAGCCGATGTCGATCGCCGAGTCCAACCCAGCAGATGCGCGCGGGCAATCCCTGGAACTTGATCTTCGCGCGCGCCATGTCGAGCCAGTGATGCAGCGCGTTGTCGTCGGGCAGCAGTTCCTTCACCTTCTCATCGGTCTTGTAGATGTCCTCCGGATCGCCCGACAGCGCAACCCAGCGGAATGGACCGATGCCGCGGCAGAACAGGGGTCGGATGTATGCCGGCACGAAGCCCGGGAAGTCGAACGCGTTGCGCACGCCTTCCTCGAGCGCCATCTGCCGAATGTTGTTGCCGTAATCGACCGTGGGCACGCCGGCTTTCTGGAAGTCGAGCATCGCGCGCACGTGTGCGGCCATCGATGCCTTCGCGGCCTTGCTCACGGCCTGCGGATCGCTGGCACGCGTGGCTATCCACTTCTCGACCGACCACCCGATGGGTAGATAGCCGTTGACCGGATCGTGCGCGGAAGTCTGGTCGGTGAGCAGGTCGGGACGCACGCCTCGTTTGAACAGCTCGGGGAGTATCTCGGCCGCATTGCCCAGCAGCCCGACCGACACCGGTTTGCGCGCCGCGCACGACTCCGTGATGATCCGCAGCGCCTCGTCTATCTTCTCGGTGCCGTGATCCAGGTAGCCGGTCTTGAGCCGCATCTCGATGCGCGAGGGCTGGCACTCGATGGCGAGGCACGAAGCACCGGCCATGACGGACGCGAGCGGCTGCGCGCCGCCCATGCCGCCGAGTCCGGCGGTGAGCAGCCAGCGTCCCGCGAGCGAGCCGCCGTAGTGCTGACGCCCCATCTCGACGAAAGTCTCGTACGTCCCCTGCACGATGCCCTGCGAGCCGATGTAAATCCACGAGCCCGCGGTCATCTGGCCGAACATCATGAGGCCCTTGCGGTCGAGCTCGTTGAAGTGTTCCCACGTGCTCCAGCGCGGCACCAGGTTCGAGTTCGCGAGCAGGACGCGTGGAGCATCGACGTGAGTCCGGAAAACGCCGACTGGTTTGCCTGACTGGATGAGCAATGTCTGATCGGCCTCGAGCCGCGTGAGCGTCGCGACGATTGCGTCGTAGCTGGGCCAGTCGCGCGCGGCGCGGCCGATGCCGCCATACACGACGAGATCGCCCGGGCGTTCGGCGACGACCGGATCGAGATTGTTCATGAGCATGCGCAGGGGCGCTTCGGTGAGCCAGCTCTTCGCGGTGAGCTTCGTGCCCGTGGGCGCGTGGATGACGCGTGGTTGACTGGTGCGGTTCATGATCGCCTCGCGAAGTTCATGCACGCATCGAGGATGTCGCGCAGCGCGACGCGCAGGCGTGCGGCGAGGGCGTCGTCGATCGGCGCCGGCCAGTTGTCCGGCGTCACGGTGCCCTCGGGCTCGTGCAGGTAGCCGCGCATCGCAAGCTCCATTTGTATCGCATGTACGCCGTTTTCCGGCTTGCCATAGTGGCGCGTGATCCACCCGCCGCGGAATCGGCCATTCGTCACCCGGCTCATGCCGGAGTCGTCGCAGATGCGCTCGATGGCGGCCGTCAGCGATGGATCGCAGGTCGCGCCATTGTTCGTCCCGATGTTGAATTGCGGCAGTTCGCCTTCGAAGAGCCGCGGCACGCGCGAAAGAATGGAATGCGCGTCGTAGAGGACCACGCGTTCGTACCGCGCGCGCAGCCGCGCGAGCTCCGCCTCGATGTGCGAGTGATAGGGCTGGTAATACTTGCGCGTGCGCCGCTCGATCTCGGCGGCATCCAGCGATTCGCCCGTCTTGTACAGTGGTTCGCCCGCGAAGGTTTCGATGGGGCACAGGCCCGTGGTCGCCTGGCCCGGATACAGCGAAGCGCCCGATGGATCGCGATTCACATCGATCACGGTGCGCGAGATGGAAGTGCGGATCGTCGTCGCGCCCATCTCGTGCGCGAAGTCGTACAACACGTCGACCCAGTGATCCGCGTCCTTGCGCGCGAGCCACGGCGACACGAGACGTGTTTCGATCTCGGGCGGAATGTCCGTGCCCGTGTGAGGAAAACTCACCACCAATGGCGAGTCGCCGTGATGGACCGCCAGCCACTCGTTCATTGGCCTTCCACCACGCGTGCATGCAATGGGTTGAAACCCATGTGGTAGACGAGCCCGGCAGGCTGTTCGACGTTCCAGATCGCAAGATCGCAACGCTTGCCCACCTCGAGCGTGCCGCGATCGTCGAGGCCCAGCGCGCGCGCCGCCGCGCGCGTGACGCCCACGATGCACTCGTCCACGGAGAGCCGGAACAGAGTCGCCGCCAAGTTCATCGCGAGCAGGATCGACGTGAGTGGAGAGGTGCCCGGATTGCAATCCGTCGCGATCGCCATCGGCACGTCGTGAGCGCGCAGCAGATCGATCGGCGGCACCCGTGTCTCGCGCAGGAAGTAGAACGCGCCGGGCAGCAACACGGCGACCGTGCCCGCCGCGGCCATCGCCTGCACGGCGGATTCATCGGCGTATTCGAGGTGATCCGCCGAGAGCGCGCCGTACTGCGCCGCGAGCTCGGCGCCCTGCATGTTCGAGAGCTGCTCGGCGTGTAGTTTGACCGGCAGCCGCAGCGACTTGGCGGTCTCGAATACCCGCCGGGTCTGCTCGCGCGTGAAGCCGATGTTCTCGCAGAACGCATCGACCGCGTCGACGAGAGCCTCGCGCGCGAGGATCGGCAACATGTCGTTGCAGACACGCAGGATGTAGTCGTTCGGACGGTCCGCGAACTCGGGCGGCAGCGTGTGCGCGCCGAGAAACGTCTTGAACACGCTCACGCTGCATTCGCGACCGAGGTAACGCGCGACGCGCAGCTGATTGCGTTCGTGCTCGGTAGTCAGCCCGTATCCCGACTTGATCTCGACCGTCGTCACGCCTTCCGCGACCAGCGCGTCGAGGCGCGGGCGCGACTGCGCGAGCAGTTCGGATTCCGTGGCGGCGCGCGTGGCTCGGACCGTCGATAGGATGCCGCCACCTTGCCTGGCGATCTGTTCGTAGGACACGCCCTTCAAACGCTGTTCGAATTCCGCGGCCCGATCGCCTGCGTAGACGAGATGCGTGTGGCAGTCGATGAGGCCGGGCGTGATCAACCGGCCGTCGCAATCGGTGACCTGCAGCGCCTCGAGCCCGGAAGGCGCATCGCCCATGGGACCCGCATGACAAATGCGTCCATCGCGGGAGGCGATGAGTCCGTCTTCGACGATTCCCAGCTGCTCGCGTCCTGGAACGAGAGTCGCGAGGCGGGCGTTACGCCAGATACGATCACAGCGCATGACGGCACATTAATATAATGAGCGCCAATGGAGAACCTGCACTTCGACTCCGCCTTGCTGCCGGATGGCTGGGTGCGCAACGTGCGCGTCGAGATCGCGGAGGGGCGGATCGTGCGAATCCAGCGCGATGTGGCCGCGGCGCCGCGCGACGAACGCGCGAAGGTTGCGTTGCCCGGCATGCCCAACGTGCACAGCCACGCGTTTCAGCGTGGAATGTCGGGGCTGACCGAGTATCGCAGCTCGACGGCCGACAATTTCTGGAGCTGGCGCGAGCTCATGTACCGCTTTTGCGCCCGCATGACTCCCGAGGATCTCGAAGCCGTGAGCGCGATGGCGTTCGTGGAGATGCTCGAAGGCGGGTTCACGCGGGTAGGGGAGTTTCACTACGTCCATCACGACCCGTCGGGCAATCCGTACGCGGACCCGGCCGAGATGGCGCGGCGCGTCGCGGCTGCCTGCAGTGAAACCGGCATCGGGCTGACGTTGCTGCCGGTGTTCTATGCGCATGCGGGGTTCGGCGGCCAGCCGCCGAATGAGGGTCAGCGTCGATTCGTTCACGATGCCGATGGATTCGCGAAGCTGCTCGAGGCGAGCCGCGGCATCGTTGCCGGAGTGCCCGGCGCGACGCTCGGTGTGGCGCCGCATTCGTTGCGCGCGGTCACTCCCGGAGAGCTGCGGGAAGTAGTTAGCCTCGCGCCGGGCGGGCCCGTCCACATTCACGCGGCCGAGCAACTGAAGGAAGTCGAGGACTGCGTGGCCTGGAGCGGCAAGCGCCCCGTCGAATGGCTGCTCGACAACGCGGCGCTGAACGAGCGCTGGTGCCTCGTGCACGCGACGCACATGACGCCGGCCGAGATCTCCCGGCTCGGTGCGAGCGGCGCGGTCGCGGGTTTCTGTCCCGTGACGGAAGCCAATCTCGGAGACGGCATCGCGCCCGCGGCGCCGCTGATCGCGGCCGGCGGCGCATTCGGGATCGGCACGGATTCGAACGTGTCGATCAGCGTGCGCGACGAGCTGCGACAGCTCGAATATGCGCAGCGCCTGCGCGATCGGGCGCGCAACGTGGTTTCGGCCGCGGGTTCGCAGTCGACGGGACGGGCGTTGTTCGATGGTGCACTGTGTGGCGGATCGCGCGCGCTCGGGCAGCCGGACGCGGGGCTCGCGGAGGACGCGGCGGCGGATTTCTTCACGCTCGACACGGACTCGCCGGCACTGGCGGAGCGCGAAAACGACGCGCTGCTCGACAGTTTCATCTTCGGCGGCGGGAATGCGGCGATCGACGGTGTCTGGTGCGCGGGGCACAAGGTGGTGACGCGCGGTCAGCACCATGCGCGGGAAGGAGTCGCGCGCCGATACCGGGCGGCACTGAAGCGACTTATAGTCGGCGCATGAAAAAGCTGCTGCCCGTGATGATTTGCATCGGTGGCCTGGTCGCGGGATGTGAGGGCGGCTCGCGCGTCGAGACGCCGAGCGCGGCGGCCGATGCGACGCCAGCCGAAATACCCGACAAGTTGCACCCGTTTGGCGGCGGCTTTCCCTCGAAGGGGAGCCCTTGCCGCCGGCTCGGCGAATCCTCCGCGACTTCTAACTACCTCGATCACACGCGCATCCTCGTCGGCTGCCCCGGCACGCGCGAGTCGGCGGTGGTGCAGACCGTCATTGCCACCGGTGGACACATCGTCGCGGAAATCGACGGAGTCGTGATGCTGTCGGTGCCCGTCTCTGCCACCGGTGGACAGGCGAATTGACCGGTCGGACCGCGCGATTGTCTCGTGAAACCGCTTTCAGTAGCTAGGCGATGTCCCGGCAGGTCAATCGCACCGCACACGACGGAATAGTGAGACGCAGTCGGCAATAACGCGAGGAAGAACCGCCCGACGATCTGACCAGTCGCATACCATCGATCGCGAGGTGATCACGTGAACGGTACGGGCGAGACGACGACTTCCCAGTTCAGCCAGCAGGCGTTGGCGGTGCGTTTCCTGGAGCGCACGCAACTCGAGATTTCGCAGATGCGCGCCTGTCTGCCCGACGATCTCATCGCGCTCGAACCGCCGGCCGTCGCCCAGATCGAGCGCATGGCGCACAAGATCTCGAGCGCCGCGGATTCCTTCGGTTTTCCCGAGATCAGCATGATCGCCGCGGCGATCGAGCTGCTCTCCCATGGCAGCAACGCGAAGACGGTGCGCGAGCGACTGATCCTCGGCAATCGCCTGACAGACCAGGTGTCCGCGCTCGAGGTCTACGTCGAGTTCGAGCTGGCCGAGCGTTCGCCGAAGGTGCCGGTCGCCGGAGTCAGCGAGGAAGACCTGCCGTTCCTGCCGGCCGCGATGCGTCGCTGACCGCTGATTGCCACCCGCCATCGGGTGGGCATAGGCTGCCTGCATGGCAGCTTCAAACACCGTTTCAGATACGCCTGTTTCCTCGCGCATTCGCGAGCGGATCCGTGCCCGTGGCCAGCGGTTTCACGCCAACGACAACATCTCCGCGTTCATCGAGCCGGGGGAGCTCGAGGCGTTGCAGAAGGAAGTCGAAGGCAAGGTTCGCAGCCTGCTCGATAGTCTCGTGATAGACGTCGACAACGACCACAACACGCGCGAAAGCGCGCGGCGCGTCGCGAAAATGTACGTGACCGAAGTGTTCCGCGGCCGTTACGTGCCGACGCCACACGTCACGGAATTTCCGAACGCCGAGCACTTGAACGAGCTCATGATCATGGGGCCGATCACGGTACGCAGCGCGTGCAGTCATCACCTGTGCCCGATCATGGGGAAGTTGTGGATCGGCGTGATGCCGAATGCGAACTCGAACCTGATCGGGCTTTCGAAATATTCACGCATCGCCGACTGGATCATGTCGCGGCCGCAGATCCAGGAGGAGGCGATCATCCAGCTCTCCGACCTGCTGGTGGAAATGGTGAAGCCCAACGGGCTCGCCGTCGTCATGGAGGCGGACCATTTCTGCATGCATTGGCGCGGCGTGAAGGACAACGCGTCGAAGATGACCAACAGCGTGATGCGCGGCGTGTTCCTCGACGACGGGTCGTTGCGGCGGGAATTCCTGGCGTTGATCGGGAATAACGGGAAGGCGTATTCCGGCTGATCGCCCGGGATGACATAGGGGTGAACCCTGAGTCGGAGAAGTTTACGGTCGGCTGGGAAGGGGCCTTCAGTCGCGCTGGGCCGGGCCAAGCGGCTGAATAAAAACGCAGAAATATCAATCGCTTGAACGTGGTTGTGCGGCGCAAGCCTCGGCAGGTCCGGAATTTGCTTTGTTTCGCCTGGCAGACAAATCACTAGATCCAGGACTTCCCACCATGAAACGTCTTTCCTCAATCGCGGCTGTCGCGTTGCTCGCTCTGGGCGCGCCGGCATTCGCAGTACCCGTGCCGATTGCCACGGTCGGCGGCGCCGACACGCTGGTGACGCAGGCACGGCTCAGCAACAGCAGTGATGCCTCGGAGCGGGCGTTCATCGCCGGCTACCTCGGCGTCAATCCCTCGACCATCACCTACACGCATCTCTCGGATGCCGCGAGCGGCGGCGAGAGCGGTGTCTGGAATCCGGTCATCGAAGACAGCTCCCTGTGGGCGTTCGATTTCGGGTCCCTTACCCCGGCGTACTTCCTGATCAAGACCGGCAATCACGTCACGCTGTCTGGCGGCACGACGGTGTACAGCCACTTCCTGTTCCAGAACGTGTCGGGCTTCAACTGGGGCGTCATCGATCTCGATCTCTTCGGTCGCAATCGCGGCAACGTGGAAATCGCGATGGTGAGCCACGTGTCCACGTCGGGCACGATCGAGCGCAGCGTTCCGGAACCGGGCACGCTGGGCTTGATGGGTCTCGCGCTGCTGGGTGCCGGGCTTGCCCGCCGCCGCAAGCAGACGGCCTGAAGAAGGATCTTCGAAACGAAAAAGGGCGGCGCAGTGGCGCCGCCCTTTTTTTTGAAGACGGTGCCTGGCACGGAAAAGCCGGGATAAGTCGGAAAAGTCGACAGTTATATGGATCGAGCATGCTTGGGGCGGCGTGCAATATAGCGCGCAATAACTGCAACGAAGCGAGGCAAGGATGCCCCGCCGCCCGCGGATCCACCAACCCAATGGGTTCTATCACGTCACGCTGAGGGGTAATCATCAGCGTGACATCTTCTTTTGCCCGGGCGATCGCGCGGTCCTGAACTCGATCGTCGCACGCGCGATTGATCGATACGAAGCGCGCGTCCATGCGTACTGCTGGATGACCAATCACATCCATCTATTGATGCAGGTCGGTGACGCGCCCCTCGCGGATCCCATGCGCCACATTGCCGGGGAATACGCGCGGGCGATCAACTATCGGATGCAGGTGAGCGGTCACCTCTTCGAGCGTCGCCACTTCGCGCGGCTGGTGTCGAAGGATTCGTACTTCCTGGAACTGGTGCGTTACATCCATCTGAATCCGGTGGGTGCGAAACTCGTCGATGATCCGGCGCTGTACCCATGGTCCAGCCACCACAACTACCTTGGTCGCCGGCAGGAAAGCTGGGTGACATCCACTTTCGTTTTGGACATGTTCGGCCAGACACGTGAGAGAGCGATCGCTGCGTATCTCGAATTCGTCAGGAGTGAAGATGCCCTGGACTGGAAACCGCCGGAGGAGGCCGAGTGCGAGGACGCACAGCAGCCATCGCATACGGAAATGGCGTCACCGCCACGAGCGCGCGCTAAAGCCAACCTTGAAGAGTTGATCGCGGAAGCCTGCCGCCGCTTCGAAGTTTCGCTCGAACAGCTTCAGTCGCCCACGCGCGACCAGTATTTGGCAAGAGTACGGGGCTGGATTGCCGCCCAGGCGCAGCAGCGACGAATCACGAGTCTTGCCGAGGTGGCTCGCGCACTGTGCCGAGACGAAGGCACGCTGCGCTATGCGATGAGGACCTATCCGGAAGATACCGACTGAGCAGCTTTATCCCGGGTTTTCCGTGCCAGGCACCGTCTTAAGCCGTGAACCGCCCCGTCGAGTCGCCGTGGCGTTCGACTCCCTGCGCCCCCATCGCATCGGCCATCGAGAGGAAGAGGTTCGTCAGGGGCTGTGGCTTCGCCTTGATGTAGCGGCCGGGCTTGAACGCGCCGCCGCCTGCTCCGGCGAGCATGATCGGCAGGTTGTCGTGCGTGTGGCGGTTGCCGTCGGCGTTGCCCGAGCCGTACAGGATCATCGAGTTGTGCAGCAATGACTGCCCGTCGACATCCTCCGTCTGCTCCATCTTCTCGAGGAAGCGCGCGAGCCGCGCGACGTACCAGCGGTCGATCTCCTCCACCTTCGCGATGATCTCCGCGCTGTTCTTGTGGTGCGTGAGATCGTGGTGACCGGACGTGATGCCGATGTCGGAGAACGGCCGATTGCTGCCTTCGCGCGCCATGAGCAGCGTCGCGATGCGCGTCGAGTCCGTCTGGAACGCGAGCAGCAGCATGTCGAACATGAGCTCGGCGTGTTCGAGGTAGCTCACCGGCACGCCGGCGGGCGCGTCGACGTCCGGGTTCCGCACGTTCATCTTCGCGGTGTTCTCGATGCGCTGTTCGATCTCGCGCACGCTCGTGAGGTACTGATCGAGCTTCTGGCGATCGCGGCCGTCGAGCTGGCGCGCCACGCCGCGCGCGTCTTCCATCACGAAGTCGAGGATCGAGTTCTGTTCGGCCTGGCGGCGCTTGAGGTTCGCGACGCGCTCCTTCGCCGAACCCTGGCCAAACAACCGCTCGAACGCGAACTGCGGATTGTGCTCGGGCGAGAGTGGCTGATTCGGCGAGCTCCACGCGAGGTTGTACTCGTACGCGCAGGCATAACCCGAATCGCATTCGCCCGACTTGCGCACGGCGTCGCAGGTCAGCTCGAGCGATGCGAAACGCGTGTGATGTCCCACCTGGTTCGCGATGACCTGGTCGATCGAAATGCCCGCGTGGATGTCCGAGCCCGCGGTCTTCTTGATGCGCACGCCCGTGAGGAACGTGCCGCCAGCGCGCGCGTGATCGCCCGCGCCGTCCGGGCCGGCGTTCGCGCTCAGATCTTCGAGGCCCGAGATCACCTGCACGTGTTTGCGCACGTTCGCGAGCGGAGCGAGGGTGCGCGACAGCTCGAAATCCGCGCCGCCGTCACCGGCCGGCCACCACGCCGCGGGGATCGCGCCGTTCGGCACGTAGACCACCGCCATACGCGTCGGCGCCTCGAGCGCATCACGGCGCGCCGCGAAGGCTTCGCGCGGCAGCAGCGAGGCGAGGGCGGGCAGGGCGATGGCGGTGCCTGCTCCGCGCAGGAAACGCCGACGGGAAAAGCTCTCGAAGCGCTCGCGTTGTTTGCTCATATCAATTACTCGCGGTGACAGTCGCAGTGGTGCGCATTTTCTGGAATGGGGCTGATTCTATGATGCCCGTCAGCAGAGAAGAAAAACGGCCGCCGTCATCTTCGAGCCGTTTCACGATCTGGTCGATGGTCTCGACGTCGTAATACTCGACGCCGCGCCCCGTCGCATAGGTCATGAGCTTGCTCGTGAGCGTGCGGTAGAACTCCTCGCGATGGTCCGTGACCAGGATGCGCTTGAGCTCGTTCACGCTCTTGAACTTCTCGCCCGTGATCAGGCTGCCTTCGGCGACGATCGGCTGCTTGCGCTCCGAGTCGCGCCACGCGCCGACCGCGTTGAAGTTCTCGAACGCGAGGCCGATCGGATCCATGCGGTTGTGGCACGAGGCGCACATCGGATTCTCGCGATGCACCTTGAGCACGTCGCGCAGCGTGGGCTCGTGGCCGTCCTTGAAATCCGTCTCGCTCGCTTCCAGCGCCGGCACGTTGGCGGGCGGCGGCGGAGGAGGTGTGCCGAGGAAATTCGCGAGTACGAACAAGCCGCGTTTCACGGGTGACGTGCGGTCCGGGTTCGACGTGACGACCAGCGCGCTGCCCTGCGTGAGCATGCCGCCGCGCGGATTACCCGCCGGCAGCGTGACCTTGCGCATTTCCTTTCCGACGACGTCGGGCACGCCGTAGTACTTGGCGAGATCCTCGTTGAGGAACGTGTAGTCGCTCTCGAGGAATTCGGTGACGGGCCGGTCCTCGCGCGCGACGTACTCGAAGTACTTCTCGGTTTCCTCGCGCATCGCCTTGCGCATGTCCTTGCTGAAGTCCGGCTTCGACTTCACCACCGTCTCGATGTGTTCGTTGAGCTTCCTGGCCGCCTCGAAATCCCGCTTCATGAAAGCCTGGCGCAGTTGTCGCTGCGTTTCTTCCTCGCCGGCGTCGCGCAGGATGACCTGCTGGGGATTGCTCGCGATGCCCTCGACGTCGCGCGCCTGCAGCCACTGACCGGTGAAGTTGCGCGCCAGGTTCTCGGCGCGCGGATCCTTCAGCATTCGTTCGACCTGCGCGCCGAGGTTCTTGCGCAGCTCGCCACGTCCGGCGAGCGCGATCAGCTCGTCGTCCGGCATCGTCGACCACAGGAAATAGGAGAGGCGCGACGCAAGCGAAAACTCGTCGACTTCCGCGACGCCGCCCACCGCGTTCGGCGCGGCCTCTTCGAGCTTGAACAGGAATCGCGGCGAAGCAAGCACCGCGGACATCGCGTGCGCGACGCCTTGTTCGAACGTCTTGCCCTTCTGCGTGTACGTCGCCTCCGCCAGAGCGGCGAGCCGCTCGCCTGTGTTGTCGGAGACCGGCCGGCGATACGCCTTCGTCGCGAACGCGGTCAGCAGTTCCTCGGCATACGCGCGGCGTGCCTCGCGCGACTTCGGCACTTCACGCGGGAAGTAACGATCGTAGTTCTCCGTCTTCACCCAGTGCGCGTTCTCGAGCGGTCCCTCGACGTGCAGCCGGTTCACGAAGAAATCGATGATGGTTTCTTTCTTCTCCTCCGGCACCGTCGGCGTGAGCTCGATGGTCACGACGTGATCCGAACCCGCGGGCCACTTCTGGCTGCGCTCGAACGTGAAGGCCTTCTCGTCGTGATAGGCGAACTCCTGGTTCACCATTTCCTGGCCATCTACCTTGACCACGACGCGCGCCTTGCCGGGATCCGGGTAGTAGCTGCCGTTCACTTCGAGGTCGAGCTTTACACGGTACGTGCCGGCTAGATCCGTCTTGAACTTCGCCGCGACGTCGGCCGGCGTATTGAAGGTGAGCTGGCGGCGGCCCCACTTGAAGCCCGCGCCTTTGCCTTCGAACACGGTGCCGGGCTCGGTCTTGATCGCGGGCTTGCGCGCGACGGTGGGCACGGCCTGCGCGATGACCGTCTGCGCGGCGGCGACGTACTTTTCCATCAGCATGGGCGAGGTAGTTAGTGCGTCGCCGATGTTGTCGAATCCGAAGCCCGTGTCATCGGGCGGGAATTCATGATCGGTGTTGTAATCGACGCCGAGCAGGTCTTTCACCGTGTTGCGGTACTCGACGCGGTTGAGCCGGCGCACCGTGACGCGGCCCGGATCGGGGCGGGCGGGATCGATGTGGAAGACGTCGCGCTTGATCCAGCGCTCGAGCGTCGCCTGTTCATCCGCATTCAGGCGCGGGTTGTCCTCGGCGGGCATGAGTCCGGCGCGCACGTTGTTGAGCACGCGCAGCCAGAGTTTCGGGTCGAGGATTTCCTTGTCGGTCTCCAGCAAGTCGAAGGCGACCTTGCCCTTGTCGTATCCGTCGCCGTGGCACTCGTAGCAGTGCTTCTCGAGCATCGGGAGGATCTGCGAGTTGTAAGTCTCGATGGGGGTTTTTGCGAACGCCATCGTGCACGCCATCACGGACGCAAGCGGTGCGGTGATACGGATGACTCGCTTCGATCTCACGATCCCAATGCCCCCTTGATCCGCATGAAAACGCTGCGCATTCTGCGGGTTTTCGTCTATTGGGTCACGGGCTTTTCGAGCCGGGGATACTCTGATTCGTTCCCGTTATGGCCATGCATGACGGAAATCGTTTATAGATGCGTCTCACATCACACTACTGAGGACCCGAGCCCATGTCAGGAAGTTCGTTCAAGAGGCTATGTTCATTGGTCGTCGGCGCAGCCGTGATCGCGTGCGCGGTGCAGGCCGCGACGCCCGCGGAAACGCAGAAGGCGCGCCACGAGCACTACGAAAAGCTCGGCGATGCGTTCAAGGCCGTACGCGATCAGAGCAATGCGGGCAGCCCCGATTTCGCGGCGCTGCAGAAGGCCGCGAACACCGTGCAGGAAGCTTCGGTCAATCAGCAGCAGTGGTTCCCGAAAGGTTCTGGTCCCGAGGCTGGCAAGACGCGTGCGCTGCCGGAGATCTGGACGGACACCGCGGGCTTCGCTTCCGCGATGAAGATGTTCGAGGAGCGCGCGCCGGCGCTCGCCGCGGCCGCGCAGGCCAAGGACGTCGACGCCGTGAAGAAGGCGTTCCGCGAAGTGGGCGGTTCCTGCAAGAACTGCCACGACAAGTTCCGCGCTCCCGAATAAATGAGCGTCGGGTCACGAGTGCGCGTGTGGGATCTCCCCACGCGCCTCGTTCACTGGCTCTTCGTCAGCTGCGTCGGCGTGTCCTGGTGGACCGCCGAGACAGGGCGTCTCGAGTGGCATCGCTGGAGCGGCTACGCGCTGCTGGGGCTGCTCGTCTTCCGCATCTACTGGGGATTCTTCGGTAGCTCGACCGCACGGTTCGCAAGCTTCGTGCGCGGTCCGCGCGCGGTATTCGAATACATGCGTGGCTCGTGGAAGATTGCCGCGGGGCACAATCCGCTCGGCTCCTGGAGCGTGGTCACGCTGATCGTGCTGCTGCTGGTGCAGGTGGGGCTGGGCCTGTTCGCGGTCGACGTGGATGGCATCGAGTCCGGACCATTATCGATGTATGTCGATTTCGACACGGGTCGCGACGCGGCCAAATTGCACGACGTTCTGTTCAATGTGCTTCTGGCCGTCATCTGCGTGCACATCGTCGCGGTGCTGTTCTACGCCGTCTTCCGCAAGGAGAACCTCGTGGGCGCGATGATCACGGGTGCGCGCGAGTATCGCGTCTCCGATGTCGCGCCGGTGGCAGGCTTCTCCTGGGTGCGTTTTGTCGCAGGAGTCGCGCTGGCCTCGGGGATTACCTGGGCAATCGCGCGCGCATTCCAGTTCTGATCCGCTTTTTCGCGGCGGTGTCTTACAACCCGCCGCGACTCCCGCTCGTTTGTCGGCGCCGCTCTCCAAATCCAACGGACGGTTTTCCACGCGCGCGCGCCGCGCATGCCGCTGCCTGATCGAACTACCCGGTGGTGTACTGACTACCGTGAGCTCCATCACCGGACAACGACCTGCGAGAACTTATGAACCACTGGGGCCAGACGAGACACCTCCGCTGGGCGCACACCTGGTTTCACCGCGCTGGGGTTTTGCGCACCACGGCATATACACCGGCGGCGGGAAGGTCGTGCATTACGGCGCGTTGCTCTACGACCTTGTGCGTCGCCCGGTGGAGGAAGTGTCGCTCGAAGCGTTTGCACAGGGACGACCTGTTTTTCTGATCCGCCACGCGGAGACATGCCGCGGTCCGGCCGAGGTGATCCGCAGCGCCCGATCGCGCCTCGGCGAGAACCGCTACAGCGTCTGGACCAACAACTGCGAGCATTTCTGCGAATGGTGCCTGCACGGCGAGCCGCGCAGCTTCCAGGTCGAGGACGCGCTCGAGTTTCCACGCCGCATTGCGGAATGGGCGATGGCGCGGCTGTGGGCCATACTGACGACCCCCATCACGTTACGGTTGGGCCATGAGATCGCGAATCGCAAACCCGCTGGCGGCGACGTTCCTGTTGTTGAGCGCATGCGCCGCGAATGAAGGCGGTCCGGTTCGCCCGGAATCGACGTCCACCGCGACGCTCGAGAATACCTACTGGAAAGTCATGACCCTCGGCGGCACGCCGGTGGTCGTGGCCGAGAACCAGCGCGAGCCTCGCGTGGTGTTTCACTCCGAAGGCAAACGCGTGGCAGCGTTCGGCGGCTGCAACCAGATGAGCGGCACCTTTGAGATCGAAGGCGAGAAGCTCACGCTGTCGCGCATGGCCGCGACGATGATGGCCTGCGAAGTCGGGATGGAGCAGGAGCAGGCGCTGCACGATGCCTTCAATCGCGTGGCGCGCTGGAAAATCAGCGGCGAACGGCTCGAGCTTCTCGATATCGGCGGAGCGACGCTCGCGACGTTCGAGTCGCGCTACATGAAGTAGCGTGGCTACTTCCAGACGAACTCCAGCGCCTGCGGTAACGTCTGCTCGCGCACCTTGCGGTCGCAATGGCCGGAGTCGAGGGCGTACACATATTGATAGTGGTAGCCCTTGGCCTCGAGCGCCGCGGCCATCTGGTGGTTGGCGGCGACCCAGTCGTGCATGTCGTCGCGCATGACGTTGGGGTTGAAGAGGTCGCGGTCGCCGACGTGCATCCACATGCGGATGGGTTTCGCGGGGTTGTCAGGGATCAATGACGCGTGGTACTCCCAGGCGCCGCCCGGCGTGGCGGGATCGAACGGCCACTGCTGGTTCACGAACGTGCCCGAGTAGCTCACGATGCGGCGGTACCACTCGGGATGGAACCACGCCATCGTGAATGCCGCCGCAGCGCCTGAGCTGCAGCCCATGGCCGCGCGCTTGTCAGGATCGCGCGTGAGCTTCACGCCGTAGTTCTTCTCCACGAGCGGCAGCACTTCCGCCTCGATGAACTCCGCGAACTTGCCGGACATCGTGTCGTATTCGAGTCCGCGCTGGCTGCCTTGCGCGTCGCCGCCGCCGTTCTGGATCATGATCGCGATCATGGGCGGAACGCGTTTCTGCGCGATGAGGTTGTCGAGCACGCGCGGCAGCGTGCGGTCAGGATCACCGAGCTTCGGACCATCGTGCACGACGATGAACGGCGCGGGCTTCTTGCGCTTCAATTGCGCCGGGATGTACACGGTGATCGCGCGCGTCCAGGGCTGCGCGTGAGTCTGCACGATCAGCGTTTTCGGGTTGTTGGGATCGACCGTGCCGAACGCATCGCGCGCGATGCCTGGATAGAACTTGCTGTCCTTCGATTCCATCGTGAACTGCTGGACCGTTCCCGCGGGAACCCCGTCGACGGGCGTGAGCTCGGGTGCCGGCGCGTATTCGGGGCCGATCAGGAAATCGCCTTCGGCGTCGGCCGGTGCGTTCCGGCCCGCGCCGCTGATCACGGTCCACTTCGGCGCACCGGGGCCGTCGGCGGGGCGTGTGGGAGGAGCGGGGCGCGAGGTCTGCGCGGTGGCGATGAACGTCAGTGCGAGACCCGTGACCAATGCGATGTGACGAATCGTCGGCGAGTTACGCATGGAGCCCCTCAATCGATTCCACGAAGCGGGCGATCCTATCGCTTGAGTGCGCGTGGCTGCTACTGTTACCCGAGGAATTCCCGGGAGGGTCCATGCAACGACTTGCTTTGTTCGGCGCGCTCGTTCTGTTGTCGCTGAGTAATGCCGCGCTCGCGGACACCACTCAATGGTCCTCCGCGAAGGCGAACTCGTGGTACGCGCAGCATCGCTGGCTCGTCGGCAGCAACTACATCAATCGCGATGCGATCAACCAGCTCGAGATGTGGCAGGCGGAGACGTTCAATCCCGAACAGATAGACCAGGAGTTGGCGTGGGCCGCCGGCATCGGCATGAACACGATGCGCGTCTATCTGCACGATCTGCTCTGGGAGCAGGACGCGGAAGGGTTCAGGAAGCGCATCGACCAGTTCCTCGCCATCGCCGCGAAACACGGCATCAAGCCGCTGTTCGTATTCTTCGATTCGTGCTGGGATTCCGAGCCCAAGCTCGGCAAGCAGCGCGAGCCCAGGCCCGGCGTGCACAACTCGGGCTGGGTGCAGAGCCCGGGCCGCGCGGGTCTCGCGGCCACCGCCGACTATCGGAAGCTCAAGGCATACGTGCAGGGCCTATTGCGCGCGTTCGGCAAGGACGAGCGCATCCTCGGCTGGGATCTCTGGAACGAGCCCGACAATGTATATGGCGGCGCGGGGCCGGATTCGCCGGAGGCGAAGGAGAAGTTGCGGCTCGTCGCCGCGCTGCTTCCGCAGGTGTTCGACTGGGCGCGCGAGGCGAATCCCTCGCAACCGCTGACGTCCGGCGTCTGGATCCGCGACGACTGGTCGAAGCCGGAGAACCTCACGCCCGTCGAGCGCGTGCAACTCCTGCAATCCGACATCATCACGTTCCACGTCTACGACTGGCCGGAGGCGCTCGAGCGCAAGATCAAGCAACTCGAGGCCTACGGCCGGCCCATCATCTGCACGGAGTACCTGGCGCGCAGCGCGGGCTCCACGTTCGACAGCTCGCTGCCGATCGCCCGCAAGTACGACGTCGGCATGATCAACTGGGGACTGGTGTCCGGAAAGACCCAGACTATCTACCCGTGGGATTCGGTCGGCCGGCCATACACGTCGCCGCCGACGGTGTGGTTCCACGATGTGTTCCATCCGGATGGCAGGCCGTATCGGCAGGCGGAAGCGGATCAGATCAAGGCGCTCACGAGCGAGGCGCAGGCGGAGTTCGCGAAGC
Source organism: Pseudomonadota bacterium (assembly GCA_023433705.1). GTDB lineage: Bacteria > Pseudomonadota > Gammaproteobacteria > Steroidobacterales > Steroidobacteraceae > CADEED01. The sequence goes on from JAEYUC010000102.1 coordinate 105,292, forward strand.
GCTGAGGAGTCAGTGCCGCTCGTCCTCGGTGCCCGTCGCGGCGCCGAGGCCGAGACCCATGCCCATGCCGGCGCCCGCGGCCATGCCGCCGCCGCCGGTTTTGCCGCTGGCCTTGCCACCTTCCTTGTCGCCACCGGCCTTGCCCGAGCCCGGGCGGGCCGGGCCCTGTTTCGGAATCACGACGTCCGCCGCGATCGGATCGAGATCGAGCACGGAGCGGATGAAGTTGCGCAAGGAAACGACCAGCTCATGCGTGGGCACGGGCTTGCCCGACGCCAGCTCGGTCGCGGCTCGGGCCGCCAGGCGGACCTGTTCCTCGGTGCCTAACAGGATGATGTCGGACAGCGCCGCCTCGACCGCGTCGCGGATGCGGCGCGAGCGGTCCGTGCTTTCGTGGACGAGGATGGGCAGCGGGGCGTACGCATCCTCCGGCTCGCGCAGCCGCAGATCGCGAAGATGGGTGGGGTCCACCGCGAGGTCGCCCGTGAACGAGCCGCCGAGCACCTTGTATGCCGCGATCAACGTGCGCAGCCGCTCGTTGATCTGGCGATTCTCGCGCTCGCGGCGCTGCTGGATCGTCTGCATCGCGAGCAACCGGATGCCCACGCCGAGCAACGTGATGATCGCGAGACCGAGCAGTGTCGAGAGCACCGCCTGCCAGGAGCTGAAGTCGAATCCGCGCATGACCCGGCATTCTTGTCGGCCGGCAGGCCCGCGCAATGTCACGGACGTCCCGTGTCGATGTCGGCCGATGTCAGGTATGGTCGGGTGTGACTTCGATTTCTCCAGCCCGGCCCGCCGATGCGCGCGAGATCGTGGCACTGCGCACTCAGGTCGCGCGCGACATGACGCGACAGTTTGGCAAAGGCCATTGGTCGGAATGTCCCAGTGTTGCGCTGGTTCAACGGCAGCTACGCGCCTCGCACGTGATGGTTGCGCGGCGCGACGGAGCTATCGTCGGCACCGTTCGACTTGCCGTGACGAAGCAGTGGGCTATCGATTCGGGTGCGTTCACGCCAGTGAAGACTTCGCTTTATGTGCTGGGTCTGGCGGTTACACCGGAAGCGCGCGGACTTGGCATCGGTCGCGAGCTCATGGAAGCCGCGAAGGCGAAAGCACGCGACTGGCCCGCGCAGGCGTTATGGCTGGACGCATACGACCATGCCGCGGGCGCAGGCGGGTTCTATCTGGCCTGCGGTTTCCGGAAGGTAGGGCCGTGCGCGACCGGCGACGTGCCTCTCATCTATTACGAATGGCTGGCGCCTTGCTAGGCCGCCATCACTTCGTGTTCGTAGTACGGCGCCTGGTGGTCCGCGAGGATGCGCTGCAGCTCATCCACCGGGCGGCCCGCCGGCATCAGCCACGCATCGAGATTTTCCGGCTTGAGGTTCACGATCATGCGATCGTGCCCCGCGGCCGCGACTTCCTCGGGCGGCTCGTCGGTGATCGCGGCGAATGACAACAGCGGTTTGCCGCCCTTGGGATCTTTCCACTCCGCATACAGGCACGCGATCAGCATCGTGCCCGCGGGTTTCGGGATGAAGTGCAGCACCTGGTTCTTGCCGTCGCGATCGACGTTCTCGAAAAACGACTCGACCAGCATCACGGCGTGCGAGAACCCGAACTGCTCGCGCCAGTACTTTCCGAGACTGTCGCGCCGCGCGTTGTAGAGGCCGGGTAGTTTGCGATCGATGAACGCAGGTTCGTTGGGCTTGCGGCAGTGATAACGCGCGAGGCGCATCACGCGGCGATTGCCGTCCTGAAAAACGATGGGCGCGTAGTGCATCGGGAAGATGCGCGCTTCGGCCGGATGCGGCTTTTCGGCTTTCAATCGCTCGAGACGCGTCAGCGCCTTCTCTATCTTGTCGGCCGCGATGCGTTTGCTCTCGGTCGCGGCCTTCGTGGTCTTGGTGAGCAGCGTGCGCTCCGCATCGGCGAGCCGCTTCTTCTGAGCGAACACTTCACGCTCGAGCTTCGTGGTCTCGGCGGCGCGGTATTCGTCGATCATCGTCTTGATCCTGCGTTCCGCGTCCGACTTCGGCTGATCGAACCAGCGCTCGACCGCGCGCGGAATGCGGATGCTGGAATCGGAGAAGCGTGCGCCGAAGATTTCGACGAACTGATCGATGTCCATCTCCGCGCCGGTCTCGCGCAGGTACTTCGTGTAGGCGGACTGGATCTGGGCGGAATAGCACATGGGCGTACCGTAACGCATTGACGGAAAAAGGGAAGACGCCGCTGCTTGCCATCGAAAAACGACAAATGTCATAGTAACAACCACAGTGGTCATAGGAATGCGATGGAGTCCAAGGTTGTTCCCATAAAGGAACGCGCCAATGGCGCGGCGATGGACGAACCGCGTCCGAAGCCACAGCGGAACTGGGTGGCGCTGGGCGCGTGCATCCTATTGCCTGTGTTGCTGGCAGCGGCGTTCTGGAAACTCGTGCCCAGAGGCCTGCGCGTGAACGAGATCGATTTGCGCATCGCCACGGTGAAGCAGGAAATGTTCCGCAACGATCTCGTGATGCGGGCATCGGCGGTTCCCCTGCACAGCGTGATGCTCGACGCATTCGAATCTGGACGCGTGGAAGAAGTCCTCGCGATCGACGGGGCGACAGTGTCGAAGGGCGATCTGCTGTTCCGGCTGTCGAATCCGCAACTGCGCCTCGAACTGGTGGCTCGCGAGGCGGATCGGGCGCAGCAGATTTCCAATCTCTCAATCCTGCGCGTCGCCATCGAAGCCAGCGCGACGGAACATGAGCGGCGCCTGCTCGATCTCAACTTCGCGCTCGCGCAGGCACGCAAGCAACATGCGCGCCTCGTCCCGCTCGCCAGGGAAGGCGTGGTGTCGAAGGCGGCGCTCGAAGAATCCGAGGACCGTGTGGCGCGGGAGGCACAGGCGCTCCAAGACGCGCGCACTCGCTTCGAGATCGAATCGCGTATCAAGCGCGATGGAGCGATGCAGATGGAACGCGCCATCGAGCGCCTGGACGCGGGTCTCAAGGTCGTCAACGAGTCGATCGAGGGACTCGCGGTGCGTGCGCCGATCGCCGGGCGCCTAACCGATTTCCACCTGCAGATCGGTGAGATCGTGAAGCCCGAACAGCACATCGGTCGCATCGACGATCCGGGTGAGGTGAAGCTGGTCGCCCAGGTCGACGAATTCTTCCTGGACAGCGTGCGGACCGGCGCAGTCGGCAATGCGAGCGTCAACGGCCGCGACTATCCAGTTGTCATCAGCCGCGTGTTTCCGCAGGTCGACAATGGCCGTTTCAGGATCGAGCTGCGTTTCGAAGGGACGGCGCCCTCCGGCATGAGTCCGGGGCAGAGCACCGAAACACGCCTCACGCTGGGAGAGAGCAGTCCAGGTCTGATCCTGCCTAACGACTCGTTCGTCAACGATACGGGTGGCGCCTGGGTGTTCGTGTTGTCGCGGGACGGCAGCCGGGCCGAGCGCCGCGCGATCCGGCTCGGTCGGCGCAACAACCGCCAGGTGGAAGTGGCGGCCGGCCTCACCGCCGGCGAACGCGTGATCGTCTCCAACTACGGCACGTTCGGAAAAACCGAACGTATGCAGATCATCAGATAACCATCGAGGGAGCCATGCTCAAGTTCGTCAATACCACAAAGAAGTTCGTCGGCGGCGAAGTCATCACGACGGCGCTCAACAAGATCAACCTCGAGATCGGAGCGGGGGAATACGTGGCCGTGACGGGGCCCTCGGGCTGCGGCAAGACGACACTGCTTTCGATTCTCGGCATGCTCGATTCGCCGGACGGCGGTGAGTACTGGTTCGAAGGGAAAAACGTCGCGGGCTTCGATGAAGGCCAGCTCAACGAACTGCGCCGCGGGCGGGTCGGCTTCATCTTTCAGAGCTTCAATCTGATCGAGGAGCTCTCCGTCGAGGAGAACGTGGGAATGGCCCTGGAATACTCGAACATCCCAGTGAAGGAGCGTCGCGAACGTATCGCGCAGGTGCTCGAGAAGTTAGGCGTGACCCACCGCGCCCGGCACCGGCCTTCTCAGCTCTCGGGTGGTCAGCAGCAACGTGTCGCCGTGGCGCGCGCCCTGGTCACGAGACCCGCCGTGCTGCTCGCCGACGAGCCAACGGGCAACCTCGACTCCGCGCACGGCGAAGAAGTCATGGGATTGCTGGACCAGATCAACGCAGAGGGAACGACCATCGTGATGGTCACGCATTCGCCCACCCACGCGGCGCGCGCGAAGCGCACGGTCGGGCTGCTCGATGGAGCCATCGTATGAAGGTCCTGGATTTCCGCGTCGCGTGGCGACAAATGATGAAGGAGCCCGGCTATTCACTGGCCGCGGTGCTTGGATTGGCCGTCGGACTCGCGGCGTTTCTGCTGCTGTCGGGATTCGCGCGATATTCGTGGAGCTACGACGCCCACGTGCCGGATGCCGGGCAGGTGTACATCATCAAACATCGCTTCAACGTCGAGGCCGGAAGACGGTGGCGCGACAAGGCGCCACTGATGCTGCGCGAAGTGGCGCGTGCAACGCCGGGGGTCACGCAATCGACCGGCTACCTCGCATGGTTTCCACTCAACATCCAGGTGGATGGGCGTGTCCATCGGCTCAGGAGTCTCACCGTGCTTCCGGGCTTTGCCGAACTGATGGGGTTGCAGACGATCCGGGGTGATCTCGAGGAGGCGCTGACGCGCCCGGATGCTTTCGCGCTCACCGAATCCGCTGCACTTCGCCTGTTCGGCACGACGGATGTTCTCGGGCGGGCGTTCTTGCTCAACTCCGTGGAAACGAAGAGCACGGCGCGCATCGCGGCGATCCTGCGCGATCCACCGGGCAATACCACGATTCCGTTCGAGAGCCTGAATGGACTGAACCTCTCGCTCGTGCCGCCGATGTTTCGCGACGAGGCACTGCAGGGCCGGCAGGGCTGGCCGGGAAATCTGCTGATCCGAATACACCCCGATGCATCCCCGGGCGCGGTACAGGAAGCGCTGCAGAAATTCACCGAGCAGGCAGTCCAGCGGCTCAACTTGTCGGAGGCCACGATGGCGGCGCTGAATGGCGCGCGGGTCATGGACATCCAGCTACTTCCGATCCGAGAGGCATACTTCGATCGCGATGTTGTCGTCGACGCGCAATCGCTGCCCGTCGATCGTGGCGACCGGCGCGTGGTTGCGGGGCTCATGGCGATCGCGGCGCTGATACTGGCGCTTGCGGCCATCAACTACGTGAATCTTGCGACCATTCGCGTGATCCGCCGTCACCGGGAGATCGGCATGCGCAAGGTGCTCGGGTTCGGCAATCGCAGGATCGCATTTCAATTCCTCGCGGAATCGATGCTCGTGGCACTACTGGCGATCGCCGTGGGCGTCGTCCTGGCCGTGTTCGCATTGCCGCTGCTCGCGCAGATCACAAACCGCGACCTCGAGGGAATACTCACGCCTGGCAACATCGCGGCGGCCGTCGGTGTCGGCGTGTTCGTCGGGGCCATCGTCTCTATCTACCCTGCGTGGATGGCGTTTCGGGTGCGTCCGGCGGCGGTCCTTGCGGGTCGGCCGGATACCGAATCGCTGTCTGCGCGCCGGCTGCGCCAGGCGGTGTCCGTGTTGCAGATCGCGGCCGCGATGGGGCTAGCCAGCTTCACGTTGGCTGTGTCCTGGCAAACGCGTTTCGCCATCGATGGATCACCCGGATTCGATCCGTCGGCCCTGCTGGTCTTCGAGATGAATGAAGGGCGTAAGCTCGGGGCGGACGACACGACGCGAAGCTTCCTCGCCGAACTCGCGCAACAACCGGTCGTTGCCGGAGTCACGATCTCGGCCGATGCGATCGGTCGGAAGCGCAATCCGTGGAGCCAGGAGTTCAAGAGGGAAGGCGGACGGCCGGTCACATTCGAAGTGCGCGAGGTCAGTCCGCCATTCTTCGAGGAATATGGCATCAGGCCTGTCGCAGGCAGGTTGTTCGATCCGAAGATCGACAAGGACGATGACGCCGTTCCCGTCGTGCTCAACGAGCAGGCCGCGCATGAACTGGGTTTTGAATCCGCGCACCAGGCGGTGGGGAGCGCCTTGCTCGCGAGGAGTGCGCTCCAGCCGCAGATCGATACGGTCCGTGTCATCGGAATCGCGCCGGACGTGCGCCTGCGTTCGCTGCGGGAGGCGCCCGTGGGAGTGGTGTATCACCTGTGGTCGGGAGGCATGACCGTGACGGTACGTGCGCGCGAATCGCTGGCCGACGCCGCGGAGGGCGTGCGGACCGTGTGGTCCAGGTATTTCCCGCAGACCGAGCTCGACATGAGCCCCGCGAAGGAAATCTACGCGTCCAACTACGCCGACGATGCCAGCCTCGCAAGGTTGCTGAGCTTCGCGACCTTCGTCGCGATGTTCATCGCCGCGATCGGAGCCTATGTAGTCGCGACCGATGCCGTGCAGCGCCGCACGCGCGAGATCGCACTGCGCAAATTGTTCGGTGCGCGTCGTGGAGATGTCGGCCGGCTGGTGGTGAAGGAGATGGGTGCGGTGGTTCTGCTGGCCGCCTTCGTAGCATTGCCATTGGCGGCGCTGGCCATCGCGCGATACCTGGCGCCGTTTAGCGAACGCACGCCGATCGCGTACTGGGCGTTGGGGCTCGCGGGGATGGTCGCGCTCGCGGTGGTTGGCCTCGCGACGGCGAAGCAGGCGCGGATCGCCATGCGGATGAAGCCGGCCGTGGCACTCCGTAGTAGCTAGCTGGCGCGCGACCTCCGAAGCTGACCAGCGGCTCGAGCTTCAGCAGCGGAAACGCCCAGGAGGTCGCCGGGTGCCGCGTCGAAACTCAATTCGCCGCGCGCAACGAGATGCTGCCTCCGGACGTGTGAGCATCGATCGGCTGGCCGCCGCCATTGATGGCCCCTTTCAGCTGGCCGTTCTGCTGTGAGGTTGTCGTGACCGGAAGATCTGAATTTACCGAGCCACCGCTCGTCGTCGCATTGAGATTGCCTCTCGTGGCTCTCGGCACCGTCACTCGAATGCTGCCACCGGAGGTCGTCGCCGAGATTCCGCGGTTTTCACCCACCAGGCTGCACTCGACGCTCCCGCCGCTAGTCTTTCCGCGGATCCTGCCGTCGATATTCAGCAGGCGAACGCTGCCACCCGAGGTGGCCGCATCGATGTCACCCAGGATGTTCTCCGCATGAATTCCGCCGCCGGAGGTTCGCGCCTCGATATTCCCGTTCACGTTCTTCGCGACGACGCTACCGCCCGACGTGCGCAAAGTTGCCGTGCCGATGGTGTCCGTCAGTTCGACGCTTCCGCCGCTCGTGCGAACGTCGATTCCGTAACGTCGCGGCACGGTCACCTCGATGGACGCCTCGCGGTTCCAGGATTTCCAGTTGAGCCAGCTGTTCTTCCGCAGTCGCAGCGTGACGGTCACGCCGCCGTCTGTCTTCACTGCCTCGAGATTTGCGCCGTCGAGATCCTCATCCGAGCCGCGGGCGCTCATTCGGACGGTCACCTGGTTCGTATCGCCGCCTGACACACGCACCGTAGCGGAGTCGGAGTCCACGGTCAGCGCTCCACCGGGCGAGACGGCGAAAGTCCGCTCGAACTTTCTTTCCGCGGCGTGCGCGGAACAGGCCAACAGCAAGGCGAAGGCAACGGCGAAACAGCGAATCATGGGAGCTCCCTCTGGACGGTGGTGCATCAGGTGCCTTGAGACGGTCGGACCGCGAAGCGGGTTGCAACGGTGGGGGCTGAAAAGAGGGCGGTGTCGCAGTCCCCAGCTTTTCAGTCACTTGGAGATGCGGGACGTCCGCGGGCGGCATTCAGTCTCGCAAGTCAGCCAGCAATCGAATGCATGCATCGCGTTCGGCGTGGAGGGTCCGGGTCCGCCAGGCCATCCAGATCCAGCTCCCGAGCGACACGACAAGACATACAGAGGAGTAGAACAGCAGAAACTCCATTGCCTGGATGAACTTCAGCCCCTGCAGTGCCCAAAGCAGCGCGACGAAACCCGCGATGATCGCGATGTGCCAGCGCCCCACGCGCATCGCCTGGAGCGTGGCATCCGCGCGGCGAATCCCGCTTCGCAGGATCGATTCGGGCGTTTCATCATCCCAGGCCAGGCCTGGCCGGCGCGCGAGCGCGGTCGCCACGCCCAGCACGGGAGCGGTGATCAACAGGACCGCGGCGCTCAACACGAAGAGTAGTTTGTGTTCTTCCTGGTGCGCCGCGACCCACGCGAACCAGATGCCCACGCCCAGCGCCACGCAGCAGCCCAGGATTTCGAACACGAGCACGAGATGCGGCGCCCAGCGCGCGCGCCGCAAACGTCGCACGACCTGGCTCGCGTCGAATTCCTGCGATTGCCAATCGCGCCGCAGTTCGCGAATGAGTTCGTCAGTCATGGTGGAGTCGCTCTTTCAATTGCTTCTTCGCGCGGTTCACGCGCACGCCCACGTTCTCGATGGTGATGCCCAAGGTCTCGGCGATTTCTTCGTAACTCATGTCTTCGAGGATCAGCGTCATCACCTGGCGATAGGGCAGGGACAGTTGCCGGATCGCCTCGAGCAGTCGCTCGCTGCGTTCGGACTGGATCAATTCCTGCTCGTTGCTTGGTGTCGGTACATCGGCTTCGATGCCGGGCTCCTCGTGCGCGCGCTCGCGCATGCGCCGCGTGATGTGGCTGACGCTGCGGTTATGCGCGATACGGAACACGAAGGATTTGAGCTTTTCCGGCTGCGTGAGGCGCGGTAGCGCCTGGAATATCGCCATGAGGATCTCCTGCAGCAGTTCGTCGCGCAGCGCGTGGTCGCGCTCGTAAGACGCGACGACGCGCGCGAGCGCGGGGGCGAATCGGGTCACGACCTCGTGTGCATCGAGTGGCATCCAGACCATAGTCTCCCAGGGACGCGCTTTCTTACAGCGGCGCAAACAATGTAAGTCGGCGGCAGGTAGCCGGGACTCATGGAAGGTCCGCAATGGGCGGACTTCACCGGAAGGTCATCATGGCTCTCGAGCGTGTGGTTCTGTCGATGTTGCCCGCATTCGTGCTTTCGACGGGTTGCGCCGCGGATCGGGTCAATCCGAACGCGGATGTGTATTACAACTTCACCATGGTGGATCCCGCATCGGAGCGGCGCGTCGAGAATGCGTGGCTCGTGGTCGAATCCGGGCGCCTGTCGCGTGTTGGATCGGGCCGGGCTCCGAAGCCTTCGGAGCCGACTCGATCGCACGACCTGGGCGGCCGCTTCGTGATGCCGGGACTCATCGATGCGCATGCGCACATCACGGCCTCTGGAATACTGCAGGTGGATAGTGTGGACGGCGCGCCCGTCCTGTCGATGAAGATGGATGAATCGATAACGCGAAGAAGCGCGCGCATGGCACTTTCGCGCGGCGTCACGACCGTGCGTAATCCGGCCGGCAGCTCCGAGGCGAACGCGCAGTACGATCGGATGGTTGCGTCGGGCACATGGATCGGTCCCGAGGCGCGTCACGCCGGCGCGGTCATCCAGCCACCGCCGATGGGCGGTGAGATGTTCGTGTATCCACGGACGGAGGACGAGTGGAAAGCGGAGGCTTCGCGCCAGGCCAGGCTCGGAATGAAGTACTTCAAACTCTACACGGACCTCAGCGAGCAGGAGCTCGCCACCGGCATCCGCGTCGCGCATGAGCAGGGTCTCGAGGCGATCGCGCATCTGAACGGAGTGAGCTGGACGCGTGCGATCGAGCTCGGAATCGATGGACTCGAACACGCACTGCCGACTAGCCCGGATCTTCTCGAGCCCGATGCGCGAGAAAAGTACCTTGCAGAGCACGATGCGACGTCGCGATACATGTACCGCTGGTTCGAACTTGCGGATTTCGAGGGTCCACGCATGCGCGAGCTGGTCGAACTACTGGCGCGCAGGAAGATTCCGGTCAACCTGACACTTATCGTCAACGAGATCGTCTACAACACGGATGACCTGGCTCGCGTGTTGCCGCGGGATCAGCTGAAGTACTTCCACCCGGACGTCCTGGCGGTCTACGAAGCGCAATTGCGCGCCAGTGCCACCGGATGGACGCCGGAGGACTTCGCGCGGGCGCGCGCGGTAATGCCCAAGGTGCTGGCGTTCGCGCGTTTGCTGCACGAGGCAGGCGTGCCGATGATGATCGGCACGGATGCCGGCGGCGGCATCATGATCGACCGCGAACTCGAACTGCATCGCGACGCGGGGATTCCGGTCTGGGACGTGCTGCGCATGGCCACCTCCGTCGCCGCCGACATCATGAAGATGGGCGACCGGGTCGGCCGGATCCAGGAAGGCTACGAAGCGGACCTGGCGATCTTCGATTCCGATCCGAGCGCGGATGTCGGCGCCACCGCCCAGGTTTATGGAGTGCTCAACAACGGGAAGCTGCTGCTTTCCGAGGAGCTGGCAGCCTATAAGTAGTGAGTTTTCAGCACGTTGGGCGCACGTCGGGATTCCCGGTCACAATCCCGGTTCGAAATGTCGATCCCCGGTCCGGCCAATCGGCCAACCCTCGAACCCAACACCCGTTGGCACACTGATGTGGGAGAACGACGATGCGAGTCATGGTGATCCTGAAAGCCAACCCGAACAGCGAATCGGGCGTGATGCCGAAGATGGAAGACATCGAGAAGACGATCCGCTTCAACGAGGAGATGACGAAGGCGGGGATCCTGAAGAGCGCCGATGGGCTGAAGCCGAGCAAGTTCGGCAAGCGCCTGACGTTCCGGGCGCACCGCAAGCCGTCGGTGACGGATGGCCCGTTTGCCGAAACGAAGGAGCTGGTCGCCGGCTACTGGATCTGGGAAGTGAAGTCGATGGAAGAGGCGATGGAGTGGGCGATGCGCATCCCCGATCCGGCGCCGGGGCAGGAGTCCGATGTCGAGATCCGACCATTCTTCGGGCCCGAGGACTTCGGTGAGGAGTTCACGCCGGAGCTGCAGGATAGAGTAGAAGAGATGCACCGGACGGTCGAAGCGAAGGCCTGACGTTCGTCGTCCCGGGACATTCACGCGGAAAGGGCGCGGTTGATGCCGAAGGCAGCCGCGCCCTCCGCATATGTCGGAGGGGACATGCCGAAGATTCAGTTGATTCGCTTTCTGAAGATCGCGCAGGAAGATCTTGGGAATCTGCGGCGGACGCTGGTGAAGGGGCCGCTTGCGGAAGGCGAGCCCGAGTGGGGGCAGTTTCAGGAGGCGATCGATTTGATCGAGGCCGCGCTGAAGCAGTCCGACAAGAATCAATTTCCGGCGGCGGCGAGGTCGGTGTCGAAGGCACTCGCGCTGACGGAGACGTTGAGCGCGAATTATCGGTCGCAGAATCCGGCGATTCGGGATCCGTTCAATCGGACGACGGTGGCGCTCATCGAGGTGCGACGGGAGCTGGGGCAGGTCTGACGCGCGCCCCGGGTCCTAACTATCTCCGCAGTGCTTCCTCCGATCGCGCACGCAGATTCTTACGAGCAGTAGCCACATCGCGCAGTAGCTCAGGAAGCAATTCGGACGCCGCCGTCCGCCTGGCGAACTGCTCGAACGCAGCGAGCATTCGTTCCGCTTCCGCGAATGATCCCGCCACTGCCGGGCCGCGGCCATCAACGGTGACGTAAACCGGACTCGTGTGCGCAAAGCGCAGGCGGCTCGGCCTCACTCGCAATGGTTCGTCATCGCTCCCGGCTGAGTACCGCGCCAACTCCGGATCACTCAGTAGATCGTCATGGGCCGTTACCCGGACCGCGATCCAGGCGCCTTGTCGAACGTCGATCCGGACTTCTCCGGCGAGCTTCCGCTTTCCAACCGCCTCGAATGCGTGGCGGACCTCGCCATTGACGATCACTTCGAGCGTTTGCAGCGGCATGTCGGCCTCGGCTGCGATGTGCAGCGTGACCTCACCCCCTTGCTTCGGAAATGCGATCGTATCCCCCGGTCTATCGCCCGTGCCGGTGCGCAGATCGAGGATCGGGCCGTTGGTCACGAAGTTCCGACCCTCGGCCCAGGCGCGGTAGAAATCCGGGAGCGAGGCGTTTTTTTCCACGCGAACATAAGCGCGATTGAACCCCGGCGGGTTCTCCTTCACGCCGGTGGCGCTGCCCGCGCCGGCCGCCAGGCGAAGACCTATGTTGAGCAGTCGATAGTAGGTTTCCGTGTTCATCCGGTACATGCCTTCCGGCGTGTCCGGGTAGATAGGAAAGCCTTCGAGCTCCAGCAGATTCGAATATCGCCCGCGCGGCATGTATCGATGCATGTGGAACAGGTTGTTGGCGACGTTGACCACATTCACCAGGCCCAGCAGCGCGTCGAGGAGCACCTCTCGCGACCAACCGGCCTGGTAGTGAACGATCGAACCCGCGGCGCGCGCATCGCGGATGTAGGGCAGGTTCGGGGTGCGCGGATCCGACGCGACAGTCACGGGTCGGGAACCGCCGGTGAGATAGACGGCGCCCCAGTCATACTCGACCTCGGCATCGAATACGCTCGCAGGCACGCGATGAGGGTCTCGCCCCAGTTTGTGGACGGATGCGTTGCCCGCGGGCGCGGCGCGCAGGGCATCCGGGCCGTTCCACCAGCTCAGCGAGGTGCCGAAGTCGAGGTCTTCGCCGGGCAACATGACCGCCAATCGTTCGGCGCCTTCGTGCAGATGATTCTCGCCTCGGGCATATCCGCGCGATCGCATGTCGATCCAGCGCGAGAGCAGAACGCGCTCAGTGGCGCCCGATGCTGGCACCGTGATCTGTCGTTTGACGCGCCGGTACTCGAGCCCGCGTTCCGCGCGCAGCTCTACCACACCTGCAGGAACGTCCACTTCGATGGTTCCCTGGGCGTACACCCAGCGATCATCGCCAATGGGCATCACGACTGCCGCCTCGGGCAGCACGGCCTCACCGCCGGCGGGTTGCACCAGAATGCGCGCGGGAATCGGCGCGCCCGATTCGTCGAGGAGCTCGATGCGCAGCGGCGCCGCAGTCGAAACGGAGATCAAACCGAATGCCAGCACGAGCAGCGTCGTGAGTCGTTTCATTTCACCGGTGAAGCACATCCCGTTGGCTGAGACGCACGGGCGTATCGAATCCTCTAATCACCGGTGATACCCCGAATCAGTCGCGGTGAATCAGGCGGCGGCCGGCCGCTTCGACTGCACGCCCAGATAGTCACGCTTGCCAACGGCCACACCGTTGTGACGCAGGATCGCGTACGCCGTCGTGAGGTGGAAATAGAAGTTAGGGATCGTGTGCTCGATGAAATAGTCGGCGCCCGTCATCCATTCGCCTTTCCAGCGCGGCTGGCTCACGACGCGCGCGGCGGCGCCGTCGAAGTCTTTCGGCGTGAGTCCGTCCAGCAGCGTGACGATCGACCGCACCCGCGCCTGAAGCTCCGCGAGGGTTTTCTCGTTGTCTTCCTGGGGCTGCACCTGTTTTCCGGTCAGATAGCCCACGGACAGCTTCACCGTGTCGCAGGCGATCTGTACCTGTCGCGCGAGCGGAAACTGGTCCGGCGCGAGCCGCAAGGTGGCGAAGAGGTCCGGCTCGAAATTTTTCGACCTGGCGTAATCGGCGGCCATACCGAGCCACTTGTCGAGTTGACCGAGCTGCTTCTTGAACTGGGTGAATGTTTCGCTGTACATGGGCTGCGAAGGTACGCGGATTTCGCGGACACGGCCATGCAAATCGGAAAGTTATGCTCTTCAACCCCCGACTTCCGGATGCTGCTGGAGCAGGTAAATGATCTCGGAACCCGCCAGGAAGATTGGCCCGTAGCCGTGCGCCGCGTTCACGTCCGTCGGGCGATAGAGATAAAACGTGTCGTCCCAGCCGAGACCCGTGCCGATGCAGGTGCCCTCAACCTGGCCGATCGAGTTCACTTTCCTCGTCAGGCCATTCCAACCGCGTAATGCGATGGGAGCCCAGGTCGGGCGGCTCAGCCAGCCCTTGTTGATGGCGCGCGTAATCGCGAATACGAACATCGCGCTCGATGACGTCTCCTCGTACGAATCCGGACGATCGAGCAACTGGTGCCAGAGACCTGAAGGCGCCTGCGTGCGCCGCAGCCCGGCGGCGTGCGCCTTGAAGATGGTCAGCAACTGCGACCTCTGGGGATGATCCGTCGGCAGCTCCGTCAGCAACTCCGCCATGGCCATGAACGCCCACCCGTTGGCCCGCGCCCAGTGGAACGCCGGGTGCGGACTCATCTCCTGGACCCAGCCGTGCATCCACAGGTTGTTCTGCGTCACGAACATCCTCGAGTGGAACTGGATGATCTGTTTCGCGGCGTCGTCGAAGTAGCGGCGGTCGCCCGTGAGTTTCCCCATCTGCGCGAGGCACGGCACGCTCATGTAAAGGTCGTCGAGCCACACCGAGTTCGGCAGCGGATCGTTGCGCTTGAACGTGCCGTCGCTCAGGCGGACTTGCCGCCTCGAAACCCAGTTCGCGTAGTTGTCGATCCAGGGGCGCAGGTTGGAGATGCCCGCACGCTGCGCCTTGATCATCGCCGCGCACATCGAGCCGGAGTCGTCGAGGTTCTGCGGGAAGAGCACCCTGCGCAGCGTGACACTGCCGGACGCCACGGACGACGGATACGTATCGTAGGTCGCTGTCGGGTAGTTCGCCCGCATGTGCGACGCCATGCGCGCGATCCCGGAGAGGCGGGTGTTCACATAGTTGCGGTAGCGCTGGTCGCCCGTGACCGTCGTGGCGCGCAGCATGCCGGCATAGATGACGCCCGCTTCGTACGTGTTGATCCGAATGTCGGTGCGCCCGAGCGCGACGTTCCGCGGCATGTTGTCGAGCGAGACCGCGGCGCCCGTGTCGCCGTTGATGGGCTTGAGCGGGGATGCCATGAGTAGATAGCCATGCACGCGGTTCATGACCGCGCGGATGGATGATTGGGTGGTGGGCGCGGTTTGCGCGAAGGTCGCGCTGGCGCTCAGGAGCGAGACCATCAACAGGGTGGGGATGCGAGACATGCGAGGGTCCTCCGTGAACCTCCGTATATCCCTTTGCCTGTGCCGCGCGGATCGGAAAGTCGCCAGACGCGAGCGGCTGACGTCCTACTGCAAGATTAGGCTGTGTGAATTAAGTGGGATGGAAACAACCTGGCACGAGGTGAAACTGTCGGGGCTGATAGATGGCTCGCTGGGTTGGAGCCTCACAGCGCGAGTAACGCATTGATGGTCAAGGATAAGGGCGGGCCATTACCTTCTTGTACCCACAGGGGGATACGGATCCTGGTTACCACCGTAAAAGGGCGACGGCCCAGCCAGGTCGTGGCATTGACTGCCGGAACCGCGCGGCAAATTGACACACGCCGGCGCTCAAGTGGGTTGCGGGCCAGGGTGGATAGGCCTCATGCTGCCATCGCCTGATCTGACAAACGAGGATCGACATGCGCGCCAGAGCCATCTCCATCACGTTCGATCAATCCTCGCCGATGATGTTGGCGCTGGCGCTGGTGCTGGTTGCCTGCGCCACGCAGCGGGCGTTGAAGGTCGTAGTGCCGCGCGCCGGCGACGTCGCGATGAGTGTCGTCGAACCACTCGCCGAGCAAAGCTATGCGAATACGTCCGATGCGCAGTGGGAGCTTCCGCTGCCATTCGAGGAGAACGAAACTCCCATCTATCCACCGGAGTTGCTGTCCGCGAATCTGCCGCCTATGACGGTGCGCGTTCGAATCATCGTCGACGAGCACGGGTCAGTCGTCGATTCCAAGGCGCTGGCGGCGCCACCTGACTACCCGCAGTTCTTTGCCACCACGCAGGCTGCCGTGCATGACTGGAAGTTCTGGCCGCTCGTGAAGTGGCAGGCCGTCGCAGGCACTCGAACGGACATCGAATTCAACGGATGGGTGCGCACGTATGAAGGCACCGCGACCGCGTTGCCGTTCCACCAGGACTACGACATCACGTTTACGCAGAAGGATGGGAAGGGCGTTGTCACTTCTTCTTCACCGACTCCGCGCGCGGCGGGGCAGTGACGACACGTGAGAAGTTGGCTCCCTGGGTTGGACTCGAACCAACGACCAACGGATTAACAGTCCGACGCTCTACCGACTGAGCTACCAGGGAACCGAGAACCGGTGAAGGGCGCGCATTCTGGCGACGGCGTTGGGCGGCGTCAAGCAATCCTCTCCGAATCAGCCACTTACGCCTGAAATACTTGACTTCGATCCTAGGGAATGGCCGTTCGGCTGGCATCCCCGCGACAGGCCCGGTGAAATGTCGATCCGGCCCGGGCCCGTTCGGCAAGGAAACGAACCGAACACTTATCCAAGGAGCAGAACGATGCGAGTCATGGTGATGGTGAAGGCGACCCGGAACAGCGAAGCGGGGATCATGCCGCCCGAGAATCTGCTGGGCGACATGATGAAGTTCAACGAGGAGCTCGTGAAGGCGGGCGTCATGGTGGCGGGCGATGGCCTGAAGCCGAGTTCGCAAGGCAAACGCGTGCGTTTCACGGGCAATGGCGGCAAGCAGTCGGTCATCGACGGGCCGTTCGCGGAAACCAAGGAGCTGGTCGCGGGCTACTGGATCTGGAACGTGAAATCGATGGACGAGGCGGTCGAGTGGCTCAAGAAGTGCCCGGACCCGATGCCGGGTGAGCCGTCGGAAATCGAGATCCGTCCCTTCTATGAGATCGAGGATTTCGGGGCGGCGGCGACGCCCGAGCTCATCGCCAAGGAAAAGGAATTGCGCGCGACGGTCGAGCAGCGCCAGAAGCAGTAAGGAAGGATGGGCGACGACCGCGGCGTCGCCCCTCGTTTCGCAATGTGTGCAACCGGATGCACCGGGGGCGGGTCGCAACACCGCCCACAATCACGAACAAGGGTTCCCCCATGCGCACGTTTACTCGAGTCGCATTGATTACTGCTGTCCTGATGTTCTCGGCCTGCGCCTCGGCGCCGCAGGCGGTGAATGATCCCGCGGCCGAGAGAGAAATCACCGAGCGAGTCCGGTTGCTGCTGGACCGCTACGCGCGCAACGACCAGATTGGCGTCGTCGCGATGCTCGATCCGGAGCGTTTCGTGCTGCTCGGTACGAACTTCAACGAAAAGATCACCAGCTCCACGGAGCTGCGTGCGTTCATGGATCGGGATTTCGACCAATGGAAGACCGCGAGCTTCAAGGATGTCCGCGATTTCGACGTGCGCACGAACGGCACTCTGGCCACCGCGAATTTCGTTTTCACGTTCGAGGCTGCCGCGGGGCCCTCGCTACCGATCCGCGGCACGACGACCTGGCGGAAGGTGAACGGCGAGTGGCTGCTCACGCAGAGCACGAGCGCGCTGCCACCGCAGTATTGACCTGGAGCTGACTCGAAGTCGGACCATGTGCTCCTCGCAAAGGAGCACCGATGAAAGGGTCGAATTCGAGTTCGAGGAAATCACGTTCGCTGTTCGCTGCGGCCGCGATCCTGCTGGGATGCGCGGCCTGCTGCGCATTGCCCTTCCTGGCAGCGCTCGGGTTCACCGGGGCGGCCGCCGGCGCGATCGCGTGGATGCGCAGTCACGAGCTGTGGCTGGGAATCGCGATCACCGTCGGCGTCCTCGCCGTCGGGCTCGGCTGGAAACTATCGAAGCTCCGCAAGAGTTAGTTGCGGCTGCCCGATGATCCGGCCATATTCGGTCGATGCGAACGATGTCGATCGGAGAAATGGCCCGCCGCACGGGAGTGCCGGCGACGGCGCTGCGTTATTACGAGAAGGCGGGTGTGTTGCCAGCACCCCTGCGAGTGAGCGGCCGGCGGGCATATGCCGCGAATGCGCTGCAACGCGTGCAGATGCTGCGCTTCGCGCAGCAAGCGGGCTTCTCGCTCGAGGAGATCAAGGCGCTGCTCGGTGGCGCATCGCCGCTGAGCGCGCGCTGGCAGTCGCTCGCGAAGTCGAAGCTCTCGGAGCTCGATCGACTCGCCGCGAAGATCGACGAGATGAAACGCGCGTTGTCGATCGCGCTCGATTGCGGCTGTGTGAAGGTGGAAGACTGCACGTTGTCGCCGGAGCATCTCGCGGCCGCGAAGCCCGCGTCCGGGTCATGCTGTCGCTGAGCGCGTTCGCCAAGACGTTCGGGCTGTTCGTCATCACCGCGATCGCGGAGATCGTCGGCTGTTACCTGCCGTACCTGTGGCTCAAGAAAAACGGCTCGGCCTGGCTGCTGGTGCCGGCCGCCGCGAGCCTCGTCGCCTTCGTGTGGCTGTTGTCGCTGCATCCGACCTCTGCCGGGCGCGTGTATGCGGCGTACGGGGGCGTGTATGTCGCCGTCGCGATCCTCTGGTTGTGGTGGGTCGATGGAGATCGGCCGACGTCGTGGGACCTGGTCGGCGCGGGCGTCGCCGTGGCCGGCATGGCCATCATCATGCTTGCGCCGCGCAGCTGATTAGCCGAGCGAGCGGCGCGCGCCGCGGATGCCGGTCAGGACCCGATCGAGCAGGGTCTGCGGAAATCCGCGCGGCAGGCCGCGTTGGGCGGCCTCGATGACTGAGTCAGTCCGCGCGAGGGTGTCTTCGATCAGGGCTTCACCCGTCCCGAGACCGAGCTTTTTCGCAAGCGTCTCGAAATGCCGTCGCTGGATGCTCTTGATGAGATATCGCGGGCGCTCGCCCGGCACCGCCATCGCGAGCTTCACCTTCTCCGGCGGAATCTCGTTCGCGCGCTTGCCGATCACGGGCCAGGCGGACAAGACGTCATACAACGGCGTGAGTTGGAAGCGCCCGGCCGGCAGGATGCGGATGCTGAAGTTCTTCGCGTGTCCGTCGGTGGCCGCCAGTAGATAGAACACGAGCTGGGCGCGGAACAGGGTCTCGAGATCGCGCTGCGCCTCGACGGAGCCGCGCAGGATGCGGGCGAGATCGAGCACGCCGGGGCCGCCGTCGGACTGGTACTTGCGGTGCCACGGCGTGCCGGTGGCCTGCGCGAAGTCCTCCTGCATGAGCCGCAGCCAGTAGCGTCCGGAGGAATGGAGCTGCCGGTCGAAGCGTTCGACGACGAGCACCTTGTGCGAGCCGAACTCCTCGATGTCGCAGTCCGCGACGGGCAATCCGAACTCGCGAACGATGCGCGCGCACAGCCACTCGTTCTCGACCGACGTGCGCATGTCGGCCTGGCGGTTGCCCACGAGGCCGAGCGGCAGCTTGAAGATGTGCGTCGTCGGCGTGGAGCCCACGGGACGGCACCAGCGGTTGCCATGCCGCAGGAACGCGGTCTTCTCCTGCGCGCCGGCGATGGAGATGCGGAATTCGTGGTCATCGGCAACGGGCGCCGCGGGGGAGGTGACGCCGGCGAGCTCGCGTGCGATGGAGGTCTCGCTGAGTGGCTGGGCCTCGATGCGGCGGATGTCGGAGGGTAGTTCGTCGGTGGGCAACATCTGCACCGCGCCCACGCAATCACGCCCGATGGCCGCGAGCAGATCGAATGCGCCGCGGGTGTCCGTGTGGAACCGATCCTGGATGCGCCGGCGGATCGGGTCGCTGTCCGGCAGCAGATTGTCGAAATAGGCCTCGACCGCCGCGCCGCGATGCGGCCGCGCTTCGAAAGTCAGCGGCAGGGACAGTGACAGCGGGCGGGCCTCCTCGGCGCCGAGCCAGGCTTCGTCATAGACGAACTCCATGGCGCCGCGCGCGGGCAACCGCCAGGTGCCGACGCGCAGGCCATTGGCCCACACGGCCAGCTCACGGGCGCGGGAAGGGCGCCCCATTTACCACTCGACCTTGCTTTTCCCCGCTGCGCGCTCGTTCAGCGACATCTCGAGGCCGAGCACGTTCAGCAACGCGAGCAGTTGTTTGACCGTCAACGTCGCGGGGTTCGATTCGAGCACCGAAAGGCGGTTCTGGCTCAAGCCGACGCGCTCGGCCACTTTGGCCTGGGACATGCCCAGGTGTTTGCGGCGGCTCGAAAGGATTGCGCCGACCTGTTCGGAGGTGGAGATGGGTCGCATGCGGGCTATCCGTTATGAGGATAACCTCATGTTATCTGCTTGACAGATAAATGCAAGATATTCGTTATACAGATATCTCTGGAACGCTATTGCGCACGGGCCAGCAGACTTGCACCGGTCTCTTGCAGCGTGAGCACGTTCTGGTCTTCCGGCAGCGCCTTCTGAACCTTTCGCAGGTGCGTGAGGCCGCGCTCGATACTTGCGCGCGCCGGATCGCGCTGCGATCTTTCCAGGAGCATCTCGCCGCGGTGGATGTTGAGGTCGGCGAGCGAGAATTCGATCTGCACGTCTTCGCCCAGCGCGGCCACCTCGCGCAGCGACTTCTCGGCGGCGGCGAATAACGTCAAGGCTTCCTCGTAGGAGGCGGTCCTGGCCAGGGTTTTCGCCAGGCCAACGTCTCCCATGGCGCTGATCAACTGCGCCCGCGCGTCGCGCGGATCCCGGTTCACGAACGCTGCCGCGGCCTTGCGTTGCAGATCGAGTGCGCGCGCATATTCGCCATTGCCGTAGTAAAGATCCGCCAGGTTCAATTGGGTTTCCGCCAGGCTCCACCGATAGGCCTCATCATCGGGCTTGAGCGCGAGCAACGCCTCGTCCGCGGCCATGCCTTTTTCCAGCAGGTCCGCGGCGTAGGCATAGCCGTCGGCCCGCGAGAGTCCCGCGCGGCCGATGATGGCGGCATTGTTGTAAGCGCCCGAGAGCGAGCTCAGGCCGCGCGGATCCGTGGGATGTTTTTGCGCGTATTTCTCCACGGCCGCGATCATCTTGCCAAGCGACGCCCTCACTTCGGGCATTCGTCCGAGCGCGGCGAGAACCTCGGCATGATGCGAGTAGTTGTTTCCCAGCAATCCCATGGCCTCGAAGTCGTCGGTAACCACGGCCTGCATCGCCTCGCTGAGCGCCACGCCGCGGTTCGCCAGAGGCAAAGCGGCTTCGGCGCCGCTGAGCAGCAGCGTGCGGCGCGTCAGCAGCGAGTTCGTCTTGGTGAGGGCGATTCCGATGCGCGCATTGCCGGGTTCGAGCTCGTGCAGCGGCTGGAGCAATGCGATTGCGTTGGTATAGCTGCGTATGGCGCCGGCGGAGTCGCCCACGCTGGCGCCCAGCGGATTCCCCTGGATGTCGCCGACCTTCTTGTATGCGATCGCGAGCTCCTCCTGCAGCGTACGATCGCTGCCGGCTTCCTTGTACAAGGCGTCGAGATATTCCAACGACGTCGTCACCAGCATCTCGCGCGCCTTCGTCGAACCGGGCAGCTGGGCGATTTCATCGTGAAAGGCGAACAACTTGTTGGAGAGTTTGCGCACGCTGTCGAAATGCCGCTGGGCGACGGCGCGTTGCGCCTCGGCCACGCGCGCTTCGTGGATGGCGAAGCCGAGTCCACCCACGAGCGAGGCAACCACGAGCGCCGCGGCGGCGATCTCCACCTTGCGCCGGCGGACGAACTTGCCGAATCGGTATCGCCAGGCATTGCCGCGCGCCACGACCGGCAGACCACCGAGAAAATTGCGCAGATCGTTGGCGAACTGCTCGACGCTGCCGTAACGCTTCTGCGGCTCCTTGCGCAGCGCCATCAGCAGGATGTTGTCGAGATCGGCGTCGATGTCGCGCGCGCGGCGCTCGCCGAGCTTCAGCTGGCTGGGGCGCGTGGGCGCGTTGTCGCTGAGGATTTCCGCGACGCGCTGCGCATCGTTCGTGCGGTCGACGTACGGACTCTGGCCGGTGATCAGGCGATAGAGCACGACGCCGAGCGAGTAGACGTCGCTCACGGTGGTCACCGTGCCGCCGCTCACCTGCTCGGGGCTCGCGTAGTCGATCGTCATCGCGCGTAGCTGGGTGCGCGTCTCGTCGCTCGTCGTGCCGGTGATCGGGTTCGCCTCCAGCAGCTTGGCGATGCCGAAATCCAGTAGTTTGACCGAACCGTCGGCGGTCACGAGGATGTTGTTGGGTTTCAGGTCGCGGTGCACGACCAGGTGCTGGTGCGCGTAACTCACCGCCGAGCACACCTGGAGGAATAGCTGCACGCGGTCGCGTACGGAGAGGTCGTGGGCGTCGCAGTATTTGTCGATGGGTTCGCCCTGCACGAGCTCCATCACGACGTAGGGCACGCCGCCCGGTGTCGCGCCGCCGTCGAGCAGGCGGGCGATGTTGCGGTGATCGAGCTTGGCGAGGATCTGCCGCTCGTTCTTGAACCGGTGTTCGGCCAGGTTGTCGCGCACGTCGGCGCGCATGAGCTTGATCGCGACCTCGGCGCGGTACTGGTCGTCGTCGCGCACCGCGCGGAACACATCGCCCATGCCGCCGGTGCCGAGCGTGCCGACGATGCGGTAGGCGCCGATACGCTCGCCGACGTGGTCGTCGAGCGCGGCGAAGACCGAGGCGCTCATTTCCGGAACGGGCGACTCGAGGAACTTGCCCGTTGCCGCATGCGAGGCGAGTAGCGAGACGACTTCGTCGATCAACGCGGCGTCGCCGTTGGCCTCGAGCGCGAGCAGCGCTGCGCGCTCGCTTTCCGGCACCTCGAGCGCCGCGGAGAAGAGTGACTTGATGCGCTGCCAGCGTTCGGGCGTCATGAGGGGCTCTGGTTATTGTTCTGACCCACGTGCCCGATTCTGGCGGATCGCGTCACCCATTCAAAGCGACGCGGCAAGGTTATTCGGCCAAATTCACGTTAAGTAAGCCCCGTCATGGCCGCGGCTCCGCGAAGACCTGGCCGGCTGCGAAAGCGACGACGCTGGCATCGCTGGAGATCGCGTGCGTGCCGAATTCACTCAGCTCCACGGGCGAGCCGTTCAATCCGTGCGACGCGATGCGCGTCGAGCCGCCGACCAGGTCTCGCACGACGGCATAACGACGCCAGGGCAGCCCGAGTCCATCGGTGAGATTGGGGGCCACGGATTCGAATATCACGTAGCGGCCGTCGCCCGAGATCTTCGGCCAGGCGCTGTTGCCATCGCCGGCGCCGTTCGCGCCGGTACTTGCGAGGATCGGAGCCGCGGGATTGTTCCGATCGATCACCATCACCTGGTCGAAGGTCGAGCCCGTGAGGGCCACCGAATTGATCGCGAACGCGATGAATCGACCGTCCTCCGAGATGCTGAGTCCCTGTCGCTGGCCGGCCGGGTCGGGTGATTGGGCAAACGTGTAGGCCGGGCTGACCGAATCGAGTTCGGTGTCGTAGAACCAGATCGTCTGGTCGTTCGGAGCGACGACGTTGGTGGTGAAAGCCACGTACCAGCCGTTCTCGGAAATCGCGACGTAACCGATCGGCGAGGTGGCTGGCGTGCCGCCGACGTAGCGCGTGATTCCGGTCTGCATGTCGCGCAGGTAGAGGAAATACCCATCGGTGCTCGAACCGTCCGCGACGACGTCCTGGCCCGACACGAATGCCACGTAACGCCCGTTCCCCGAAATCGCGAGCCGCGCGTCGTACGAGCCATTGCCGCCGCCATCGACCTGGCTGCCATCCGGCAGTACGTTCACGCGTTCGGTGACCCCGGTCTGCAGATCGCGACGGAAGACGTCCAGCGAAACGTTGGTGTCACCTGCGACGAGGTCGTTCGCGAACGAGGTGAACAACGCGTAGCGCCCGTTGCCCGAAAGCTTCAGGTTCAGCACGCCGCGGCTCGAAACGCCGTTTGCGAGTGTCCGGTTGATCAGCGTCGTGGTGCCGGTGGACAGGTCGCGTAGATAGGCATGTCCGCTCTCGGAACCGTTCGTGGTGCCACCGGCGACGAGATTGACCCCTTGCGAGGTGAAGGCTACCAGTCGCCCATCCGAAGAGAGCGAGGGCATGCCACTGAAGTAGTCAGGCTCGCCGCCGTCGAGCTCGACGCTCACGAGCGTCGTCGTGGAGATTCCCGACGACGCCACGGTGATCGTCATCGCGCTGCTCGCCGCCTGTCCACCGGCGTTCTCGGCCACGATGCGGAACTGCGCGCCGTCGTCGGCCGCGGTCAGCGCCCCGGTGGAATGGCAGTACGGGTCGTGACTGTTGTGACTCGTGTCGGCCAGCGTCGTCCACGTGGCTCCGTTCCATCGCTGGACGTGCAGCGTGAGTGGCAGCGTCCCGCCGAATGCGGCGCACACCTGGGCGGCCTGCCCGGATTGCACGCTGGCGTTCGCTGGCTGCTCGGAGACGGTCGGGGCGACCACCGCCTGCACGGTGAGCACGGCAGCCTGACTCGTCACGAGTCCCGCGCCGTTGTAGACCATGACGTTGTACACCGCGCCCGTACTCGCGACGAGGAGCGGTCCCGTGTTGAACGTCGCGGCGATCGCCCCGGGAATCGGTGTGCCGTTGACCGACCACTGGTAACGCAAACCGGACCCGGACGCCTGCACGAAGAACATGGCGCTCTCGCCATCGAGGACCGTGGCGGCGGCTGGTTGCTGCGTGATCACCGGCGCGCCTAACAAGATGAGTTGCGCCGCCTGGCTCGTAATCGATCCGACGTTGTTGCCGACCGTGACCGTGTAAGTGCCGAAGTCCACTTCGGCGATATGGGCGAAGTGCATCACCGGATCGGTGGCGCCTGGCAGCGGGTCGCCGTTCAAGTGCCACTGATAAGAGAGAGGGCCGGTGCCGGTTGCACCTACCGCGAGTGTGCCGGACCCGTTGATCGGCAGAATCAGCGTCGCGGGCTGCGAAGTGATCGTGGGTGCGACCGGGACATCGTTCGAGATGACGTCCAGCAGCGCGTTGTCGCTGACCACCTGGCCGGCGCTGTTCGTCACGCGCACCGAGTAGGCGCCCGCGTTCGGCATCGCCACGGAGTTGAACGTAAGCACCGCGCTGGTCGCACCGTTCACGGGTACGCCGTCGCGCAGCCATTGGAACGCGAAGGGTCCGGTGCCCGCGACGCCCACGGCGAACGTGGCCGTATTACCCGCGTTCACCGAGACATCGCTCGGCTGCGTGACGATGCTCGGCGCGATGGCCGTCGGTATGCCGTCCGTGACGGTCAGCAGGGCTGCGGTGCTCGTCGCATTGCCTGCGGCATTGCTGACGACAACGCTGAAC
>JAEYUC010000058.1 GCA_023433705.1 Pseudomonadota bacterium
CGACATGTCCCTTCTCCCCGTGCTTGTCGCGCTGAAAGCGCGCGCCTTTGGCGCGACGAGAAGGCTAGGATGAGGGGCGGCGGCAAACGTCAACTTCAGCCCAAGTTCCCGCCCCTCACCCTAACCCTCTCCCCGCACGCGGGGAGAGGGGATTCTGACGACGCCCGCAGCGTGCTCCCAGTTGAAGAAAGCGGGGATTCCGGGGGTGTCCCCCGGGCAGAGCGCGAGGCTGCAGCCTCGCTCGCGCCGCAGGCGCGATTGCGGGTCGAAGCCGCTTCCGCTACAAGCGCCCCAACCCCGACATGCACGCGACGAGGATAGCCCCCGATGGCCAACCCGCAGTTCGTCTATCACATGCACCGCCTCTCGAAGACCTACCCGGGCGGCAAGCAGGTGCTGAAGGATATCAATCTCTCCTTCTATCCGGGCGCCAAGATCGGCGTCGTCGGCCTCAACGGCGCGGGCAAATCCACGCTGCTGAAGATCATGGCCGGCCAGCTCGAGGATTTCACGGGCGAAGCCTGGCCCGCCGAGGGCATCACTGTCGGCTATCTCCCGCAGGAGCCGGAGCTCGATGCCGAGAAGGACGTGCTCGGCAATGCCATGGAGGGGGTCGCCGAGAAGAAGGCGATCGTCGATCGCTACAACGAGATCGCGGCCAACTACTCCGAAGAGACGGCCGACGAGATGACGGCGCTCCAGGACCAGATCGACGCGCAGAACCTCTGGGATCTCGACGCGCAGGTCGAGCAGGCGCTCGATGCGCTGCGCTGCCCGCCGGGTGAGGCCGACGTCACGAAGCTCTCGGGCGGCGAGCGTCGCCGGGTGGCGCTCACGAAGCTGCTGCTCTCGAAGCCCGACATCCTCCTGCTCGACGAGCCGACGAACCATCTCGATGCCGAGAGCGTCGCGTGGCTCGAACGCTTCCTCAAGGAATACGCGGGCTGCGTGATCCTCGTCACGCACGATCGCTACTTCCTCGATAACATCACCGAGTGGACGCTCGAGCTCGATCGCGGGCAGGGCGTGCCGTACAAGGGCAACTACTCGAGCTGGCTCGAGCAGAAGGCCAAGCGCCTCGAAGTCGAGAAGGGCCAGGAGGAAGGGCGCCAGCGCGCGCTCAAGCGTGAGCTCGAATGGATCCAGGCCTCGCCGAAAGCCCGCCAAGCCAAATCCAAGGCGCGTATTAGCGCTTACGAGAAACTCGCCGACGAGGCGGGCCGCGAGGACGTCGGACGCGCGACGATCTCCATTGCGCAGGGGCCGCGCCTCGGCGACATGGTCGTAGAGGCGGAAGGCCTCGCCAAAGGCTTCGGCGATCGCCTGCTGATCGACGATCTCTCCTTCAAACTACCGCCGGGCGGCATCGTCGGGGTGATCGGACCGAACGG
This sequence comes from Pseudomonadota bacterium, assembly GCA_023433705.1. Classification (GTDB taxonomy): domain Bacteria; phylum Pseudomonadota; class Gammaproteobacteria; order Steroidobacterales; family Steroidobacteraceae; genus CADEED01. The sequence continues at coordinate 1,392 of JAEYUC010000058.1, forward strand.
CGCCGGCAAGACGACGCTCTTCAAGATGCTCGTCGATCAGGAGAAGCCGGACAAGGGCAGCATCAAGGTCGGCGATACGGTGAAGATTTCCTACGTCGACCAGTCGCGCGCACACCTCGACGACAAGAAGACCGTCTGGGAGGAAATCTCGGGCGGTCTCGATCAGATCAGCCTCGGCGGCAAGCGTGAGGTGAACTCGCGCGCCTACTGCGGCTGGTTCAACTTCAAGGGCGCCGATCAGCAGAAGAAGGTCGGCCTGCTTTCGGGCGGCGAGCGCAATCGCGTGCATCTCGCCAAGCTGCTCAAGGAAGGCGGCAACCTGTTGCTTCTCGACGAGCCCACCAACGATCTCGACACCGAGACGCTGTCGGCGCTGGAGGCCGCGCTCGAGGATTTCGCCGGCTGCGCCGTGATCATCTCGCATGATCGCTTCTTCCTCGACCGCATCGCGACGCACATCCTCTCCTTCGAGGGCGACAGTCACGTCGAATGGTTCGAGGGTAACTTCGCCGACTACGAGGAGGACAAGAAGCGCCGCCTCGGCGACGAAGCCGTCGAGCCGCACCGCATCAAGTTCAAGCGGTTCGAGAGGTAGGGCGGCGCGATCAGCCCGACGGTTTCTTGTCGGAGTGGCCGAGCGATCGTTCGGGCGCGATTCGGTCGCGCGCCAGGCGCTTCAGCTCGGCTATCTCAGGAAGGCGCCCCGCTTCCTTGCGCGACCAGACCAAGTCCCCGTCGATGCGGACCTCGAAGAGGCCACCGCTCGCATCCGGCGTGAGCGTGACCGACCCGATTTCCTCGGCGAACGTCGAAAGAAGCTCCTGCGCCATCCAGGACGCGCGCAAGCCCCAGTTGCAGAGGCGGCAGTAGGTGATGTCGACGTTCGGAGATTTCGCCATAGCCTCAACCTAACGCAGTGCCGCACCGCGGGGAATACGCCGCTCGATCAGGACGATGGCGCCCCATCTCTGCCTAATTTGCGCGCCCATTGTCCGGTCACGCATTATGAATGGGGGATGGTCATGGGGCAGGCGCCTCAAGGCATGGGCGACGCGAACGATGTCGCCGTCAATACGGTCGTCAAGCGCGACGGCGGGCGCACTGCGACGTTCGTCGCGCTGATCGCGCTGCTGTTCTCCGCCTACAGCTTGTGGGAGACGTCGCTGAAGCAGCCGGACGTGCGCATTTTCGTGCCGCCGGTCATCCAGTTCTCGGCGCCGTACAACAACTCGAACTTCGAGGTGATCGCGATCCCCGTGACGTTCGCCAACGAGGGCGCGCGCACGGGAACGGTGCTCTCGATGGAGCTTGCCGTCACCGACCCGCGCACGAGCCAGACGAAATACTTCTACGCCGCCGACTTCGGCCGCTGGACCATGGAGAAGACGCGCGCGCAGGCCTATCAGCCGTTCGCGCCGGTCTCGCTCGCCGGAAATTCCTCGCGCACGGAGACCGTGCTCTTCTACACGCGCGGCGATGATCAGAAGCCGCCGCAGCTCATTCAGGCGACGGGACCGTATCAGTTCAAGCTGTCGCTCGAGCAGGCGGTCGCGGATGATCTCGGCGTGGTGGATCAGTGGTTGGCATCAGGGCCGGTTTCGGTGAACTTCGAGCGCGAGCTACGCTTCTACGACGCGCGCGCCTTCAACAACGGGACGCTACCGCTCTATGCGCAAGACTGGCGCTCGACGCAGGGCGGGGCGACAGCGGTCGCGAAGTAGGCTATTTCTTCCCCTCTCCCCGCACTTGCGGGGAG
>JAEYUC010000060.1 GCA_023433705.1 Pseudomonadota bacterium
TGTTTTGGGGGGGGGGGTTTGGGTTTTTGAAAACTAATTTTTTTCACCCCGGGCACCAACCTGCAATCACGCGCCGCGGCGGGCGCGGGCTTCATCGACGAAGAACTTGCGCACTTTCATCGCGTGCTGCAGCCGGCCCCTGCGCACGTACGCCTGGTAGAGAAAGTCTTTCATCACTTCGAGCAGCACTGCCGCCTGGTAGGCGTTGATGATGGGCAGGTCGATATAGGTATCGGCCGTGCCGGCGAAGATGACGCGCATGACCACCGCGAAGCTGTCCTCGTCGATCTCCGCCATGTCGCGCACGTCGGAGAGCGAATCGAACAAACGCAGTTTCGTGGGATTGCCGAGATCCGCGAACGTCGTGGCCGCTGTGCGCCGACACATGGCCGCGAACGCCTGGAACTGGTCGTGCGAATAGCTGGTCAGCGCCTCGCGGAAGAAGATTTCGACGTCCTCGGGCACGTAGTTGAACGCGAACTTCTCGATCGGGCGTTCGACGTCGAAGGCCTGCGGCGCGAGTTCGACGCGATTGTTCGCGAACGCGCGCGCGGCGTAACGCAGGAAAACCGGCGCGTTGCACGCGTGGCATCGGAGCACCACGCCGACCGAGCGCGGCTTGCGCAACAGCAGATCGTCGAAGGTCGGCAACGCGCTCGGACTCATGCGCGAGAACGCGTTGCAGTGAGGGCAGTTGCGCGCGGTCTCGCGCTCGTCGCCGAAGTACATCGCGCCCGTCGAGTCGATGAACACGTTCATATCGTCCGCGCCTTCGAGCCCGCGCGCGCGGGCTGCCCTTATCTTGTTAGTGGCTTGTACTTGATGCGATGCGGCTGCGCGGCTTCTTCGCCCTTGCGTCGCTTCAGATCTTCCATGTAGTCCTGGAAATTGCCTTCGAACCACACCACCTCGGAGTTGCCTTCGAAGGCGAGGATGTGGGTCGCGATACGGTCGAGGAACCAGCGATCGTGCGAAATCACCACCGCACAGCCGGGATAGGCGAGCAGCGCCTCTTCGAGCGCGCGCAGCGTTTCCACGTCGAGATCGTTGGTGGGCTCGTCGAGCATGAGCACGTTGCCGCCGGACTTGAGCACCTTCGCCAGGTGCACGCGGTTGCGTTCACCACCCGACAGCTCGCCGATGATCTGCTGCTGGCCCGTGCCCTTGAAGTTGAACCGGCCCACGTAGCCGCGCGAGGGCGTCTCGTAGTTGCCGACCTTGATCATGTCGAGGCCGCCCGAGATCTCCTGCCACACCGTGTTCTTGTCGTTGAGCGACTGGCGCGACTGATCGACGTACGCGAGCTTCACCGACGGGCCCATGCGCAGCTCGCCCGCGTCCGGTTTCTCGAGCCCGGCCATCATGCGGAAGAGGGTGGTCTTGCCCGCGCCGTTCGGCCCGATGATGCCGACGATGCCGCCCTTGGGCAGGTTGAAGTTGAGGTTGTCGATGAGCAGCCGGTCGCCGTACGCCTTGCGCAGGCCCTTCGCCTCGATCACGAGATCGCCGAGACGTTCGCCCGGCGGAATGTAGATCTCGTTCGTTTCGTTGCGCTCCTGGAATTCGCGCGAGGCGAGTTCTTCATAACGCGCGAGGCGCGCCTTGCTCTTCGCCTGGCGCGCCTTCGGATTCTGGCGCACCCACTCGAGCTCCTTCGCGAGCATCTTCTGCAGGCCGGCCTGTTCCTTCTGTTCCTGCGCGAGACGCGCTTCCTTCTGCTCGAGCCAGGTCGAGTAGTTGCCCTTCCACGGAATGCCGTGGCCTCTATCCAGTTCGAGGATCCACTCCGCGACGTTGTCGAGGAAGTAGCGATCGTGCGTCACCGCGACGACGGTCGACGGATACTGCTCGAGATATTTCTCGAGCCACGCGATCGACTCCGCGTCGAGGTGGTTGGTCGGCTCGTCGAGCAGCAGCATGTCGGGCGAGGACAGCAGCAGGCGGCACAACGCGACGCGGCGCTTCTCACCACCCGAAAGTTTGGAGATCTGCGCTTCCCAGGGCGGTAGGCGCAATGCGTCGGCCGCGATCTCGAGCTTGCGCTCGAGTTCCCAGCCGCCGGCCGCGTCGATCGCGTCCTGCAGCCTGGCCTGCTCCTCGAGCAGCTTGTTCATCTCGTCCGGGTCGAGCTCGGGATCGGCGAATTTCTCGGAGATCTCGTTGAAGCGCGCGACCTGCCCGAACGCCCCGCCGAGACCTTCCATCACGACTTCGCGCACGTTTTTGTTCGGATCGAGTTCCGGCTCCTGCGGCAGGTAGCCGACGTTGATGCCGGGCTGCGGCCGCGCCTCGCCTTCGAAGTTCTGGTCGATGCCGCCCATGATCTTGAGCAGGCTCGACTTGCCTGAGCCGTTGAGGCCCAGCACGCCGATCTTGGCGCCGGGGAAGAAGGAGAGACTGATGTCGCGCAGGATGACGCGCTTCGGCGGGACGACCTTGCCGACGCGGTTCATCGTGTAGATGTACTGGGCCATGGATTCCGATGTTTTCTCGAGCGGGGAACGGCGCGGATTCTACATCCCTCCGGCGTGCGGCTGTGCTACGTTTGCCCGCGCAAAAAGGGAGCAGAAACCTGGGTACCGAGGCTTCTTCCGTACTGGTCGTGGCCGGCGAACGCCTGGCGCGTTATGGATTCGGCGACGGGCATCCTTTCGGTCCGGATCGGCATGCCGCGTTCTTCGCCGAATTCTCCAAGCGCGGGCTCGACAGGCGCGTGCGCATCCTCGAGCCACGCAGCGCCACCCGCGCGGAGCTCGAAACCTTCCACACGCCCCAGTACGTCGATTTCGTCGCGCAGAAATCGCTGACCGGCGAGGGTTTTCTGGATGCCGGCGACACGCCGGCCTGGCGGGGCGTTTTCGAAGCGGCCGCCGACGTCGTCGGCGGCACGTTGCTCGCGGCCGAAGAGATCATGGCCGGGCGCGCGCGCCGCGCGTTCATCCCGATCGCGGGCCTTCACCATGCCGCGCGTGACAAGGCCGCGGGGTTCTGCGTGTTCAACGATTGTGGTGTCGCGATCGAGGTGCTGCGCCGTAAATACGGGCTCAAGCGGATCGCGTATGTCGACATCGATGCGCACCATGGCGATGGCGTGTACTACGGATTCGAAAAAGATCCGGAGCTGATCTTCGCGGACATTCACGAGGATGGTCACTACCTCTATCCCGGGACCGGGCGCGCGGACGAAACGGGCTCCGGCCCCGCGGAGGGGACGAAGCTCAACATTCCGGTCCCGCCGGGCGCGGACGACAACGTATTCGACAACGCCTGGGCGCGCGTGCTCGCGCACCTGCGCAAGTACTCGCCGGAATTCATCGTGCTGCAGGCCGGGGCCGACAGCGTCGACGGGGATCCGATCACGCACATGCGTTATTCGGCCGAAAACCACGCACGTGCGGCCCGCGATCTGGCCAGGCTCGCCGACGAACTGGGCCACGGCCGAGTGCTGGGCACCGGCGGTGGCGGCTACAACCGCATCAACCTCGCGCGGGCCTGGTCGGGCGTCGTCGAAGGATTGCTGGTCGGTGCCGGGTGAGAAATCGCTGAGTTAACCACCCCGGGATTGGTTGTGGCGTGCCGGCCCGCTAACTCAGCGATTTCTCACCCGGCACCTACCAGTACAGTTGCAATACAGGACTGACCCTCTTTGCTGGGAAACGGGGGCTGCCCCCATTACAATTCGCGGCCCCCGTGACGACCCTTCCGAGGTCCATACATGTTCAGAACCGCGATGACCATCGGTGGCTTTGACCCCGAGCTCGAGACAGCCCTCAAGAACGAACGCCAGCGCCAGGAAGATCACATCGAGTTGATCGCCTCGGAGAATTACGCGAGTCCGCGCGTGCTGGAAGCCCAGGGTTCCGTGCTCACGAACAAATATGCCGAGGGTTATCCGGGCAAGCGTTATTACGGCGGTTGCGAATTCGTCGACGTCGCCGAGCAGCTCGCGATCGATCGCGCCAAAAAACTCTTCGGCGCCGATTACGCCAACGTGCAGCCGCACTCCGGCTCGCAGGCGAACGCCGCGGCCTATCTCGCGTTGATCAATCCGGGCGACACGATCCTCGGCATGTCGCTCGATCACGGCGGTCATCTCACGCACGGCGCGAAGGTGAATTTCTCGGGCAAGATCTTCCGCGCGGTGCAGTACGGCATCCGTCCGGACACGGGTGAGATCGACTACGACGCGCTCGCCGCGCAGGCGCTCGCCGAGAAGCCGAAGATGGTCGTCGCCGGCTTCTCCGCCTACTCGCGCGTGCTCGACTTCAAGCGCTTCCGCGAGATCGCGGATTCCGTCGGCGCCTATCTCATGGTGGACATGGCGCACGTGGCGGGCCTCGTGGCCGCGGGCCAGTACCCGAACCCGGTGCCGTACGCGGACGTAGTCACGAGCACCACGCACAAGACGCTGCGCGGTCCGCGCGGTGGTTTGATCCTCGCGCGTGCGAACGAGGCGATCACGAAGAAGCTCAACTCGCTCGTGTTCCCGGGCACGCAGGGCGGTCCGCTCATGCACGTCATCGCCGCGAAGGCCGTGGCCTTCCTCGAAGCGCTGCAGCCGGAGTTCGCGGAATATCAGAAGCAGGTCGTCGTGAACGCGAAAGCCATGTGCGCGCGCCTGCAGAAGCGCAACTACAAGATCGTCTGCGGCGGAACCGACAACCATCTCTTCCTGCTCGATCTCTCGGACAAGCCGATGAACGGCAAGGAAGCGGATGCGGCGCTCGGCAAGGCGCACATCACCGTGAACAAGAACGCGGTCCCGAACGATCCGCGCCCGCCGATGGTGACGAGCGGCATCCGCATCGGCACGCCGGCCGGCACCACGCGCGGCTTCAAGGAAAAAGAGTTCGAGCAGATCGCCGACTGGATCGCCGACGTGCTCGACGCGAACGGCAGCGACGCGGCCATCGAGAAGACCCGCGCGGCGGTGGGCGAGTTGTGCCGCCGTTATCCCGTGTACGGTCCCTGAGGGTCGCGCGCACACCTGAGGGTGGTTCATGCACTGTCCGTTCTGCGGGCACGAAGAGACGAAGGTGAACGATTCGCGCCTCGCCGCCGAGGGGGCGCAGATCCGCCGGCGTCGCGAGTGCCTGCAATGCGGCGAGCGTTTCACCACCTTCGAAACCGCGGAACTCGTCATGCCGCTGGTCGTGAAGAGCGACCAGCGCCGCGTACCCTTCGATGAAAGCAAGCTGCGCGGCGGACTCGCGAAGGCGCTCGAAAAACGGCCCGTGAGCCTGGAAGCCATCGAAGAGGCGGTCGGGCACATCACACGCAAGCTGCGCAGCCTCGGCGAACGTGAAGTCACGTCGCGACTCATCGGCGAGATCGTGATGGAGGAGCTGCACAAGCTCGACGAGGTCGCCTACGTGCGTTACGCCTCGGTGTATCGGCACTTCCAGGACGTCGAGGCGTTTCGCGAGGAGATCGAGCGCATGCGCCATCGGCGCGGGCGCATCGCGAGCGAGGACCAGCTCGAGCTCATTCCGGGCGGAGCGCCGCCGAAGAAAAAGGATCGCAAGTGAAGTTCAGCGCGTTCGACGAAGTCGCGATGCGACGCGCGCTCGAACTCGCGGTGCGCGGGTTGTATTCGACGGCGCCGAATCCGCGCGTCGGCGCCGTGCTCGCGCGCGACGGAGAGATCGTCGGCGAAGGCTGGCACGAACGACCGGGTCAGCCGCACGCCGAACCGCATGCGATTCGCGACGCGGGCGAACGGGCGCGCGGCGCGACGGCCTACGTCACGCTCGAGCCTTGCAACCACCATGGGCGCACGCCGCCCTGCGTCGACGCGCTGCTCGCGGCGGGCGTGCGTCGCGTGGTGTACGCGGTGGGCGACCCGAATCCCCGCGTGAATGGCAGCGGCGCGGCGCGGCTGCGCGCGGCCGGCGTCATCGTCGAATCCGGCCTGCTCGAACGCGAGGCCGAGGAGCTCAACGCGGGATTCATGATGCGCATGCGCAAGGGCCGTCCCTTCGTGCGCCTCAAGTCCGCGGCCAGTCTCGACGGTCGCACGGCGCTCGCGAATGGCAAGAGCAAGTGGATCACCAGCGAGGAGTCGCGCGCCGACGTGCAGCACTGGCGCGCGCAGAGCGGGGCGATCCTGACCAGCGCCGCGACGGTCCTCGCCGACGATCCTCGTCTCGACGTGCGCATCGAGACTCCGCGCCAGCCGCTGCGCGTGGTGCTGGACCGGCGTCGCCGCGTGAAGAAGAACGCGCGCATTCTGAAGCCGCCCGGTGACGTCGTCCTGTTCGCCGGCGGACAGGCGCGCGGCAGGGCGTCTAAGGATCGCCCCGTCGAAGCATTCGGCCGGGCGAGCATCGAACGTGTGCGCATCTTGCGCGGGCATCTCGATCTGGCGCGAGTCTTCGCGCGGCTCGCGGAGCTCGAAGTCAACGACGTGCTCGTCGAATGCGGACCGAGATTGGCGGGTGCGTTGCTCTCGGCCGGACTGGTCGACGAGTGGCTGCTGTATTACGCGCCGGTGTTGTTGGGATCCGACGCGCGACCCCTTGCTGCGCTGCCTCCGATCACGCGAATCGCGGCCGCGAAGCGGTTCGACTTGTCCGAATCGAAGCAAATCGGTCCCGACGTCCGCCTACGGCTGCGTACCGCGCTCTGAAGCAAGGACCGTCCGGCAGTGCTGTCACGCAGGCCGAAGCGTGACCCGCGCACATCCAACCTAGGTCCCATTTGAAGCCCGCGCGGGGCCAACAAGAATCGCTGCCATGCGGTTGTGAGGGAACAACACCGCGTCATCACGTTCGCCAAGGAGGCTTCGATGCGTGTCCGTGGAAAATCCCTTCTAACTACCATCGTCCTGGGTGCGCTTCTCGTCAACCCCGTCCTCGCGCAGGACCGCGACACCGGCTGGGAACTCGGCTTCGACGTCAACTACCTGCTCGGTGACGACGTCGATTTCGAAGGCGGTTCCGTCGCCGATGTCCAGGACGACTGGGGCTTCGCGGTCAGCTTCGGCTATCGTTTCAATCCCAACCTCGAGATCCAGAGCACGATCGACTGGTCGGACGTCGACTACGACGCGACCCTCGTCAGGGCGGACCTGCCGGGTTCACTTGCGGTGTCGGGCACGATGGAAACCTTCACGCTCATGGCGAAGGGCGTCTACAACTTCATCGACGGTCCGGTGACTCCGTTCATTTCGGCCGGACTCGGCTGGAGCTGGATCGACACGAACATTCCGACCGGCTCGGTTTCGGTCGGCTGCTGGTGGGATCCGTGGTGGGGCCAGATCTGCGCGCCCTACCAGAATACGAAGTCGGTCGACGGCTTCCGGTACAGCGGCGGCCTGGGCCTGCGCTGGGACGTCACCGACATGCTTTCGTTCCGCGGCTCCTGGGAAATGCACTGGATCGACCTCTCCAACGCGGATGGGACTCCGTCGTTCCAGCAGATCAAGGTCGGGCTGACCTGGCGGTACTAGCTAGCGCACGAGGCCCGGGTCGGTGCCGGGTGAGAAATCGCTGAGTTGGCGTCCGGCGCCGCCAATTCAGCGATTTCTCACCCGGCACCGA
>JAEYUC010000069.1 GCA_023433705.1 Pseudomonadota bacterium
CGCCAGGACCGCGGCTCCTGCGACCAAGACTCAGCCTGCCCGGCCGGCCACCCCGGCGGCCCGGACGCCTGCGGCGCCGCCGGCTTCGGCCCCCGCCGGTCCGCAACGCATCAGCGGCAGCGTCGAAACCGACTCGATCGCATTCGAGATTTCCGACATCGACCCGAAGGCGTTGCTCAAGCCGTCCCCGCGGCAAGCCACGATTGCGGAGCCGAAGCGCCCGGACCTGCGGGTGATCCAGACCGATCGTCTGCCGAAACCGAATTTCAAGAACCCGCCGCCCCCGCCGGAACCGGAAATTCCGGAGCTGATCCAGGACGACCCGATCGCCGACCAGGAGCCGGACGTCCCCGCGGAAGAAGTCACCACGGAAGTGGAAGCGCTGATCGACGTCGACAGCAACATGAACGTGGAGCCCGAGTACATCGACGAGGCTCCGCCGCTTTCCGCCGGGGCAGGACAGTTCGAGTACTACGGTCAGATCTATGAGCTGCACGTGCAGCAGCTCGTGAAGCTCAAGGGCACGGGCGGCACGAAGCGATTCGAAGTGCTGGTGCGCGATGCCCACGCGGACAATGAATTCGGCGTCGCGCCCGATCGCGTCGTGCAGGACGTGCACGACCCGAGCGCGAACTCGGACCTCGACCGCATCGTGGTCGATCAGCTCGTGGGCTGGCTGGGCGCGAACCGCGACGTGTGGGAAGCCGAACCCGCGAGCTTCTCGGTGAACGTCGGCATGGGCACGATCGCGGATCCGAAATTCCCGAGCTTCGTCGCCACCACGCTCAAGACTCACAAGGTTTCGCCGAAGGTCCTGGGGTTCGAGGTCAGCGAAAAATCCTGCATCGAGCAGATGCGCGAAGTCGACATGTTCATCCAGGCCTGCGAAAAGCTCGGCTGCCACGTGGTGCTGGACGACTACACGTTCCATCACAACACGCTGCGCTGGATCGGCTCGCCGGCGCTCAAGTTCCTCAAGCTCGATCCGAAGATCACCGGTGTGGCGATCAAGGAGCGCGTTCCGCAGGCGCTGGTCGTGGCCATCTGCCAGGCCTCGAAGGTGCTCGGACTTTCGTGCGTCGCCAAGCGCGTGGACACGCCGGCCGTGCGCGACTGGCTGTCGGCCGTCGGTCTCGACTACGCGCAGGGCTTCCTGCTGGATCAGCCCCGGCCGCTCATGACGCTCGCCGTAACGGGCAAGTAAACCGCCCCGAAATCACGACGAGGCGACGGCGCCCCGCGCCAGGCCGTTTGTCCGACTTCCGCGGCTCCCGTACCTTTGCGGGATGGCCCAACTAGACCCCCTGCGACACAACCGCGAAGCGCTCTTCTGGGTGCTGCATACGGGCGCCTGGACGGGGTGGGTGATCTCCCAGATGCTCGGCGCGCTCGTCTACGAAAAGATGGGCGGGTATCCCAAGGTCATCGTGGTCGGCGCGGTGTCCGGATTCCTGCTGAGCCTCGGCCTGCGCTACATCTGCCGCTGGCTGTGGAACCGATCACCGGCCGTGATGATCGGCGGCGTCGTGGTGTCGTGCTACGTCCTCGCGTTGTGCTGGCGCGTGTTGATCAACCTGGCCTATCGGCAGTTCGTCGAGCCCGAATGGGAGATGAAGACACTGCTCGAAGTGTTCATGGGCTCGGTGACGTCCACCTACATTTTCCTCTGCTGGGCACTCGCGTATTTCGGAGTCAAGTACTACGAGTCGATGCTGCGCGAGCGGGAAAAGACCCTGCGCGCGAGCGCGCTCGCGCAGGAGGCGCAGCTCAAGATGCTGCGCTACCAGCTCAATCCGCATTTCCTGTTCAACACGCTGAACGCCATTTCGACGCTCATCCTCGACAACCAGAACCGCACGGCGAACCAGACGGTGCTGCGCCTGTCGGAGTTCCTGCGTTACACGCTCGACCAGGACCCGATGAAGAAGGTGACGCTGCGGCAGGAGATCGAGGCGCTGAATCTCTATCTGACGACCGAGAAGCTGCGCTTCGGCGATCGCCTGAAGCTCGAGTACGCGGTGGAGGAGCCAGCCATGGAGGCGCTGGTGCCCAGCTTGCTGCTGCAGCCGCTGATCGAAAACGCGGTGAAATACGCGGTATCGCCGTCCGAGCGCGGCGGCACGATCCGGGTCGAAGGCCGCACGCGCGGCTCGATGCTCGAGCTCGCGGTGTCGGATGACGGACCGGGACTGAACGGCAACCCGGTGCCGAGTGGCGGTCGCGGTGTCGGATTGCGCAATACGCGGGAACGACTCGCCGTGCTCTACGACGATCGTCATCGCTTCGCCACCATCGACAACAAGCCGGGACTGCGGATCGAGCTCGGCTTGCCGCTGCAGGTGACTCCGGCATGAATTCTCAGGCTCAACGAAAGCTTCGTACTCTGCTGGTCGACGACGAGGCGTTGTCGCGGCGAGGACTCGAGCTTCGCTTGCGCATGGCCGCGGACATCGAAGTGATCGGCCAGTGCAGCAATGGGCGTGAAGCCTTGACCGCCATCCGCGAGCAGAAGCCGGATCTCGTGTTCCTCGACATCCAGATGCCGGGGCTCTCGGGCTTCGACGTGCTCGCCGAGCTGCAGCCGCACGAATTGCCGATGATCGTATTCGTCACCGCGTACGACCGCTACGCGGTTCAGGCCTTCGAGGCACGTGCGATCGATTATGTGCTCAAGCCCGTGGACGACGCGCGGCTCGCGGCGACGCTGCAGCACGTGCGGGAGTTGCTCGAACAGCGCACCGCGATCGCGGAACGCAATCAGCTCGTGAACCTGCTCGCGGAGTTGCGTGGCAGCGGCGAACTCGAATCGGGACAGCCCGCGAAGGCGTCCGAATCGGCTCCCAACTGGCTGCCGATCCGCAACGGTCGCGAAACCGTGCGAGTGCAGGTGCGCGATATCGAGTGGGTGGACGCCGCCGGCGACTATCTATGCATCCATGCGCAAGGCAATACCCACATCCTGCGCGCGACCATGCGCGAGATGGAGTCGCTCCTCGATCCCCGCCTGTTCCAGCGCGTGCACCGTTCGACGATCGTGAACCTAACGCGCGTGAAGTCGCTGCGTGCGCACATGAACGGCGAGTACTTCCTGCGCCTCGAGGGCGGCCAGGAACTGAAGCTCTCGCGCACCTACCGCGACAAGGTCGAATACTTCCTCAAACGCCCCCGCGCGCATTGAGGGGTGGGGGATTAGGTGCCGGTGTAAAAGTGGGGATTAGCGCCAGGCCGTCGATTCGACGATGGCGTCGTTGCTAATCCCCACTTTTACACCGGCACCTAATCCCCACCCGCGCCGACCTCCTACCAGGTGTAGCGGACTTTGTAGCGGACCGTGGTCTCGCCGTCTTTCGGCACCGTCACGGGGAAGGTGATCGTGCGGGCGTCTTCCTTCACGAAGTTGTGCGTCTTGGTGTCGATCTTCCAGTTGCTCCAGCGGTAGAGGGTTTCCTTCACCACGACCTCGACGGGCTGCGACTTGTGGTTGCGCAGCTTCACTTCGATCTCTTCTTCCATCCATTTCGCCTTCGTGTCGACCGCGAAGTCGACCTGCCGACGCTCGCCGACCACGTCGAAGGCCGAGCCGAGTTTCACGCGCACGTTCTCGTCCTTCGGCGTGTGATCGATCTTGTCCTCGCCGATGAATTCGAG
>JAEYUC010000087.1 GCA_023433705.1 Pseudomonadota bacterium
CAGCGATTCCGACATCCGGCGCTCAGCGCCAACTCAGCGATTTCTCACCCGGCACCGATCGCGGCCTCGAGCACCAGCACGCCGATGATCCCGACGACGCCGACGATGCCTTCCATCATCGTCCAGCTCAGGATCGTTTCCTTGATGGAGAGGTTGAAGTACTCCTTGGCCATCCAGAAACCCGAATCGTTGACGTGCGAGAACATCAAACTACCCGCGCCGATGGCGAGCACCATCAGGTTCGGGTCGACGTTGGTCGCAGCCACGACGGGCGCCATGAGGCCCGCGGCCGTGAGACCGGCGACCGTCGCCGAGCCGAGCGATACGCGGATCACGCCGGCGATCAGCCAGCCGAGCACGAGCGGATCGATCGCGATCCCGGTGAGCGACGCGGAGATGTCCTTGTCCACGCCGGTCGCGACGAATACTTCCTTCAACGTGCCCGCGCCCGCGATGATCAGCAGGATGACGGCGATGTCCTTGACCGAGTTGCCGTAGTCGTCCATGAGCTGCTGCATCTTCATGCCGCGCGACAGGCCCAGCGACCAGGTCGCGACCGCGAGTCCGAGCAGCATCACGATCAGCGGGTTGGTCCAGAAGTTCAGCATCGGCTGCATGTTTTCCGGCGCGAGCGGCACGGCCATCGAGAACGCGATGATCACGACGGGCAGCAGCGCGCTCGCGAAGCAGTTGAACGCGCTCGGTAGCTCGGCTTCCGGCCGCAGCGGCGCGACGAACAACGTGATCGGATTGGCTTTCACGTTGCGGAACAGGCGCGCATACAGCGGGCCGGCGCAGATCATGGCCGGCAGCGCGACCAGCAATCCGTAGAACAGCGTCGTGCCCATGTCGGCGCCGAACAGCGGCAGCATGGCCGTGGGCGCCGGGTGTGGCGGCAGGAACCCGTGCGTGACCGACAGCGACGCGAACAGCGGGATGCCGAGGTAGATAGGCGGCACCTTCGTCTGCTGTACCACGGAGAACACCAGCGGCACGAGCAGCACGAAGCCGACGTTGTAGAACAGCGGGATGCCGACCAGGAATCCCGTGAACATCAGCGCCCAGGTGAGATTCTTTTCCCCGAACAGGCGCATGAGCACCATGGCTATCTTCTGGGCGGCACCGCTGTTCGCGACCAGCTTGCCGAACATCGCGCCGATGCACACGATGCCGAGCAACCCGGCGAGCAGGTTGCCGATGCCGCGCTCGAGCACGCCCGGCACCTTGTCGATAGGCAGCCCGAGCAGGACCGCCGCCACCGACGACGCCACGAGAAAAGCCAGGAACGGCTGGATCTTGCCCCAGCTGATCAACAACACCAGCAATACGATCGAGCCGAATACGTACCAGAGTTCCATGAACGCGCCCCCCTTTACCGGGTGTCGGCGCCTGGCACCGTCACCCGGTAAAACTCAAACGACTTCAGAATCCCGCGCCTTTCACGTTCAGGCGGATGCGCGCCAGGATGTCGTGCGAGGTCAGGTAGAGCGTGTGGCCGTCGTCGCCGAACTTGCAGTTCGCCGTGGCCTTGCCATTGCTGATGCGGCCGAGGCGCTTGCCGTCCTTCGACAGCACGATGACGCCGCCGGGGCCGGTGGTGAAGACCGTGCCGTCCGCGGCCACGGTCAAGCCGTCGGGCAGCCCGGGCGCTTCCCTCGACATGAGATCGCTCAGGTCCGCGAACAGCTTCTTGCCGGTAACGTTGCCGTCCTTATCGAGCGAATACGCCATGATGATGGCCTTGCCCGGTTCGGACTGCGCGACGTACAGCACGCTGTCGTCGGGCGAGAGCGCGACGCCGTTGGGGCGATGCAGCTCCTGCTCGATCACCGAAACCGCGCCGTCGGCGCCCATGCGATAGACGCCGTTGAACGCGATTTCCTTCTCGGGCGCATCGTCGAACTTCTTGAAGCCGTATGGCGGATCGGTGAAGAACAGCACGCCCGACTTCGTGCGCGTCACGTCGTTGGGGCTCGAGAACTTCTTGCCGTCGAACTGCGTCGCGACCGGCGTCTTGGTTTTCGTCGCAAGATCGAGCTTCTGGATCGCCCGGTTGCCCGTATCCGCGAGCAGGATGGTCTTGTCGTCGAGGATCGCGAGCCCGTTCGCTCCGGCCTCGCGCCAGACGTTCGGATCCGGATCGGTCGCGCCGGACGGATCGAGGAATTTCTCGAGCCCGCCTTTCTCCGACCACTTCCACATCTTGTTGCCGGGCACGTCGGTGAACAGCAGGTAGCCGCCGGAGCGTACCCAGATCGGACCTTCGGCCCAGCCGAAGCCTTCCGCGAGCTTCTCGATCTTCCAGTCCTTCGGGACGATGGCGTCCATCGCCGGATCCCAGCGATCGATCTTCGCGTTCTCGATCTTCACGGGGGCCGTGGGCGAGTCCGCGCAGGCGCCGGTCGCGAGCGCCGCCAGCAAGATCGTCACGCCAGTCAAATTCCGCATGGATTACCCCTTCAGCTTAGTTGTTTGTGACCGTGACGCGCGTCGGCAACGCCGTGGCCGGCGCGGTGACGGGATGCGTCTTCGTGATTTCGAACGATCCGCTGGCGCGCAGGTCCGCGGACGACGGGCCGATCCAGAAGTCGATGCGGCCCGCCTCGACTATCCACTGGTCGCGCGGGCCCCAGAACGCGAGTTGCTCGGGCGTGAGACTGAACGTCACGCGTTTCGCGACGCCCGCGCCGAGGTCCACGCGCTTGAAGCCGCGCAGCTCGAGCGTGGGCCGCGCGATGCTCGCCACGGGGTCGCGTACGTAGAGCTGCACGACTTCATCGGAGGCAACGCCGCCGACGTTTTCGATCGTGATCGAGATGTCGATGCGCCCGCCGGGTCCTGCCTCGCGGGCACTTTGCGCGAGACCGTCGTAGCGGAACTCGCTGTACGTCAGGCCGTGCCCGAATGGATAGAGCGGCGTGATCGGCAGGTCGTGATAACGCACCGTGTCCTTGGACAGGTCCGGATCGGCGGGGCGACCCGTCGCGTTCGCCGAGTAGTTGAACGGCACGGCGCCGGTCGTGCGCGGGAACGCGGCGGGCAGACGGCCCGCCGGCGAGTACTTGCCGAAGACCACGTCGGCCACGGCATGGCCCGCCTCGACGCCGAGCATCCAGGTCTCCAGGATGGCCGGCGCCTTCTCCGCCAGCTCCGGGATCGCGAGCGGCCGGCCGTTGGAAAGCAGCACGACCACCGGCTTGCCGGTCGCGAGGACCTGCTTAGCGAGCTCGAGCTGGCTCGCGGGTAGTTCGATCGACGAGCGGCTGCGCGCTTCGCCGGACATGTCGAAGTCCTCGCCGATCACGAGCAGCGTGACGTCGGCGCTCTTCGCGAGCTTCACGGCCGCGGGAATGCCGGTCAGATCGCTGTTGCGCGGATCGGCGCCCGGCGAGGAAAGCACCTTGAGGTTCTTCGGCGCGGCGGCCTTGATGCCCGCGAGAATCGTGACCACGTCCTCGGCCTTGCCCTGCGCGCGCCACGAGCCGAGCTGCGAAAGTCCGTCGTCCGCGAGCTGGCCGATCACGGCGATCGACTTGAGCTTCGCGGGATCCAGCGGCAATAGTTTGCCCTCGTTCTTGAGCAGCACCATCGACTGGCGCGCGATCGCGCGCGCCGCCTCGCGGTGTTGCGGGGCGAGCAGTTCGCGCGCCTCGCGCTCGACGTCGTGATACTTCATCGGATCGTCGAACAGGCCGAGCTGCTCCTTGACGCGCAGGATGCGCAGCACCGCCTCGTCGAGCAGCTTGAGCCGCACGGGATCCCTGGCGATGGCTTCCTTCAGATCGTCGGCGAACACGCCACCGACCATGTCCATGTCGACGGACGCGTCGAGCGCGAGCACGCCGGCGGCCGCGCGGTCCGCCGCCACGCCGTGATTGAGCAGCTCGCCGATCGAGCCCCAGTCGGAGACCATGAGTCCCTGCCAGCCCCACTTCTCGCGGAGCAGGCCGCGCAGCAGCTCGCGGTTCGCGGTGGTGGGCACGCCCGCGATGTCGTTGAACGCGACCATGAACGAACCCGAGCCCGCGCGCGCCGACGCGAAGAACGGCGGTAGATAGACTTCCTGCAGCGTGCGGACCGAGATGTCCGCGGTGTTGTAGTCGCGGCCGCCGATCGCGGCGCCGTAGGCGCCGAAGTGCTTGGCGGTCGCCATGAGCGAGCCCGGCCGCAGCGCGTTGCCGCCCTGGTAGCCCGCGATCTGCGCCACCGCCATGCGTGCGCCCAGGTACGGATCCTCGCCGGCGCCTTCGACGATGCGGCCCCAGCGTGGATCGCGCGCGATGTCGACCATCGGCGCGAAGGTCCAGTGAAGCCCGGCGGAGGTCGCCTCGTCGGCGGCCACGCGCGCGGCGCGCTCGTGCGCCTCGGGCGCCCAGCTCGCGGCCATCGCGAGCGGCACGGGGAAGATTGTGCGATAGCCGTGCACCACGTCCATCGCAAACAACAATGGAATGCCGAGTCGCGATTCCTCCACCGCGACCTTTTGCAGCTTCGCGAGCGGCTCGGCGCCGGCGACGTGCAGATAGGAGCCGACGCCGCCGGCTCGCACGCGCGCGAGCTCGGCGTCGTCCAGGCGCGAATTGAGCGCCTTGCTGCGTCCGCCGGCGCGCTGGACGAGCTGGCCGATCTTCTCGTCCAGCGTCATCTTCTTGAGCAGGGCTTCGGAACGCGACAACGTCTGCGCGTGCAGTTGACCCACGCAGGACAAAACGGCGACAGCAAGACAGGCCACCCATGCGTGGCGCGCTGGACTCGGCAAGAGTGAATCCCCCCGGTTGCGGTGGTGCGAATCTAACCGAAACAAACATGAAGAATGAAGGTTTGCCCCCGACTTCATGCCACGTTCCACTGACTTCCGGTTCGCGGAGTTCCGTCGGCGAGCCAGCGACCAAGGTTGACGGGCGGCCGCGCGCCGTCTGCAATGACGGAATGCGACGTTCCACCGTTCTCGCGTGCGCTCTGAGCGTCCTGGCCTTCGCGCCCTTCTCGGGCGCGCAGGTGTCATCTCCGGCGCCTTCTCCGGCGGCCTACACGGAGCGGCTCGGCGCGGCACGGATTCCCGCCGACGCCGCGGCGGCCATCGTCATTCCGCTCGATGGCGGTGTATTGCGGTTCGCGGCGAATGACGCAAAGCCCATGAATCCCGCGAGCACGATGAAACTCGTGACGACATATTCGGCCCTGCACCTGCTGGGTCCGGCGTTCACGTTCCGCACCGAAGTCCTGGCCAATGCCCCGGTCACCAAGGGCGTCCTGCGCGGCGACCTGTTCCTGCGCGGAGGCGGCGACCCCAAGCTCGTCATCGAAAACCTGTGGCTGCTCGCGAATCGCGTGCGCGGATTCGGCATCCGCGAGATCGGCGGCGACATCATCCTCGATCGCACATTGTTCGAGCCCGTGGCCCACGATCCCGCGCAATTCGATGGCGAGGAGGGACGCGCGTACAACGTCGGACCCGATGCATTACTCGTGAACTTCAAGTCGATCGCCGTGACGCTCGTGCCGGATGCCGCGGCGAACGTCGCGCACGTCGTCGTCGTACCCGACGTGGCCGGACTGCGCGCGCCGCGCACCGTGCCCGCCGTCGCGGGCCCCTGCGGCAACTGGCGCGGCAAACTGCGCGCCGATCTGTCCGATCCCATGAACCTGAGGTTCGCCGGCGCCTTTCCGCTCGACTGCGGCGAGCGCTCCATCTACCTGGGCGCACTCGACCACACTAACTACTTCACGGCGGTGTTCCGCGCGCTCTGGGAGCGTCAGGGCGGCGTGTGGACCGGCAAGGCGCGCGACGGCGCGGCGCCGGGCGACGCGCGCCTCATCGCGGCGCAGGATTCGCCGCCGCTCGCGCAGCTCATCCGCGACATCAACAAGTACTCCAACAACGTGATGACGCAGCAGCTCTTCCTCACGATGGGCGCGGCGGGCGGCGAGCCCGGCAACTTCGCGCGCGGCGCGAACGCGGTGCGCGGCCTGCTCGCGGCGCGGGGGATCGAGGCGCCCGAACTCGTGCTCGAGAACGGCTGCGGCCTGTCGCGCGTCGAGCGCATCTCCGCGCGTTCGCTGGCGGGCGTGCTGACCGACGCGTGGAACAGCCAATGGATGCCCGAGCTCATGGCCTCGCTGCCGATCGCGGGGGTCGACGGCACCATGCAGCGGCGCGACGTGCCCACCGGCTCGGCCCACATGAAGACCGGCCTGCTCGAGGACACGCGCGCGATCGCGGGATACGTGCGCGCCGCGAGCGGCAAGCGCTACGTTGTCGTGGCCATCATCAATCACCCGAACGCCGCTCGCGGCACGGGCGCGCACGACGCCCTGATCGAATGGGTGTACCGCGCCGGGTGAAACCCGGCCAGGTGCAGGCGATTCCGCGACCCCCAGCCCCGTATAATCCCGCCCCATGTCAGTCACTCCTTCACGCGTACCGGTCACGGTACTCACGGGCTTCCTTGGCTCGGGAAAAACCACGCTCCTCAACCGCATCCTCACCGAGAAACACGGCAAGCGCATCGCGGTCATCGAAAACGAATTCGGCGAAGTCGGCGTCGACAGCGAACTCGTCATCGGCGCCGAGGAAGAGCTCTTCGAAACCAACAACGGCTGCATCTGCTGCACGGTGCGCGGCGATTTGATCCGCATCCTGGGCCAGCTCATGAAGCGCCGCGACCGCTTCGACTACATCATCATCGAGACCACGGGCATGGCGGATCCCGGCCCGGTGGCGCAGACGTTCTTCCTCGACGACGACCTCAAGGACAAGTTCTCGCTCGACGCGATCGTGACGATGGTCGACGCCAAACATTTCGAGAAACACGTCGACGAGCTCAACGAGCCGGCCGAACAGGTCGCGTTCGCGGACGTCGTATTGCTCAACAAGGTGGACCTGGTCGAGCCCGCCGCGCTCGAGCGCATCGAGCGGCGCATTCGCGGCATCAACGGCACCGCGAAGATCTTCCGCACGCGGAACGCGGACGTCGCCATCGACAAGGTGCTCGAGGTAGGCGCCTTCGACCTGCAGCGCGCGCTCACCGTGGACGATTCGTTCCTCGAACCGGAGTATCCGTTCGAGTGGGGCGGCGTGTACCAGCTCACGGAGGGTGACTATCTACTAAAGGCGGCGGGCGAACACGATCACCATGCGCACGAACATGGTCATGCCCACGAGCACGGTCACGATCATGATCACGGCGATCACCGCCACGACCATGCGGATCACGTACACGAGGATCTGGATCTCGCGGTGCTGCCGCTGGCCGCGGTGACACCCGAGGCGTTGCAGGCCGCCATCGAACCGGCAGTGCGCCTCTTCGCGGAGCCGGCGACCGTCGTGAACTGCCATGGTTCGCTC
The DNA here is from genome assembly GCA_023433705.1 of Pseudomonadota bacterium. Lineage (GTDB taxonomy): Bacteria > Pseudomonadota > Gammaproteobacteria > Steroidobacterales > Steroidobacteraceae > CADEED01. Next base: position 7,349 of record JAEYUC010000087.1, read on the forward strand.
GACGCGGCGCAGGGCCACTACGCCATCGACATCTCGCACGCGGGCGCGGATTTCACGTTGCGGGTGACGACCCCTGGCGCCTACGCGCTGTTCTTCGAGCACCATCCGCTCGAGTTCGGCCTGCACCTCGCGGGCCAGCGACCCGCCGCCGAGCGCCGCTTCGCCTCGCATCACCACGAGGACGAGATCAGCTCGATCGGCATCACCGATCCACGGCCGCTGGATCCGGCGAAGCTCAACCAGTGGCTGGACTATCTACTCAAGACGCGCGGCCAGGACATCTTCCGCATGAAGGGCGTGTTCAACGTCAAGGGCGAGGAACGCCGCCAGGTGTTCCACGGCGTCCACATGATGATCGACGCGCAGGCGGAGCGGCCCTGGGGTTCGGGTCCGCGCGAGAATCGCCTCGTGTTCATCGGGCGCGGACTCGATCGCGCGGAAATCGAGGCGGGTTTCGAATCCGCCGTCGCGAAGAATTGAGATGGCCGTGAAGAATTCGCTGTCGTTCGGGCTGGAGCCGCGGGCCACCGCGCAGCTCGACGACTACGTAGCGGATTGCGTGTGGGGGCCTGATGGTTCCGCGATCGCGATCGCCGGCGGCGAGGGCAAGGTCGCGCTCGCGCGGCTCGACGGCGCGGCGCTGGCGCTCGAAACCATCGGCGAGCACATGCTGGGTACGCTGGCGGTCGCGTGGCGTCCGCGCGCGAATGTCTGCGCCACGTCGGGCCAGGACGGCGCGATCGCGCTGTGGGATACGGCGACCGGCAAACAACTCAAGCGGTTCAAGCCGGCTCCGACGGCCACACAGGCCCTGGCCTGGTCGCCGGGCGGCGAGCTGCTCGCGAGCGCGGCCGGGAAGTCCGTCACGCTCTGGTCCCCTACGGGCGAGAAGGTGCATGCCTTTTCACCTAACACCTCGACGGCCGTCGCACTCGCGTTCGACCGTCCCGGAAACGATCTAGGTGTTGCCCTTAACGGCGAAATCGCGGTGTACCGAGTCGACAAATCTCGCTACGAAACCCGCCGCTACAAATGGCCGGCCGCGTGCCTGACGGTAAACTTCAGCGGCAATGGACGATTCCTCGCCGCCGGCATGGCCGATGGCTCACTGCATTTCTGGAATCGTTCGACTGGCAAAGATTCACAGATGCGTGGCTACGAAGGGAAACTCGACCTGGTGGGCTGGAGAGACGACAGCCGTTACCTCGCGTCCTGCGCGGGGAATGACATGGTGCTTTGGGATTTCAGCGGGCGCGGCCCCGAGGGCACGAAGCCCATCGTGTTGTCGGGCCACACCGAGAAGGTCGACTCGTTTTCGTGGCAGCCGGGCGGCGAACACCTCGTCAGTGGCGCTCGCGACTGGCGGCTGTCGCTGTGGCGGCCAGGAAAGACCACGCAACCGATCGACGTGCAGTTGCTCGACGAAGAAGCCAGCGTCGTGCGCTGGTCGCCGGACGGCAAGCGTCTGCTCGCGGGTGACAAGAAAGGCCGCCTGACCGTTTACGAGCTGGTGGCACGATGAACGTCGCGCTGCGGGATCTCGCACCGGCCGAGCGCACGGCGGTGCAGAGTCGCTTCGACTCGCTCGCGAGCAAACGCTTCGCGCCCATGCCGAAGAAGCCGCGCAACGAAGTGTGGTGGCCGAAAGCGCCGCTCGATGCGCGCGCGTTTCCCGAAGGAATTCACCCCGCCGACGGCGACGATGGCTTCAACGAAGCCGCGCGGCTCATCGGCTTCATGAACAGTGTTTGTTCCGGCGAATTCTTCATCGCGAACCTCTCGGCGCCGAAGCCGCACTTCCGGCACACCGGCAAGCTCGACGACGAACTGTGCCGCTGGCTGCGCGTGCGGCTCGTATCCAATCCGACCTGCCTGCTGGCCTCGAATGCCGACGTGCTGCTCATCGTCGACACGAAGATGCGTTACTCGGTGCTCGGCGGCCCATCCGAAACGATCGCGGAATTCGAGCGCCGCTTCGGCGGCGCCGAAGCGCTGCAGCGGACCTTCACGAGTTACGTCGACCAGATGCGGATGGGCGGCGGCCTCGACGGCACGCGATGGGCGCAGGAATACCTGCAGAAGTGGTCGGGGTGGACCTGACTTACTCCATGCGCGCCAGCGCGTTCCCGATCGGCAGCAGCCGGACTCCGATCGCTTCCTGGTAACTCCCCAGCAGCGCCTGAAGCGCGCGCGACCAGCTGTAGTTAGCCGCAACGTGCCGGCGCGCCGCGGCGCCGATGCTCTCGAGATCGCGCTCGTACAGCGAGTCGATCGCCGCCGCGAGGTTGGCGGCGCAGATCGCCGGGTCGTCGTGCGGTTCCGCGAGGATGCCCGCCGTGGGATCGATCAGCTCCGGTATCGCTCCGGCGCGCATGCCGACGACCGCGCGCCCGCAGGCCATTGCCTCGAGCACCACGAGCCCGAAAGTTTCGTGCGTACCGGCATGCACGACCGCGTCCGCGGCCGCGAACATGGCGGCGAGCTCCTTGTTGTCGCGGCAATAGGGCAGGCGCGTGACGTTGCCCGAACGTCCGCTTTCGGCGCCCCCCACGAGCAGCAGGTGGTAAGGCGATCCGAGCTTGCCGAAGGCCTCGATGAGGATCGGGATGTTCTTTTCCTGCGAAAAGCGCCCCGCGAACACGAGCAGCCGCGTCCGCTTCGGCAACGCGAGTTCCACGCGCAGGTCGCGGCCACGCCGTACCGGAGAAAATGTCTCGAGATCGACGCCGAGCGGCTGCACGCTCGCGTGTGTGATGCCGAGTTCGTGAAGGTACTGGCACATGTACTGGCTGGGCGCGAACACCTGGTCGCAGCGCTGATAGGTCTGGCGCACGTGCCATTCGAACAGCTTCTGGACGGCCGTGCCGAGCCGGCGGCCCGCGAGCATCGGGATGTTGGAGTGGTAGAACGCGATGAGCGGAATGCCGCGCCGCCGCGCGACGCTTGCCGCGGCCCAGGCGGGATGGAACACGTCGCCGATCTCGATGATGTCGGGTTCGAGCCGGTCGATCGCGCGCGCCCAATGCAGCGGGTTCAGCGGCAGCCGGTAGTTGAAGGTTCCCGGGACGGGACGGCCGGCAACGGTCGATATGCCGTCCGGAACGTGCTGCTCGCTCTCACCCGGGACCACGATGCTGTGGCGCCAGTTCGTGCGCGACCGTATCCATTCCTGTTTGGCGAGCAGATAGCGCTTCACGCCACCGCTGGTCGGTGAGTAGAGCAAGGTTGCGTCAACGACGTGGGTCATGAGGATCCTTCTCGCGACCATCGAGTATCGATGCGTTGCAGGGGTGCGACCAATCAGCGCAGACTCGGTTCCCGGTGTCGACGTTCACCTACAACCAATGGCCTACAAGAAGTTTGCCCTTGCGCTGCTGCCTCTTTCCGTACTGCTGACGGCGCCGGCGTCGCCGGCGGACGTCGATGCCAAGGTCATTGCCTGGCGACGGGATTTCCATCAGCACCCTGAGCTCTCGAATCGCGAGGTGCGAACGGCGCAGGTCGTGGCCGACCACCTGCGCAGTCTCGGTCTCGAAGTGCGGACCGGCATCGCGCACACCGGCGTCGTGGGGCTGCTGCGGACCGGAAGGCCCGGGCCGACGATCGCCTTGCGCGCCGACATGGATGCGCTGCCGGTCACCGAACGCACCGACGTGCCGTTCCGCTCGGTCGCGCGGTCAAACTACCGCGGCGAGGAGGTGGGCGTCATGCACGCCTGCGGTCACGACGCGCATACGGCGGTGCTCATGGGAGTGGCCGAGACGCTCACGGCGACGAAATCGAAGCTGCGCGGCAACGTGTTGTTCGTGTTCCAGCCGGCCGAAGAGGGCGCGCCGCCCGGAGAAAAAGGCGGCGCGTCGGAGATGCTCGCCGCTGGAATCTTCGACGAATACAAGCCCGGGATCATGGTCGGCTGGCATGCGTGGGCGTCGCTCAACACGGGCATCATCGGTTATCGCAGCGGACCATTCATGGCGAGTTCGCAGGCGTGGAAGGTGCTGGTCACGGGCCGACAGACGCACGGCTCGCGGCCGTGGCAGGGCGTCGATCCGATCGTGACCGCCGCGCAGATCGTCAATGCGCTGCAGACGGTGGTCAGCAGGCAGGTCGATCTCACGCGTAATCCCGCGGTGGTGTCGGTCGGCGCGATCAAGGGCGGCGTGCGCAACAACATCATTCCCGATTCCGTGGAGATGATCGGCACGATCCGCACCTTCGAAAAGCCGCAGTTCGAACAGATCACCGCGGCGATGAAACGCATCGTGGAGAACACGGCCGCCGCGAACGGCGCGACCGCGACGTTCGAGCTCGAGGCATACGGCAATCCCGTGACCTACAACGATCCGAAGCTCACCGAACGCGTGTTGCCGGTGTTGCGCAAGGTTGCGGGCGCGGAGAACGTGAGGGAGATGTCACTGATCACCGGCGCCGAGGACTTTGCGTACTACGGGCAGAAGGTGCCGAGCTTTTTCTTCATGGTTGGAGTAACGCCAAGGGACAAGAATGTGCTCGAGGCACCAGCTAACCACTCGCCCCTTTTCCATCTGGATGAGGCGGCACTTCCGATTGCGTTGCGCGCGATGACGCAGATCGCTCTTGACCACCTCAAGTAGTTGGGGGGTGGGGATAGCGGTGCCGGTGTAAAAAGTGGGGAT
>JAEYUC010000042.1 GCA_023433705.1 Pseudomonadota bacterium
GAACCACTGGTAGTGAAAGCCCACGTTGCTGCGATCGAGCGTGCCCTGCTGCGGATCCTTCGTCGAATGCGCATCGAGATCGAGGGCCCATGCGAACGTCGGCGCGCGGTACGCGAAGTTCGCCGAGCCGCCGAGCGTCATGATGTCGCTCGCCTTCGCGTAATCGAGCCCGACGGAAAACGACCCTTCGAGACGCCTGAGGAATGTCTTCTCGGATGGCGCGATGCGCGTGACGCGGCCCATCTCGAGCGGCTGATCGTCTTCGGGAGAAAACCGCACTGCCAGTTGCCCGCGCGGCGCCTCGCCGAGCGAGCCATGGAATCTTCCGCCCACGTCGTCCTCGACGACGAACATCTGCGCACTCTCGACGTTGACTACGTCCAGCCACTCGATCGCGACGGTCGACATCGAATCGGTGCTGAGCCTGAGCTCGCCGTACTCCAGCCCGACGATCTCCCCGGTCACCCGGTCGCCGTTCCTCAGGTGGACGACGTCGACCTTTTCGCGCGCCGCGCCGAACGCGCCGGTAGATAGTGTGGCCGCGAGGCAGATCCAGGCGACCCCGACCCGCGACCGGTGAATCCTCGACATGGCGCAACTCCGCTCGAACTGGAGTCGCCAGTCTCTGCGGGCGTCGCCCGCCCGGAAATAAGACGGAAGGCTACTGCGCCAGCTCGGCCGCTTCCCACGGCACGAGCTCGGCGATCGCCGCGCGCAGCTGCGCGAGCCGCGGGGGCTTGCTCAGGATCATGTCGATGTTGGGCGGAATGTCGCCTTCGTCGAGCAGCCGCTGACCCCAGCCGGTCAGCAGGATCACCGGTGTGTTGGGCGAAAGCGCCTTGATCGATTCGGCGACCTTGCGCCCGTCGACGCGCGGCATGCCGAGATCGGTGATCACGAGGTCGAACGTTCGCCCGGCGGTGTGAGCCGCGGCAAAGGCGTCGATGCCGGCCTGTCCGCCGGCGGCGAGCTGGACCTGGTGGCTGTCGGTCGCGAGCGCGTCGTCGAGCGAACGGCTCAGCACCGGATCGTCATCGACGACCAGGATCTTGAGTTTCCTGCGGATGGCGGCCGGTGATGCCCCGAGCGCCGCGCTCGAACCGCGTTCGACGAACTGCGGGAAGACCATCCGCATCGTCGTTCCCTTGCCGGGTTCGCTGTCGATCTCGAGCTCGGCATCGTGACGCTGCAGCATGCCGTACACCGAGGCGAGGCCGAGCCCCGTGCCGCGCTCGCCTTTCGTGGTGAAGAACGGCTCGACGCAGCGCCGGCGGGTGTCCTCGTCCATGCCGATGCCGGAGTCGCTGACCTCGATGTAGACGTTGGTCGCGTTGAGGTCGCTCGCGGCGACGTGTGTGGAGATCCTGAGCGTCCCGCCGGCGGGCATGGCATCGACGGCGTTGAACACCAGGTTCGTGAGCGCGTCGCGCATCTCGACCTCATCGCCGAGGATCTCGAGCCGTGCGGGCGCGAAATCGCGCACCAGCTCGATGTCGATGCCGCGCTCCTGCGGCAGCGCGCGCCAGCGCGGCTGCGTGAGATCGAGCACCTGGTCGATTACGCCGTGTACGTCGATGCGGTGGAACGAGCGTGCCGACTCGCGCGGCCGGTAGAACTCGCGCATGCGCTCGATGGTCCCCGCGACATCCTCGATCGCGCGCTGCATGGTCGCGAGGCGATTGCGTCCTTCCGGCGTGATCTGCCGCTCCTGCTGCAGCAGTAGTTCGGTGTACAGCGAAACCGGCGAGATCGCGTTGTTGATGTCGTGCGCGATGCCGCTCGCCATCTGCCCGAGCGCGCGCAGACGTTCGTTCTGCAAGACGGATTGCTGGCTCTGCCGCAGATCCTCGTACGCGCGCTGCAGCGCCTGGTAGAGCTGCGCCTGGTGCGACGCGAGCGCAACGTGTTCGCTGAGCTGCTTCAGGAACTCGCAATCCGTGCTGGAAAAGGAATGCGCGGGGCGCCGCGCCGCGACCAGCACGCCGAACACACTCGACTCCACCGCGAGCGGCGCGATCACCAGCGAATTGAATCCCGCACGCGCGAAGCGCTGCGTGAACGGCGACGGCACCTTGTTCACGTCGGGCTCGTGGATCAGCGTGCCCTGCAACGCCCGGTAAAGCCCGTTCTGCCCGACCGGCACCGACTCGCGCACCGGCAGCCCGAGCGCCGCCGCGTCGCGACTGCTCAACGGGCCGACGGCTTCGACGGTGATCGTGTTGTTCGCCGGATCGTGCAGGCACACGCAGCCGAAGTGGATAGGCAGGTGCGCCTCGAGACTGCCGAGCACGACCTGGAAGATGCTGAGCAGGTCGTGGCGCGAACCGATGCTGTGCGTGATCTCCTGCAACAGCGCGAGCCGGCTCACCTGCGTACTGAGCTTGCCCTCGTACTGCTCGGTCTGCGTGAGCATGTAGTTGAACGCTCCGGTCAGCGCGTCGAGCTCGTTGATGCCGGGCGCCTGCGCGCGCACGCTGTAGTCGTGCCGGTTCGACACGATCTCCGCCGTGGCGGCCAGCGCGAGGATGGGCTCGGAGAGCTGACGCTGCAGTCGGCGGGAAATCGCCCAGGCCGCGAGCAGCGCGAGCGCGATCACGAGCGTCGCGATCAGCGCGTACATCCCGATGCGCTCGTAGATCGCATACATGTCGGCGCGGACCATCAGCGTGCCGAGGCTTCGTTCGCCCTCGCGTACCTCCGAGACGACGACCAGGTGGCCCTGGTCGAAGCGATGCCCGGGCGCGGCGGGCGTGCCCGGAATGGAGTCGAACGCATCGCGCGGATACGTCGCGAATGGAGTGCCGTCCGATTTGTAGAGCGCGGCGGAGACGATGTGCGGATCGGAGCTCAGCGCCGACAACACGACGGTGGCGTCCTCGGGATTTTCGAACGCGAGCGCCGCGGTACTGTTGGAGGCGATCGCCTCGCCCAGGATGCGGAGCTGCTGCAGGCTCTGCTGACGGGACACGAGGATCTCACCGAGCAGAAACAGCGCGGTCGTGATGAGCAGCGCGATTCCGCAGGTCGTCAACGTGATCGCGCTCAGCTTGCGACGCAGCGGGACGGTCGGGCGGCGCATCACATGCTCTCCGCCCCGATGACTTCCGCGGGCCGCAGCAGCTTCGAGCTGATCGTGAGCTGGCTCTCGCGCGCGGCGGCCAGGTTGATGCGCATGCGGATGCGGTTGTTCTCGTTGAACAACACGATGATCGCCCCGTGTCGTTCGGCGCCGTCGATGTCGGTGACCGTGAGAATGTTCTTCCCGCGCACCGCCGCCATGATCTCGGGCAGCCGGCCCGACTCGTTGCGCGAGATGAAGAGGATGTTGCAGTCGGCGATGTCGCTGGTGCTCTTGAACCGCTTCACGACCAGCGGGTGATGTCCCAGCGATTCACCGCGCACGACCTCGTCGAGAACCTTCCCGAAGGGATCTTCCCCGATCACGCCGATCACGAAGGGCGCGGACGCGGAACCGTAGGCGTGCGCGGGCCACTCGACGAACTGGCCGAAGTTGAACAGGAACACGGCCTTGACCTGGTATTCGCCAGGGGGCGCCGCGGCCGCGGATACATGCAGCGAAAGGAGCGCGACCGCGGCCACGCGCAGCAGTGTCTTGCGCAGGCCCACTAGAGACGCCACTCGACCTTGAAATAGGCGGAACGCTCGATCGCCCCGCGCTCGGCCGCCGGACCGAACTCGATGTGATCGTCGTTCAGCAGATTCTGCCCGACGATCGAGAGTTGCCAGCTCGGCCCTATCATCCAGGCGAAGCGCAGGTCGAGTTCCGAATAGGACGGAACGCCGGCTCCCGTGAAATCGACCGGGATCCGCCGGATCCGGGAAACGTAGCGATATTGCGCATCGAGCTCGAAATACTCCGCGAATCTCCACAACGATCGCAGGCCGGCCTGGTTCCGCGGCGTGGAGCCGTCGAACCAGACGCCACGATTCAGGTCCATGCCCGCGGATTCGAGCTCGAGATCGACGTACGAGTAACTCGCGGACAGGCGCCAGTCGCCGATCGGCGTCCATTCGGCCAGTAGTTCGGCGCCGACGGAGCGGCCGCTCGTGAGGTTCTGGTTGAGCACCGGAAACACGACACGGCCATCGACGGGGTCGATGAAAGGCTCGCCGATCTCGAGCGAAGCCAGCTTCTCGTAATCGTTGTAGTAAGCCGCGACATCGAACGACAGGTTCTCGAGCGGCTGCCAGCGATAGCCGATCTCGTAGGCAATGAGCTCCTCGGAGTCGAAGCCCCGGTTGCCCAGCAGGCGAGCGGTCGGATCCTCGGCAGGATCGGCGCCGAGGTCGATCGCGACGTCGCGCTCGAGGCGCGTCGGCACGCGCACGGCCCGCGAGATGGCGGTCCAGTACGTCTGCTCGTAGTTAGGCGCCCAGGCGAGCCGCACGCTCGGTTGAATCTCGAAGCCGGAAAAATCGTTGTGTTCGAGTTTCGTGCCGAGTGTCAGCTTCAGCTCGTCGCCGAGCGAGATGCGGTCCTGGATGAATCCGCTGTACAACATGTCGTCCGATTGTTCGGGATCGACCGCGAAGATCCCGCCGCCGCGGTTGCGGTTGGAGGTGAGCCGCACGGCCGCGCCCCACAACAACTCGTGCCGTCCCATCGGTGCATGGCGCCGCTGCAGGTCGATGTCGAAGGTGTGCAACGTGTCCAGGAAGCTGGGGTCGTCGCGCCGCGTGTAGTCGTAGTAAGCGCGCAGCTGCACGTCCGAATCCTCGCCGGTGCGGCGCCGCCAGCGCGCAAGCACGTTCCCGCCGCTCACGTCGACGTCATAGGGCGGCGCCGGCGCCGTACGCCCGTCGATCGTGATTGCCGGCACGAACTGTCCGATCTCGCCCGCATACGCATCGCCCTGCACGGTGAACGAGTCGTATGCGCCGGAGTCCCAATCGGTGCGGAAACCGACGTGCCCCTGGTTCCAGGCGTCGTCCACCGCCGGGTTCGGGTTGACCGTTCCGTCGCGATCGAAATAGCGGCCGAACACGCGGTAGTGCACGCCGCCCCGGGTTTCGCCGCCATACCGCGCGGACAGGAAGTAACGCTCCAAGGTGCCGGCGCCGGCCTCGACGTACGCGCCGTGAGTGTCGCGCGCGTTGCGCGTCGTGACGTTGATGACGCCGTTGACGGCGTTCGAGCCCCACATCGTCGCTCCGGGTCCGCGAATCACCTCGACTCGCTCGACGTCGGCAAGTAGATAGTCCTGCACGTCCCACGCCACGCCCGAGAACAGCGGCGTGTAGATGCTGCGCGTGTCCGAAAGCACCAGCAGCTTCTCGGAGTTGATGGAGCTGAAGCCGCGCGCGCTCACCGCCCAGGAATTCGAATTGCGCCGCGCGACGCTGATGCCGGGCGCCAGCCGCAGCGCCTCGGGCATGGTCGTGACGCCGGTGCGCCGCAGGTCTTCCTGCGTGATCACGAAGATGGCCGCGGCCACGTCGCGCAGTTCTTCCTCGGCCCGCGATACCGAAGTGACCTCGACGTTGAGCAGCTCGTCGACCGTCATCTGCTTGAGCTCGGAAAGCCGGTCCGCGTTCTTGGCATGCACGAGCCCGCATGCGAGCAGGGGCACGCACGAAGCGAATGCCGAAGTTGTCCAATTGCGTCGGCGCATGAGCGAGGTAGCCATCGGCAGCTGCTGGACGGCCAAACTATCGCACGCGAGCTTCGCGCTACCTACAGGGTTTTTCCTATAATTCCCGCGCGGCGCGAACGAGTTGCCGGAATGAGTACTGTGCAGCCTTTCCCGCGGCAATCTCGCGCGGTCGTTGCCAACGCTCAGTCGTTCGTCATATTCCGCACGAAATCCGCCATGAATTCCGCGGCGTTCACCGTGACCGCGACCCGTGCGTTGGGCTTCGCTCCCGCGACCGGCCGCGTGATGCCTTCGGGCGTGAGCTCGAGGTGCAGCGCCTCCAGGGTCAGTGGCATGCGCGGATTCACGAGCTCCACGGCCAGCACATCGAACAAGGTAGGCAGGTCGCCCTTCCAGTGATTCGTGTAACGCCAGATCTGGTCGAGCGAGGCAAGCGCGTCATCGAGGCGCGTGCCGGCCGAGAAGATGGCCACGCGCATTTCGGGAACGAGTTTCAGATCGGCGGTCGAATCGAGCGGGGCGACGAGAAGCGGTACGCCCGACGTGAACACCTCCCGTGCGGCGTCGGCATTCGAGCGGATGTTCCACTCGGCCTCCGGCTTCGAGCCGGGTGCGTAACCGCGGTAGATGGACCCACCCATGAGCGAGATCGCACGGATCTTCCGGCCGATCCCGGGCTCCGAGCGCAGCAGCGCCGCGATGTTGGTCAGTTCACCGACGGCGATGAGCGTGATCTCTCCCGGCCGTGCATTCACCTGGCGACGCATGAACTCCACGCCGCCCGATGTGTGCAGGCCCGGCGATTCGAAGCCGTCGGCCCACTCCACTTGCTTCATGTATTGCGCAGGCGTGGAGATGCCCGCGTACACGGGGACTTTCGCCCACTCGCCCCCGGCGATCGAGAGTAGTTTGGCCGCGAGCCGGGCCCGCGCGACGGCGTCGCTCGAGACCGTCGTGACGCCGACGACTTCGAGGTCCGCGCGGCGCATCAATCCCACGAGCGCGTACGCGTCGTCGATGTCGGTACCGATGTCGGTGTCGAAGATGACTGGAGCGGGCTTGCCCGCGAATGCGGGGAAACCCGCAAAGGCCACGATCGAGAGCATCAGCAAAGTCAGTGCCCGACTCATTACGAATGACCTCCGGGTGGGCGCGCGCCGATGGATCAGCCGGCGTAGAAGTACCGCACGATGTGAAAGAACACCGGCGCCGCGAAGCAGATCGAGTCCATGCGATCCAGCATGCCGCCGTGTCCTTCGATCATGACACCCCAGTCTTTCGCGCCGAGACTGCGTTTCACGGCGGAGAGCGTGAGACCGCCGAGGAACCCCATGAGCACGACGACCGCGGAGATCCCCGCCGACTGCAGCGGCGTGAACGGCGTGATCCACCACATCGCGGCGCCGATCGCGGTCGCGGCGAGGCCGCCACCGATGAATCCCTCGACGGTCTTCGATGGACTGACTACCGGCGCGATCTTCGTCTTGCCGAACAGCTTGCCGAACACGTACTGCATCACGTCGCTCATCTGCACGACCAGCAGTAGATAGAACAGCAGCAGCGCGCTGCGCCCTTCGTAGCCCTGGATGTCGAGCATCAGCAGCGCCGGCGCGTGGCTCAGGCAGTACACCGTGACCATGAGCGCCCACTGCTGCTTGGCGCTGCGGGAGAGGAAGTCCTCGATGTCCGACAGCAGCGCCGCGATCGAAGGCAGCAGCAGGAACACGTAGACGGGAATGAAGATCGCGAACGTGCCGTAACGGTCTTGGCCGATCAGCAGGTATTGCGCGGGGATGATGATGAAGAACGCGAGCGACAGCGGCAGCCGGTCGCCCGGCCGGCTCGGCGTCAGCGTGATGAACTCGCGCAGCGCGAAGAACGAGGCAAACGCGAACAGCAGCAGCGTCATCGTCGGCCCCGTGAGGAACGCGACCGCGAGGATGCCGACCATGACCCACCACGCGTTGACGCGCGCCACGAGATTCGCGCGGCTTGCGGCCTTCTTGTCGTCCGCGGGCCTGCGCAGGAGCACCGCGCCGACGATGGAGGCAATGCCCAGCAACACGATCAGGCTGCCGAACAGCCAGAGGAACTCGCGGGGAATGTTGTGCAGGTGCTCGATCATCCGGCGGTCCTCGACAGCGCTATCACGGCCTCGCGGGCGCGTTCGAGAAAGGCTTCCTTCTCTTCACCCGGCGCGAGCGCGATTGGAGCTCCGAATCGCACCGTGCAGACCATCGGCACGGGCAGCAGAGCGCCCTTCGGCAGGCTGCGGTGCAGGTTGTCGAGATACACGGGCACCAGCTCCACGGACGGAAACTCACCGGCGAGCCGGTAAAGGCCGGCGCGGAATCGCGCCGGCACTGCGTCCTGGCCGCGCGTGCCCTCCGGAAAGATGATCAGCGAATCGCCTTCTTTCAGCGTCGCGCGCAGTGGGTCGAGCGGATCCGCATTCGAGTCCTCGCGCTTGCGGTCGATGAGCACCGCGCCGAAGCCGCGCGTCGCGATGTATTTGCGGATTCCCTTGCCCCAGTAGTCGCGCGCCGCGATGGGACGCGTGCGCGACCGCAGCCGGCGCGGCAGCGACGACCAGATCGCGAGCGTGTCGATGTGGCTGGTGTGGTTGGCGAAGTAGATGCGCTGGGCATCCCCCGGCTGCGTGCCGACCCAGCGCGCATAGGCGCCGACCAGCAACTTGACCACACCGACGAGAAGCGCGCTGGAAGGCCTCACGGGTCGGGACGCGCCTCGAGCTGGCGTGCGATGGCGGCGATGCGGGTCCCGCAGGTCACGATCGATCCGAACGCGATCAGCGCGGCCGCCGTCACGAGCGCGAGCCGCCCGCCCGTCCAGAAGTACTCGCCGAAGGCCATCAGCAATCCGACGGTCATGGCCGCCATGCGATGCGGCTTGGCAAATGGACCGCGAAAATCCTGCGCGAGGCCGAAGGTGCCTCCCAAGACACGGATGTACGCCGTGACCGCCGCCGCCAGGGCGGCGAGCCAGCCGATCCAGGGGAATCCGCACGCGTAACCCAGCGCGACCAGGAACAACGAGTCCGCGATCCGATCGGGCACCTCGTTGTAGAGCACCCCCAGCTTCGACTTCAGGCCACCCTCGATGGCCACCATCCCGTCGAGCAGGTTGCAAAGCAGCCGCAGCTGCACGCAGGCCGCGCAGATCAACAGGTTCCAGGGTTTCCCTCCTGACAACAGCACGGCCGCGCCGACGATCGCGAACACCACCGACAGGATCGAAATGGCGTCGGGCGTGACTCCCGCTCGCATGACAGCGCGAGACAGGAACTGGGCCCATGGGGTGGAGCGGCTCGTCAGCGGGCGTCGGGCGTCCGGAAGGTTGTCAGTCATGCGGGAACTATCTTGCATCATCTGTTACCTATCCGTTCTCCCTTCCGCCGGGATGTGTCATCTTCTCGCCATGCCTCGCAGTGTTGATCGCTACCTGGTCGCGTCCCTCGAATTCGAGGGTGTCCTGCGCGCCTGCCTGCATCGCTACGCGCGCAACGCCGCGGACGTCGATGAACTGCTGCAGGATACCTACGCGCACCTGCTCGCGGCCGGCAGCGCCACGGGACGGGAAGAAGTCCGCTCGATCCGCGCCTTCGCGCTGACCGTCGCGCGCAACGTCGCGTTGTCCTGGTTGAGGCACCGGCAGGTGGTGCCGATCGAGCTGGTCGCCGACCTCGAAGCGCTCGAACTACTCGACGAGACCGGCCAGGTCGACGAGATCGTGAACACGCACCAGGAGCTGGCGTTGCTCAGCGCGGCGGTATCCAAGCTGCCGGCGCGTTGCCGCCAGGTGTTCACGCTGCGCAAGGTGTACGGCCTTTCGCAGAAGGAAATCGCCGCGCAACTCAGCATCTCCGAGAACACCGTCGAGCAGCACCTGGCGAAGGGGATGCGCCTGTGCAGCGCCGCGCTCGCCAATTCTCCGGTCGCGGAGCGACGTTCCCCGTGGTTCGACCGCTCACGCCGCCGCGGCGTGGGGCAGTCTTCGTGAAGGCGAAGGAGCGAATCGAACACGACGCAAGCGTCTGGCTCTCCAAGTTCGATGCGCGCGGCGGGGAGCCCGAGAACGACGAGGAGTTCAATCGCTGGCTCGAAGCGGACATCCGCCACCGCATCGCCTATCTACGTCTCGAAACGGCATGGCGTCGCGCCGAACGTCTGAAGGAACTCAAGCCTCTCGACCAGTCGATCAATCCCGACCTGCTCGCGGCGTCGAAGCCGCCGCGCTGGCGCCAGTGGCCCATGGCGGCGGCAGCCGGTCTCGTGACCCTGGTGGCCTGCGCGGGAGTGTGGGCGGCCTGGCTGAAATACGACGGTGAGCGCTACGAGACGCACGTCGGTTGCCGCACGCGCATCGTGCTCGAGGACGGCAGCGTCATCGATCTCAATACCAACAGCGAGCTGCGCGTGCGCTTCAACGACGAACGCCGCGACATCAAGTTGTTGCGCGGCGAGGGCCGTTTCCAGGTCGCCCACGACGCGACGCGGCCATTCGTCGTTTCCGCGGCGGGCGCGGACCTGCGCGCCGTCGGGACCGAGTTCAGCGTGCGGCTGCGCGAATCGAAGCAGATCGACGTGATCGTGGCCGAGGGCAAGGTCGCGATCGGATCGGAGAGCGCGCCGGAGCATCCACCACTGGGTGCCGGTGATGCCGCGGTGGTGATCCGGGACCACGTATCGGTCAGCCGGCTCGAACCGCAGGTGATCGCGCAGCGACTCGCCTGGACCACGGGACGGCTGGAATTCCGCGGCGAATCGCTGGCTTTCGCGGTCGACGAATTCAATCGCTACAACCGCCGCCAGATTTCACTCGCCGATCCGAAGCTCGCGCAGCTGCGGGTCGGAGGAAGCTTCAAATCCACGGATCCGGACAGTTTCGCAGCGGCGCTCGCGAGCACTTTCGGTCTGCAGGTCGACACTCGCGAGTCGGAGGACATCGTCTTGCGGTCGCCGTGAAACGGGCCTCCGCGGTGTTAGGGACGCCGCGGCGATTTCGTGAATGTCGAGGGGTTGCGAGAAATGGGGGTACATCGCACGTTCCGCCGGTTCGTCCGGAGAGTGCCCGCGGCGCTGGCCGCGCTGGCGCTGGCCGGCGTCGCGCGTGCGCAGGCGCCCTCGTTCGAAATCCCGGCCCAGGATGCGGATGCCGCTCTCGCGGCCTTCAGCCGGCAGTCGCAGCTGCAACTCGTGTTCGATTACGACGCCGTGCAGGGCATCCGCACGCATCACGTCTCGGGCTCGCTGCGCGTCGCCGACGCGCTGGGTCGAATGCTCAAGTGCACGGGACTCGCGTTCGAAGTGGTCAACGAGCGCACCATCAGCATCGTGCGCGACTCGAAGGCCCATTGCGAGTCCCGCAAGCCGGCGCGCAATCACGACGCCTCGCGATTGAACCGCGCGGCGCGCCCCCGCGGCGAGGAGTCGCGGCTGGTGGACGAGTCTTACCAGCCCGGCCGCGGAGCGATCGACGAAATCGTCGTCAGCGCCGAGAAACGCGACCGGTCCTTGCAGCGCAGCGCGCTCGCCGTCACCGCGCTCGACGCCCACACGCTCGAAAACCAGCAGCCCAGCGACCTGCGCAGCCTCACGACGCTGATTCCCAACTTCCAGATCGGCATCAGTTCGACGCAGGCTGCATTCGATCTCGCCCTGCGCGGCATCGTCTCGACCAATCGCACCGAGGCCGCCGATCCGGCCGTGGCGTTTCACGTCGACGGCTTCTATTCGCCGCGACCGCAGGGCGCGACGATGCTGATCCACGATCTCGAGCGGCTCGAGGTCCTGCGCGGGCCACAGGGCACGCTGTTCGGGCGCAATTCGAATGCCGGCGTGATCAACGTCGTCACCGCGAAACCGCGGCTCGGTCAGGAGTTCGGCGCGATCGACGTGACCGCGGGCAGCTACGACCTGAAACGCGTGAAGGGTCACTACAACCTGCCGCTCGGCGACACGTTCGCTCTGCGCGCGTCCGCGCACGTCGAGCAGCGCGATGGCTACATCGAGTTCCAGGAGGGTTCCGATGTCCGCGCGGGTGCCGCGCGGTATGACGACAGCAACCGGCTCGGCGTGCGCCTGTCCGGCGTGTGGGAGCCCGACGAATCCTGGACCGTGTTCGCCTCGCTCGAGCGGTTCGCGGATCGCGGCGCGGGCAGTGTGCCGGTGAGCTTGCGGCCGGCGCCGGGCGAGCGGCTGCGCTCGGCGTTGATCACGTCCCCGGGCGAGCTCGACATGAAGAACGACACGCTGCACCTGCGCACCGACTACCGGTTTTCGGCCGGTGACTCCCACGACCTCGAACTCTCCTATCTATTCGGATGGGCGCGCATGACGCGCGAGAACGTCATCGACCAGGACACCGGACTCGCGCTCGATCCGATCCTGCGCGCGCTGCCCGACCCGCCGTTGCCCGCGACCTACGACGAGGAGCGGCGCACCGCCGAGTCGGAGTTCGTCTCGGTGCAGCATGAAATCCAGCTCAAACCACTGACGGAAGGGCCGCTCGAGTGGATAGTCGGCACGTTCTTCTACCGGGAGGACAACTCGGCGCGCGTCGACTTCGACATCATGGACGACCGCGGCAGCATCCCGGGCGTCGTGGACGACGGCGACGTGCGATACGCGCAATCCTTCATCCAGCCGAACCGCTCGCTGGCGGCGTGGGCGGGATTCGGCCAGCTCACCTGGCACGCCGGCGAACGCACGCGGTTCACGGTCGGAGCGCGCTACACCGAAGACACCAAGAGGGACGTGGGCGGCGTGATCCTGGTTTGTCCCGCGGCCGGCGCGACGATCGGCGATGGCGGTTTCATTCTCGACGGCATGCCGACTCACGAGATCCCGCTGTCGCCCGACCCGGACTCGTCCGAGCCTGTCCCGGGCACCTGCCGCGTGGCCATGCACAACGACGCGAACGTCGACTGGTCGAAGGTGACCTACACGGCGCGCGCGGAGTACGACTTCAGCGATGCGCTGCTCGGGTACACGTCGACGAGCACGGGATACAAGTCGGGCGTCATCCAGGACGGCGGTACACACGCCGGCCCGGAAGAAGTCGTGAACTACGAACTCGGACTCAAGGCGACCTTGCTCGACGGCGCAATGGCGATCAACAACGTCGGCTTCTTCTCCGACTACTCGGACATCCTGCGCGCGCGGCTCGAATACGACGCGTCGGGTTTTCAGCAGCTCGTCACGCGCAATGCGACCCGCGCGCACATCCTCGGCGTGGAATCCGAGTTGTTGTGGAAGCCGGTGAGCGACGGCACGCTGCAGGCCGTGTTCACCTGGCTCAACGCCGAATACCGCGACTTTCCGACGGTCGACACGCAGTATTACGTGCCCACCGATCCCCTGAGCCCGATCGTCAACCTGCGCGGCAACAAGCTGCCGTTCGCCCCCGAGATCACGGGCGCGCTCGCATACGAACACGTCATCCGCCTGCCGAACGGCGCCCGTCTCGTTCCGCGCCTGCAGGCGAAATACCAGAGCGAAATGTTCCTCACCGATTTCAATCGAACGTCGGACCGGCAGTCGGCCTACACGCGCACCGATCTCGGACTTCGTTACGAGACCACCGATAGCTGGGCCCTGGAGGCCTACGTGCTCAATCTCGAAGACGAAGCGGTGAAGAACAACGTCGACCTGCGCGCCAGCAGGCCCGGCACGGGAGGTGTGCCCGGATTCCCCGGCGTCGCGCGAGCGTTCTTCGATGCGCCGCGCACGTACGGCGTGCGCCTGTCGATGCGGTTCGACTGAGCCGCGCCGACGGGAGCGGGAAATTCGTCAGGGCGAGTCCGTCTTCGAGATTGCTTCGATCACGAGGGAAGACCGGAACAGGAATGCCAGGATTTCGGTCAGGCGTTCGCCATCGACTTCGGCGGCGGTCATCGCGGCCTCGAGCGGCTCACCCGAAAAAAGCGCCGAGAGGAAGGCGAAGAGGTCCGGCGCCAGCGACTGCACCTCGGTGACTCCGTCGCTCATGTGGACCATGCCGTATTCGGATCCCAGCGATTGATCCATCGGCGGTGCATTCTCGAACTGATTGGCCTGCCACACCGAGAAGATGGGGTACGGCGAGGAAATCAGCCGCAGCGACGGCTGCAGCTTGAAGACGACGCGCCCCAGTTCGGCCGGCGCGAAATTCGCGAGGGTCTCGACGCCGATGGCGGGATCTTCGCGCGCGACCGCGGCCTCGCATCGTGCCCACTCGAGCCGCGCCAGGTCGGCCAGCCACTCGTAATTCGTGCCGCGCAGGTGTGACGCCAGAAATTCGGGGAAGTCCAGGCCCGTCCAGTGAAGGTCGCCACTGCGCGAAGGAAACGCGGCACGGTAATGGAACGCGAGCTGACGGAAAAAGTCGTCCCCGACCCGCCGGCGCACGACCGGAAACATCTGCTCGAGCGCGGTTCGGAACACGCTGCGCGTGTTGTTGCGGTACACGTCGAGGTTCGCGGCCGGCGTGACGTCGCAGCTCGCGGCCGGATCGCGCAGCGCGTTCGCGAAGGATTCCTGCAGGTCACGCAGCGAGGCCACGCGTCCTCTCCAGTAGTTGGTCGGCGCGCGCGGCTTCGGCGGCGAGCACCGACAGTTCCGGAATCCGGGTGTCCCACTCGATCAGCGTCGGCAGTGGTCCGAAACGCTCGATCGCGAAGGCGTAGAGTTCCCAGACTGCGTCGCACACCTGCGAGCCGTGATCGTCGATGAGTACGCCGCCGTTGTCGGCATGTCCGGCGAGGTGGATCTCCTGGACCGACTCGCGGGGCAGCCCGCAGATGAAGGCGCGCGCATCGAGTCCCAGGTTGCGCGAGCTGACGTACACATTGTTCACGTCGAGCAATAGGCCGCAGCCGCTCTCGCGCGCGACGGCCGCGAGGAATTCCCATTCGGGCAGCCGGGACTCCGTGAACGCGACGTAGGCGGAAACGTTTTCGACGAGGAGCTGGCGGCCCAGGAAATCCTGCGCCTCGCGAACCTGGCGCGCGAGCAGCTCGACGGCCTCGTCGGTGTAGGGCAGCGGTAGCAGGTCGTTGAAATGTTCGCCGCCGACGCGACCCCAGCAGGCGTGTTCGGATACCAGGGCGGGTTCGTAGCGGCGGATCGCTTCGCGCACGCGCGCGAGATGTTCGCGGTCGAGACCGTCGGCGGATCCGAGGGCGAGCCCGACGCCGTGCAGGCTCAGCGGGTAGTTAGCCCGCGCCCGCAGCAGCGCGCGCGCCGCGGAACCGCCTTCGTGGAAATAGTTCTCGGTGTGCGCCTCGATCCAGCCGACGGGCGGACGCTCGCGCAACAGCGCATCGTGGTGAATCGACCTGAGGCCGATCCCGGCGCGCGCCGGAATCGGCCCCAGCGGCACACCTCGGGTATCGAGGCGTGTCATCCGTCCTTCCTCCGGTTCAGGCCGCCGGCTTCTTCTCTTCCGGGACCTTGCCGCCCATCTTCTCGCACTCGCCTTTCGGCACGTACTTCCACTCGTTCGGATCCTTGTCGGTCTTCGCCTGTCCGGCGCACGCGTGCGACGCGGTGCCGCAATCATTCTTGCCGGCTTCGGCGACACCGAGGCACTTTTCCTTGGACGCGGCGTCGCCGGCGATGGCGGCGGTGCCCATGGCGAGCAGGCTGCCGACGGCCGAAGCAATGGCGATGGTCTTGAGATTCATGAGACTTCTCCGGATTGTTGTTTGGTACGAGAGGCTGGACCCGGCGACCCGCCGGTTTATTTCGCGGCCCGCCGCAAACATCCAACGACTGGGCCCGCGCCGGACGCATGTTCGTCCTCCCGGGAGCGGACGGGCAATATTTGCCATTACGCGACAACCCGGCGGTGGTTCCAGGGTGGACCTATCCACGCTCTCCCGGCTCCGGCCGGCTTCGGTGTATCCGGGAATGACCCGGTTCCTTTTTTCGGGACGGTTGTTATGCTCCCGGCCATGGATGCGCGCGAACCTCGCACGCATCGAGGGATAGACAGAAGAACAGCTGCCGTCCAAAGGCATCGAAATGACCACGGAGCCGGCAGCCCTCTCTTGCAGGAGGGATCGATGATTCCCTTTCGCGTGCGCGGCTCGAGCCGCGCAGCGATTTTCTCCTGCCTGACGATTGCCGGCGTCACCGCCGCACCTGTTTCGGCCGAAGAGGCCGGCAATCCGCAACGGTCCGAAGAGGAAGTCGTCGTCACCGGCACGCGTATTCCCCGCGGCAGTCACGCCAGTCTCGAACCGGCTTCCGTCGTCACCTCCGATTACATCCGTTCGCGCGGTCTCGACAACGTGGCCGGTGCGCTCAATCAGGCGCCCGGTTTCGGCGCCGGCACGACACCCGAAGGCGACCAGTCCAACTTCGGTCCGGGTCTCAACTTCGTGAACCGCTTCGGTCTCGGCAGTCACCGGACTCTGACGCTGGTCGACGGCCGCCGATTCGTGACTTCGAACCCGCCCGCGGCCTTCGGTCCCGCGCCCCCGGGCGCGCAGGTCGATCTCAACGTCATCCCGGTCGTGCTGGTCGATCGGGTGGAGACCCTGTCCATCGGCGGCGCGCCAGTATACGGATCCGATGCGATCGCCGGCGTCGTCAACGTCAGACTCAAGCGCAATTTCGACGGCATCCAGGCTTTCGGGCGGTACGGCGTGCTCGAAGACGGCGGCATGCCCAGCGAAACCTTCGGCCTCGTGGGTGGCTGGAATTTCGCGGGGGAGCGCGGCAACGTCACGGCATCGATCCAGCACAGCGCAACCGACGGCATGCTCGCGATCGACAATCCCCGCTTCGCGTCGGCGTACACGTTCGCCGCGAATCCGTTCGCGAGCGCGATCGCCGGCCAGATCGGGCGCACGCCGGCCAACGACGGCCGCGTGAATCCCGACATCCCATTCAATACCGGCAACGACGACGGCATTCCGAACTCCGTGCTGATCCGCGACCGGCGCAGTTTCCTGCTGAACTTCGGCGGCGTGGCGCTGCCCGCCGGCGGCAACAACCTGGCGGACGGACGGCTGCGCTGCTTCGGCGCGACGAGCGACACCTGCCTGCAGTTCGCGCCGAACGGCGAACTCGTGCCGTATGACCCGGGCACCAACTTCAGCGGTTCCATCGCGTCCGGCGGCGACGGCATGTACCTCGCCTCGACGCTGCAACTCTCGACCGACCTGAAACGCGACACCGTCACCGCGAGCGGGCGCTTCGAGGTGACGGATGGCGTCGAGCTGTTCGCCGATTTGCTCGCGTATCGCGCCGAGGCACGCGAGCTCGTCGACCAGCCGACGTACAACTCCGCGGCGTTCGGCACGAGTACGAGCGGCGCGATCACGCTGCCCATCGCGCACCCGGCTCTGACCGACCAGGCTCGCGCGACACTCGCGGCACTGCAGCCGGCCGGCAGCACGTTCCGGCTGTCGCGCGCGAACCGCGATCTCGCCGGAAACGAAGCGCGTTCCGAAAGTGATCTGCTGCAGATCGCGGCCGGGGCGCGCGGCGAATTCTTCGTCGCGACGCGCAGCTTCGACTGGGAGGCGTACGTCAATCTCGGCCGCACCGACGCCACCTATTTCTTCCAGGCTCTCGACCGACAGAAATTCGTGAATGCTCTCAACGTCGTGTCGGTGGCCGGGCGGCTCGAGTGCAGCGTCAATCCCGGTTATGCGGGACTTGCGGGCGGAGTCGTCACGGTGGGGGGCGAAGGTCCGGTGGCCGATTCCGCGTGCGTGCCGCTCGACATCTTCGGTGAAGGGCGAGCCTCGCCCGAGGCGCGCGACTACGTGACGAGCCTGCAGACGGTCGACTCGGAAATGGAGCAGCGCGTCTTCAACCTGAACGTCGGCAGCACCGCGTTTGCGCTGCCCGCGGGCGACGTCCACTACAACGTCGGCTTCGAACATCGGCGCGAGAGCGGTGCGTTCCGCCCGGACGAATTTCTCGAGGCGGGTCGCGGACGTTCGGGATCGATGGCCGCGATCGGCGGCTCCTTCTCGACCAATGAGTTCTTCGGCGAAGTCGTCGTCCCGCTGTTCTCGGAACGGAATGCGTTGCCCGCGCTGGCGGATCTCACGCTCACCGGCAAGGCGCGTCGCGTCGACAGCTCGCTGAACGGCGGCTTCACGTCGTGGACGGGCGGACTGCAGTGGTCGCCGGTGCGCGGATTCCAGCTGCGCGGCAACGTCACGCGCTCGATGCGTTCGCCCGCGATCATCGAGCTATATCTACCCGTGACGCCGCGGTTCACGACGGTCGACGATCCGTGCAGCACGGGCAACCTCGGGGCGGGCGGCGACCGCCAGGCCGCGCGCACCGCGAACTGCGCGGAATTCTTCGCGGAGTACGGCCTCCCGTCGGATGGTTCGTGGGTTTCGAACGCGACGACGTCGAGCGTCGAAGGCACGGTGCAGGGCGATCCGGACCTGGGCAACGAACGCGCCGACTCCTGGTCGGCGGGCTTCGTGTTGCAGCCCGAAGGTTTGCAAGGCCTCGAGCTCGCGGTCGACTGGGTCGACGTGCGCATCGAGGACGTGATCACGAACCTGTCTTCGGGCGATCTCGCCCGGGCGTGCTTCGACAATTACTCGTACCCCAACCACTACTGCGACTACTTCACCCGACAACCGGCGGGCTCGCCGCTGGCCGGACAGATCTCGTTCGTGCAGTCGGGCTACGTGAACGGCGCGTTCCAGTCGATGGAAGGCATCACGGCGGAGGGCCGCTACCAACACGACTTCGGCGGCCCCGGAGTATTCGGTATCGCGGCGAGTTATTTCGGTCTGCGCGAGGAGCTCGGCTCGGCCACGGGCCTCGTGACCACGGACACGCTCGAGACGATCGGCAGCCCGAAACATTCCGCGCAGCTTCGTCTCGACTGGCGGCGCGGACGATTCGGCGCCGCGTGGCAGACCAACTACGTGAGCGAGCAGCTGTATAGCCGCGCGTTCGACGTCGAGGCGCGCGACATCCTCGAAGCGGGTTCGAGCACCACCCACGACCTGTCCGCGAACTTCGCCGCCAGCGGGAACCTGAAGGTGTGGCTGGCCGTCACGAATCTGTTCGATGCCGCGCCGCCGTTTCCGATCGGGCCGGAGGCGTTCAACGGCAACTACGATTTCCTGGGCCGGCGTTACTCGCTGTCGGTCGCGTACGACTTCGGCGCCAGATGAAGAGGCCGCCCGAAGGCGGCCTCACTAACTACCTGGAAAGCGCGCCGCTCAGGGCAGCTTGACCACGTCGCCGACGAACGCCGTGCCGCCGGTCACGTTGCCGGCGCCGCACTCGTACTCGGTTTCGCTCGAGAACGGAACGTTCTTGTAGTTGCTGCGGATGTTCACGATCGCGTTTCCGCCCACGCGCTGCGCGTATTGGGTCAGCGCGATGAGCGACGACATGAACGCCCAATCGCAGGCTTCCTGGTCCGTCTTGTTGAAGAAGTTTGTCTTCTTGTTGGTCCGGGTCGGGCCGAGCTGCGCGGTCGGCTTCGGATGCTTCTGCGTACCCCAGAAGAGCTTGATGCCCGGCGCGAGCTGGCCCGAGGCCTGCGCCTTGGCGAGCGCCGCCTCGATCGGGAACTTGTGGCGGGTTTCGCGCGCCTGGGCAATGGGCGCGGTCGCCAGCAGCGCCACCGCGGCCATACCCGTGGCGAGCGCCGAAATCCTGTTGATCAACTTGTTGCGATTCACTGCGAGGTCTCCTCAGATGGTACGGGCGAAGATCAACGACGTATTGATCCCGCCGAATGCGAAGTTGTTGTTCATTGCCAGGCCGATGTCGAGCTCGCGTCCCTCGGATTGGATGTAGTCGAGGGCGCCGCAGCGCTCGTCGACCGACTTGAGGTTGCGCGTCGGCGCGAACCAGCCATGGTGCATCATCTGAATCGTGGCCCAACTCTCCAGCGCGCCGCAAGCGCCGAGCGTGTGGCCGAAATGGCCTTTGAGAGAACTTACCGGAACACGGTCCCCGAAGATGCGGTAGGTAGCCTGCGACTCGGCGATGTCGCCGTGTTCGGTCGCCGTGCCGTGCGCGTTCACGTATTTGATCTCGCTGGCCGGCACGCCGGCCGCCTCGAGCGACATCCGCATGACGCGTTCCATGGTCACGGCGTTGGGATGCGTGACGTGGTCGCCGTCGGAGTTCGACGCGAATCCGACGATCTCCGCGTAGATGCGCGCGCCGCGCGCCAGCGCGTGTTCGCGTTCCTCGAGGACGAGCGTGCAGGCGCCTTCGCCGATGACGAGGCCGTCGCGCGACTTGTCGAAGGGCGCGGGCGTGGTCTTCGGCGCGTCGTTGCGCGTCGAGGTGGCGTACAGCGTGTCGAACACCGCGGCCTCCGAGACGCACAGCTCCTCGCCGCCCCCCGCGACCATCGCGTCCTGCAGTCCGAAGCGAATCGCCTCGTAGGCGTAACCGATGCCCTGGCTACCCGAGGTGCAGGCGCTCGAGGTCGGGATCACGCGGCCCTGCAGTCCGAAGTGCACGCCGATGTTCACGGCGGCCGTGTGACCCATCATGCGGATGTAGGTAGTCGCGTTGATGTTGCCGGACTCGCCGGTCGTGAGCATGTTGCCGAAATCGCGGATGGCGTCCGTGCTGCCGGTGCTCGAGCCGTAGGCCACGCCCACGCGGCCGGAGTTGAGCAGCGGATCGCCCTTGAGCCCCGCGTCTTCGAGCGCGACCTCGGTGGCGCGAACGGCCATCTGCGCGACGCGGCCCATCGTGCGGACCGTCTTGCGCGTGAAATGCGGCGGCAGCGCGAAATCGACCACCGGCGCGCCGAGGCGCGTGAGCAGGTCTCCGTAGCGTTCCCACTCGGGCATGCGGCGCACGCCGCTCTCGCCGGCGCGCAAGTTGCGCTCGATCTCATCCCAGGTCTGGCCGAGCGAGGTGATGCCGGCCATGCCGGTGACGACGACTCTCCTGCCGCTCATGCCAGTCCACCGTTCACGCCGATGACCTGGCGCGTGATGTAGTCCGCCTCGCGGGACATCAGGAACGCGACGATGCCGGCCACTTCCTCGGGTTCGCCGACGCGGCCGGCGGGAATGAATTTGAGCGCTTCTTCGACGGGCGCGGTGGCGGTCATGTCGGTACGGATCAGTCCGGGGGCGACGCAGTTGACGGTTATCTGTCGGCTCGCGAGTTCGACGGCGAGCGCTTTCGTTGCCCCGATGATACCTGCCTTGGCAGCGCT
The DNA here is from genome assembly GCA_023433705.1 of Pseudomonadota bacterium. Classification (GTDB taxonomy): domain Bacteria; phylum Pseudomonadota; class Gammaproteobacteria; order Steroidobacterales; family Steroidobacteraceae; genus CADEED01. Next base: position 20,805 of record JAEYUC010000042.1, read on the forward strand.
GTAATTCACCTGCCCGCGGTTCCCGGTGACGCCTGACACCGACGACAAGGTGACGATGCGACCGGGCTGCCGCCTGCGGATCATGGGCATGATCAAGGGCTGCACCACGTTATAAAACCCGGTGAGATTCGTGCCGAGAACCTGGTCCCAGTCCTCGCCGGAGAGCGCCGGGAACGCGTTGTCGCGCGTGATCCCGGCGTTGCACACGACTCCGTAGTAGGGCCCATTCGCAGTGATGTCGGCATCGATCGCGGCGGCGGCCGCGTCGCGGTCGGCGACATCGAAATGAATCGCGCGGGCAGACGTGCCGGCACGGGTGCATTCCGCGAGCGTTTCCTCGAGCGCGGGCGAAGGAGCGCGGCCGTGAACGACCAGCGCGAAACCGGCGCGCGCGAGACGCAGCGCGATCGCGCGCCCGATGCCGCGGCTCGATCCGGTGACGAGCACGGTGTCAGCCATGGCCGGCTCCCGGTTTCGGCAGCAGCGCGGCGAGGTCATGAGGCCGGAAGGCCTTGAGCGTGCACTCGGCGATGAGGCGTTCGCCGTCTTCGTGCACCGAAGACAACGAGCATTCGTACGCGGCGAAATCCTCTTCGTCGCGCATCGCGATCTTCACGTGCACCGAGAGGCGCGTTCCGAACGGGATGTGATCCTGCATGCAACGATAATAACGCGAGCCGATCAGCAGCCCGATGGAAGGCGTTTCGCCCCGCTGCACCTGCTCGATGGCGCCGAACGCGGAGGCGGCCTGCGCCATGTACTCGATGCCTACCCAGCCGGGCACGCCGCTTTCGTCGGAGAAGCTGCTTTCGCGGCGCACGGTCAGTCCGGCGCGCAGCCAGTCGGCGCCGTAGCCGTCGATGGTTTCGAGCAGCGACATGGTGCCGCGATGCGGCACCAGTTCCTCGACGCGGTATCGCATCCCGAGCTTCAGCATCGGCTAGTTAGCGGACGTGGTCGTGTCGACGGTGAGCGAATAGCCGTGCTCGAAACTCACGAGCCACAGGCGCCCCGACCAGGGATCGTTGCCCGCGTAATGCACTTCGGCAACGAGGCGGCCATCGCGCTTGAGACGGCGGACACCCGCGAACGGCTCGGCAACTTCGTACGCCGATCCGAGCGCCTGTTGCAGCGCCGGCAACGGCCACAACGCGAGTTGCATGTCGGCGAGCACGCGCTCGGGCTGGATGTCGGCGGGCACGAAGGCGCCGCGCTCGGCATCGACCGTCCGCCCGTCATAGGTCGCGGTGAACAGCCGCTGGCCGGTGGCCGTCACGCCCACGAGTTTGATCTCCGACGCGCTCACTTCGAGCGCCGTGCGCAGCGTCGCCGCGCGCTCGCCGTAGGCGGCGTGGACCACCTGCGATGCGCTGCGAGGAGACACGGCGGAGACGGGCGCGAGCCCGCGCGGCGCCGGTCCCGCCGCTTCGCGCGGCGTGTGCGCGCAGGCGGCGAGCAGCGCGGTCGCGACGACCAGCGGAAGTCTCACCGGGCGGCCTCCGCGGCGGCGCGCGGCTGCGGCGCACTCGCCGGCCGCGGCTTCGACGCGATCGCGATCAGGAACGTGAACGCGATCCCGAGCGCCACGGTGATGCCGAT
>JAEYUC010000044.1 GCA_023433705.1 Pseudomonadota bacterium
CACCCATGCGATGCCGAGCCACAGGACCGACTTTAGGATTGTCTTAACTAGGACTCGTACCGATAGCGCACCCAAGCGCTGAGAAGGCGGAGATGAGTCTTGTGATTCGGTATCCATGACGTCTAACTCTCAATTAGACGGCCAAAAAACAGAGTGCAAACCGTCATCTTGCATGGATAACGCTCTCGCCGTCCTGCTTGTCGTTGATTTAATAGAGCACGTCAGCCGCGCTGTCGTCAAACGCTGCCGAATGCTTATGCAACGTGCTCGTAAATCACGCTTGCCAGACGATCTCCGCGAAGAAGTCCGCACGCACGACTACAGCTATGGCGCCGAGAAACAATATGTAGCGTGGGCGCGGCGCTTCATCCTCTTCCATGCGCTGAAATCCGAGCAGCCCGTGGGTCAGGCGCTCCGCGCGCCAACCAGGGAGGTTCTCCCGAACCACTGCAGCTCTGCTGCGCTCGCGGCGACACCACCGACGATCAGCATGGACGGAGCCTTGAGTTTCATCTGCACCGCATCGCGATGCATCGCCTCGACCGTCGTCGCGATCACGCGCTGCTCGCCGCGGCTCGCGTTCTCGATGAACGCGACAGGCATGTCGCCGCGCACGCCGGACAGAAGTAGTTTGTCGCGCAGCGACACGAGCTTGCCGACGCTCATGTAGAACGCGAGCGTCTCGCGGCCCGCCGCGAGATCGGAGAAATTGAACTGCGCGAGTTGCTCGTCGCTGTTGCCGGTCAGGAACCGCACGGCCTGCGCATGGCGGCGGTCGGTCAGCGGAATGCCGGAATACGCGCCTGCGGCAATCGCGGCCGTGATTCCCGGGACGACCTCGAACGACACACCATGCTGGCGCAGGAAATCGATTTCCTCGCCGCCGCGGCCGAACACGAATGAATCGCCGCCCTTGAGCCGCACGACGTATTCGCCACGCTGCGCATGTTCGACGAGCAGCTCGTTGATCTCTTCCTGCGTCGCGCCACCGCCGCCGACGAACTTGCCGACATCGAAACGGGCCGCATCGCGTCGCGCAAGCTCGAGCACTTCTGCGGACACGAGCCGATCGTGCACGATCACGTCGGCTTCCTGCAGCGCGCGTAATCCCTGCAGTGTCATCAATCCGGCGTTGCCGGGCCCTGCGCCGACGAGCACGACGTGTCCACGCGGCACGGCGCTTTCATTCTCGAGGGCCTTGCGTGTGAGCTCTTCGGCTTTCGCCTCGCGCCCGGCGCGCAACGAAGCGGCCACCGGCCCGGTCAGCATCCACGACAAGAATCGGCGCCGCGCACCCACATCGGCGAACCTGCGCTTCACGGCCTCGCGCCATCGATCCGCGAAAGCGGCGAGCGTGCCGAGCGATCCGTCGAGCAGCGTCTCGAGTCGCTCGCGGATCAATCGCGCGAGCACGGGCGAGGTGCCGCCCGTCGAAACCGCGATCTGCACGGGCGAGCGATCGATGATCGCGGGCATGATGAAACTGGATAGTTCGCGGTCGTCGACGACGTTGCACGGAATGCGCGCGGCATTCGCGGCGGCTGCGACGGCGGCGTTAACCGCGCGGTCGTTCGTCGCGGCGACGACCAGCCAGGCGCCTTCGATGTCGGTGATCGCGAACTCGCGCGCCACGTGCACGAACGCTCCGCGCGTCAGAGCGGTAGTCAGCTCATCACACAGCACCGGCGAAACGACGGTGATCCGCGCACCCGCATCGCCGAGCAACGCGAACTTGCGCGCGGCAACATCCCCGCCTCCCACGAGTAACACGGGCTTGGAGGCAAGATCGAGGAATAGCGGGAAATATCGCATCAGCGAGGCATCTCCATTCCGCTCGCGAGGCGCGCGCCGTACGTGATGATGAAGGTCGCGCCCGCGCGGCGCAGGTTGTACCAGCTCTCGAGGAGACCGGCTTCGAAATCGAGAAACTTCTCGCGCGACAGCAGCACGAGCGAGGTGTATTCGCCGCTCACCTGGTAGGCGCCGCAAGGCAACCCGGTCTGTTCCTTGATCGGCATGATCAGATCAGCCGAAGGCTGGCCGGGCTTCACCATCAGCAGGTCCGCGCCCTCTTCCGCACAGCGGCGGCTGGAGGCGAGCGCGTCCTGGCGATTGCGCACGTCGAGCTGATAACTGCGCCGGTCTCCGAACTGCGGCGTCGAATCCGCGGCATCGCGGAACGGTCCGTAGAACGTGCTCGCGAACTTGGTGCTGTAACTCATGATGGGCGCCATGTCGAAGCCGGCCTTGTCGAGCTCGGCTCGCAGGTACGCGACGCGACCATCGTTCATGTCCGAGGGCGCAACGCCGTCGGCGCCCGCCTTCACGTAGCTCACACCCAACGACCCGAGCGCGGTGTGCGTCGCCGCGAGATCCTGGTGTCCGCGCGAATCGTGCACGCAGCAATGGCCGGATTCGGTGAAGCTGCACAGGCAGGTGTCGACCCAGATGGTCGCGTCGCCACCGGCGCGCTGGCGCATCTGCTGGAGCGCGGTGCTGGTGAAGTCGGCGTTGAAATTGCGGCTCGACTTCGTAGCGGGGACGGGGAACAACAGGAACTGGCGCACACCCGCGGAAAGGTCCTTCTCGAACTGCGTGAGTAGTGAGGCCAGCGTGTGGCGCGAGGTGCCCGGCAAACCGTCGAGCGGCTCCTCTTTCGTGGCCGCGGCGGACAGGAACAGCGGCTGGATCAGCTGGCTCACGCCAAACCCGATCTCCGAGGTCATGTCCCGAAGCGCCGCCGTCGCGCGCAATCTCTGCAGTCGTTTCATTGCTGTATTTCCCGCCTGAATCCTTCCGCCGACAGGAAGGCGCGAACCCGCTCCTCGCCGATGGCGGCGCGGATGATGCTGAATGTATTGCCGGGTCCGCAACCGTGCCAGGCGCCACGGATTTCGGGGTTGGCCTGCAGATAGTCGTAGAACTGGGCGCCGCTGCGCCAGAAAAAGTGCGTGCGACCGCTCAAATCGGCCAGTGGGGCGGCCCGTTCGAGCCGATAGGTCGTGATACGTGCGCTGTAGGGGGAGTCGTAGCCATGCTCGTGCGTGAACCGGACCCAGTGCTGGACCCGCGGGAACAGTGCCTGGATACCTCTTTTCTCGCTCTCGCCGAGGCTCTCGTCGCTGCCATGGACCCAGATGCCGCGCGCCGCGAGTCGTCGCCAGGTGTCGATGCCGGCGCTCCAGATCACCTGGCCGGGACGCGGGATGTAGCCGTCGGGCCACGCTTCGGAACGGGCGACGAAGCAACCGACGCGTGCGTCCGCGAAGTCGTCGTGGCGGACGATCATCGGAATGCGGCGATAACGGTCCGCGGTGAGGTCATCGCCCATCCACACTGCGTCGTGACTGCGCACGGGCGGCAGTGGTGAGTCGTGACGGCGCAGCTCCGCACTCTGGATCCACTGGCCGGCGCGTTGGCCGCGCGTGAATTCAACCTCGCCGCAATGAACCGGGATGATGGATACGCCGAGAGGATGATCCTCATCGCCGGTCGGCGCGAGCTGCGCGCGTTCGGCGAGCACGCGGTTGAACGTGGGCGCGTCGTTGATCGCGGCTAACAACTGCGTGAGATCGGAGCGATCGCGGCGGATTTCGAGCGCGAGCGCGCCCTGGCCGGGCGCGGTGGGATTGAGCGCGAGCGGCAGGACCATGAGCTCGCAGGCGTCGAGTGTCGCGCGCACGCGTGCTCGTACGTCGGCGAACTCGGGTTCGGTGGATTCCAGCAGACGATCGATGTTCGCCTTCGCGACCACGAGCGCCGATGCATCGGAATTCATGAGCTGCTCGAGCCGCGCCATGCAGTCGCCGCGCGCGAGCACAAAGGTGACGAGTGGCGCGCGGATCGGCAGCGCCCATTGCAAAAAGCCGGAGAGATTCGTGCGGCGGCGCGCGGACGACGACAATACGCGCAGCTCGGAGCCGTGGCGCCCTTCGAGCCAGCTCTTCTTCACCAGCAGCAGATCGCGCGTGTCGGCGCGCGGCAGGGTCGCCGCGATGCAGGTCTGCGGATGGCCAACGAAGGGAACGTCCTTCCAGAGATGGACCG
>JAEYUC010000048.1 GCA_023433705.1 Pseudomonadota bacterium
GCCCGGGGTTTTGGGGGGGCCCCGCTAAAACCCCAATTTTTAACCCGGGCACCACTATCCCCACCTCAGCGCAGAAGGGCGGTGGCGCTCCACAGCATCGGCGCCTGGCCGTGCGCGTCGCCGACCACGCGGGGACGATCGAGGTAGTACTGCAGGTCGTCCTTCTTGCCGGTCCCCATGCAGACCTCGCGCAGATCGGCCTCGGGCGTGAGATAGCCGACGAGCGCGATCCACGCCTTGCGGGCCGCGGGGCCGTACGTGTCCTCGGGCAGCCAGCCGTTCTTCACGCCGGTCACGTACGCGTACGTGAACATCGCGGTGCTGGAGGTTTCCTCCCAGCTGGTCGGCACGTCGATGAGCTGGCGCCACATGCCGTTCGGCGCCTGGTGCGTGAGCAGCGTCGCCATCATCCGGCGGTACGCGGCGAGCACGGTCCGGCGCGCCGGATGTCGCTCGGGCAGGTCGCGCAGCAGCTCCGTCATGCCGGCGGCCACCCAGCCGTCGCCGCGGCCCCAGAAATGCTTCACGTCGGGCGCGTGGTAGAAGAGCCCGTTCTCCTGCTGCAGCTTCGCGAGATAGGCGACCATCGAATTGGCCGCGCGATCCAGGTACTTCGCGTCGCGCGTCGCACGGAACGCCTGCAGCTGCAGCGCGGTGATCATGTACATGTCGTCTATCCACCAGCGAGTCTGCCGCGACAGTCCGTCCGGCAGCGGGTCGTCCCATTGCGCGTCCGCGAACACGAGACCCATCAGGCGATACCTGAATTGCCGCTCCTGCAGGTACAGCTCGAGCGGCAGCGCGCCGAACACGGCTCCATCGACGTGATCCATCCGCGGAATCCGCGCGGACTCGGCGGGCGTCATGAACGGATCGAATCTCTCGACCAGTCTGCGCCGCAGGTCGTCGTCCTTCGTGACCTGCGCGAACTGCAGCGCGCCCGTCCACGTCGCGACGTGAGCGTAGTGCAGCGACAGCTTTCCGTGATTCGTATTGACCATGTGCGGCGTCGGGATGAACCGCTCCGCCACGCGCTTGCCGACCTCGCGCGGGTCCGTGCCCGCGGGCCAGTCGGTGAAATATTTGTTCTGCGCCAGCGCGAGCGCCGGGGCCAGCAACGCCGCCGCCGCGACCAGAAACCGGCGCGCGCTCATGGCTGCGCGCTCACGGTGACGTGGAGCGGCCGCGCCACGCGCGCGGCGTATGCCCGCACGTAGTTCTCCCACGCCGCGCGATCCTTGAACTGGCCGCTGCCGGTCCAGCCCGCGCCCGTGTGGTAACGCACCGGCACGCCTTTCCTCGCATTCACGAGCAGCAGGTGATTGCCGTTTCCGGGTAGTTTGGCCGGCGCCTCGTACGCGAATCCCGCGGATGCTTCTCCCGCCGCGAGAATCACCGCGACGCCAAGTCCGCCGTCCTTGTTGTCCTCCCACCAGCTCATCCAGCGGCCCTCGGGATCCTTCGTGAGCACGCCGGCAGGGAATCCCTCGGCGCGCGGATGTTCGGTGAGCCCGACTCCCACCTGCGCGGCACCTCCCTCGAATTCGAACACGCTCTCGACCGCATCGAAGTTGCGCCCGCAGTCGACGGTGAAACGCTTGGTTTCGGACACCTGCCCGGACTTGCCTGCTTCGAACGGCCCATAGGTCAACGTGAAGGCCGCGCGCCGCGGACCATTCGAGAGCACTTCGGCATTCACGAAGTTGTCCGAGGTCCAAAGTTTCGTGCCGTCCCAGATCCCCGTGCCACCCGCGCCGCGCGAACCGCCGATGCTGTAGAGATCAAGGCCTTCGCCTTCTTCGTCCTTGTGGAACTGGTCGTGGCCCTTCGCGTACCAGCGGTCGACGATCGGGTACGCGACCCGTTTGCCCCAGACGTCGATGCCGCTGCCGCGCAGCCGCTCGCCGCCGGCGGCCGGTGTGTTGAGCGGCATGCCGTACATGCGATGCGCGATGCGATCGTTCTCCCAGGCCAAGTCGCCGTAACGCTCCGGCACCACGCGCGCGTACACGCAGGCCGGCTCGGGTGGCGTGGCCCGCGCAACCGGCTCGAGCGTGAACTCGGCGCGCTTCTCGCCCGCGGCGAAGTCGTACTGGAACACGAGGTCGTCGTAGCGCGCGCCCCGATGGTCGTGCTGGTAGTTAGTGACCTGCAGGGGCAGCGACCGGCCGCGCGCGTCGCGCACCACGATGTGGAACATGCGCTGCCCCGGCGCCACCTTCTCGATCTCCGCGAAGGGTACGACCACGATTTCGCCCGGCCGCGCCGCGTCGAGTTCGTGGGTCACCACAATGGTCGCTCCCGCGGCCAGGGCCGTCGCCGATGCGCACACCAGGATTCCGCAGAGCGCCGCACGCCAAAGGTTCTGCATGTTCTGTCCCTCCCCCCGGAGGCTGATTATGGAACGGCGATCGTCGGATCGACTACCGCCCAGAACGCCCACTTGGGATCGCGGTTCGTATCGAACAACAGGGGCCGGTTCGTGCGATTGACCGGGAACGAATTGAGCCAGGTGTGATTGTCCGCGATCCCCCAGGTCGTGATCGACGTGACGCTCGGGCGGTTGAAGGCCGCGAACAGCTGGCGATACAGCGTCGCCTGCTGGGACAACGCCGACTGCGGCGGGTTCGCGCCGTAATCGGCGGAGCAGGGCGGGATCGTGCGGGCGGAGAAACAGCTGCCCGGATCCTGGTAGATGGACACGTCGAGCTCCGTCACGTGGTTCACGAGCGTGCTCGAAGCGGCCTCGACGTCGGTCAGCGCCGCGGTGACCTGCGCGACGTCGGCGCCGAGCTGCAGGTGGAACTGGTGGCCGACGCCGTTGATGTCGGCGCCGGTGCCGGCCTCCATGACGTCCCGCAGGATGGCGAGCACGTTGGCGCGTTTGCCGGCGCTTTCCGTGCTGTAGTCGTTGATCATGAGTTTCATGTCGGCGCTGGTCAGGTTCATCGACTCGCGCGCCTGCGTCGCGAACAGGAAGGCGTCGCGCACGTACTCGCTGCCGTCCGCGCCGCCGACGCTGTACGCCTCGTACCAGGGGCTGTTCGTGCGATACGGATTGGCGGCATTCGGCGTGTCGGACGCCACTTCGTTGACGACGTCCCAGGCGTAAACCTCCGGGAAGTGAGTCATGACCGCGAAGATGTAGTCGCGCAGTCGCTGGCGCACGGCCGCGCGATACGCCGCGGGATCCGACTGGTCGCCCGCGAAGAACCAGGTCGGCGCGGTCTGGTGCCACAGCAGCGTGTGACCGCGCACGCGCATCCCGTTGGCATTGGCGAACGCGACGATCAGATCGGCGGGCGCGAAATTCGGCGCCGCCGCGGGCTGCTGCGTGCCCGGCGCGTTCGGCCAGATCGTGTCGGGCTTCATCGCGTTTTCCGCGGTGACGCTGCTCATGTGCCGCGCGAGCAGCGTGGCATCCGCGCCCATCGTGGAGCCCGGTTCGATGGCCGCGCCGACTGGATAGTCCACCACGCCGAAACGCCCGGCGATGACGGTCTTCAGCGCCGGGGCCGTGGCGGGATTGGGCAGCACGGGCGCCGGCGGGGCCGGAGGGCCGCTGTACGGAGGGACGGGTGTCGCGGTCTCGCTGCCGCCTCCACCGCCGCATGACGCAAGGAAAAATACGGCCAAGAGGCCGGCCAGTGCAGGCAACGTTCTTCGCATTGCTCCTCCCCCATGCAGCGCGGCCACCGCGGCCGCGCGATCTAACTACTCGCGTTGGTCAGCCCGGCGGTCGATTGAACGTCGCGGCCAGGATGGCGCGTACCTCGCGCGTGCGCTCCGCCGAAGGTGGCCCCAGCAGTCCGCGCTTGTCGGCAGGCAGGTGCGCGAGGGCTTCTTCCGGATCGCCGAAAACCAGGTGTTCGAACATCGCGCGCCACATCGCGCGCTGATCCGCGGGCAGGTCGCGCAGCGACATCGCCGCGTGCAGCAGCACGGCGTAGGGCGAACCCATCTTGGGCGCGGTGTTCCACCAGTAGTTGACCAGCACGTTGAACGGCGTGAGCGACTCGACCTGGTGCCACCAGCCGTAGGGGATGTACAACGCGTCGCCCGGGCCGAGTTCGGCCTGCCTCGCATGGCGCAGCGCCTCGGCGAACCGCGGGAAACGCGCCAGGTCCGGCGCGTCGATCGAAACCATGCTGATCGGTGTGCCCGATGGCGTGAAATCGACCGGGCCCATGTACATGTTCGCCACCTGCTCGGGCGGGAACAGCGTGAAGCGCCGTCGGCCGCCGACGACGCAGGCGACGTTGTACAGCGGATCGAAATGCGTCTGCACCGTGATCGCATTGCCGATCCAGATACGCGGGTCCGCCGGTTGCGGAACGATCGGCAGCGGATGCTGCGCGGAGAAGTCGGGCAGGTATTTCTCGGTGCGCATCGACTCGAGGAACACGGCCGGCGCATCCGGAACGGATTCGAGGCCGAGCAGGCGGTCGATCGTCGAACCGATCTGTCCGGGCATGCGGACGAAGTTCAGGCCCGACATGTCCTCGCGATAGAACAGCCGGCCACCGGTCTCGCGCGGACATTCGATGACGGTGACCTGTGTGCCGCGATCGAATCCGCGCAGGAGATCCGCGAGCGCGCGCGGACCTTCGCGCGCGGCGCGCACGGCCGGCCAGTCGTCCAACAACCCTTTGAGCACCACCGGCTGCGCCGCCGGCGTGATTTCCTCGCGGAACGTCTTGAGGTCGACGCCGTCTCGAACGAGGATTGGAGCGAATGCGTTCATGGGAGGGGCGGATGGTACAGCGAACGGGCAAGTCGTTGGTGTGGGCGGCGTGGGCGATTTGCGGGGTATTCGCCGCGGCGGCGCAAGCCGCGGAAGAGCACGCGACGACGCCGTTGATGGCGCGCATTTTCTCGGATCACGTCGTTCTGCAGCGGGACCGCCCGATCGAGATATGGGGAAACGCACGGCCGGGTGAAGAAGTCACCGTCACACTCTCGGACGCGACCCGCAGCACACGGGCCGATGACGACGGACGGTGGCGACTCGCGTTGCCGGACCTGCCCGCGGGCGGCCCGCACAAGCTCACCGCGCGTACCGCTACGCATCTGCAGAGCGCGGATGACGTGCTGATCGGCGACGTCTGGTTGTGCTCGGGCCAGTCGAACATGGAGTGGCCCGTGCGCCTCGCGCTCAACGCGGATGCCGAGGTCGCGCAGTCGGCGAACGATGCGATCCGGCACGTCAAGATCCCGAACTTCGCGGCCGTCGCGCCGCGCGCGGACTTCGATGCGCCGCTCGAATGGAAGATCGCGGGTCCGGACAACACGCAGCACTTTTCCGCCGTGTGTTACTACTTCGCGCGCGAGTTGCAGAAAACCACGGGTATTCCGATGGGCCTGATCAACGCCTCGTGGGGCGGCACGCGCATCGAAACCTGGCTGAGCGCCGACGCGTTGCGCGCGCTCGGCGGCAACGACGCGAATCTCGAGTTGTTAGGCGCGCGCGCACGCGACATCGCCGCGGCGGACGCCCTCTGGGGCGAGGCCTGGCAGAAATGGTGGACCTCGCAATCGGCTACGCGCGGCATCGCGCCGTGGACCACCGGAAAGAACAGCGGCGCCTGGCGCGCCGCGCCCGCGCAACTCGGCCATTGGGAGCTGTGGGGCGAGCCGACGCTGGCCAGCTACGACGGCATGGTCTGGTATCGCGCCCGCGCGAAGCTGAGCCGCGCGCAGGCAAAGCAGGCCGCGACGCTCGAGCTCGCGCAGGTCGACGACGTCGATCTGGTGTGGTTGAACGGCCGCGCGATCGCGAGCGGATTCGGCGAGCAGCGGCGCAGCTACGCGGTGCCCGCCGGACGGCTGCGCGCGGGCGAGAACCTTGTCGTGGTCAACGTGTTCGACATGTGGGGCAACGGCGGACTGCGCGGACCGGCTGGCGAGCTCGCGCTGCGTTTCGCGGACGGCACGACCGCCGCGCTGACGGACATCGAGTACCAGCTCCCGCCGCCGGGCCTGTATCCGCCGCGCGCGCCGTGGGAGCCGATCGCCGGCATCAACATCCTCCACAACGGGATGATCGCGCCGCTCGGCAGGTTCGGCCTGCGCGGAGTCGCGTGGTACCAGGGCGAGGCGAACGGCTGGCTCGGCGACGCGCAGCGGTACGAGGCGCAACTCGCCGGGTTGTTCGCGGACTGGCGGCGGCAGTTCGGTGAGCCGCTGTCGTTCTTCGTCGTGCAGCTCGCGAACTGGGGTCCGCTGCCCGCGGGGCCGGTAGATAGTGGCTGGGCGCGGCTGCGCGACGCGCAGCGTCGAGCGGTCGCGGCCGACGGCAACGCCGGGCTCGCGGTCACGATCGACATCGGCGACCGCGACGACATCCACCCGGCCAACAAACAGGAAGTCGGCAAACGCCTCGCCCGCGCGGCGCGCCACGTCGTGTACGGCGAGAAGGTCTCGCCCACCGGAGCGCAGCCGCAGGCCGCACGGCGCGAGGGCGCGAACGTCATCGTGAGCTTCATGGACCGCGCCGGCGCGCTGAGCGTCATCGGCGCCCGCGACCCCGCCGGCTTCGAACTGTGCGGCGACGACCAGCCGAGCTGCCGGTACGTGCGCGCGCAACTCACGCCCGACGGCGACGTCCGCCTCGACAACTCAGCCGGTGGTCCCGCGACCCGCGTGCGCTTCTGCTGGGCCGACTCGCCGCTGTGCAATCTGTACGACGCCGAACTACCCGTAGGCCCATTCGAGCTGGCCGTGAATTGATGGGAGACTTTCTCCGTTTCGTGGCAAACGGGACAGTCCTCACCGCCTGGTTTTCAACTCGCAAAAAAGAAAGGCCCCGATGCGAATCGCAGCGGGGCCTTTTGTTCGCTCACAGGTCTGTCCCCGTTTGCCAGGAAACGAGGAATGTCCCCATTACGCCAGCGAGATGGGGTGGCCCTTCCTGATCGACTCGTAAATGGCCGTCAGGTACTTCACATCCCTGAGTCCCATTTCGCCGGGCACCTTCGTGGGGCGTTTGTTGATGATGCAGTCGGCAAAGTGGTCGAGCTCGAGCGCGAACTGGTCGGACGGCCCCATGTTGATCTCGGTGTTGTCGCTGCGACGGCCGCGGTTGCCGCCGTAGTAGTAGGCCGGGTCGAGCCCGAACCAGCCGCGTGTGCAGGCCGCGCGGAAATTCTGGAAGCCGTTGGCGTTGTACGTGGTCGCGCAATTGGCGACCACGCCGCTCGGGAACTTGGACTGCCAGGTGATCGTCTCGTCGACTTCGGCGAACTTCACCGGGTCGGTCTTGACCTCCGCCGCGCTGATCCAGATCGGCTCCTCGCCGGTGAGCATCATGGTGGTCTGCAGGCAGTAGATGCCGACATCCATGAGCGCGCCGCCGCCGGCGAGGTCGCGCCGCAGGCGCCACTGCTTCGGATCGCCCGCCGCGAAACCGAAGTTGGCGTCGATGATCTTGAGCTCGCCGAGCACCTTCTCGCGCGCGAGCCGCACACACTCGAGGTGATTGGGCTCGAACTGGCAGCGATAGCCGACGCCGAGCATCACGCCCGCCTTGTTGCAGGCGTCGATCATCTGCTGGCAGCGCTCGACCGAGATCTCCATCGGCTTCTCGCAGAACACGTGTTTGCCGGCGGCGGCGGCCACGAGCGCGTCGCGCAGATGCAGCGAATTCGGCGTCACGACATAGACGATGTCGATGTCCTTGTTCTTCGCGATCTGGTGCATGTTGTCGTAGCTGTAGACGCTCTTCGACGGCAGGTTGTATTTCTTCTGCCAGTCGGCGGCCTTCGTGGGCGAACCGGTGATGATTCCGGCGAGCCGGCAATTCGCGGTCTTTTGCAGTGCGGGCGCGATCTGGTTGGTCGCTAGGCTGCCGAGTCCGCACAACGCCACTCCGAGCTTGCGCGCCGGTGCCTGTCCGCTGGAAACGCCCGCTATCCACGGGGCTGCGGCGAGGGCGGCGGTCTGGGCTAGGAATCTGCGGCGCGCGTTCTGCATGGCTTCGGGTCCTCTCTGGGTTTCGATTTCGAGTAATCGCAACGGCGAGCGAGTCTAGCTCAAGAGTCGCGGCTCATCTGCTGGACGCGCCATTGCGTCCGCGATGATACCTGCCGGGCCGACATGCGTTTCCATGGAACCGGAATCGGGCGACGCGTTACTCAACGCTTGCGCCACCCCCACGCACAGGGATGTCCCGACATGATTCAAGCGCTCCCCAACCATTTGTGCCGCAAGAGCTTTTTGTCTGCGGCACTGGTGCTGTTGCTGGCCGGCTGTGCCGGCAATGGCGAAGGACTCGACGCGGGCGGGCGGCCGATCGAGTCGCCGGGACCGAACGACGACTTCCAGGAAATACAGAACACGATATTCACTCCGATATGTACGACATGTCATTCGGGCGCGAACGCGCCGCAGGGCCTGCGGCTCGATGAGGGCAACAGTTACGCGTTGCTCATGAACGTCGCGAGCGCCGAGGTTCCGTCGCTGCTGCGCGTGAATCCCGGCGATCCCGATCAGAGTTATCTCGTACAGAAAATCCAGGGCAACGCCGCGGTCGGAGCGCGCATGCCGGCGAACGGTCCACCGTTCCTCTCGCAGGCGCAGATCGACCTGGTGCGCGCGTGGATCGCGGCCGGCGCGCCGCAGGCGAACGCGCCCGCCGACGTCCTCGTCGTCATGAGCAGCGTGCCCGCGCCGGCGGAGAAAGCGCTCGCGGGTACCGACCGCCTCCTGGTCGTCTTCAATAGTGAGGTCGATGCATCGCGCGTGAACGCCAACAGCTTCGAGCTGCGCGACGCGCTCGATCGGCCCGTCGCGATCGCGGAGTTCTCGGTCCCGGCCGGAAGGCCCAACGTGGTCGAGCTGACTACCGTGCGGCCGCTGGCCGCCGGCAGCTATCAACTCGCGGTCCGCGGAGAAGGGCCCGCGCCGCTCGCCGACAACGCCGGTCACCGGCTCGACGGCGATCGCGACGGCGCCGCGGGAGGCGACACGCTCATTCCGTTCGACGTCAACGCAGGAGCCGACCGATGAATCGCATTTCGTTCACTTCGCGTGGCTCCGCGTTCGGGTTGTTCGCGCTCGTGTTGTTCACGTTCGCAGGGACGGCGCGGGCCGAGCCCTATCTCGCCGCGCAGATGGGGCTCAAGTGCGCGCAATGCCACGTCAATCCGACCGGCGGCGGCATGCGCAGCGTGTTCGGCAACACGTTCGCGCAGACGCAGCTTTCGGCCAGGCGCATCGGCGCGGAAGAAGATCTCTGGACCGGCCAGGTGATGAAGTTCCTGTCGGTCGGCGGCAACGCACGCGCCAACTGGAACTACACGGACGTTCCCAATCAGGGCAGCGCCAACGACTTCGCCGTCGAGGAAGCGCGCGCGTACTTCGATTTCGGCGTGATCCCGAACCGCCTCTCCGTCTACGTCGATCAGCGCTTCGCGCCCGGCAACGCGACCAACCTGGAAGCGAACGTGCGCTACTGGTTCAAGGAGAACGAGTTATACGTGAAGGCGGGACGCATGTACCTGCCGTTCGGCTACCGCTTCGAGGACGACAACACGTTCGTGCGCCAGCTCTCGGGCATCAACATGCAGGCGCCGGATGAAGGCGTCGAGTTCGGATTCGAGAAAGGCCAGTGGAGCTCGCAGGTGGCGTTCAGCAACGGCACCGGCGGTGCACCCGAAGTCGACGAGGGCAAGCAGGTCATTGCCCGCACGGAGTTCGTGCAGTCGGCGTGGCGCATCGGCGTGAGCGGATTGTTCAACAACACGGATGCCGGAGATCGCATGGGCGCGGGCTTGTTCGGCGCCGTGCGGACCGGGCCGGTGACCTGGCTGGGCGAAATCGATTACATCGACGACGACAGCATCGGCATCGATGGCCGTCAACTCATGGCCTCGATCGTCGAAGCCGACTGGAAGGTGGCCCAGGGCCACAACCTCAAGCTCGCTTTCGAGTGGCTGGAGCCCGACGACGACATCGACGAGGACGAACAGACGCGCGCGACGTTGCTGTACGAATGGTCGCCCATCCAGTTCGTGCAGTTGCGCGCGGGAGTACGCGTGTATGACGGCATTCCCCAGAACGACCTGCAGAACAGGAAACAGGCTTTCCTGCAGCTGCATGGATTCTTCTAGGCCGCTCGCGGACGCGCCGGATCGGTCGTACGCGCGCAAGCTCGGCCTGTTCGCCGACTTCGCCGCCCCGGAGCTGCGCGAGGTCCTCGCCGGGCTCGCACGCGATGCGCGCGGGCCCGACGTGACGCGCACTCCGCGCGTCTTGGACGTGGGTTGCGGGATCGGCGCCACGGCCGGCCTCCTGGCCGAACTACTCGGCCGGGACGCGCTCGTGGTGGGGATCGACCTGTCGCTGCCGCACCTGCGGGTAGCTAGTGGGATAACGAACGCGGTGTTCGTGCAGGCCGATGCCGCCAGCATCTGTTTCCGGGAAGCGACGGTCGATCTGATCTGGACCTGCAATACGATCAATCACCTGCGCGATCCGGTCGGTGCGCTGCGGGTACTGAAAAAGCTCCTCGCGCCCGGCGGCCGCATCGTGCTCGCGCAGAGCGGGCTGCTGCCCGAGATGTATTTCGCATGGGACGCGCCGCTGGACGATGCCGTGCGTCGGGCATGCCACGAGTACTACCGCGACCGCTACGGCCTGAACCCGCGGGACACGGCGGGTATGCGCGGGCTCGTGCGGCTCGCGAACGAAGCGGAGTTGACGGTGCGATGCGTAAGGACGATCGCGATCGAGCGGATTCAACCGTTGACCACGGCGGATCGCCTGTATTTCGAAGAGGCGATCTTCGCGGGAACCTGGGGCGAACGCATCCATGCCTGGTTGTCGGCCGACGAGCACGAAAGGCTCGCGCGTTTTTGCACTCCCGGCTCTCCCGACTACTGCCTCGATCGCGCGGATTTCCACCATGTCCAGACGCTCACTCTCTGCGAGTGCCGAGGCTGATCGTGGGCGACGCGGTCAGACAAACTACTTTCGCCGCGTTCGATGCGTTGGCCGCCGGCTACGACGCCGGATTCACCGCCACCGCGCTCGGGTCCGCGCTGCGCCGGCTCGTCTGGGAACGCGCCGCGATGCTTTTCCCGCCCGGCGCCCGGCTGCTCGAAATCGGCTGCGGCACCGGCGAGGACGCCGTTCATCTCGCGCGTCGCGGTCACACGATCCTCGCGACCGATGCCGCCGCGCGGATGGTGAGCGCGGCGCGCGCGAAGTCGGAGCGCGCCGGCGTCGCCGAGCGCGTGCGCTGCGAATGTCTGCCGATGGAAAGCCTTTCGCGCGAGTTGCGCGGCGAAACATTCGGCGGCGTGTTCTCGAATTTCGGCGCGATCAACTGCGTCGCCCGCGTCGACGTCCTCGCCGCGGAGCTCGCGCGGCTGCTCGTTCCCGGCGCGCCGCTCATGTGGGTCGTGATGGGTCGAACCGTCCCGTGGGAGTGGCTCTGGTTCCTGGCACGCGGTTCGAGTGGCAAGGCGTTTCGCCGGCTCCGTCGTGACGGTGTCGAGTGGCGTGGCATGACCGTGCGATATCCGCCGCCGGCCGAGCTCGCACGCGTGCTGCGGCAACATTACAGCGGCGTGCGCGTGACGCCGCTCGGTTTCGCATTGCCGCCGAGCTACGCCGCGCGCTGGATGGAACGATCCCCGCGCACGCTCGCGGTGCTGGCCCGGATAGAGCGCGCGGCGCAACGTTTCTCCGCGCTCGCGGGACTGGCGGATCACTACATCGTCGAAGCCACGCGGGAGCCGCGACATGCCGGCGCCTGAGATCCATTACACCGGCACGCCGTCGCGGCTGCCGCTCGCGACGCTGTACCTGACCGAGCGCTGCAACTCGCGCTGTGTGACCTGCGACTACTGGCGCCACGGCCGTCGCGACGCGACGCTCGCGTCGATCGCCGAGATGTTGCCGGAATTCGAGGCGCTCGAAACACGCACCGTACTGCTGTCGGGCGGCGAGCCTCTGCTCAATCCCGAGTGGCGCGAGATCGCGGATACCCTGCGGGCGCGCGGCCTGCGCCTGTGGCTGCTGACCTCTGGCCTGTCGCTCGCCAAACACGCGGCGCGCGCCGCGCCGTTGTTCGATTCGATCACCGTTTCGCTCGACGGCACGAATGCCACGACCTACGAAGCGATCCGCGGGCTCGACGCGTTCGACGTCGTCTGCGCGGGAGTGCGCGCCGCGGTGGCCGCCGGCGCGCATGTCGGCCTGCGCGTGACGCTGCAGCGGGCCAACTACCGCGAGCTGCCACGCTTCGTGACGCTTGCGCGCGCGCTCGGCGTGGCGCAGGTGTCGTTCCTCGCGGTCGATGTCGCGAATCCGCACGCGTTCGCGCGCCGGGAGGGTTTTCCGCAGGACCTCGCGCTCGGGCCGGAAGACATCCCCGTTTTCGAACACCTCGTCGGCGCGCTCGAACGCGAACACGCCGCCGATTTCGAGAGTCGATTCATCGCCGAATCGCCCGCGAAACTGCGCCGGCTGCGCGACTATTTCGCCGCCGTGTGCGGGCAGGGCGAATTCCCTCGGGTCCGTTGCAACGCGCCCGAATTCTCCGCGGTGGTCGGCGTCGATGGCCGCGTCGCGCCCTGCTTTTTCATCCCCGCCCCAACCCCCGAGGGCAGGCCGCTGCGGGCGGCGCTCGCGAGCCGGCCGATGTCGGAGCTGCGCGCGAAGATTCGCGCGGGCGCACGCCCCGAGTGCGCGCGCTGCGTCTGTTCGATGTGGCGCGATCCGGCCGAATTTTCTTCCAGTGAATTTCCACGGAGCGCGCATGCCGGTGTCTGAGGAAGCGCTGCGGCTGCTGGGCCCGCGCGAGTTCGGCGCCGTCCGTGCCGCGCTCGGCCGCATTCTCGGGATCGCGCATCGCATCGCGGGCTCCAGGGACTACGACTCGGAGCACATCGAACACGTCGCGGGCGTGCGTCTGCTCATCGCGCCCTCGGTGTTCAATCCGCGACTCCTGCGCACCGGCGAGTACTTCGCCCGCGTTATCGCCGGATACCGGCTGGGCGCCGGCGGCAACGTGCTCGACCTCGGAACGGGCTCGGGGATCTGCGCCATCGTTGCCGCCCGTCACGCGCGACGCGTCATCGCGGTCGACATCAATCCCGCGGCGGTGCGCTGCGCGACCCTGAATGCGCAGCTGAATGCCGTCGAACGGCGCATCACATGCCGCACGGGCGACCTGTTCTCGCCGGTCGCCGGCGAGCGCTTCGACGCGATCTTCTTCAATCCGCCGTTCGCCTCCGGTGCGCCGCGCGATGCGCGCGACTGTGCGTGGCGCTCCACCGACGTCGCGGCGCGTTATGCCGAGCAGCTCGCCGATCACCTCGCGGAAAGAGGCCGCGCGTGGCTGCTGCTGTCGACGTGGGGTGACGCCTGCGCGATGTTCGTGGACGAACTCGTGAGCCGCAACTATGAGCTCGAAGTGTTCGCGGTGCGCAGCTTCGTGAACGAGCGCGTGACGATACTCGAGGTGCGGCCCGGATCGGAGGACAACCGGTGAGCGCGGGTGGAAACCTGCTGCTCGTGAATCCCGCGATCACCTCGCGCAGGCGCGCGCGCTTTCCACTGTCGTTGCTGAACATTTCCGCGGCGCTGCCCGAGTACTCGTGCACGCTCGTCGACGGCAACGTCGGCGATGCGGTCGCCCAGACGCGGGCCGCCCTGCGCTCGCGGAACTACACCGCCGCGGGCATCACGGTCATGGGCGGTCCGCAGGTCGCGACCGCCATCGAGGTTTCACGCGCGCTGCGCGCGCTCGAGCCGCGGTTGCCGATCGTCTGGGGCGGGTATTTTCCGAGCCTGTATCCCGACGTCGCGCTCAACAGCGATTACGTCGACTACGTCGTGCGTGGACAGGGCGAGGATTCGCTGCGCGAGTTGCTCGCGTCATTCGGCGCCGGGCCGGCCGCGCTGCGGCCGATCCCGGGGCTCAGTTACCGCCACGACGACGCGGTCGTGCACAACCCGGATCGGAAGTTCACGACACGGCACATCGCCCCGCGTCTGCCGTACGAGCTGCTGCCGCAGCCGGCCTCCAGCTACCTCGTGAAGACCTTCCTCGGCGAGCGCACCGCGGCCCACCAGGCGGCGCTCGGCTGCCGGTTCCGCTGCACGTTCTGCGGCGTCGCGGCGATGTTTCGCGGCGGGACCGCGCTGCCGCCGGCCGAGCGGCTCGATGCCGAGCTCGCACTGCTGTCGCGGTCGATCGGCGCCGATTCGATCCAGTTCTACGATCACAACTTCTTCGACCGCGAAGTGGACATGGTCCCGCTGCTCGAGGTGCTCGCGCGCCACCGGCTGCCATGGTGGTGTTACGCGCGCGCCGATGCACTCATCAATCTTTCGCCAGAGAGCTGGAAACTGGTGCGAGAGAGCCGCCTGCGGATGGCGTACATCGGCGCCGAGACGCCCAATGACAAACTACTGCGCTCCATCCGCAAGGGCACGCGCGCGGACCAGACGCTCGAAGTGGCCGAACTGTGCCTGCGCAATGGCGTGATCCCCGAGTTGTCGTTCATGGTTGCGCCGCCCGAGGATCCGGAAGGCGAGACCGAGCGCACCTTCGACTTCATCCGCCGGGTGAAGAAGGTGAATCCCCACGCGGAAATCATCGTGTACGTGTACACGCCGCTGCCCACCGAGCGGATTCCGGATGCGGGCAGGCTGGGTCTCGAGCCACTGCGCGACGCGGATGGCGCCCCGATCCGCTTCCCGTCGACGCCGGAGGAATGGACCGAGCGGCGCTGGGTCGACTACGCCTGCCACGCGGACGCGCCGTGGCTCAACGACCGGCTGCGGCGCCGCATCCGCGACTTCGTGACCGTCCTGCGCTGCCGGTTTCCGACCGTGCAGGACACACGTTCGCCCGCCTGGGCGAGGCAGGGACTGCGTGCGCTCGCGAGCTGGCGCTACTCGCTGCGCCGCTACGATCGTCCATGGGAGCTGGACCTCACGCAGAACCTGATGGGGCTGCTCGATCCGCGGACATCGAGCATCTGAGCCATGCACGTCGCTCAGATAAATTTCTTCGTCGATCCCGGGCGCCGCGAACCCGCGCGTCTGCTCGAGGCCTGGCATTCGCTCGGCGACATCGCCACGGCGGTCGCGAGCCAGGGAACACGCGTGACCGTCGTGCAGGCCAGTGACATCGAGGGTCACATCCGGCGGGACGGTGTGGATTTTCATTTCGTTGCGCCGCGTCGCGTGCTGGAACGTGCACGCGGGGCCGACGTATTTCACGTGCACGGGCTCGGCTTCGGTCCCGACGTGCGGGCCTTGCGCGCATGCGCGCCCCGCGCGCCCATCCTGCTTCAGGATCATGCGGGGCACCCTCCGCGCATCTGGCGACGCGCCGGATTTCGCGCGGGAATCGCGCCTGCGGACGGTATCGCGTTCTGCGCGCGCGTGCAGGCGCAGCCATTCGACGGACTGATCGGGCCTCATGTACGGATTTTCGAAGTACCCGAATCGACCAGTGGATTCACGCCGGGGGCGCGCGAGCCGGCGCGAGGCGCGACCGGTATTCAGGGCGACCCTGCGGTCCTGTGGGTGGGACATCTCGACCGCAACAAAGACCCGCTGACCGTGCTCGAGGGCGTATCGCGCGCCGCGCGGCACCTGCCGGGCATCCGATTGTGGTGCTGCTTCGGCACGGCGCCGCTCGAGGAGCGCGTGCGGAAAGCCATCCGGGAGAACCCGAACCTGCGCGGCCGCGTCGAACTACTCGGCCGCGTTCCGCACGAGCGAGTGCAGGAGCTGATGCGAGCGGCGGACCTGTTCGTCCTCGGCAGTCATCGCGAAGGCTGCAGCTTCTCGGTCATCGAAGCCCTGGCGAGCGGCCTGACACCGGTCGTCACCGACATTCCGTCGATGCGCATGTTGACCGGCAAAGGAACCGTCGGTGCGTTGTGGAAACCGGGCGACGCGGAAGCGTGCGCGGATGCGCTGCGCCGCTGCGCGGCTCAGCCGGACGAGACTCGCCGCGCGATCGCACGCGCTCACTTCGATGCGCATCTTTCTCCGGCCGCGCTCGGCCGTCGCCTCAACGATGCCTATCGTGGGCTGCGGACGGGAGGATTCGATGGGCGGCGCTGACGCGGAACATTCGCTGCCGAGGATGCTGGGGCAAGTGTGGGCCTTCCTGAGCCCGCGACGACGAGTGCAACTCGTCGCGCTGCAGTTGCTTTCGGTGTTCATGGGATTCTCCACCCTGGTCGGAATCGCCGCGATCGTGCCGTTCTTCACGGTGTTGACGGATCCGGAAGCGATCGACGGGGGACGATTGCTGCATGCGATATTCGACTCGCTCGGGTTCGAAAGCCGCCGATCCTTCGTCCTCTTCCTCGGATTCGCATTCATCGGCGTCGTGATCCTCGCCAACGCCGTGAACCTGTACGGCTCGATGGCCCTCCACCGCTTTTCTCTCGCGATCGGGCGCGATTTCCACGTGGCGCTCTACGACGAGTACCTGCACCGCGACTATCCGTTCCATTTGCGAAGCGGCGCCGTGACGCTCGCCAACAACGTCATCAACGAGACATCGCGCATGGTGTCGGGATTGGTGCAGGGCGGCCTGTCGCTCTCGGCGAACCTGCTCACCTGTCTGCTCATCTTCGGTTCCATCATCCTGCTCAACCCGGTGATCGCGCTGGCCATCGCCGCGCTGTTCCTCGCCAGCTACACGGCTATCTACTTCACGCTGCGCGAGCGGCTCGCGCGGCGCGGCCGGGTCGAAGCGGAGACCTGGGACGCGCGCATGCGCACACTGCACGCGAGTTTCGGCGCGATCCGCGACATCCTGGTGCGCGGCGCGCAGGCGCCTTTCCGCGATACGTTCGTACGGCAAAGCGATTTCATCGTGCGCGTGAGCTCGAGCGTGTGGGCGATGTCGCAGGCTCCTCGTCATCTGCTCGAGTGCGTGATGGTGACGGCGCTCGTCGGCGCGGCATTGTGGCTGAGCCGCGGCGCAGGCGCGGCGCAATGGCTGACGCAGTTGGGTTTCCTGGGCTTCGCGGCCTATCGCCTGCTGCCATCGGTGCAGCAGGCGTTCGTCGCCATCGCGCGCATCCGCGCCCATCGATCGGCATTCGCGAACATCGCGGCCGACCTGCGGCTCGGGCTGGCCGCCGTGCGTCCGCCCGAGCCGGAAGAGACGCTGCTCGCCGAATGGCGGGGGCGACCATCATCGTGCGTGGCGCTGCGGGAGATTTCGTTCCGCTACTCCGATCACACTCCGCTGGTGCTCGATCGCGCCAGCGCGGAGTTCGCCGGCGGCAGGATCACCGGGCTCGTGGGCCAGAATGGCGCGGGCAAGTCGACCCTCGCCGACCTGCTGCTCGGCCTGCTCCGCCCGACCTGCGGGAACATCGTGGTCGACGGCGTGACGCTCGGCGAGCGCGAGGTTCCCGCGTGGCGCGCCACCGTGGCGTATGTCCCGCAGCAGATCGTGCTGCTCGACGCGACCCTGGTCGAAAACATCGCGTTCGCGGTGCCGGCCGGCGAGATCGATCCCGATCGCGTGCACGCCGCCGCGCGAGCCGCGCGCCTCGACGCGCTCATCGCCGGCCATCCGGACGGTCTGGATCAAAGACTCGGCGAGCATGGAGTCCACCTGTCGGCTGGCCAGCGCCAGCGCGTCGGCATCGCGCGCGCGCTGTATCACGGCGCCTCGATGCTGGTGCTGGACGAAGCGACCAGCGCGCTCGATGCGGCGACGGAGCGCGACCTCATCGCGACCCTGCGGGCGCTGCGCGGCGAAGTGACCGTCGTCATCATCGCTCATCACGAGAGCACGCTGCGCGTCTGCGACGAGATCTACGAGCTCGCTGGTGGAACGCTCCTCGCGCGAGGTGGCTTCGACGAATGGCGCGACCGCACGGGTTCCCGCCGCCGGGTAGCGATGCCGTGAACGAAATACCCGCGGATCCCTTCAACGAGCGCACGGGGCGGCTGCGGCGACGCTGGCACACCGTGCTCGGCATCCCGGTCTGTTTCGAAAGCGACAGCGCCGAACTACTGGCGCTGGCCGATGCCGCGTTCGCGGGAGGAGGTCGCCGCGGCGCGCCCGTCGCCCGCGCATGCCGTGTCCGCCTGCGGCTCGCTCCGACCGGGCGTACGAACACTACCTTCGGCACGGCGGGTCGCGGCCGCCGCCCCGCGCGACCGAAACTTTTCTCGGGTGGCGGAGTGCTCGGTTGCGCGATGGACGCCGATAACTTCGCCACCGTCGTGCCGGCGCTCGCTCGCGCGTGCGTCTCGGTTTCACCGCCGATGCTGCGCTTCCATTACCTGGTCCGCTACGAGCTGCTCGAATTCGCGGTGCTGACGCTGCTATCGCGGGTTCACGGCCTGGTGCCCCTGCACGCGGGATGTTTTGGAGCGGGGCGTCGCGCGGTGCTCGTGATCGGCGGCAGCGGCGCCGGGAAGTCGACGCTCTGCCTCGAGGCGCTTGCGCAGGGTCTCGAACTGGTAGCCGAGGACAGCGTGTTCGTGCGGGCGAGATCGCTCGGCGCCAGCGGACTCAACTCATATCTGTACATGCGGAATTCGAGTCTCGCGTTCGCGCGCGGGGAACTCGCGGAAGGACTGCGCACGGCGCCGCGGATCCGGCGGCGCAGCGGTGTGCGCAAGGCGATGCTCGACCTGCGCGGCGGCGAATTCAGGCTCGCCGCGCGCCCTCTCAGGATCGCCGCCGTAGTCAGTCTCGTGCCGCGCGCGACGGGCGCCGCGCCGCTGCGGCGCATCGGCGCGGCGCGTATCGGCGCCGTCCTCGACGCCACGCAGGCGTACGCTCGCCGGCAGCCGGGGTGGCGTGAGTTTCGGGCGCGCGTCGCGCGTCTGCCGGCTTTCGAGTTGTCGCGCGTGCCGCCAACCGATGCCGTCCGGATGTTGCATGGATTGCTGAGCCACAAGGGCCGCGATCCATGAACCTACTAACTACCTGCGCGAGGGAAGCCGGGCAGCGCGGCGCCCGCCAGCGCGCGCGCCGCTCGCCACCACCACGACGGCCGCCACCAGCCGGTGGCGGCCGCCGCGCCAAAAGTGCGCAGCGCGCTGCGGGTGGCGCCCGCGCGATGCTGCAGCGAAGCCAGCGCGAGCGCGCTTTGGGCATGCCGCTCCCGGCATATGCGCCGCAAGCGTGGCTCGACGAGCGCCGCGGCATGTTTCGCGTAGAGCCGCATCCACCCCTCGTAAGCCCCGATGCGATCCTGGCTGTAGTTGTCGGCGTGCACTCGCACGCAGGCGAGGGGTTCGGAGAGGGCGCTTGCCGGGCTGCGCACGGCCAGCCGCAGCCACAAGTCGTAGTCCTCGCAGAATCGCTGAGCATCGTCGAAGCCGCCGGCGGCCAGCACGAGTTCGCGGCGCGCCATCACGCTCGGCATGGCTACGAGCGCCTCGACGCGCAGCAGCGGCTCGATGATGTTTCCTTCGAAGGCGCGCCAGGGACGCACGCCGTCGGAGCTGGCCGCGCGGCCCTCGGCGTCGATGCGCTGAACCTGCGTGTAGCTCCAGCCATGCCCCGGAGCGGCGTCGAAGTGCGCGAGCTGGCGCTCGAGCTTCCGTGGCAACCACAGGTCGTCGGAATCGAGAAAGGCGAGGAATTCTCCGGAAGCGGCGCGAATGGCCGCATTTCGCACGGCGGAAGGATTGCCGGTGTGCGCGAGCCAGACGACGCGGATGCGCGCGTCGGTGGCGAGGCTCGCGAGATATTCGCGCGTCGGCTCCGCGGAACCGTCGTCCGCGACGACGAGCTCCCAGCGATCGCAGCTTTGCGAACGCACCGATTCGATGGCCGCGCGCAGGTGCGCGAGCCGGTCGTATGCCGGAACGATCACCGAAACGAGCGGTGCTGACATGCGCGTGAAAGTATAAGGGCCATGCCGATCGTATCGGTCATCCTGCCGGTCCGCGACCGTATCGCATTCCTGCGCACGGCGGTCGACAGCGTATTCTCGCAGACACACACCGACTGGGAGCTCGTGATCGCGGACGACGGGTCCGGGCCGGAAACGCGCGATTACGTGCGCGGCCTCGAAGTGGATCCACGCGTGCGCGTCCTGTGGCGCGAGCACACCGGCAATCCGGCCGCGGTGCGAAATACGGCCTTGCGTGCCGCACGCGGGCGGTATGTCGCATTCCTCGATTCCGACGACGCATTCGAGCCTCGCAAGATCGAACTACAGCTCGCCGCGCTCGCGGAGCGCCCGCGTTGCCACTGGAGTTACTGCGCATTCGTCCGCGTCGACGCGCAGGATCGGCCGCTCGCGGCCGAAGGCACGCGCGCCTGGTACCCGGCCGACGGCGCGATCTTCGAGGACATCCTGTGCGGGCGCGCCTCGCTGCGCACGCCGTGCATCGTCGCCGAGCGCGCACTCATCGGGAAGGCCGGCGCCTTCGACGAATCGCTGCTGGATTGCGAGGATCTCGATCTCTGGTTGCGGCTTGCGCTGCTGTCGGAGGTCGCGCTCGTGGACCGGGAACTGGCGCGGGTGCGCATCGCGCCGGGAAGTTTTACCGCGCGGCCGCGACACGCGCGGGCGGATCTCGTTCGCGTCATCGGCAAGATGACCGCGATCGCGCCGGCGCGACTGCACGGCGCCATCCGGCGCGAACGCGCGCGCCAGGAAGTGCTGCTCGCGCACGAGTACGCCGCGCACGGCGCATACGGGCGCATGTGGCGCACGCTCGCCCACGCGATGCCGCACGCCTGGGCCTATCCATTCGCGTGGGGACACGCGATGCGCGCACTGCTGCGCTCGCTGAGGGCGTGTTTCGAATGAATGCGCGTTCAACCGACCGCGGTGGGGATCTGGGTCATGCGCAGAAGATAGCCGCGCAGGCGAGGTGGGCAGGCCGCGAGCGTCGCTCGCACCAGTCGTCGCCGCCGCGCTTCGTGCCGAACGCGGCGCTCGACCAGGTTTGCGAGCGCCGCCGGAAGCGCGGCGCGCACGTACAGCGAATTGAACTGCATCGCGTCGCGCGGCTCGTCGGTCGCGATCTCGACGAAGCCGCGATCGGCCAGGAGTCCCGCCACGTCCGGATACAGTTTCTGCGACGCGCCGATGCACGCCCTGGTTTCCACCTCGACGTGCAGGAGTTGCACGGCATCGAGGATCCCGAGGCCGCCCTGCAGCACCTCGAATGCGGCGCCCTCGGCGTCTATCCACAGCGCGATGCGCGCCCCGGTGCGTGCGGGCTCCGCGAGCAGGCCGTCCAGGCGCCGCGTCTGGACGACGATTTTCCGCCCCCGATGCACGGGCTCGGCGCGCAGGTGCAGCGAACTCATTCCCCGGCGCGCGAGATCGGCGGGCCCGGCGACCGGGACGATGAAGAATTCCGCGTCACCCTCGTGCGCGGAGATCGCGTAGGGAAGAGTCTCGATGCCCGCGGCAGCGAGCGCCCGCGATTCGCGCATGGCCCGGTAGTTCGACGGGTTCGGCTCGAAAGCCACGATGCGTGCCCCGGGTGCGGCGCGCCGGAATCTCAATGCATCGGCGCCGTTCAGCGAACCGATGTCGCACACCACGTCGATCGAGAACGGGCGTAGTAGTTTGGCAAACAAACGGCCGGTATTGAGTATGCTCACGTTGGACCCGTCGTCATGAAGCTTGCGATGGTGGTCCCCGGCGGCGTCGATCGATCGGGCGAGTACCGGGTGATTCCGGCGCTGATGGCCCTGATAACACGGCTCTCGGAACGCCACGAAGTGCACGTGTTCGCGTTCGCACAGGAGCCCCGTCCGGCGCGATGGATGCTTGCGGGCGCGCACATCCACAACATCGGCGGAAGCTGGCGCGTGCCACGGAGCGTGGCGGCGATGATCGAGGAACACCGGCGGGCGCGTTTCGGACTCGTGCAGGCCATCTGGTCAGGGCCCGTGGGGCTGACTGCCGTAATCGCCGCGCGACTCATCGGCGCGCCGTGCGTCATCCATCTTGCCGGCGGTGAACTCGCCGCGGACGAGCACAGTGGGTACGGCGCGATGTTGCATCGCCGATGGCGGATCATCGAACCGCGAGTGCTGCGAACGGCGGATGCAGTCACGGCCGCGAGCGCACCGATCGTCGAAGCCGCTGCAAAACTGGGCGTCGACGCGCAACGGGTGCCGCTCGGCGTGGATCTGGAATGCTGGCAGCCACTCGCGCCCAGGCGGCGCGATTCGGCCGCGCCTCTTCGCGTCATCCACGTCGCGACGCTCAATCGCGTCAAGGATCAGTCCACGCTCGTGCATGCATTGCGGCGCGTCGCGGACGAGGGCGTCGAGTTCCATCTCGACGTCGTCGGAGAGGACACGCTTGATGGACGGATACAGGCGTTGGTCGCGGACATCGGCCTTTCTTCGCGTTGCACGTTCCATGGCTTCCGGACGCAGCGACAACTGCGTCCGCTGATGGCTGCCGCCGACATCCACGTGTTTTCGTCGCGACACGAAGCCGGGCCGATCGTGATGCTCGAAGCCGCCATCGCTGGAGTCCCTACGGTCGGAACGCGTGTCGGACACGCGGCGGAATGGCCTGGCGAGGCCGTAGTGTCGGTTCCTGTCGGAGATGCGATGGCGTTGGCGGAGGGTCTTCGGCTGCTCGCCACCGACGAACCACGACGATTCAGGATGGCGGAAGCCGCCCACCGCCTTGCATTGTCGGAAGACGCGGCTCACTCCGCTGCCTGCTTCGAGCGGATTTACGCGAAGCTGGTATCTCATTAGGAACGCGTTCCACCATGCAGCGCTTCGTACACCGCGTTCGCGGTCTGCACGCGCAGCGGACGGCCGACTATCCACCGCAGGATGCGCATCACGTGCGGCAACTCGTACCACGAAATCCGCCGCAGGGCCGGAGCGGTTTCCACCGAATGCCGCAACAATTTACGCGCTTCAGGCCTGGGCCAGACCCTCGAGCGCATGAAGCGCAGCGCTTCCCGGCCAGAGCGTGCCCAACTGATCCCGGGAAAGGCATGGACCCGAAGATTCGACCATGACACGAGGTCCAACTCCGCGATTCGAGCGGTGCGCTGGAGACTCGCCGGGCAATCCCGGCGCAAATTTTCCAACACGGTCGGCGGAACCGCGCCGGTGAAGTAGTTGGCCGTCGCGGTCAATGGCGGCAGCATCCACCACGGTGGTTCGCCCGTGGCCTCCGGCGCGATGAGCGAGCGCCACGCGGCGGAATCGAAACGGCCGGCCAGCAGCGCGACGTCCTGGAGCTGGAGGAAACGCAGAGCATGCGCGCGCATGTTTCCCGCGGCATGCAGCAACAGGTGGCGCATCAGCGCCACGGAACCGCGGTATGGATTGATGCCCGCCGTCGGCATCTCGGGCCACAGCTGATCCGTGATGTCCACGGTGTTCACGGGCAACGGCTCCGCGATGCGAGTGTGGACCTCGATCTGGATTGGGTTGGAGGCGTCCTCGCCGAAGTCGCGGCCCCGCCGACCGGGAATCGCCGCCTGTCGGAATACCACGTGGCGTTCTACGGAAAAGGCGTGCTCGAAGCCCGTCGCGTGCATCGCCTCTTCAATGGAGCCCGGATCCTCGGGTGCGACCAGCAGGTCGATGTCTCCCATCGGCCGCTCGCCCATGCGGTATAGGCCCAGCTCCAGCAGCGCGGATCCCTTCAGCGCCACCGCCGCGATTCCGCGCGCGCGAGTCACGCCATGGAGGCGGGCGAGCAGGTCGCGGATCGAAGCCTCGCGCGCGCACGAATGTTCGAGCTGATCATCGAGAAAACCCCGCCATTCGGCCGGACCTCGCCAGCGCAGGCGGTTCGCGAGAAGTCCGCTGATGCCGTGCAACGTCGCGACCGCGCGCGCGACCGCCCATTCGAAATCGCTCCATTCCGGCGGTGCTTCCGTCGGGGCGGCAAGCTCGCGCGCCAGGCGCTCCGTCGCCTGCGTGAGAACGCGCTGCAGGACGTCGAACGGCGGCAGTTCGACGTGGCCCATCATCCGCTCCAGGCGCGCATGGATTCCCGGGCGCGCTGCGCGACTACGAGTAGTTCGGCCGCGCGCGCCGGATCGCGATCGCTCACGCGGTGTGCCTCGACCTCGTTGCGCAGCCACTGGTCCGCGAGTTTGTAATAGTCCTTCCCGCGCCGCCCACCGATCACGTAGTCGCGGTCGGATGCCTCGGTCCACGCGAGCGGTAGTTCGATGCGCCCGCGCACCTTGTCGAAGTAGCCCGTTCCCTTGATGGGATAGGACACGGTGGTGAAGAACACGTCCGGATCGCTGGCCTTCACGTGTTCGACGGTGGCCTCGATGTCCTCGAGCTCCTCGCCCTCGTAGCCCCACATCAGGAACATGCCGACCTGGATGCCGTGTTTCTTCGCGAGCTCGCACGAGCGGCGCACCTGTTCGACGGTCACGCCGCGTTGCATGGCGTCGAGGATCTTCTGGCTGCCGCTCTCCGAGCCTATCCAGATGCGGTAGCAACCCAGCTCGCGCAGCAGTCGAGCGGCTTCCTCGCCCTGCAGCCGGTCGGCGCGTGTGATGGTTTCGAACGGCCGGTGTATGCCGCGCCGCGCGAGCTCGGCGTGATAGGTCGCAAGCCAGGGATGGCTGATCGTGAAAACGTCGTCCGCGTACCACACCTGGTCGGGCGCGTATCGCTCGATGATCCACTGCACCTCGTCGGCGACCCGTGCGGCGCTGCGGCGGCGATGCGTGAAGCCGTACACCGCGTGTGAGCACCAGTTGCAGCGGTACGGGCAGCCGCGCGCGGTTATGAGATTGATGCTGCTCGCGCCGTGATGGGTCTTCCAGGCGTGTAGATAGAGCCCGTGATCGATGGCCTCGCGATCGGGCCAGGGCAGGGAGTCGATGTCCGGTTCTTTCGGTCGATCGGGCGTGTAGTGCAGCGCTCCGTCCGGGTCGCGGAATGCGATGCCGCGCACGGCGTGCAGGTCATGCGGTCCCGAGCGTGCCAGCGCGGGCAGCAGTTCCGAGAGCGTGTGTTCGCCCTCTCCGATGACGATGACGTCCGCGCCCGCTTCGAGGTATTCCGCGCAGTAGTTCGCGCTCTCCGGCCCGCCGAGCACCACCGTCCAGCCGGCGCGTTTCGCGGCCCGCACGATTTCGAGCACCGGGCGGCGCGTCATGAGGTTGGTGTAGATGCCGACGACGCCGCGGCAGCCCTTGAAACGCTCGATGAGCGATTCGCGCCGCGCGAAGGTGCTGTCGAACACCTCGACGCCGAATCCCGCGCGCTTGAGGAACGCCGAGAGATACAGGAGGCCGAGCGGCGGATACGGCTTCATGATCTGCCGTTCCTTCTCGTCCTCGGCGAGGAAATAGCCGTGCGTGAGGAGGATGTCGCTCATGTGCGCATCGTCAGCCGATGGCGGGCGCGAGTTCGCCGGTGCCCCCGGGCTCGCCATTGCGAAATGCGGCTTCGTCGGCGACGAGCCGCGCCCAGCGTTGCTCCACGTCGTGCGAATCCGGGTACGTCACCTGGTCGTGCAGCAGGTTGCGTACCGAGCGGTAGAACTCCGAGACGTAGGTGCCCGAGAACATCATCTCGAGATCGTTGCTCTCCTGCCAGTGCGTCTTCGGGCCGAGCTGTTCCTTCACCTGCTCGTGGAAACGCGTGCCGGGCAGTGGATAGGACACGCTCACGCCCACGTCGTCGGGGCGCGCTTCGTCGATCAGTCGGCGGGTCGCGAGGATGTCGTCGAGCTCCTCGCCGAGATAGCCGAGTTGCAGGAAGAAGCCGACGCGGATTCCGGCTTCGCCGAGCCGGCGGCGCGCGACGACGTTCTGGTGCACGGAAGTGCCCTTGTTCATCGCGTCGAGTACTTTCTGGCTGCCGCTCTCGGCGCCAATCCACACCTCGCGGCATCCCGCGCGGCGCAGCGCCTGCGCCATGCGTTCGCTCACGAGATCCGCGCGCAGCTGGATCGTGAACGGTACGCCGCCGCCGCCGGCCTCGAGCGCCGCGGCGAAATCGTTCACCCAGTCGACGCGAAAACCGAAGATGTCGTCGGCGAACCAGATGTGATCGGGCCGGTAGTGCCGGTACAGGTAGAGCATTTCGGCGGCCGTTTCCGCCGCGGGGCGCTGCAGGTACTGGTTGCCCCAGATGGGTTTCGCGCACCAGTTGCAACGGAACGAACAGCCGCGCGAGGCGGCCATGTTGAGACTGAAATAACCGTGGGCGCGGCGCCAGACGCGCCGGTACTTCTCGATGTCGATCAGGTCCCAGGAGGGCAGGGGCGCGAGCGTGGGCGCCGGGAGCTGGGCCCTCGCATGCGAGCGGCGTGTCTGCGATCCCACGGCATGACTGGCATCCGGCAGTCCGCTGGCGAGCGCGGGGCCGGGCAGGGTCACGTCGGCGTTCAACCGGTCGATGAGCGCCATCAATGTCGGCAGCGCTTCTCCATGCAGCACGACGTCGGCGCCGGCGCCGAGATACTTTTCCGGCGCATCCGACGCGTCCGAGCCCGCGGCGATCAGTCTCGCGCCGCGGGCGCGCGCCAGCCCGAGCATCTCGCAGCAGGCGCGACGCATGCGTCCCAGGCACATCTTGCTCAGGAAGTTGAAGTTGTCCTCGTAGAACAACACGACTTGCGGGCGCAACACCTCGAGCTGCCGCTCGAAGCGCGTCAGGTCTTCGGCGAGCATCGCGTCGAAGAAGGACACCTCGTGTCCCGCGGCGCGCAACATCGACGCGACCTGGAGCGTCGCGAGCGGTGGATAGGGCTTCGCGCGCTGCTGCTGCTTCCGGTCGAAGTTCAGGAAGTAGGAATGACAGACCAGGATCGAAAGCATGCCGTCGGTATCCATCCCGCTGTTTCGAGGTGAGTGTCTTCCCTCGGTGTGCGTGTTTCTCCACCGCTGGGTAACGCGAGAACGCTCGCCGGTTCCCTCGCCGGGCTCCGGCGCTGCTAAAGTGCGGCCCATGCTCGGCATCCACCACTACTGGCTATTCATCGCGACGGCCGTCGTCCTCGTCCTGACCCCCGGTCAGGACACGTTCTTCATCCTCGGACGCAGTCTTGCCGGTGGGCGCCGGGAAGGAATTGCCGCGGCGCTGGGTATCACCGCCGGCAGCATCGTCCATACGTTGCTCGCGGCGCTGGGGCTTTCGGCCCTGCTGGCCACGTCGCCTTACGCCTTCATGGCCGTAAAGTTCGCGGGCGCGGCCTACCTCATCTACATCGGCGTGCGCGCATTGCTGGCCCGCGCGTCGGGTCTGCCTGGCGATACTGGAAAAAGCGGCGCCGATGGCGGGTGGTCCGCGTTCCGCCAGGGCGTCATCACCAACATCCTGAATCCCAAGGTCGCGTTGTTCTTCCTCGCGCTCATGCCGCAGTTCATCAGCGCCACGAGCACCACCAAGGTCGCCGCGTTCCTCGTGCTCGGCGTCTCCTTCATGTCGCTCGGCCTCGTGTGGTGCGTGATCCTCGCGGTGGCGGCCGCCAGCCTGCGTGGGATGTTCCTGCGCCGCCCGTCGATGGCCAGCGTGCTCAACAAGGTCGCCGGCTCGATGTTCATCGGTTTAGGCCTGAGGCTCGCGACCGCGAGACAGTGATCGCGCCATGGACAACCGCGACGAGGACTGGCCCCAGGCGAATCGCAAGCGGCTGATCCTGCCGCAACCCATTGCGAGCATCGGCACGGACCTGCCCGACTTCGAGGCGCAGCTCTTCGAGGAGAACCGGCGCGGCGCGGTGTTCATGATGGGCGACAACCCGGCGTTGCCGCGCATGCCGGCGAAGCCCACGCTGCTCGACTTCTATCTACTGCGCTTCGGTCCGATGGCGCGCCGGCATCACTTCCTGTCCGCGAAACTCGCGCTGGAGGCCGGCCTCGACGAGAAGGTCGTCATGGCGTGTTTCCTGCACGACATCGCCAACGGCGCGCTCATCCGCGTCGACCACGGTTACTGGGGCGCGCAGCTCATCGCGCCGTACGTGGACGAGGAGATCGCCTGGGCGGTGCAGTACCACCAGCCACTGCGCTACTTCGCCGACGAGTCCGTCGGCTACGAATATCCGGAAGCGTATCGCCAGTATTTCGGCGCGGATTACGAGCCGCCCGAATACATAAGAAAAGCTCATGCCGAGGCAAGAAATCACAGGTGGTACATGAGCGCGCGCCAGGTCACCCTCTTCGACACTTATGCATTCGAGCCCGGACCCGAGATCGACCCACGCATGTTCGAAGACATCATCGGCCGTCATTTCCGGCAGCCGAAGGAAGGACTGGGGTTCGACGGCTCGCCGGTTGCGCACATGTGGCGCACGATGATCTGGCCCAATAATTTTCTATAGCCGATGGCGTACCAGTTGAAGGATCAGTTCGGCCCGAGCGCGCCGCGCGCCATCGCGCGGATGGTCCGCGCGGTTCACGCGGAATTTCCGCACGACGAGTTCCTGCGCGACGTAGCTCGCGGGTACGGCCCGTTGTCGCTGACCGGCCGCGGCTTCCGCGTCGCGGAGGCGTTGCGCAAACACCTGCCGCAGGACTATCCGCTCGCCGTCGGAATCCTGGTCGAATCGGCTTCGCAGCCACACGAGCACCGCGCCTCGAACAGGATGTCGGGCTTCCTCTACATGCCGCACCTGTTCTTCGTCGCGCGCCACGGGCTCGATCACTTCGAGGAGTCGATGCGTGCGCAGCATGCGCTGACGCAGCTCTTCACCGCGGAATTCTCGATCCGCGCGTTTCTCGAAAAACATCCCGAGCGCACGCTCGCCCGCCTGCGCGAATGGACGACCGATCCCAGTCATCACGTTCGCCGGCTGGTCTCCGAGGGCACACGTCCGCGGTTGCCGTGGGCGCCGCGGCTGCGCGCCTTCCAGCGCGATCCGCGTCCGGTGCTCGAGCTGCTCGAGTTGTTGCGTGACGATCCGGAGCTCTACGTGCGCCGCTCGGTCGCCAACAACCTCAACGACATCGGCAAGGACCATCCGGCGCTGCTGACCGAAGTCGCGAGCCGCTGGCTGCGCGACGCGACGCCGGAACGCGAATGGGTCGTGCGGCATGCGCTGCGTTCGGCCGTGAAACGCGCAGACGCGGGCGCGCTGAAGGCCCTCGGTTTCGGCGCAAAGGCGCAGGTTTCGATTCGCGGCGTCCGCATTTCTCCGACGCAGCCGAAAATCGGCGAGGCCGTGACGATTTCATTCGATCTCGTCAACACGTCCCGGCGGGCGCAGCGCGTCATGGCCGACCTCGTCGTGCATTTCACGAAGGCGCGCGGGACCGGCGCGAAGACCTTCAAGCTCAAGGCGGTGGAGCTGCCGGCGCGCGGCCGCGTGCGGCTCGCTAAGAAGATAGGCCTCGCGCAACTGACCACGCGCAAACACTATCCGGGCGTGCATCTCGTGGAGGCGCTGCTCAATGGGCAGCGGCGCAAGCTCGGGTCGTTCCGGCTGCGAGGCTGAGTCGAGTCCCGTCCGAAGCTGGCGCCCCGGCTAACTCAGCAATTTCTCACCCGGCACCGACCGGATCAGCGGCGTTGCGGCGTCAGGGCGCGGATCAGCCACGCGCGGATGTTCGTGGTGAGACGTTGGTCGAGCGGGCCCTGGATGCCGCGACGGTTCGGCGGGAGATGCTCGATGGCGGCATCGTCGAACACGTGGTACCGGAAGAATTTCTCCCAGATCGCGCGCTTGTGGGGTGGCAGCGAGTGCACGGACATCAGCGCGTGCGTCAACGCCTCGAACGGCGAGCCGTTCCAGGGCGGCGAATCGTCCCACCAGTAGTTCACGAGCACGTTGAATCGCTCACGCGATTCGACGTGATGCCACCACATGTACGGGACGAACAGCGCGTCGCCGGGTTCGAGCTCGGCGACTTGCGCCGTGGCGAGTGCCTCGCGAAACCGCGGATACCGTTCGAAATCGGGATTATCGAGCCTGACCATGCTCACGGGTTGGCCGGCCATCGTGAATTCGATCGGGCCGACGTACAGGTTCACGAGCTGCTCGGGCGGGAACAGCGTGAAGCGGCGGCGGCCCGCGACGACGCATGCGACGTTGTACGAGACGTCGTAATGCGTCTGCACGGTCACGCGGTTGCCGAGCCAGAGGCGCGGCGCGATGGCGGGATCGAGCAGCGGCAACGAGTTGTCGCGCGCGAAACCCGGCAGGCTCTCGGGAAGTGGAATGGCGCCGGCGTAAACCGCGCGCGGCGCGGGCGCGTCGATCGATGCGAGCAACTCGTCGAGCGTGGCGCCGAGCGGTTGCTGCCGCCGCTCGAAATTGAAGCCGCTCAGGTCGTCGTTGTAGAAGAACCGGCCGTCGATCGCCGGGTCGGCGAACATCGTGTGCAGGGCAGTGCCGAGATCGAAGCCGCGCAGGTAGCGCGCGATCGCCGCGGGCGATTCCCGGCCCGCGCGCACCGCGGGCCAGTCGCGCGCGGCGCCGCGCAGCAACGCGGGCTGGCCGCTCGGCAGGATTTCATCGCGGAAACGGGGCGCGTCGACGTCGTGCCATTCGCGCACGGTCGCGGTGATCGGCGGGGACATGGCGCAGCTGTAACAGCCGCCGCCACGGCAGTCAAATGATCGGTCGGGTAGAGGGTGGCTCAGCGCTGGACGGTGCGCGAGCTGGAGCCGCGTTCGCCGAACACGCTGACTTCGTTGCGACGATAGTCGATGACCAGGCGGTCGAGCACGCCGAGCATGTCCATGCCGATCAGCATCGCCGGCTCCTGGTCGAGCTCCCAGTGCTTGAAGACGTGGAAGTCCGCGAAGATCACTTCGAAGTTGGTCAGCGTCATGTCGCCGATGGTGGCTTCCTTGACGAGTTGCACTTCGCCATCCGTGATGTCCGGCGTCGCGCCGTGCACGATCGCGCTGATCACTTCGCGCTTGCCGCGACGGCGCTTGTTCAGTTCGTTCTGCAGCGCGATGTTGCCGAGCGTGCGCTCGGCCCCGGTGTCGATGACGGCTTTGACCTTGAGACCGCGGCCGACGCGCATGTCGAGAATCATGAGGCCGCTTTCATTGCGCTGCGCCCGTGAAGTCACGAGGCTGTAGTGAGGCCGGCGGCCGTTCGATTCGAGCACGGTGACGCGGTCGCGCTTGAAGTCGACGTCGATGCGCTGGTCGTGAAAGCCGGCGACGCCCAGGATGCCGTCCGCGTTGCCCATGATCGAGGTGAAGATCACGGGCAGGTTCTGGTTCACGAACCTGAGCTCGCCGATCTCGATGCTTTCCACCGCGACCGTCGCCACCTCGGCGGCGCCCGTGACACCGTTGAGCATGACGTTCTTGCCCACCGATGGCTGCAGTCCGAGCGAGCGCGCGAGGTGCGGCGCCAGGGTCGAACGGCTCGCGCCGGTGTCGATGACGAAGCGGAACGGGCCCTTGCCGTTCACCATCACGTGGGTCATCACGCGGCCGATGCGATCGAGGCGCGTCGGCGCGGCAAACAAGGGTTCGGGATCCGCGAGCGCGCCGCCGAGGTCCTCGGGCGTGCCCGGCGCGCGCCTGGCGTTGTTAGGATCGGCGAAGGCAAAAGAGGAACACATGCCGCCGGCGAGGGCGAGAAGGGCCGGCAGGGCCAAGCGACGGATTGTCGTTCTCTCCCACATGGCAAACAAACTACGCCTGATCCGCCACGAAGGAAACTCCGGAATACCGAAACGTGCGCCTCGCACGGTCCGAAGTCCCGCTTCAGGGCCGCTGTCGGTCAGCGGGTGCCAGGCACGGAAAATCCGGGAGAATCGCTGCATCAGCCGCTTCTCCCGGATTTTCCGTGCCTGGCACCCTCTTAAGGTATCTGGGGATCGGGCAGGGCGTAGAACGCGTTGCGTAACGACTCGCCCCAGCCGTCCCGGATGACTTTGAAATAGGCGTCGTCCGGGCCGATGCTCCGATGCACCGCCAACTGCATGGCGTCGCGGCGCACGATCGCGAGGTCGAGCGGCATGCCGACCGACAGGTTGGAGCGGATGGTCGAATCCATCGAAATCAGAGCGCACTTGGCCACCGCCGCGAGCGGGGTGTCCGCCTTCACGACCCGGTCGATGATCGGCTTGCCGTATTTCGATTCGCCGATCTGGAAGTAACGCGTGTCGGCCGTCGTCTCGATGTAGTTGCCCGCGGAATACACGTGGAACAGGCGCGGCGGTTCCCCGCCGATCTGGCCGCCGATGATGAACGTCGGGTTGAACTCGATGCCGTGTTCCTTGAGCGCCTGCGCGTCGCGGTGATAGACGTCGCGCACGGCGTGGCCCACGAGTTGCGCCGCATCCGACATGGTGCGCGCGGTGAGCAGGCTGGCCTTCGCGTGGCTCACTCGCTCGCGCAGCAGGCCGGTGACCGACTGGCTGGTCGCGAGATTGCCGGCGGAAAGCAAAACGAGCACGCGCTCGCCAGGCACCTCGAAGATGGTCATCTTGCGGAACGTGCTGATGTGGTCGACACCGGCATTGGTGCGCGAATCAGACAGGAACACCAGGCCTTCATCGACCTGCACGCCGACACAGTAAGTCATCGAATCTCCGGGCGATCTGTGCGACGCATCCTACCCGACGAGGCGGGTGGGTTGATCAGTGTTCGAGCTCGTACTCGTTCCCGCCCAGGTCGTTCATCGTGGCGGTGTCGAAGCGCCGGCCGACTCCCGAGAACGTGGAGCGCGCGACGTAGATTTCGGCGCCGTCGGAAGCTTCATAGGAACCGAGCGTCCCGCCGATTTCGCTGTTGACGATGTGAACGCGGGCCTGGCGCGCGATGACCCCCACGCCGCCGGCGCGGATGCGGGCATTGGTGATGTACAGATCGCAGCCGTTCTCGGCGATGAGCGCGTCGCCGGAGAAGTCGAGCGTCTCGCCATCGATGCGCATGAGGCGGTCGCCCTGGCAGATGATGGGATCCGTGCGCCGTTCGGCGACGGACGCCGCGGTCGCCGCGGGCGGGGCGGCCTGGCGCGAGGAGGGATCCGCGCGAGTGATGCTGTAGCCGGGACCCTCGAGCGTGCCGTTCTCGCTTTTCGCGGCGGGCGGCTCGTTGCCGCGCTTGATGCTGAAACCTGGCCCTTCGACGATGGTGGAACCTTCGTTGGCGCGTTCGATGGCGACGAGCTCGGTAGTTTGTGGCTCGGCCTCGGGCTCGATCTGGGGGGCGGCATCGGTGGCGGGCGCCGCGGCGTCCGTGTCCGGTGCCGGAGCGGGTTCCGCTGCCGACCCCGGCTGGGTCGTGGACCGCGCGTTCTTCGCGGCGGAAATGGGCGTGGCGACCAGGTCCTCCACGCGCAGCGTCTGGACCTCACCACTCGCCGTGTCACGCACCGTGAAGACACCGGCCGATGTGTCGGTGGCGAGAATCTCGTAGGCGGGGTTGCGCGCGAGCGCGGACCTGGCCCATTCGACTTCGCTCTGGTTTTCGAACTTTGCGCAGCCGGCTGACAGTACGAGCGCGGCACCGAGGAGCACAGGAACGCGCGTGGTTTTCATGAGGCAATCGTAGGCCGTTGCACGTCATCTGCAAGCGCTATTTCTAGTAAAGTCTCGCGCCCGTGACGCCGGAACTCGCGACTTTCTGTGAGCAGCAACTGACACGCCTGCGCGAGTCGGGAGGCTTCGTGCCGTTCGAAGGGGCGAATGCCGCGGTGCGCGAGGCTTTGCCGCGCGTACTCGTTGCTAGCGACTTCGTGGCCTCGAGCCTGCAACGCGATGTTTTGCTGGGAAACTGGCTCGTGGGAGACGCGGCGCTGGATCGGCCACTCGCGCCCGGCGAGATGGAAGCGCGGCTCGCGGCGGTCGTGAGCGCGGAGGCGGATCTCGCCGACTTCATGGCCGCGCTGCGGCGCCAACGCACGCGCGAGATGGTGCGCATCGCCTGGCGGGATCTCGCGGGTCTGGCCACCGTGGCGGAGACCCTGACCGAAACCAGCGCCTTCGCGGACGCGGCGATTGCCGCGGCCGTCGATTTCGCGCATCGCGATCTGGCGCGGGCCTGGGGCGAGCCGCGCAACGAGGCGGGCGAACCGCAGTCCCTCGTGGTGCTCGGCATGGGCAAGCTCGGCGGCGGCGAGCTCAACTTCTCCTCGGACATCGATCTCATCTTTCTCTTTCCGGACAAGGGCGCGACCGCCGGATCGCGCAGCATCGACAACGAGGATTTCTTCACGCGGCTCGGCCGTCTCGTCATCCGCATCCTCGGCGAGCGCACGGCGGAGGGCATCGTGTTTCGCGTCGACATGCGGCTGCGGCCCTTCGGCGACAGCGGGCCGCTCGCGGTGAGCGCCATTTTCCTCGACAACTATCTACAGACGCATGGCCGCGACTGGGAGCGTTACGCCTGGATCAAGGCGCGCGCGCTGACCGGCACCGCCGCGTACAAGTCGATCCACGCCGAGAGCGTGCGGCCGTTCGTCTATCGCCGTTACCTCGACTTCGGCGTCTTCGAAAGCCTGCGCGAGATGAAGGCGCTGATCGAAAAGGAAGTCGCGCGCCGCGATCTCGCCGAACACGTCAAGCTGGGCCCCGGCGGCATCCGCGAGATCGAATTCATCGTGCAGGCCTTCCAGCTCATCCGCGGCGGACAGGACCGCCGGCTGCAGACACCGTCGCTGCTGACCGCGCTGCCGCAGCTCGCCGGCGGCAAACTGCTGCCGGGCCGGGTGGCGCAGGAGCTCGAGGAAGCCTATCTATTCCTGCGCCGGCTCG
This sequence comes from Pseudomonadota bacterium, assembly GCA_023433705.1. Taxonomy (GTDB): domain Bacteria; phylum Pseudomonadota; class Gammaproteobacteria; order Steroidobacterales; family Steroidobacteraceae; genus CADEED01. Next base: position 34,612 of record JAEYUC010000048.1, read on the forward strand.
AGAACCGGCTGCAGATGATCGCGGACCAACAGACGCACACGTTGCCGGAAGACGCGCTGACCCGCGCGCGCATCGCCGGGGCGATGAATGCCGCCAACTGGGATGCGCTCTACGCCGAGCTCGCGCTGCATCGCGCCCGGGTCACGCGCGCGTTCCAGGAAGTCGTGTTCGCGCGCAACGAGGCGGCCTCCGCCGAAGTCCCCGGCGTCGGCGGCATCATCGAGGTCTGGGTGCGCGGCGCCGACGAGCCGCAGTTCGCGGCGGCGCTTGCGGCGCGCGGCTTTCGCGATGCCGACGCGGCGGCGACCCAGCTCGTCGAGTTCCGCAACGGCGGCGCGGTGCGCCGGCTCGACGCGCCGGGCCGCGCCAGGCTCGATGCCCTGATCCCGCGCCTGCTGGCGCTCATCGCGGACGTTCCGCCGGGCGCGCCTTCCTCGCAGGCCGACGTCCTGCGACGCGTGTTGCGCGTGCTCGAGGCGATCGGATCGCGGTCCGCGTATTTCGCGCTGCTCAACGAACACCCGACGGTCCGCCGCAAGCTGGTCGATGTCGCGAAGATAGGCGAGTTCCTGCCCGCGCAGATCGCCTCGCACCCGCTGCTGCTCGACGAGCTGCTCGACGACACCGCCGGTTCGTTGCCTCCCTCGCGCGCGGTGCTGGAGGCGGAAGCCGCTTCGCGCCTCGCGAACTTCGAAGACGAGGAGCCCGAGCGCCAGGTGGAAGTGCTGCGCCAGTTCCAGCGCGCCGCGATCTTCCGCGTCGCCATGGCGGACCTGACGGGGCGCATTCCGCTCATGCGCGTCAGCGACTACCTCACGGAAATCGCCGAGATCATCGTCGAGCACGCGATGCAGCTCGCGTGGAAGCAGATGACAGCGCAGTTCGGCGTGCCTCACTATCGTTCGAAGGAAGGCGGCGCTGACGGCGCGGACCAAGTCGTCAGGATCTGCGCGGTGGGTTACGGGAAGCTGGGCGGTTACGAGCTCGGATACGCATCCGACCTCGATCTCGTGTTCCTGCACGACTCGGGCACCGAAGGCGCGGAAACGGACGCGGCGAAGCCGGTCGACAACCAGGTGTTCTTCATCCGTTTCGCGCAACGCGTGATCCACCTGCTCACGATGCATTCGACCGCGGGCCGTCTCTACGAAGTGGACGTGCGGCTGCGCCCTTCCGGCAAGGGCGGCATGTTGATCACGCGTATCGGTGCGTTCATCGAGTACCAGGAGAAAGAGGCCTGGACCTGGGAGCACCAGGCACTGCTGCACGCGCGCGCGGTGGCGGGCGATCGCGGATTCCGCGAGGAGTTCGAGCGCGTGCGCATCGACCTGCTGATGCGCTGCGTGCGGCGGGATACGCTGCGCGACGAGGTGCGCAAGATGCGCGAACGCATGCGGCGCGAGCTGTCGCGGGCGCGGCCCGGGTCGGACCTTTTCGACATCAAGCAGGACCCCGGCGGCACGGCCGACATCGAGTTTCTCGCGCAGTACTGGGCGCTTCTGCACGCGAAGACCCATCCACCCGTGGCCATGTTCGCCGACACCATCCGGCAGCTCGAATCCGTGGCGTCCGCCGACCTCGTGCCCCAGTCGACGGTGGACGTCCTGGTGAACGCCTACCGGGCGTACCGCGAACGTTCGCACCACCTTTCGCTGGAAGGGGTGAACCCGGTCGTGCCGGCGGCGGATTTCGCCGAGACCCGCGCCGCCGTCACGGCCATCTGGGACGCGACGATGGGCGCCGAGACCGCGGTCCAGCAGGGCAAGGATGGGTGAACGCGCCCCGTCGGCCCCCGTATAATCCGCGCCCATGCAAGCTCAAGCCACCAAGCCCCTGATCCAGCCGAACGCCCAGAACCAGTACAAGGTCGACGCGAGCGATCTGCCGCTGTCCTGTCCGATGCCGCAGATGTACCTGTGGAATTCGCATCCGCGGGTCTATCTACCGATCGAGCAGACAGGGTGGGCGAAGTGCCCCTACTGCGCCGCCGAATATGTTCTTCAGCGCTGACTATTTTCAGGGGCTCACGCCCCGATTCTCACGCCCCCGAAGCGGGGGCGTCCGTAAATTTAAATCGGGTCGTCCAGGGACTTGGCCGGCGGCGTGAACCACACCGGCTTCTCGGAACCCATGTGGAAGCAGTCTTCGAGCCGGATCCCGAACTTGCCGGGTAGATAGATTCCGGGCTCGTTGCTGAAACACATGCCGGGAGCGAGCGGGGTCGACTCGCCGTGCACCAGGTTCACGGGTTCGTGGCCGTCGAGGCCGATGCCGTGGCCGGTGCGGTGCGAGAGGCCGGGCAGTTCGTAGCCCGGGCCGTATCCCCACTTCTCGTAGCGCGCACGCACGGCGTCGTCTACCGCCCCGGCGGGCACGCCCACGCGCGCCGTCTCGATGGCGATCTGCTGACCCTCGCGCATCTGTTGCCAGATCCTGCGTTGCTCGGCGGTGGACTCGCCGAAGACGAAAGTGCGCGAGATGTCGGACTGGTAGCCCTCGACGTTGCACCCGCAGTCCATGAGCACGACTTCGCCGTCGCGCACGGCCTGAGGTTTGCCGGAGCCGTGTGGATAGGCGCTGGCCTCGCCGAGCAGGACGAGCGCGAATTCGTGGCGCGCGCCGAGCGCCTCGTGCGCGGACTTCATCAACGCGCCGATGTCCGCGGGTTTCATGCCGCGCTCGACCCGCGGCCAGGTGTGACGGTACGCGGCGAGCGTGATGTCGTTCGCCTTCTGCATGAGCGCGAGCTCTGCCGGCGACTTCACCATCCGGCAGCCGCGCACCACGCCGGCGCCGGCCATGATCTGCACGTCGGGCATCGCGCGCATGAGGCCGTCGATCGCGAAGTAACGCACGGTCTCCTCGATGCCCACCGGGTCCTTCACCTTGCGGTCGCGCAGGATGCCGGCGACGACCGCGAGCGGATCCTCGTGTTCGTTCCACACGCGCACTTCGGCCGGGATGTTCAGGCTTTCGCGAACCGAGGGTTCCTCGAAATGCGGCGTCACGAGCGCCGGTTCGCCTTCGCGCGGCAGCACGGCCGCGGTCAGCCGCTCGCTGCGCCACCAGCGCACGCCCGTGAAATAGACGAGCGAGGCGCCGGGTTCGATCAGCAACGCGCCGATTCCCTGCTGCGCCATCAGGCGCTGTGCCTTCGCGATGCGCGCGAGATACTCCTCGCGCGCGATCGGCACGATGCCGCCCGTCATCGGCTGGAGACTCCCGGCCGCTTCGGCCGCGAATAGTCGGGCGGGTTTCAGCGCCGCCGCGGTCGCCGCGGCTACGCCCAGGTTCAACAACCCGCGTCGGGTGGTCTGCATTTCTACTTGTACGGCGTGTACGATTTTTCTTCGACGATGTTCGAGCCGAGCGCGACGTTGATCCGCTTCTTGATCGCCGCGCGTTCGTCGTTCGTGATGTAGACCGCGCGCGCGAGCTCGATGAATTTCTCGCCGAATCGTCCGGCGCGCTCCTCGTCGCGGATGTCGTCTTCGATCACCCACAGCGCCTCGTTCACGCGCGTGAGATTCGCTTCTTCGTCGCCGATGTTGCCGGCGGCCGCGCCTGAGTCGCGCCAGGTCTTCTCGAGCAGTTCGAGTTCGTGTTTGACGTTCGCGACCTTGGCCGCATCGCTCATGCGCGCCGCCTTGATGCGCAGGATGGTGATCTTGTCGAGCAGCTCGCCCGGGCTGATGGGAACCAGTATGTCTTTCATAAAGATGTTTTCACGCCAGTCGCGCGGAGGGGCTCAAGGCTAACAGCTCGTCGAGTTTCGCGTTGACGGCATTCACCTCGATGAGCTCCATGACTCCGGGACGTTCGATCTTCGTGGTCCAGGGAATGTCCGCAGGGTTCTTGCCGAGGAATTTGTGCGCCGCGGCTTCGTACGCATCCACGCACCAGCGCCGCGACAGGTAGGGCCCGCTGCGCGCGGGATTCGTGGCCGCGTACAAACCGATGACGGGAAGGTTGACCATCGTCGCCATGTGCGCCGGACCCGAATCGGGCGTGACGAGGACGGTCGAGCGCGCGAGCAAGGCGAGTAGCTGCGGCAGGGTGTCCTTGCCGACCTGGTCGATGACCGGCACGTGCAGATGGCGCGAGATCGCCTGCGCCATCTCCCGTTCCACGCCGCTGGGTCCGCCGCTCAGGATGACGCGCATGCCGTGCCGTCTCACGGCGTGTTCCGCCACGGCGGCGTAACGCTCGGGCAGCCAGTTGCGGGCGCGGTGACTCGAGCAGGCGCTGATCACCATCGTCGGCTGCGAATCCGGAACCAGGTGCGCGGCATAGTCGAGCGCGTCGCGGGTGAGCGGGACGTCCCAACGCTGCGGCTGGCGCGGAATCCCGAGCGCGTCCGCGAAACCCTGGAAGCTGTCGAGCACGTGTTCGCGGGCGCGCGGCGCGATGCGCGCATTCGTGAACAGCCATTGCAGCTCGCGCGCGCGCGGCCGGTCGAAGCCCAGCTTCACCCTGGCGGGCATACACGCGGCGGCCGCGCTGGCGCGCAGCGACAACTGCAGATGCAACAGCAGATCGAAGGCGCCGCGCCGTTGCATCTCGGTCCGCAGCCGGCCGTATGCCGCGAGGCCAGCGCCCTTGTCCACGGTGATAAGCTCCACATCCGGAATGAGTCCCATCAGTTTCGCTTCCAGCTTGCCGATCACCCACGTGAAGCGCGTGCGCGGCCACGCCGCCTGTAAGCGGCGCAGCAGTGGCACCACGTGGCAGGTGTCGCCGATCGCGGAGAGTCGCAACAAACAAGCTTTGTCCGGCGGCTTCGCCGGCGAAAAGGATTCGGCCCGCACTCTCGCTCTTCCGTGGATTTGAAAGAATGAAGCGTCACTGGCCCGTCGGAGCGGAAGTCAGCGAAGCCGTCATCGATGGCGGCCGGATGCTATACGACACCTCCCGGACGAGCAATTTCTCGCCGGAGTTCTTCGACCCGGAGTACTGGCGCAAGCACGACGCCATCGAGGGGTCGGCGCGCGGCCGCGGAACGACCTGGTTCATCCGCGCCGGCGACGCGGGTTTCGTATTGCGGCATTACCGGCGCGGCGGACTCGTGGCGAAGATATCGAAGGATCGCTACTGGTTCCGCGGCGAGATGGAGACGCGCTCCTTCACGGAGTGGTTCCTGACTTACCACCTGCACCGGGCGGGGTTGCCGGTCCCGGCGCCCATCGCCGCGCGGTTTCGCCGTGACGGAATGTTCTACACCGCCGACCTCATCACGCAGCGTATCGAGAACAGCGAGTCGCTCGCGGCGCGACTGCTCCAGGGTCCGTTGTCGCTCACGCAGTGGGTGGCGATCGGCCGCTGCATCCGGCGCTTTCATGACGCGGGCGTCTATCACGCGGATCTCAACGCGCACAACATCCTGCTCGCGCCCGATTCGGTGTACATCATCGACTTCGATCGCGGCACGCTGCGCAAGCGCGGCTGGTGGGCGGACACCACGCTCGTGCGCCTGTACCGCTCTCTCGAAAAGGTGACATTGCTCGCCGCGCCCGAAAGTTTCACGGACCAGGACTGGCACACGCTGCTCGCGGGATACCGCGAGTCCGCGGGGCTGCCGCAAGCATCGCTCGCGTAGGCGACGGCCGCTTGCGCTTTCTCTACATCGTCATCGCCTACCTGATCTCGCCGATCGTGATCGGCGCGCTCGCCGTGCGCGGCTTTCGCGAGCGCAGCCAATGGCAGGGATTTTCCGGCCGATTCGGCTTCGGGCGGGCCATCGACGGACGCAGTATCTGGGTCCACGCGGTCTCGGTCGGAGAAGTGCAGGCCGCGGTCCCGCTCGTCGAGGCGCTGCTCAGGAGGTTTCCGCACATCCCGCTGGTGCTCACGACGGTGACGCCGACCGGCCGCGCGCGCGCGCAGGCGCTGTTCAAGCAGCGCGTCGACGTGCGCTACGTGCCCATCGACCTGCCCGGGTCCGTGCGGCGTTTTTTCCAGCGCGTTAAGCCGCAACTCGCCGTGATCCTCGAAACGGAGATCTGGCCCAACCTGTATCACCGCTGTGGCCGCCAGGGAGTGCCGCTGGTGCTCGCGAGCGCGCGCATCTCGCCGCGCTCGGTGAAGAGCTACCGCCGCCTCGTCGGGTTGTTCCGCGAGACGCTTTCGAACGGCATCTTCATCGCCGCGCAGAGCCCTCAGGACGCCGAACGTTTCGTGTCGATCGGGGCGAACCCGGCGCTCACGCACGTGGTGGGCAACATCAAGTTCGACTTCGGCTATCCACCCGACATCGAGGCGCGGGGCCACGAACTGCGGCGCCTGCTCGGCGTACATCGTCCCGTGTGGGTCGCGGGCAGCACGCACGCGAAGGAGGAAGACGAGCTCATCGCCGCGCACGCAAAAGTACGCGAGCGGTTCTCGAACGCGCTGCTGGTGCTCGTGCCGCGGCATCCGCCGCGTTTCGCCGACGTCGCCGCGAGTCTGCGCGAGCGGGGCATCGAATTCGTCTCGCGTACCAGCGGCAATCCCGTGTCGCCGCAGACGCAGGTTTTCCTGCTCGACACGCTCGGCGAATTGCCGCCGTTCTATGCGGCGGGCGACGTGGCCTTCGTGGGCGGAAGCCTCGTGCCCATCGGCGGACACAACCTGCTCGAGCCGGCGGCGTTGGGATTGCCGATCGTCGCCGGACCGCACAATTTCAATTCCGCGGACATCGCCAAACTGCTTGCGGAGCGCGGCGCCGTTCGCCTCGTTCAGGATTCTTCGGGTCTTGCGGCCGTCGTGGGAGAGCTGCTGGCCGATCCGGCGGCACGTGCCCGGATGGGCGCGGCCGGCCGCAAGGCGGTGGACGAGAATCGCGGCGCGGTCACGCGCCTCATGAACTTCATAGAGCCGCTGCTGCCCTGACGGGCGGCAGCGGCTCTCTAACTACCAGGCTCGCTCAGGTCGGGGGCTGCGATTGCCCCGGCACGACCGGCGGGTTCGCCGGCGGCGGCGGATTCTCCAGCCAGGCATTGACGTCCTCGAGCGCCTTGCGGTCGAGGATGCCGGCCGCCTGCTTGAGACGCAGCACGTTGAGCACGTAGTCGTAACGGCTGCGCGAATAGGCGGTCTGCGCCTGCACGAGCTGCTGGCGTGCCGCGAGCACGTCGACGGCGGTGCGGGTGCCGACGTCGTAGCCTGCTTCCGTCGCGCGCAGCGCCGTCGCGGACGACTCGAGCGCCTGCTTGAGCGCCTGGACGCGCGAGATCTCCGAAACGACGCCCAGGTAGGCATCGCGCGCCGTGCGCTCGGTCTCGCGCGACACGCGTTCGAGACGCTGCTTGGCGGCCTGCCAGCGATAGGAAGACTGCCTCACGCGCGAGTGCGTCCCGCCGCTCGACCAGATGGGCACCGTCACCTGCAGGCTGATGGACTTGTCGGTGTCCGATTCCTGCGAGGAGGGCGCGTTGCCGCCGGGGAAGCCGCGATCGGGAATCGGATCGAAGCTCTGCACGTCGTCGGATTCGAAATGCGACCTGCCCACGACGAGATCGACCTGGGGCAGGTGGCCGCCGAACTGCACGCGCACGTCGTCGCGCGCGATATCAGCGCCGAGCCGGCTCGAAGTCAGCGACAGGTTCTGCTCCATCGACGCCTCGACCCATTTCTGCGGATCGGCGGGCTCGGGAATCTGCAGCGGCATCGTCGCGCGCGGCGTCGCGAGCACGGCGTACTGCAGGTCGGTGATCTCGCGCAGCAACTCCTGCGAGGTCGCGAGCTGGCGCTTGGACGCGATCAGGTCGGCGGCGGCGGTGTCGCGCGCGGCGCGCGCTTCCTGCACGTCGGTGATCGCGATCAGTCCGACTTCGAAACGCTTCTCCGCCTGCTCGAGCTGGCGCGAAATGGCATCGAGCGATGCCTGCTGCGCCTGCACGTTGTCCTGCGCGGCGAGCACGTCGAAGTAGCGCGCCGCGACGCGCAGCGCGAGATCCTGTTGCGCGACGCCGTAGTCCGCGTCCGCCTGCGCGACGATGCGTCCGGCCTGCTTGAGTCCGACGAGACCGCCCCAGTTGAAGATGCTCTGCGAAAGCTGAATGCCCCAGCGCGTGGTTTCAGGTTCCGACGAGCCGACCTGGCCCTGCTGCTGGATCACGACCGCGGAGGTCGGATCATCGGGGTCGACGGGAACCAGGCGGGGGAACAGGCTGTTCTGCGAGCCTTCTTCCTTGCTCTTCGTCCACTGCCCGTTGATCTGCGGCAGGTAAGCCGCCCAGGCCTGTGGGCGCGCCTCACGCGTCGCCTTGCGGGTGAATTCCGCTTCGCGGACCAGGGGATCGTTCACGACTGCCTGGTCGAAAATGGTCAGAAGGTCTTCACTGGATGCGGTGGCGGAGATGAGACATCCCATCCCCAGGGCGACTAGACGGCGCATTAATTGGAATCCTCGTTAGTGTTGTATATCACTATATCACCTGCCACCGGGGCCAGGGCAACTTCGCGAAAAGCTTAGACGATTCAGTACCGGGGCACGGTTGCATCGACCTCCTGACTCCATGCGGAAATTCCGCCGGTCAGGTTGGCGACGTTCGTAAACCCCTGGTTGGCCAAGTAGTGGGCGACCCGCAAGGATCGGCCACCGGCATGACACATCACGATTGTCTCAGCGTCGCGAGAAAACTCCCCGAGGCGCGCTGGTAGTTGGTTCATAGGCACATGTACGACGTCCGGGATGCTCGCAAGTTGCAGTTCCCAGTCCTCGCGCACGTCGATGACCAGCGGCGACTCTCCCTGATCGCGCCGGGCCTTGAGCTCTGCAACGGGCATTTCCCGGATCATCAGAACTGAAATCGCTCCGGACGCGGGGCATTCTCGAGCGCATCGATCGACGTCTCGAAGAGTCCCGTGCTGGTCCAGGCGTCATTCGTGGTACGTGTAACCAAGAGAGCCTCCTGCGGCAGGCTCGCGCCGACGACGACGAAAGCCTTCCCGCCCACGGACAACGCGCGAGCGAACCGTTCGTCGTACAGCGGCAGCGCACCGCACACCGCGATTAGCGCGTAGCCGCTGCCGAAATCCAAGTGAAAGATGTCATCCGTGACGACCTCGACCTGGCCGAAGCCAGCCGCCTTGAGGTTGCCGCGCGACGCGGCCGCGAGATCCGCGTCGATTTCGACCGCGCGCACGCTCGCGCCCATCGCCGAAAGGCAGGCAGGCACGAAGCCGGTGCCCGAACCGACGACCAAGGCGCGCATGCCGGGCTGGGCATCCAGCGCCTGCAGGAGCCGTCCGACGATTTTCGGCGGCAGCATGTGCTGGCCCGGTCGCAGCGGGATGTCCGCATCTGCGAACGCGATTCCCTTGTAACGTTCGGGCACGAAGAGTTCGCGCGGCGTGCGGCGCATGGCGTCGAGCACGCGATCGTCGAGCACGTCCCACGCACGTACCTGTTGCGTGATCATCTGGGCGCGCGCGAACTCGGTCTGCATGATTTTCTCCGTGACTTGGGATGCTACTTATTCTGCCCCAAAGCGAGGTCTGAAAGAGCTTCCTTTCGTCGCGGAACCAGTCGTCACAACGCTTATTTTTATGGTTAATGTCGCATGGGCGCTTGCCGCGCTCGGATAATCTTCCCGACGGGCATGGATGCCCTGCACAAAACGCCGCACTAATAACAATAGGGCAATACTGGGGATGTCGATTCTGGGGTTGATCTGCGTGCTGCTCGCACTCGTTGCGACGCTGCTGTTCGTGCTGTTCCTGTTTCAGCGGCGCGATCTGCGGGCGGTCTCCGAGCTGTCGCTCGAAGTGCAGCGCGCGGTGAGCGGCGAGCGCCTGCCGCAGTCGATCGAGGTCAGCCAGGAACAGCTCGACGTGCAGGCCCTGGGTCTGTCCGTCAACCAGTTGCTGCAGCGTGCGTCGCGAATCTCCGGCCGCGAAAGATCCGGACCGAAACTGTTCACGGAACTCGGCGAGCGCATTCACGAAGCCGTGCTCGTGCACCGTGAAGTCATCCTCTACGCGAACAGCCAGTTCGCGAGTTTCGTCGGCGCCGAGCGCGTCGATCTCATCGACCGCACGCTCGCGGAGATCGTGGCGCCCGAGTACGCGGATCTCGTGGCGGAGAACCTGCGTCGCCGCCTCACGGGCGCCCATGGCCCGGACCGGTTCGAGGTCGAGATCGTCGGCCTGCAGGGCCAGGTCAGCCTGCTCGAACTAACTACCGCGCTGATCGATTTCGAGGGGCAGCCGGCGCTGCTCGTGACCGGCGTCGAGGTCATCCCCACGAAGAAACTGCGCGCGCTCGCGAGCGGCAAGCTGCACGAGCAGGAAACCATCGCACGCGCCGCGATGGTGGCGCCGCCTCTGCCGCCACCGCCACCGCCGTTGCAGGTGGCCGCGCTGCAATCGCTCGCCGAAGCCATCGTCACGACGGACCTGGAAGGCCGGCTGGTGTTCATGAACCCGGCCGCGGAAAAACTGCTCGGCGTCATGACGATCCAGGCCCAGGGCAAGCCGCTCGAGGACGTGGTGAGCCTGATCGACCAGAACGACCGCAAGCTGCTGGCGGATCCGATCAGCGACGCGATCGGGGGCGGCAGCGGCGCTCCGCACGCCACGTCGCGGCGCGCCGTGCTGGTCAGCAAGTCCGGCGGTGAAGAGCGCGCCATCGAGCTCGCCGCGTCGCCGCTGCGTGTGAACGACGATCTCGTGGGTGCGGTCGTGCTGCTGCACGACGTCACCGAACTGCGCGGTCTGCACCGCCAGATGTCCTACCAGGCGACGCACGACGCGCTCACCGGTCTCGTGAACCGGCGCGAGTTCGAACGGCGCCTCGGCGAGGTCGCGGAGTCGGCGCGCCGCGGCGAGGGCACGCACATGTTGTGTTACCTCGATCTCGACCGCTTCAAGATCGTCAACGACACCAGTGGACACCTCGCCGGCGATTCGATGCTGCGCGAGGTCGCGAAGCTGCTGCGCGAGGCCGTGCGCGATTCGGATACCGTCGCGCGTCTCGGCGGCGACGAGTTCGGCATGCTGCTCGTGGGCTGCCCGCTCGACAAGGCGCGGCAGATCGCCGACGACGTGTGCCGTTCGATCGCGGCATACCGGTTCGTGTGGCACGACCGCGTGTTCAACATCGGCGTGTCGATCGGACTCATCGAGATCGGGCGCGAGGCGGGGCTGGTCGAGCAATTGCTCGCCGCGGCGGACTCGGCCTGTTACGTCGCGAAGAAGGAAGGCGCCGGCCGAGTATCGGTCTATTCGGCGCGTGACGAGGCGCTCGCGCGCAGCACGGGCGAAATCGAATGGCTGCAGAAACTGCAGGTCGCGCTCAAGGAAGAACGCTTCGCGTTGTACTACCAGCCCATCGTTTCGGCGTACGGCAACGATACGGACGGACCTTCGATGGAGGTGCTGCTGCGCATGCTCGACGAGACCGGAGCCGAGATCCAGCCGGGCGAGTTCGTGCAGGCGGCCGAGCGCTACCGCCTCATGGCGTCGGTCGACCGCTGGGTCGTGCAGACGACGTTGTCCGCGTTGTCGAAAAACGCATTCCAGCTCGCGCGCGATCGCTGCGTGGCGATCAACATTTCCGGGCAGACGCTCGGAGATTCGGGCTTCCTCGAGTTCGTCGTCGAGACCTTCGACCAGACCGGCGTCGCGCCCGACCAGATCTGCTTCGAGATCGCCGAAAGCGTGGTGGTCGGCAACATGGAGCACGCACGCCGTTTCGTCGAAGTGCTGCATGGCATGGGCTGCAAGTTCACGATCGACGATTTCGGTTCCGGCGTCGGCTCCTTCTCGAGCCTGAAGAGCCTGCCGCTCGACTACCTGAAACTTGATGGCTCGTTCATGCGCAATCTCGCGCGCGACTCGGTCAACCAGACGATGGTGACCGCGATGATCAAGCTTGCGCGCACGCTCAATTTCAAGATCATTGCCGAGCAGGTGGAAGACAGCGCCGCGCTCGATGCCGCCCGCAAGATGGGCGTCGACTACATACAGGGGTTCGTGATCGCGCGACCGGCGAAGCTCGCCACCGCCGCATGATCGCGGGTCGTGACTAACTAAAGAAGTTTCCCGGGGACAGTCTCATGTCAGTTGCACAAGACCAAGCCGCCGCGCCGTGCCGATTCCGCGGCCAGCATCCGACCGGAGTGCGGCCAGCATCGCGACTGCCGCTCATGACCGGCGTCAGCCGCGCACGCGCGGGCGCCTGGTGTTCCGGAACACGCCGCGGCCTGCGGGCCAGCAGCCGTCCGCGATTGCGCGATGGCCGGCGCGCCGCCTCGCGAGCGCCGTCCCGGCGTACCTCCTGATCAGCGGGCCGCGCGACCCGCGCGCACGTAGCCGCCGATCAGCAGTCCACCCAACACCGCGAACACCGCGCCGAACGCACCAAAGAACATCGTGATCCCGCCGGACGTCACGCCCGCGTCCACGGGAAAATTGCGCCGCGGATAATCCTCTGAGTAGGCCACCGCGATGGTGTCGCCCTCGCGCACGCCGTCCCACATTTGTTTCGGCACTCCGGCATGCGCCTCGATGCGTTTGCCGTCGGGCAGCGCGAACCAGTAGTCGAGGCCGTGATCGTTCTTGCCGTCGGCGGCTGCCGCGACGACCTTCTTAGTGACGTGTCCTTCCGTCCGAGCGCCTCGCTCGAGGATCCGGTTGTCGAGCTGGTAACCGCGCCAACTGCCCAAGACCACCAGCAGCCCGAGCGCGAGCAGGATGATGCCGAACGTGAGCGAGATCTTGCTGCGACGCGGCGGTGTATTCATGCGATGAACGGCTTCCCGGCGGAGCCGAGTGGGTGTTGAATGCCAGGCATGCTCAAAACCTATCATGGCAGCTGCCATTGCGGTGCGGTTCGCTTCGAGGCGGACATCGATTTCGCGCAGGGAACGGACAAGTGCAATTGCTCGATCTGCACGAAGACCCGCAACTGGAGCGTGATCATCAAGCCCGATGGATTCAGGTTGCTGTCCGGCGAGGACGCGTTGTCGAACTACAGGTTCGGTTCGATGCAGGCCGAGCACCTGTTCTGCAGGAATTGCGGCGTGCGTCCGTTCGGGCGCGGTTACATCGAGCAGATCGGCGGGGCATTCGTGTCGGTGAGGGTCAATTGCCTCGATGATCTCGATCTGGGTGAGCTCCTCGCGGCGCCCGTCAAATACGCCAACGGTCGCGACAACGCCTGGTGGAATCCGCCGGACGAGATCAGGCACCTGTAGCCGACTGTGACCGGAGGGAGCATGAAGCGGGTCACCGGGATTGGAGGGGTGTTCATCAAGTCGGGCGACCCCGCGAGATTGCGCGACTGGTACAAGCGCCATCTCGGCATCGACTTCGAGGAGTGGGGCGGCTTCGCGTTTCGCTGGAAGTCGCCGGACAATCCCGCGGGCGAGGGCACCACCGTCTGGAGCGTGTTCGACGCGTCGTCCAACTACTTCGATCCGAGCAGCGCTGGCGTGATGATCAACTACCGCGTCGCGGATGTGCATGCGCTCGTCGCCGCGCTGCGCGCGGAGGGTTGCGAAGTCATGGACAAGGTCGATGAGTCCGAATACGGGAAGTTCGGCTGGGTCATCGATCCGGATGGCAACAAGATCGAACTCTGGGAGCCCCCGCCCGGTCAGTGACCGGTGGAGGGCCGCATGCGACGCTCGCGAGTCGAGCCCGCTTCACTGCTCGCGCGCTGGGATATCGTGCTCGAGGCGGGTTGAGCGCGGGTGTGCGGCGGGGGCGGCCGCGAGCTGCTCGTCGATGATTCGCGCGAGCCAGGTTTCGTTGGGCCGGCCGCTCCAGCGTTCGGCGACCTCGCCATCGCGGCCGATCAGGTAGCTCAGTGGATAGAACTTGCCCGCGTCGTAGAAATCCGGCGCGCGATCGAGCCGGCCCTGGACGCCGTCGAAGCGGTTCGTCGCCAGGAATTGCTCGAGCACGGCGGGCTCTTCGAGCGACACGTACAACACCACGAATCCATCGTTCCCGTGCTCGCGTTGCATCTTCGAGAGCAGCGGCATCTCCTGCCTGCAGGGTGCGCACCACGTGGCCCAGAAATTGATCAGCACCACGTTGCCGCGCAGCTCCGAGAGGCTGCGCAGTTCTCCCGCGGTGTCGAAGTACGTGAGATCGGGTGCGCGCGCGTTCAGCGTCGGCATCATCATCGCGATGGGCGTCGAGCGCCCATCGAGCCGCAACAGTATTCCGACCGCGCCGAGCAGCGCGAGCGCGGCGGCGGGAATGCCGAGCCGGACACGCGGGGGCATGTCCCGCGTGAACCACCACGCGGCGCCCGCGATCAGTACGGCAACGCAGACATAAAACGCAGGCGCTCGGAACCAGAGCCTGTCCGGGCCGAATCTGCCGGTGAAATACGCAAGCGCGAGGGCGCCGACCCAGCCGTAACCGAGCAGGGTTGCGGTCCACGCGCCGACGCTCACGAGGTGAGAACGTCGGCCGGAATCCGCGCGCAGCAGCCACGCGCCGAGCGCAATCGCGGTGATGGCACAGGCGAGCGTGATCCAGACGGTGTGGGTTTCCACCGCGGCAATTGTGGCACCGCGGCGACGCGCGGCGACTCGCGCGCGACGCGATGTGTTGTCAGTGCTCGCCGACGTTGTTAGCGCGAGGTTCCCGTCCGCCGCGCAGCGCCTCGAGCGACCAGCGGCCTCCGCCGAACGCGATCAGCACGATCAGCATGAGTCCCCAGAAGTAGTGCTGGCCACGGGCGGCCTCGAAGCCATCGGCGCCCAGCACGTGCCAGTAGGAAGCCAGCGCGACCGCGTTGACCGTGAACAGGCCGAGCGCCCCGATGCGGGTGAAGAGTCCGGCCACGAGCAACACGGGAAAGACGAGCTCGCCGAAGGTTCCCGCGACCGCGGCCAGTTCGGGCGCAAGCAGCGGCACGCGGTACTCGCTGCGGAAGAGCTCGACCGTCGTGTCCCAGGTAGTTAGTTTGAGCCAGCCCGACGCGAGGAACTGCCAGCTCACCCACAAGCGGATGCCGAGCAGCACCGGCGGCTGGAGCAGGTCGCACGCCCGTGCGACGACGGCATCGAAGGCATCGAACCTGGCAAGCGTGGTCATCGAAATCTCCCGCAGTAGTTGGATTGGACCGTGTCGAAATCCGCCGCGTCGCCTCGCGACCAGTTAGGCCGCGCCGGCCGCGGAGGCTCTTGTTTGCCGCGGGCAGTGCTGGCCCGCAACGTTCCCGGAGTGGCTCGGTTTTCCAAGCCAATCAATCAGTTACGACGCACCAGCGATACATGGGGCCTTTGGCTGTGGGCGACCCGCCACGATGACTTCAGTGCGGCGAGTCCCGACGTCCAGAAAGACCGGTCCGCGCGGCCGGAAATTGCGCAGGACTGTTGCGGAGATTTACGGTAGTTTTCCCCGCCTACCTCAGGGGAGGCGATGAGCGATGCAACTGTCGCAAATGTGGCGCGAGCATCTGCAGGCGGGTTGTCCGCTCGAAGTGCGCGGACTGAACATCGCTGGCACACAGATTGGTGCGCTCGATGCCGAGATCACGGCCTGCGTCAGCGCATGTGTCACGCACTCTCTCAAGATGGATTCGCGGATCGAGCGACGCCTGCAGGACATCGCGCAGGCGCTCGAGGATTTCCAGGGACAGGCGGCTCCCGAGGTGGCCGCCTATTGCACGCGCCTCAACAAGCTCGTGAGCGCGGTACTCGTGAACGCCGGGCCGATCGTCGACGCAGACAAGGACCCCGCGGCGCGCGAGTCCTCGATCAGCGATTCCGGAAGGTTCACGCGACCGGGAGTCCGCCGCAGGTAGCCAGGACTACTTCGGTTCGAACTTGAGCGAAATCCCGTTCATGCAGTAACGCTGCCCGGTCGGCGCGGGACCGTCGTTGAACACGTGTCCGAGATGACCGCCGCAGTTCGCGCAATGCACTTCCACGCGCGTCATGCCGTGTGAAGTATCCGTGGTCGTCGCGACCGCGCCGGGCAACGGCCGGAAGAAGCTGGGCCAGCCGGATCCGCTTTCGTATTTCGTGCTCGACTCGAAAAGCGGGTGACCGCAGGCGGCGCAGGCGTATTGGCCGGTGCGTTTTTCGTAGTTGAGCGAGCTCGTGCCCGCGCGTTCGGTGCCGTGCTCGCGCAGCACGCGGAACTGTTCCGGCGTCAGCAGCGAGCGCCACTCGGTTTCGGATTTCTCGACCGCGAAGTTTTCGTTCGCCATATCTCGCGACTCCTCGGGGTTCGTGCAGGGGACCGGCGAGATGGGGATGATATTTCAGTTCCCCATGAGCAAAACGGGGACAGACCGTCAGGTCTGTCCCCGTTAGAAGCAGGAGGGGACAGACTTGAAGTCTGTCCCCGGGGTCGATCAAAGCAACGGGACCAGCAACAACGCGACGATGTTGATGATCTTGATCAACGGGTTGATCGCGGGGCCGGCGGTGTCCTTGTAGGGATCGCCGACCGTGTCGCCCGTGACCGAAGCCTTGTGCGCTTCGGAACCCTTGCCGCCGAAGTTGCCTTCCTCGATGTACTTCTTCGCGTTGTCCCAGGCGCCGCCACCGGTGCACATGGAGATCGCGACGAAGAGGCCGGTCACGATGGTGCCGATCAGCAGGCCGCCGAGCGCGCGGATGCCGGCGCCCGGACCCATGAGCCAGTTCAGGCCGAAAGCCACGATCACCGGGATCAGGATGGGCAGCAGCGAGGGAACGATCATTTCCTTGATCGCGGCGCGGGTCAGCAGATCGACCGCGGTGCCGTACTCGGGCTTCGCGGTGCCTTCCATGATGCCCTTGATCTCGCGGAACTGGCGGCGCACTTCCGTCACCACCGAGCCCGCGGCGCGGCCGACGGCTTCCATCGCCATCGCGCCGAACAGATAGGGCACGAGGCCGCCGATGAACAGGCCGATGATCACGGCCGGATCCGACAGCGAGAACGACACCATCTCGCGGCCGGTGGCGGCGAGGTGCGTCTCGAGGTTGTGCGTGTAGTCGGCGAACAGCACGAGCGCGGCGAGACCGGCCGAGCCGATCGCGTAACCCTTCGTGACCGCCTTCGTCGTGTTGCCCACGGCGTCGAGCGGATCCGTGATGTCGCGGATCTTCTTGTCGAGACCCGACATCTCGGCGATGCCGCCGGCGTTGTCCGTGATCGGGCCGTACGCATCGAGCGCCACGACCATGCCGGTCAGCGACAACATCGAGGTGGCCGCGATCGCGATGCCGTACAGGCCGCCCAACTCATACGCGCCGTAGATGGCCAGGCAGATCGCGATGACCGGCAGCGCGGTCGACTTCATCGACACGCCCAGGCCCGCGATGATGTTCGTGGCGTGACCGGTCTGCGAAGCGGCCGCGGTCTTTTGAACCGGGCTGTACTCCGTCGCCGTGTAGTACTCGGTGATGACGATCATCGCCGCGGTGAGCGCGAGGCCGATCAGCGAGCAGTAGAAGAGGTGGCGGGCGAGCGCCGGTTCCGCTTCGGTGTTCATGACCAGCGCTTCGGTGATGAACCAGAACGCGATGGCCGAGATGACGCCCGAGACGATGACGCCCTTGTACAGCGCGTTCATGATCTTGCCGCCTTCGGAGGTCTTCACGAAGAACGTGCCGACGATGGAGGCGACGATGGACGCCGCGCCGAGCGCGAGCGGGTACAGGATCGCATTCACGCCCATGCCCGACATCATGAGACCGCCCAGGAGCATGGTCGCGACCAGCGTCACCGCGTAGGTCTCGAACAGGTCCGCGGCCATGCCGGCGCAGTCGCCGACGTTGTCGCCTACGTTGTCCGCGATGACCGCCGGGTTGCGCGGGTCGTCCTCGGGAATGCCGGCTTCGACCTTGCCGACGAGGTCCGCGCCGACGTCAGCGCCCTTGGTGAAGATGCCGCCGCCGAGGCGCGCGAAAATCGAGATCAGTGAACCACCGAACGCGAGACCGACGAGCGCGTGCAGCGCGACGTCCTGCTCGTCGGGGGGAAGGATGTGCGCGAGGACCGCGTAGTAGGCCGCGACACCCAGCAGGCCGAGTCCGACCACCAGCATGCCGGTGATGGCGCCGCCCTTGAACGCGACCTGCAGCGCGGCGTTGAGTCCGTTGTTGGCGGCTTCGGCCGTGCGCACGTTCGCGCGCACCGAGATGTTCATGCCGATGTATCCGGCCAGGCCCGAAAGCACCGCGCCGACCGCGAAGCCGCCCGCCGTGTACCAGTCGAGCGCGAAGCCGATGATCACGAACAACAAAGCGCCGACGATCGAGATCGTCGTGTATTGCCGGTTGAGATAGGCCTTGGCGCCGGCCTGGATGGCCGCCGCGATTTCCTGCATGCGTGCGTTGCCCGCGGGAAGCTTGAGGATCGCCATCATCGAGAACACGCCGTACAGAACGGCGACGATGCCGGCACCAATGGCCAGCCACAGCCACGTCGTGGCAGTCATGCGGAACTCCTGTCGGAAATCAGCGATTTATTAGTTGGTTACGAACGTCCGCACGAGTCGGCCGCCCATAAGAGGGCGCGGACAATACCACCGAGCGTGAGCCCGGCCAACCAATTCGGGACATGACAACGTAAGACAGCGCCCGTGGTTGAACCGCCGTTCGCCGCCGGCTGACGCCGCGGTTCGCGGCGCGCCATTCCCGAGGAGGCTCAGCCTTCCAGCCTCCAGATACCGGTTCCGACCTGGCAAGCCGTTCCGGTCTTCTTCTCGGATGCCTTGCCGTGCGTGCTGACGAGGGTGAATTGCCGGCAGGACTTTCCAGAGATTTTTCGACCCTGGCCCGGCTCGAGCGAGAAATTCACGCCGGTCGCGGGATTGGTCCATCTGACGGGGCGGCCGGCGATGCCAATTTCCAGCGCATGCCCGATGCAACCTCGATCCGCGTCGTCGAGAGCGCGGCCGATGCGCGAACCGATGAGCGCGCCCGCGGCGGCTCCGATGATGACCGCGACGGTGCGATTGTCCTCGGAAGAATTGCGGGCCGCGACCGTGCCGCCGATCACGCCGCCGACGACAGCGCCGATCTCCTCGCGGTTGCATGTTCCGGACGCCACCTGGAAATCCCGTTCCCAGGGGGTGCCCGTATAGCCGACGTACGCCGGATCATGCTTCTTGCGCCAGCCGTGCGCCGGCGCGTGCGCGGGCGGATCGGCAAGAGCGAGCGTGGACGATGTCAGCGCGGCGAACGCGATCGACGCGAGAACGGATCGGGACATGAAATGCTCCTGCGACAGAATTCAGGAGCTACTTATAGACGCGCGCCCGTCGCGGCAACATTCACGAATTCGCGACAGGTGTCGCACATCCGGATGGAACCGCCGCACACGCTCGAGCGTGTGCGGCGCCGGAATCCTTACGGTTTGAACTCGGTGTTCAGTTTCTTCTTCACCGCCACGCCCTTGATCTTCACGTACGCCGGCAGCCCGTCCTTGTACGGCGGGTAATCCTCGCCCTCGATCAGCGGCTGCAGATAGGCGCGGCACTTCTCGGTGATGCCGAAGCCGTCCTCGGTGATGCAGTCGCGCGGCAGTTTCTTCTCGACGTTCGCGACCTCGGACAGCGGCACGCTGCCCACGACCCACTTATAGGGCTTCGACTTCTTGCGGATGATGGTCGGCATCACCGCATCCTTGCCGCCGACCGCGAGCTCGACCGCGGCCTTGCCCATCGCGTAGGCCTGCTGCACGTCGACCTTCGAGGCGACGTGGCGCGAAGCGCGCTGCAGGTAGTCGGGCACCGCCCAGTGATACTTGTAGCCGTGCGCCTCGCGGACCATGTTCGCGACGACCGGCGCGACGCCGCCGAGCTGCGTGTGGCCGAAGGCATCCTTGGTGCCGGCGTCCGCGAGGAACTTGCCGTCGGCGTCGTGCACGCCTTCGGACACGACGACCACGCAGTAACCCACGCGGCTAACTACATCCTTCACCTTCGCGAGGAACTTCTCCTTGTCGAAGGCGATTTCGGGGAACAGGATGATGTGCGGCGCCTCGTCCGGGCCCTTGCCCGCGAGTCCCGCGGCCGCGACGATCCAGCCGGCGTGGCGTCCCATGACTTCCATGACGAACACCTTCGTCGAAGTCTTCGCCATCGAGGCGACGTCGAGCGCGGCTTCGCGCGTCGAGACCGCGATGTACTTCGCGACCGAGCCGAAGCCGGGCGTGCAGTCCGTGTGCGGCAGATCGTTGTCGACGGTCTTCGGCACGCCGACGCAGATCACGCGGTGGCCTAGCTGATCGCCGATCTGGGACACCTTGTTCGCCGTGTCCATCGAATCGTTGCCGCCGTTGTAGAAGAAGTAGCCGATGTCGTGCGCCTTGAAGACTTCGATGAGGCGCTCGTATTTCGCGCGATCCTGCTCGAGGCTCTTGAGCTTGTAGCGGGCGCTGCCGAACGCGCCGGCCGGCGTGTAACGGAGGCCCTTGATCGTCGCGAGCGACTCGCGGCTCACGTCAATGAGATCTTCGGTCAACGCACCGACGATGCCGTGCCGGCCGGCGTAGACCTTGCCGATCTTCTTCGACTTCATCGCCGCTTCGATGACGCCCGCGGCGGACGCATTGATGACCGCCGAGACGCCGCCCGATTGAGCATAAAACGCGTTCATGGGCTTGGATTTCCTGGCGGTGGGGCGCTTGCTCATGTGGGCTTCCGTTGTCTCGTGAAAATGTCTCGCCGGCGTTTGCCGAACGGTAGTGGTTTGGGTACTGTGACGCCCCTTCGAGGGGGCAGGTTTCAAGGTCAAGAATCTAACATGCGCATCGTACTCATGGGCGCGCCCGGATCGGGCAAGGGCACCCAGGCCCAGCGTCTCGTAAAACATTTCCACATTCCGCACGTGTCCACGGGAGACATCCTGCGCAAGCACCTTGCGGATGGAACGCCGCTGGGCTTGCGCGCCAAGGAAATCATGGCCGCGGGCGCGTACGTAGACGACGAGACGATGCTCGAGATCATCCGCGACCGGCTCACGAAGCCCGATGCGGCGAACGGCTTCATCCTCGACGGCTTCCCGCGCACGATCGCCCAGGCGGAAGGGTTGACCAAGCTGCTCGCCGAGCTCGGCAAGCCCATCGACGTCGTGCTGCTCTTCGAGGTGAACACGGACCAGCTCGTGAAGCGGCTGTCCGGGCGCCGCGTCTGCGAGTTGTGCGGCAAGGTTTTCCACGTCGATTCCGCGCCGCCGTCCATTCCGCCGGAATGTGTGCCGGGCAGCACTGCTCACCAGGTGGTGCAGCGCCCCGACGACCAGGAAGACACCGTGCGCGAGCGCCTGCGTGTCTACGAGGAAAAGACCCGCAAGCCGGTTTCCGGCTACTACTCCTACACCGGGTTGATCCGCGTGATCGACGCCGAGGGGGACATCGACGTGGTCACGCAAAGGATGTTCGACACGCTGGCCGCGGGCGGTGGCGCAGCGGCGGCACCGCGCAAGCAGGAAAAGAAGGCGAAGGCCAAAGGGTCGCGAGTCGCCGCGAAGCGCGCCACGGTCAAGGCGAAGAAACGCGCGCGCAAGGTCGTGCGGCTCAAGAAGGCGAATCCGCGTCCGTCGCGGATCGCGCGCGCGCGTCGCGCCAAGGCGAAGACGCGCGCGGTCGTGCGCGCGAAGGCGCGCAAGGTACGCAGCAAGGTGAAGCGCAAGTCGGCGGCGAAGCCGGCGCGCGCCAAGTCCGCGCGCAAGCGGTCGCGTAGATAGTCGCGCGCGAGCCTAGAGCGCCGCCAGCAACCTTTCGCCCGCCACCTGCTGGCGCCAGCCGCGCAGCAGCGATACGTCACGCCGTCCGGACGCCAGCTTCTCGAGCTCGCGGCGTGTCGCGAGCACCTCCGCGCTGATTTCGAGCTGCTTCGCGACGTCGGCCACGACGTCCGCCAGGCGCTTCACGAGCGCCACCTGCGCGGCGTCGGGACGTTCGCGCTTCGGCAGTGGGGGCGGCGGATCGGGAATACCGCTGTCGCGTACGATCTGCAGCAGCTCTTCGCCGCACTTGCGAACCACGGATTCCGGCATCTCCGGCAAAGCGGCGAGCGCTTCGAGCGAACGCGGCAGGTGCAACACGATCTCGCGCAGCACCGCGTCGTCGAGGATCCATCCGCGCGGGCGATTGCGCTCGTCGGCGCGCCGCTCGCGCCAGGCGGCGAGCGACTGCGCGAGTTCGTGCCGCGCCGCATCGAGCGTGGGCAACCCCTTGACCTTCTTCCAGGCGTCGGCCGGGGCGACACGCAGCACGTCCTCGTTGCCGAGGGCGGAAAGCTCCTCTTCGAGCCATGCGATGCGGTTCCGCGACGCGAGCGTCTCTAACAAGCTGTCGCGTAACGCGCCGAGATGCCGCACGTCGTCGAGGGCGTACTCCTGCTGCTCGGGCGAGAGCGGGCGGCGCGACCAGTCGGTGCGAGTGTGGGCCTTCGAGAGTTCCACGCCGAGCAGGCGGCGCGCGAGCTCCGCGTAGCCGATCTGCGCGGGATGCCCCGCGAGCGCGGCCGCGATCTGCGTGTCGAACACGGGGCGCACGAGCCCGACAGCCGGCAGCAGCACCTCGAGGTCTTGCCGCGCCGCATGCATGATCTTCACGATTCCCGGCGCGGTCAGCGCGGGGACGAGTGCGGACAGGTCCGGCAGCGCGATGGGATCGATGCACACCGCCTCGCCATTCTGCGCGATCTGCAACAGGCACAACTCCGCGCGGTAGGTTTTCTCACGCATGAATTCCGTGTCGAGCGCAAGCGTGGACGCGCGCAGGGACTTGTCGGAAAACGCGGCGAGCGCCGCGGCGGTGTCGATCATCAAGGTCTGGAGACTCCGGGTGACGTGTACAATCTTCGCCGCATTATGCTTGGGAATCTGCGCGCATTGTTCAGCGTCATCGGCGACATCGCGCTGTTGCGGCGCGGGCCCGAAAGCCTGCCGGCCTCGACAGCGCTGATGGCGGGCGCGGTCGCGCTGTATCTCGCCGTCTACGCGCTGTTGATGTCGATGGTTCCGAACGCTCCGCCGGACTGGCCGCTGCGGCTGCTCGTCGGAACCATCGTCACGCTGCTGGCGTTCGACATCGCGTTCCGCGTCACCCGGAAACGCGAGCGCTTCGTGCAGACGATCACCGCGCTTTTCGGTGTGAACGTGCTGTTCCTGCCCGCGTTGCTGCCGATGTCGTGGGCGCTGTTCGCATACGTGGAAAAGAACGATCCGAACGTCCCGGCGCCGTTCGCGCTCATGATCGTCACGACGGTGCTCGCCGTCTGGATGTTCGTCGTGCAGATTCGCATCGTGCGCGCCGCGTTCGAGTGGCCGGCTTTCGTATCGGTCGCCTTCATTCTCGGTCAGACTCTCGCGGGCGCCGTGGTCTTCGTGTTGCTGTTCGGCGTCCCCGTGAAGTCGGTCTAGGAAGTTCATGCACGTTCACATTCTCGGCATCTGCGGCACGTTCATGGGCGGCATCGCCGCGATCGCCAAGGCCGCGGGGCATCGCGTCACGGGCTCCGACAGGAACGTCTATCCACCCATGAGCACGCAGCTCGAGGCGCTCGGCATCGAACTCACGAGCGGCTTCGAAGCAGCGCAGCTCACGCCGCGGCCGGACGTGGTCGTCGTCGGTAACGTCATGACGCGTGGCGTGCCGGTGATCGAGGCGTTGCTCGACAGCGGGATTCCCTACACCTCCGGACCGGAGTGGCTGGCGCGCGAGGTGCTGCGGGACCAACACGTACTCGCGGTCGCGGGTACACACGGCAAGACCACGACGTCGAGCATGCTCGCGTGGATTCTCGAACATGCGGGTCTCGAGCCCGGCTTCCTGATCGGCGGCGTTCCCGGAAACTTTCCCGTGAGCGCGCGACTCGGCGGCCGGAAGTATTTCGTCATCGAGGCGGACGAATACGACACCGCGTTCTTCGACAAGCGCGCGAAGTTCGTGCACTACCGACCGCGCACCGCGATCCTGAACAACCTCGAATTCGACCACGCCGACATCTACGAGAACCTCGGCGCGATCCAGAAACAGTTTCACCACCTGGTGCGCACGATTCCGCCGTCCGGCCGCATTCTCTGGAATCACCGCGACCCGAACCTCGCGACGGTGCTCGCGATGGGCGCGTGGACGCCGCGAGAAACCTTCTCGAAGGATCCGGGCCGCGAGGGCGCGGACGCTCCGCCACCGCCCAACTGGACGCTGCGGATGCCCGTCGGAAATGCGCCGCAGGATTTTTCCGAATTCGATGTGTTCCACGGGCCGGGGCAGCTCGGCCGGCTGCGCTGGTCGCTGCTCGGCGCGCACAACGCGGAGAACGCGTTGGCCGCGATCGCCGCCGCGCATCACGTCGGCATTCCGCCGGAGAAATCGATCGCGGCGCTGGCAGAATTCCGCGGCGTGAAACGACGACTCGAGCTGCGCGGGGAAGTGCACGGTGTCTCGGTGTACGACGACTTCGCGCATCACCCGACCGCGATCGCGCTCACCCTCGACGGGCTGCGCCGCAAGGTCGGCGGGAAGCGCATCGTCGCCGTGCTCGAGCCGCGGTCGGCCACCATGAAGATGGGCGTGCATCGCGACACGCTGGCCCCGTCGCTGGCCGCGGCCGACGCTGTCTGGATGTTCGCGCCGCCGGATCTCGGCTGGGACGCCGACGCGGTCGTCGCCTCGCTCGGCAGCAAGGGCAATCTCGCGCGCACGATGGACGACCTGCTCGAGGGCCTGCTGCGCGCGACGAAATCCGGCGACCAGGTGCTCATCATGAGCAACGGCGGGTTCGGCGGACTGCACGGCAAACTACTCGAGAGGCTCGCGGGGAGATCCTGACCATGGCCGCGGAAAACAGCGTCATTCCCCTGTTTCCGCTCCATACCGTGCTCTTCCCCGGCGGTCCGCTGCCGCTGCGCATCTTCGAAACTCGTTACACGGACATGGTCCGCCGCTGCATGCGCGAGGAGCGGCCGTTCGGCGTGGTGCTCATCGACGAGGGCGACGAGGCCGGCGAAGTCGCGACGACCGCGACGGTGGGCTGCAGCGCCCGCATCGTGGATTTCTTCAAGCTCAAGGACGGCCTGCTCGGCATCTCCTGCATCGGCGGCCGCAAGTTCCGCGTGCGGCGCGTCTGGCGGGAGCACGATGGGCTGAACATGGCCGAAGTCGATTGGCTTCCCGAGGAAGCCGCGCTGCCGCTGCCCGCGAGCTGCGCGATCCTGCGCGCAACCGTGCAGAGCGCGCTCGAGGATCTCGAAGCGCAGTACACGCACGTCGAACGCAAACTCGACGACGCCGCCTGGATCGGCGGAAGATTGACCGAACTACTGCCGCTCGCGCCCGGCGACAAGCAGAGCCTGCTCGAGATGGACGACCCCCTGGAGCGTCTCGATGCCTTGATGCAGTTGGTGCCGGGTGAGAAAAAACTGAGTTAGGACGCCGACGTACTTCGCGCTAACTCAGTCTTTTCTCACCCGGCACCGACCGGGCGTACCAACGGTACAGGACGTAGCCGATCACGATGGTCCAGCCGAGCACCATCCAGCCGATGAAGCCGTCGTAGTCGCTCATGAGGAAAGCGGCGGGGCCTGTCTCGTTGCGCACGGAGGTCTCGCGCACGACGGCGATGATCGCGACCCAGCTCGCATGCAGGCCCATGCAGGCGGCGATGTTCCCGGTGAGATGCCGCACGACGCCGAGGATGACGCCCACCGCGGTCAGGCACAGGAACGCGTCGAGAATGGCGAGCGGATCCGCGAAGCTGCGCAGCAATCCCGACAACATGACGAGCCCGGAGCCGGCGTCCACCTGTTCCGGCGGAATACGCGTCTTCGCGAAGAAATGCGATGCCGCATACACCAGCGACACGAGCGCGATGGCGCGCACCGCGCCCGATTCGCGCGCGATCGCCGTGTACATGATGCCGCGCATCGCGGTCTCCTCGAGCAGCGCGACCACGAGTCCCGTGCCGATCGCCATGAGGATCAGCGAAGTCCATCCACCCGCGTCGAGATCGATTGTCGGCTTCAGCGCGCGCATGTCGAGCGCGACCATGGTCAGCAGCACCGGCAGCATCAGCACGGCGCCGAGCACGAACGCCTTCACGAGCTCGCGCAGGAAATCGCGCGCGGGCAGTCCGTAGCCGAGGCTCACGCGATCCGCCACGTGCAGCCGCCGCGCGACGAACAGGAATCCCACGAAGAACGTCAGCATCGCGATACGGCTCGCGACGCGATGGAACTTGAATTCGAAGCCGAGCGACTGGGTGAGCTCCCAGGCGGGATAGGCGAGCGCCGCGATGCCCGCGAGCGCGAGTGCGATCAGGCCGAGGAAGATCGCGAAGCTGCGCACGACTCTCTGCGTCTGCCCGAAATATCAGCGCGAGGCGCCCGCCGGCGCCTCGGGCAACTGATTGGCCTTGTAGCCCGCGCGCCTGAGCAGCGCGAGCAGGCCGTCGCGGCCGACGAAGTGCAACGTGCCGACGACGACGAGGTAGTCCTGGTCGTCATCGAGCAGATCGACGATCTTCGGCAGCCACTTGCGATTGCGCGCGCCGAGCAACTCGTCGTAAAGGCCCGGCGCCTGCGCGCGTTCTTTCTTGAACTCGCGCTCGAGGCCGCGCATGTCGCCCGCACGCCATGCCTCGACCAGGCGCGCGAGGTCGCGTTCGAGCGTGGGCATGTCGTCGACCGACTCGATCAGGAAACGCGTCTGCTCTTCCATGCTGCGCGCATCGAAGATGCTCAACTGGTCGATCACGGTCTCGAGTCCCTCGATCGGCTTGCTGTCGGCGCGCGCGCGATCCACGAGCTGCATGTCGATGCCGAGCTGCGGATCGAACCCCGACTTCTGCAACGCGAACTGCGTGAGCACCATCGCGGCGGCCCACGGCTCGAGGCGCTGGATCACGATCTCGGGCACGTCGAGCGACAGCGCCGTCTGGTTGACGCGCGCGTAACTTTCCGCGCCGACGAGGTCGGCGAGCGACTGATCCTGCGGCAACGTGCCGCGCAGCGTCACGAATTGCATCGCCTCGAGCGGATCCATGTCGTCGAGGTCCACTTCCATGTAGACGACCTTCGCCGCGGCGTAGGCTCGTTCGAGCTGGGGAGAGAACTGGGCATGATCCTTCGGCAACGCGTGCACCGAGCCCGCGAGGTAGACGGTGTTGCGCTCGCCCTTGACGGACCACACCGCCGTTTCACCGCGCGCCAGCGCGACGCCGCAAGCCCACTGCAATAGCAGCAGGCCCGCGAGGCCGAGAGACAGGCCTCGCCGCGGCGCCTGGAAGGATTTCATGCCGCGGATTCTGCGGCAGTCAGGAAATGCACGCCAGTGTCGATCGCGCCGTTCGAATGCATCGTGAGCAATCGATAGGCGGGCGGCAGGGCGTCGATGACGAATTGATCGGAACGCGGCTGGAACTGCGCGCAGGTCGAAGGCGTCGCGAGCAGGCGCACGCCGCGGCGCGCACCCTCGAATGCCTGGTGAACGTGACCCCAGACCACGGCCTTCACCTGCGGGTGACTGTCGATGACGGACCAGAACTCGTTGGCGTTGGCGAGGCCGACGTTGTCGAGCCAGCGGCTCTGCATCGCGATCGGATGATGATGCAGGCAGACCATCGCGTGCCGTTGGCGCGCGCGGCCGAGATCCTCGTCGAGTTTCGTCAGCATCTCGCTCGAAATCCGGCCGCCGGCCTGGGCGGGCACGACGCTGTCGAGCAACACGATGCGCCACGCGCCGATGTCGACCGGGCCGTCCAGTTCGAACGGACGGTCGGCGAGCGCCGCGCGCATCTGCGGGACGAAATCGTGGTTGCCGGGAATGCACAACACGGGCTTGCCGTAGCGCGCGAACAACCGGCGGAAATTGGCGTAACCCGTCGCGTCATCCTGCACGAGATCGCCCGTGACGAGGATGGCATCGGCCACGGCCAGGTGACCGGAAGCGTCCGCGAGCGTGCGCTCGAGCGTCTCGAGCGTATTGACACCGCGCAGGGTCGCCGACGCATCGCCAAACAGGTGGGGATCGGTGAACTGGATGACTCGGATGGCGCTCATTCGGCGGAACTCTACAAACATGCGGCGATGCGGCGGGTGATGCGCGTCACGGCATCCGACCCCACGCTGCATGGTGGTGAACCAGGTCGCAAACTACCTCGGAGAAAACGTGAAACGGCGTCGTCATAACGCGACTCTGGAAGGCGTCTTACAAAAAATCGGGATACACATTGGTAAATTGTTAAAGTGTCGTCCGCCATGAAGAGACCGGGCAAGAGCGATCCGAGCCGACCGCGCAAAGACGGCTACGACTACAAGCGCGACTTCTATCGCAGCGCGACTGTCGCGGAAGACTACGACTTTCACCGCTTCAGCTCGCCCGAACGCCAGAAGCGCAACGCCCGCAAGTGGGCCGCGATCCGCAAGGCGCTGTCGAAGACGACTGGCGTGCACACGATCCTGGACCTGCCGTGCGGCACGGGCCGCTTCACGGGCGCGATGGCGCGCGAGGGCTACGAAATCGTCGGCAGCGACATCTCCCTCGAGATGCTGCAGAAGGCGGCCACGATTCCGCAGCCGCAGACGGGAGAGGGCAAACAACCTCCGATCCGCGGTTACGTGCAGGCCAACGCGGAAGCGCTTCCATTGCTCAACGATTCGCTCGACTGCGTCGTGAGCATCCGCTTCATGATGCACGTGGATCCGGTCACGCGCGTGCGCATGTTGCGCGAGTTCGCGCGCGTCTCGCGCCGCTGGGTCATCGTCGACTATCGGCACAAGTACACGTTCCGTTACGTTTCTTCACACACCCTCGGGAAGTTAGGCATCGGTCGCACGCCGCTGTCCCGTGTGTCGACCGCCGAGCTCCACGAGGAGTTCCGGCAGGCCGGCCTCGCGATCCGCGAAATCATCCGGGTGTCCGCGCCGCTGCTGTCGGACAAGTGGATCGTGCTCTCCGAGCGCGCCTGACGGAGCCTTCCGGACGCCCGCGGCGACGCCGGCGGACGATGTCCACGAGACAATGAAGCCCTGCACCTGTGCCGGCATGGTGCGCTCCGGACAGGGCGCGGCCGGCAGGGGCGATTTTCGCCCTTTCCGGGTTGCCCCCACCCCCCACGTAGCGGACAATGCGCGCCCTTTTATGGATACCACAAACCCCTCACTGAGCCGGCGAATGCTGGCCAATGCCATCCGTGCGCTATCGATGGATGCCGTCCAGGCCGCGAACTCGGGACATCCGGGGGCGCCTATGGGCATGGCCGATATTGCCGAGGTGCTCTGGCGCGACGTGCTCAAGCACAACCCCGGCAACCCGAGATGGTGGAACCGCGACCGGTTCGTCCTCTCGAACGGCCACGGCTCGATGCTGCTGTATTCCCTGCTGCATCTGTCCGGCTACCCGGTCGGCATCGACGAGCTGCGCAATTTCCGCCAGCTCGGCGCGCGCACCGCGGGCCATCCCGAGCGCGATCTCGACATGGGTATCGAGACCACGACGGGTCCGCTCGGCCAGGGTTTCGCGAATGCGGTGGGCCTCGCGCTCGCCGAGAAGTTGTTAGCCGCGCAGTACAACCGCGAAGGGCTGGCGCTGGTCGATCACCACACGTATTGCTTCCTCGGCGACGGCTGCCTCATGGAAGGCGTCTCGCACGAGGCCGCCTCGCTCGCCGGGCATCTCAAGCTCGGCAAGCTCATCTGCTTCTGGGATGACAACGGCATCTCGATCGACGGCAAGGTCGCGGGCTGGTTCACCGACGACACGCCGAAGCGTTTCGAGTCGTATGGCTGGCACGTCATCAGGAACGTCGATGGTCACGACAGCGACGCGGTCGCCGCGGCCATCAAGAAGGCCCGCGCGCGCAAGGAACAGCCGACGCTGATCTGCACGAAGACGATCATCGGCTGGGGCGCCCCCAACAAGCAGGGCACCAAGTCCGCGCACGGCGAGGCGCTCGGTCCCGAGGAAGTCGCGAACGCGCGCAAGACGCTGGGCTGGGAACATCCGCCCTTCGTCGTGCCCGACGACATCCGCGCCGCGTGGGATCACAAGGAAGCCGGGGCCGCGGCCGAGAAGAAGTGGAACCGCATCTACAAGCGCTACAAGCGTGAATTCCCCGCCGAAGGCGCGGAGTTCGAGCGCCGCATGAAGGGCGATCTGCCCGCCGACTGGAACGAGATCGTGCAGGCGGCCTTCGCGGCCGGCGCGGCCGTGACCGGCGCGCAGGCGACGCGCGCGTCCTCGCAGGTCGCGCTCAACGTGCTCGGTCCCAAACTACCCGAGATGCTCGGCGGTTCGGCGGACCTCACCGGTTCGGTGAACACGAAGCGCAAGGACTCGGTCGACCTGACGGTCGACAACTTCAAGGGCAACTACGTCTATTACGGCGTGCGCGAATTCGGCATGACCGCGATCATGAACGGCCTCACCGAACACGGCGGCTTCCGTCCGTACGGCGGCACGTTCCTCGTGTTCTCGGACTACGCGCGCAACGCGGTCCGGCTCGCGGCCCTGCAGCACCTGCCGGTGTCGCTGGTCTACACGCACGACTCGATCGGCCTCGGCGAAGACGGCCCGACGCACCAGCCCATCGAACATCTCGCCAGCCTGCGCGCGATGCCGAACCTGCACATCTGGCGTCCCTGCGATGCCGTCGAGTCGGCGGCCTCCTGGGTCGCGGCGCTCGAGCGCAAGAATGGCCCGACCGCGCTGATCTTCACGCGCCAGGGCCTGCCGCAGCAGGCGCGCACGCCCGAGCAACTGGTCGCGCTGCGCAAGGGCGGCTACGTGCTGATCGACAGCAACGGTCCGCCGGAAGCCATCGTCATCGCGACGGGCTCCGAGGTCGGCTTCGCGGCCGAGGCGGTGAAGGAACTGCAGGCCGCGGGCAAACGCGTGCGCCTGGTTTCGATGCCGTGCTGCGAAGCCTTCGACGCCCAGCCCGCGCCGTATCGCGAAAGCGTGCTGCCGGCCTCCGTCACGCGACGCCTCGCCGTCGAAGCGGGCGCGACACAGTCCTGGTGGCGCTATGTCGGCAGTGCCGGCCGCGTCATGGGTATCGACACGTTTGGCGCGTCGGGCAAGGGTCCCGACCTGTTCAAGCATTTCGGCCTGACGAGCGCCGAGCTCAAGGCGCAGGTCGAGCAACTTCTGTCTTCTTGATTTGACTACGACGTAAAGACGTTAAAAAGGAACGGGAAAGATGGCGATCAAAGTAGGTATCAACGGTTACGGACGCATCGGCCGCAACATCCTGCGCGCGCTCTACGAGTCGAAGCGCACCAACGAAATCCAGATCGTCGCGGTCAACGACCTCGGCGACGCGCAGACGAATGCGCACCTCACGCAGTACGACACCGCGCACGGCAAGTTCCCGGGCACAGTGGGCGTCGAAGGTGACAACATCGTCGTGAACGGCGACAAGATCAAAGTGTTCGCGCAGCGCGACCCGTCGAAGATCGACTGGGCCTCCGTCGGCGCCGAATACGTGTACGAGTCGACCGGCTTCTTCACCACGAAGGCGGATGCGGGCAAGCACCTCGCCGGCGGCGCGAAGAAGGTCATCATCTCGGCCCCGGGCGGCAAGGACGTCGACGCCACTGTCGTCTACGGCGTGAACCACAACACGCTGAAGTCCTCGATGAGCGTCATCTCGAACGCGTCGTGCACGACCAACTGCCTCGCGCCGCTCGCGAAGGTGCTGAACGACAAGATCGGCATCGTCAGTGGTCTGATGACGACGATCCACGCGTACACGAACGATCAGCGTTTGACGGACGTGTACCACGAGGACATCCGTCGCGCGCGTTCGGCCACGCAGTCGATGATCCCGGCCAAGACGGGCGCGGCCGCGGCCGTGGGTCTGGTGCTGCCGGAGCTCAAGGGCAAGCTCGACGGCTTCGCCGTGCGCATCCCGACGATCAACGTGTCGCTGGTCGACCTGACGTTCGTCGCGAAGAAGGCCACGTCGGTCGAAGAGATCAACAAGGTCGTGCGCGAAGCGGCCGAAGGCTCGCTCAAGGGCGTGCTCGCGTACACCGAGAAGCAGCTCGTTTCGATCGACTACAACCACGACCCGGCTTCGTCCACCTACGACGCGACGATGACGCGCGTCAGCGAGGGCACGCTGGTCAAGGTGTGCTCGTGGTACGACAACGAGTGGGGCTTCTCCAACCGCATGCTGGACACCACGATCGCCTGGTCGAAAGCCTCGTAAGGTCCGCGCCATGAACGTGTTGCGCATGGCGGATCTGGACCTTGCCGGCAAGCGGGTCCTGATCCGGCAGGATCTGAACGTTCCGGTCGAAGACGGCAAGGTCACGAGCGACGCGCGCATCCGCGCGTCGCTCCCGACCATCCAGCTCGCACTCGACAAGGGCGCGAAGGTGTTCCTGTGTTCGCACCTGGGCCGCCCGGAAGAGGGCGTCTACAAGGATGAGTTCTCACTCGCGCCGGTGGCCGCGCGGATCTCCGAGTTGTTAGGCAAGCCCGTGCCGCTCAAGAAGGACTGGTTGTCCGGCGTCGACACGGCGCCCGGTACCGCCGTGCTGCTCGAGAACGTGCGCTTCAACAAGGGCGAGAAGAAGGACAAGGAAGACCTCGCGAAGCAGATGGCTTCGCTGTGCGACGTCTACGTGATGGACGCGTTCGGCACGGCGCACCGCGCCGAGGCCTCGACGCACGGCGTCGGCAAGTTCGCCAAGGTCGCCTGCGCGGGTCCGCTGCTCGTGGGCGAGCTCGAGGCGCTCGAGCGCGCGCTGGCGAAGCCGGCGCGGCCGATGGTCGCCATCGTCGCCGGCTCCAAGGTGTCGACCAAGCTCACGGTGCTCGAATCGCTGCTCGCGAAGGTCGACAAGCTCATCGTGGGCGGCGGCATCGCGAACACCTTCCTCGCGGCCACCGGCATCAACGTCGGCAAGTCGCTGCAGGAAGCGGAAATGCACGACATCGCCCGCAAGCTCCTGGCGCAGGCCAAGGAGCGCGGCGCCGAGATCCCGCTGCCGACGGACGTGGTAGTCGCGAAGGAATTCGCGGCGACCGCGCACGCGGACGTGCGCTCGATCCACGACGTGCGTCCCGACGAGATGATCCTCGACATCGGGCCGGATACGGCCGAGCGCTTCGGCGAGATGCTGCAGCGCGCGGGCACGATCATCTGGAACGGCCCGGTGGGCGTGTTCGAATTCGACCAGTTCGGCGAGGGCACCAAGACGGTCGCGCAGTCGATCGCGAAGTCGCCCGCGTTCTCGCTGGCCGGCGGCGGCGATACGCTCGCGGCCATCGAGAAGTACGGTGTCGAAGAGGGCATCTCGTACATCTCGACCGGCGGTGGCGCGTTCCTCGAGTTCGTCGAGGGGAAGACGCTTCCCGCGGTGGCGATGCTCGAGTCCCGCGCGAAGCAGTAGCTAGAGACTCTTCACATCAAACGGACGGCGGCCTCTTGGCCGCCGTTTCGTCTTGGGGGCGTCGGCCCCTGGGAACGATGTCGCCGTTACTTCAACGGCGAGTAGTCGGTCGCATCGACGAAGACGGACTCGATCTTTTCCACGATCTTTCCGTCCCTCTGCGACTCTTCCGCGACCTTCTGCCATTCGGGATCGGCGAGGAATGCCGCCCAGTTTGCCTTCGCCTGTTCGCGGCTGGCGTGGGAGATCACGTAGATCAACGTATTTTCCTTCGCGGGGCTGTCTTGCGGCGTCCAGTAGCCGATATTCGTCATGCCGTGCTTTTCGAATATCCGCATCGTGTGCTCGCGGAAGCGCTTGTTCAGGGCATCCAGGCGCCCGGGAAAGGTGTAATACGTCCGGATCTCGAAGACGCGGGTATTCGCCGGTGCGTCCGCGGCGCCGCCCGCCATCGATGCACCGAGGGCGAGCGCGCCCACGCAGGCCAGCCAAGTCTGTCTAGACATCCTTCTTCCCCTCGTTAAAACACTGAAAAACGTGGCGGATTATGCGCCACGACGCCGATTGCGCGTGGCAGAATGCGCGCCCTATGCAAGATCGTCAGATGCACTCGCGAACCAAGATCGTCGCGACCCTCGGCCCCTCCACCGATTCCATCGAAGTCCTGACCGAAATGGTCCGCGTCGGCCTCGACGTCGCCCGCGTCAATTTCTCGCATGGCAAACACGAGGAACATGGCCGCCGCATCGACATGGTGCACGAGGCCGCGCGCCGCGCCGGACGATACGTCGGCATCCTCGCGGACCTCGCGGGTCCGAAGATCCGCATCGAGAGCTTCACCAACAAGAAGGTCGACCTGAAGGACGGCCAGGCGTTCGCGCTCGATGTGGCCCACGACCCCAACGCGGGCAACGAACAGGTCGTCGGCTGCGCCTACCAGGATCTGCCCAAGGACGTGAAGCCCGGCAACATCCTGCTGCTCAACGACGGGTTGATCGAGCTCGAGGTGACAAAGGTCACCGGCACGCGCATCGACACGACGGTCATCGCGGGGGGCGAGCTGTCCAATCGCAAGGGTGTGAACCTCAAGGGT
This sequence comes from Pseudomonadota bacterium, assembly GCA_023433705.1. GTDB lineage: Bacteria > Pseudomonadota > Gammaproteobacteria > Steroidobacterales > Steroidobacteraceae > CADEED01. The sequence goes on from JAEYUC010000048.1 coordinate 69,001, forward strand.
GGCGGCATTTCCGCGCCGGCGCTTTCAGATAAGGACCGCGAAGACATCAAGTTCATCGCCAGCAAGGGCTGCGACTACATCGCGGTGTCGTTCGCGCGCGATGCGGCCGACATGAACCTCGCGCGCAAGCTGCTGCGCGAGGCGGGCGGACACGGCCACGTGTGCGCGAAGATCGAGCGCCACGAGGCGATCCATAACCTGACCGAGATCATCGACGCCTCCGACGTCGTCATGGTGGCGCGCGGCGACCTCGGCGTGGAAATGGGCTACGCGGCCATCACCGGTCTGCAGAAAACCATCATTCACGAAGCGCGCACGCGCAACAAGGTCGTGATCACCGCGACGCAGATGATGGAATCGATGATCACGAGCCCGGTGCCGACGCGCGCCGAAGTCTCGGACGTCGCGAACGCCGTGATCGACGGCACCGACGCGGTGATGCTCTCGGCGGAGAGCGCCGTCGGCAAGCACCCGATCAAGGCCGTGCAGGCGATGGAAGAAGTCATCAACGGCGCGGAGAAATATCAGCTCACTCACCAGCGCATCCGTCATCGTGTCGACGGCATCGTCGACAAGACGGAAGAAGCGATCGCGATGGCGGTGATGTACACCGCGAATCACATGAAGGTGCGGGCCATCGTCGCCCTGACCGAGTCCGGCACCACGCCGCTTTGGATGTCGCGCTCGCGCGCCGACATTCCCATCTACGCCTTCACGCGCCACGAAGCCACGCGCCGCCGCGTCACGTTGTATCGCGGCGTCTATCCCGTGCCGTTCGACATTCCTGAAGTTCGCACCACCGAGCTGTTCAAGGCCATCCTCACGATGCTGCTGCAGCTCGAGCTCGTGGAGAAAGGCGAGCTCGTCATCGTCACGAAGGGCGAGCTCGCCGGCATCACCGGCGGCACCAACGCGATGACCATCCTGCGCGTTCCGCAGGACTGAGAATGCGCTGGCTGCGATGGGCATTTTCAGCCATCGCCGTCATCGCGGTGCTGGCGTTCGCCGCGGGCTGGTGGGCGCTGCGCCTTTCGCTGCCGCAGCTCGAAGGTGAGATCGCGGCCACCGCGGGCCTCGCCGGCGCCGCGACGATCGAGCGCGACGCCGCCGGCCGTCCCACCATCACCGCTGCATCCCGCGCCGATCTCGCCTGGGCGACGGGCTTCGCGCATGGCCAGGACCGCTTCTTCCAGATGGACCTCTCGCGCCGGCTCG
>JAEYUC010000053.1 GCA_023433705.1 Pseudomonadota bacterium
TGCGCCACGGAGACGTCGCGCGGCGTGCGCTCCTGCAGCAGTAGTTCGGTGGCCTGCACCGCGACGTCGGAATGGAAGCGCTCGCGCATGCGCCCGTCGAGCAAGGCGTTCGCGATGGCCACGATGCTCATGCCCTGGTGATGCGCCATGTATGCGCGCACGCGCGCGCAGGTCTCGCCCTCGGGCACGCGGCTCGGCGTGAAGTCCAGCGCCTCGTAGTAGCCGTAGGCGCCTTGCGCGCCGATCCCGGCGAGCTCGAGATAGTTCTCGAGCGCCGCGTCGGCATCGATCATCGCCGCGAGTCCGGTCGCGTACGGCGCGATCACCTTGTTCTCGGACAGGCCGCGCTTCAGGCCCAGGCCCGGCACGCCGAAGTTCGAGTACTGGTAGGTGAGCTCGAGATCGCGCGCGTTGTACGCCGATTCGGAGATGCCCCAGGGCAGCCCGAGTTCGGCGCCGTACTTGATCTGCCGCTTCACGACCAGCCGGCTGGTCTGCCACAGCAAACTACCGACCGGCGCGCGCAGCACCAGGTCCGGCATCAGGTACTCGAACATCGAGCCCGACCAGGATACGAGCGCCGCGCCGGCGCCGATCGGAGTCACGGTGCGCCCCAGCCGGAACCAGTGCCGCGCCGGGATGTCGCCCTTGGCGATCGCGACGAAACTCGCAAGGCGCGCCTCGGATGCGAGCAGGTCGTAGCAGCTTTCGTCGAGCGTGCCGTCGGTCGCGCGGTAGCCGATCGACAGCAACTTGCGCTGCCGATCGAGCAGAAAGTCGAACTCCATCGCGGACGCGAGCTCGATCGCCGTGTTCGCGAGTTCCTCGAGATGCTCGACGATGTACCCGGCCGGATCGCGCGCGAGCAGGTCGCTGCGCCAGCTGTCGATGGTGCGGCGGATGGCTTCCACCCAGTAGACGAGATCGTGGTCGCGCTCGAGATGCGAGTCGTGCGCGAGAGTGCGCACCATGTCGACCAGCGTCGAGGCGCGCTCGGCGGCCGCCGCGAGGTCGTCGAGCGTCGGATCGACCCTGCCCGAGTCCGACCGCAGCGCGGATTCGACGTCGGCGAACGCGGTTTCGAGCAGCCCGCGCGTGATCGTGAGCCCGGGCACGAAGCGGAAATCCCGCAACGCGAGGCGGGCGAGGTCGAGCGCATCGGTGAGTCCGGCGATCTTCGCGGCGTCCGGCCGCTTCTGGTTCTGCCACTCGCGGAAGGCGCCGGCGAGCGTGATCAGGTGCGCGGCGAGATTGCCCGAATCGACGGACGAGACGTACGCCGGTTCGAGCGGGCGCAGGTCGCGGGTGTCATACCAGTTGTAGAGGTGGCCGCGGTGCTTCTGCATGCGCCCGAGAGTGCCGAGTGTCGCCTCGATGCGGTCGAGCGCGTCGCGCAGGCCGCACCAGCCGAAGTCGTGGGCCGAGACCGTGGACAGGAGATAGAGCCCGATGTTCGTGGGCGAGGTGCGGTGCGCGACCACCGCGTGCGGATCCTCCTGGAAGTTGTCGGGCGGCAGGTGGTGATCCTCGAGCGTCACGAAGGTTTCGAAGAACCGCCATGTGCGGCGCGCGATGAGGCGCAGCTCGAGCTGTTCCTGCGTCGAAAGTTCCTTGCGCGCGGCATGCGTCGGGACCTGGCTGATGCGCCACGCGACCCACGGGGCCGCGAACCACGCGAGCAGGAAGGGCAGCGCGAGGGTGGGTAGTTTGCCGTCGTTGAGCGCGATCGTGAGCACCGCCAGCACGCCCGCCAGCACCACGCCACGGCCCATGCGTACGTAGAAGCTGCCGAAGTCGGCCCTGGCGCCCGACAGCAGGTCCGCCGGTATCCACTCGAGCAGGTGGCGCTTGCTCACTGACATGCGCCACAACGTGCGCAGGATCGCGTCGCACATGAGCCAGGCCTGGTAGGCGAGCGTCGTCACCAGCAGGGCCGTCTGCGCGATGGCGAGCCCTAGATCGAGCGCGAGGGCGCGCAGGTGGCTGAGCCAGGTCACCGTCGAACGGCGCGGGATGATCGCGGCGAACACGGGCAACAACGTCGGCGTCGCGAGCGCGAGCACGATGAAGCCGCACCACGCGAGCGCCGCGTTCGCCGGCAACGTCCACGCCACGAGCAGCGCGGCGACGCATGACGGCGGCGACAACGAACGCCGCAGGTTGTCGAGCATCTTCCACAGGCCGATCAACGGCAGTCGCGGATCGCCGCGGCCATGCTTTTCGGCGCCCATGTCGCGCCGCCCGAATATCCAGGGCAGGAGCTGCCAGTCGCCGCGCACCCAGCGATGCTGGCGCAGCGACGCGACGTCGAAACGCGCGGGAAATTCCTCGACGACCTCGACGTCCGAGGCGAGGCCGGCACGCGCGAACACGCCTTCGAACAGATCGTGCGAAAGCAGCGTACTCGGCGGCACACGGTCGCCGAGCGCGGCCTCGAATGCGTCCACGTCGTAGATGCCCTTGCCCGCGAACGAGCCTTCGCCGAGCAGATCCTGGTAGACGTCGGAGACCGCGGCGGCATAGGGATCGACACCGGCCGCGCCCGAAAACGCACGCTGGAAGAGTGTCGCCTCGACGTTCACCGGCAGCGAGAACGCGACGCGCGGCTGCAGGATCCCATAGCCCTCGAGCACCCGGCCCGCCCGCGCGTCGAAGCGCGGCCGATTGAGTGGATGCGCCATCTTGCCGATGAGCCGGCGCGGCGCCTCGCGCGGCACGCGCGTGTCGGCGTCGAGCGTGAGCACGTAGCGCACGCCCTGCGGCACCCAGGGCGACCTGCCCGTGCTCGTGACGTAAGTGGTGTCGGTCGCGCCCCGCAGCAGCCGGTTGAGTTCCTGTAGTTTGCCGCGCTTGCGTTCCCAGCCCATCCAGCGCTGCTCGCTCTCGCACCACACGCGCTTGCGATGTAATAGAAGGAAGCGTTCGCCGCCGGCGGCCATGCCGTAGCGGCGATTGAGCCGCGCGATGCCGAGCACCGCGATGTCGAGCAGGGCGTCGTCGTTCGCGAGGTGTTCCGTGTCCGCGTCGACCCAGTCCGAGAGCAAGGCGAAGTGCAGCTGGTCGTCCGGCGAGGCGAGGTAGTGGATCTCGAGACGATGCAGGTGTTCTTCGACCGATTGCGGCGACGACAACATCACCGGCATCGCCACCAGTGTGCGCAGCTCCTCCGGGTTGCCGTCGCGCAGCGCGAGGCCGGGCAGGCGGCTCGCGCCGACGCCGCGCGTCACCGCGCGATTCACCAGCGCCACCGCGATGTCGATCGCCGGGATCGCACCGAACAGGCCGAGCAGTGCCAGCACGGGACCCTCGACGCCGAGCCGTTGCATGATCGCGAGCGCGCACACGAGGATCAGCGCGCTCACGAAGCAGATCGCGGCGACGTAGTCGGCGGCGCCGGCCGTGAACGCGATGCGACTCGGCCAGTCCCGGATGCGCGCGCGGAAACCGATCGCCCGTTCGAGGGTCTCGCGCCCTTCGCCGATCAGGTAGAAGCCGGGATCGCGTTCGCGTTCGCCGTTGCCGTTGCGCGCGAGCGCGAGCACCTGAAGCGCGATCTGCAGCTCGGAGTAGTTCGATCCGCGTCCCATCACCTCGATCGCGTCGCGATACAGGTTGCGGGTCGCGAAGTCCATTTCGGCGAAATTGCTCGCGGCGCCCAGAGTGTCGTCGACCAGGCTGACGCTCTCGAAGAACTCGGCCCAGTCCACGTCGGACATGAGCCGCATGCTCGTGATGATGTTGCGGACGGTGACGTTCGATGCGCCCTGGCGCTGGTGTTCCTCGGCGACGAGCTGCTCGGGTGTGAGCGATTGTCGCTGGAGGTGTTCTTCGATCCACACCAGCGCGGGCGTGATGGCCGGGTCCTGGTCGCGCAGCCGGTGCACGAGCTGCACGGCGAACGCCGGCGCGAGCGGGCCGCCGCGCTTCTTCCATGAATTCAGCGCATTCGGATCGATGCGTTCGCCGTTGACGCCCAGCAGGCGGTCGGCGATCGCATCGGCTTCCTCGCGCGCGGCGCGGCTCGTGCTGATGCGCTGCGCGACGCGCCGCAGGTTTTCCACCAGCACGATGCGCAGCGTGATGGCGACCGCCCACAACTCGCCGATGGTGAGCGGCTCGACTTCCTGGTAGGCGCGCACGAAACGCCGCAGCGTCTCGGGATCGAAACGACTGTCGGTGTGCGCGATGTACGCCCACGCCAGTCCGAATACGCGCGGAAATCCCGCGAACGGTCCGTTCGCGAGCTTCGGCAGCTGCCGGTAGAAGCCGGGGGGCAGATCCTCGCGGATCTCGCGGATCTGCTCCTCGACGACGTGGTAGTTGTCGAGCACCCACTCGGCGGCGGGCGTGATGCTGCGGCCTTCGTCCACCGACTTCGCGATGGAGCGATATGCCGCGAGCAGCACCTTTTCGTTGTTGCGCAGGCGCGCGCCGAGCGAGCGGCCGAGTCCGGGCTGCCGGGTGATCTTCTGGGCCGCGGCGAGACTGCGCGCATGCTCTTCCAGTCGTTCGATACTGAAGATTTCTTCGCGCAGGATCTGCTCGTCGTTCCAGCGATGACCGAACGAAAGCCGATTGAAGAGGCCGCGTACATCTGGGTGCAAAACGCCGTCCGCCAAGTAAGTGGAGAACCCGCATTACGCGAAACCTTCGCCGCTCACGCCATGCCAACAGGCGCCATCGCGTTGTCGGAATGATCCGACACTGCGGACCGGAGTCCCGGAACGGCGCCCGCGCAAACCGGACATTCGCAGTCCGTCGAAGTAGTTAGCACCGGAGCCCGGATACCGCACGCGTCGGCGGAGTTCCTACACGGCCGCGGGCGATCGCTGCGTATGCTCCTTGCATGTGGCCGTTCCGCAAATCCCGTGCGCGGCAGGTGCGCACGGGCGCGCCGTGGTGGCTGGTGCACGACGGCACGGGCGATGCGGGCGTGCCGCTGACCGAATCCCGGCGATGCGACGTCGCGATCGTCGGCGCCGGGATCACGGGTGCGCTCGTCGCCGATGCGTTGGTCGCCACCGGGCAACGGATCGTGGTGCTCGACGCCGGCGAGCCGGGGCAGGGCAGTACGGCTGCGTCAACCGCATTGCTGCAGTATGAAATCGATACGCATCTCGTCGATCTGGTGCGGATGGTCGGCGCCGATCGCGCGACGCTCGCATACCGCGCCTGTGTGTCCAGCATCCCGACGCTCGAGGCGCGTTTTCCCGAGATCCTGCCGGGCGCGGCATTCGAGCGTGTGCCGAGCCTCTATCTCGCGGCGGACGAAAGCAGCATCGACACGCTGCGCGCGGAGCTCGCCGCGCGCCGGGCGATCGGTATCGACTGCGAATGGCTCGACGCCGACGACCTGGCGCGCCGCTTCGGCGCGAAACGTCCGGGCGCGATCTTCTCGGCGCTCGGCGCGCAGGTAAATCCGCTGCAGCTGGCGCGCGCGCTGCTGAACGGTTGCCGGCGTCACGGCGTCCAGGTCTTCGCACGTTCGAAGGTGACGGGGATCGAAAGCGAGGCGGACGCGCTGCGCCTGCGCACGTCGCAAGGCGTCGACCTGATCGCGGACCACGCGGTAGTGTGCGCGGGATACGAGTCGCCGGCGTTTCTTCCCGAACCAGTCGCCGACGTGAACAACACCTTCGCGTTCGTGACGGAGCCGCTCGCCGCCGGCGATCCCGCCACTCGGCTGCCGATCGTGTGGGAGAGCTCGCGGCCCTATCTATACATGCGCACCACGCCCGATCGGAGATTGATCGTGGGCGGCGAAGACGTCCCGTTTTCGAGCACGGCCGCGCGCGACGTCCTGCTGCCGCGCCAGGTGGCGAAACTGGTCGCGAAGTACCGCAAGCTGTTCGACCGCGATGTACCGCCCATCGCCGCTGCATGGGCCGGCAGTTTCGCGCAGACGCGGGATGGTTTGCCGTACATCGGGGTATCGCCGAAGGGGGATCGGCGCGTGTCATACGCACTTTGTTATGGCGGCAACGGCATCACGTATGGCGTGTTCGCGGGCGACATCGTGCGTGCCGGAATCGAAGGCCGTACGCACGAGCTAACGGAAGTGTTCGGGTTCGGACGTCCCCTCGGCGTGGCAAAAAGCTAAAATCGCACGACCGGTCGTCCGCAACCGGGCGAAAAGTTTGCCGCACCGCGGAACCATTCGCGCCGATACCCTGACTACTCCTCATTCCGATGAATGCACGGGCCATGTTCGTAAACGACACCAGCCGGCTTCCCGATTCGGGGCGAGTGTGCGTCCAGGGCTTCAGTGGTTCTCAATTGGGCTCTGGCGGCTTCTACAGTCTCACCATCGTCGCGGCCCGCGCGACGGTCGAGCCGATGGCGGAGCCGCGTAATCCCGCTCACGTGCTCGGGGTCGGCGCGGAGATCGATTCCGTCAAGGGTCCGGTGTTCGCGGCGTACTTCGCCGCGACGCGCGACCGCTTCGACCTGCAGCCTAACTACCGGCAAGGACTGTTCGTGCTGGTGGACGGCGCGGTGTACGCCGTGGCGTCCGAGAAAGTCACGACCGCGATCCGCCGCGGCTTCACCACGCGCGAGCTCATCCTGTCGCGCGGAGACCGTCCACAGCGAAGCGTCGTCTACCGCTGGCCGTGGTACCGTGAGCCGTTCGCATCCGCGAAACCGGGCTTGTCGCAGTCGAAGGATTTCCTGCGCGTGCTCGCGGCCATGGTGGAGGCTTATCGATGAAAGCACTCGGAGTGATCGGCCTCGGCCGTATGGGTTCGAACATGTCGCGCCGCCTGGCGCGCGCCGGTATCCGCTGCGTCGTCCACGATTCCAATCCCGATGCCGTGAACGCGCTGGCCGCGCCGGGCATCGAGGGCGCCGGCTCGCTGCGCGAGCTCGTGGCGGCCCTCGCGCCGCCGCGCGCGATCTGGATCATGGTGCCGGCGAACGTCGTCGATTCCGTCATCGACGACCTCGCGCCGCTGCTGCGGGCCGGCGACATCGTGATCGACGGCGGTAACTCTTACTACCGCGACGACGCACGCCGCGGCGCGGCGCTCGCGAAGTCCGGCATCGAATACGTGGACGTCGGGACGAGCGGAGGTGTCGCCGGTCTCGATCGCGGCTACTGCCTCATGATCGGCGGGCCGGAAGGTCCCGTGCGGCAGCTCGACCCGATCTTCGTCGCGCTCGCGCCCGGCGGCGATGCGCAGCCGGCAGGCGGAACCGCATCGCGGGGTTACCTGCACTGCGGCCCGCACGGCGCGGGTCATTTCGTGAAGATGATCCACAACGGCATCGAATACGGGCTCATGGCCGCGTATGCCGAGGGTCTCAACATCCTGCACCAGGCGCCCGGTCACAAGTACGACCTGCCGCAGATCACCGAGCTGTGGCGACACGGCAGCGTCATAACTTCCTGGCTGCTCGATCTGACCGCGAAGGCATTACGCGAGGACGCGGACCTCGGGCAGTTCTCGGGTCATGTCGCCGATTCGGGCGAGGGGCGGTGGACGGTCGAGGCCGCGATCGAGGAGGCGGTCCCCGCGCCGGTGATCAGCGCCGCGTTGTTCAGTCGATTCGAGTCGCGCGGCAACGCTGTCTTCGCCGACCGCGTGTTGTCGGCCATGCGCAAGCAGTTCGGCGGCCACGAAGAGAAGAAGTAACGGGCGGGCGTGCCCGCGACGTGCGGACTGACTACTTCACGAGCGTCACGGGCCCGCGCGAAAGGTGCACGACCTTGAGCGCGACGGAGCCCATCAGCATTCCCTTGACGCGACCCTGGCCGCGCGTGCCCATGACGATCTCGTCGCAATCGTGGCGCCGCGCGAATCTCACGATGGTCTCGGCCGGCTCCCCTTTCTCGAGGTGGAACCGCGGCTTCACGCCGTGACGTTTCGCCGCCTTGCGCGCCGGCTCCAGTGCCTCTTCCGCCTGGCGCTCGGTGTATTCCGCGATCATCGACCGTGTGACGAACCGGCTCGGCGGCAGGGTGGGCTGCACGTTGAGCACGAACAACTCGTCGTATTCACCGCGTCGATATCGGTCCGCGGCGATCTCGAGCGCTCGTAGCGAACTGGAGGAGCCGTCGACCGGAACGAGGATGTTCTTCTTGGCCATGTGTCACCCGCTGTGGGAACAGCGAGGGTACACGGTGGGCGCGCGGCCAAAAAAGGGGGTGGACTCGTAGTCCACCCCCCAAGGGGAGCGTTACGGAGTGTTTCCGTATCCGATCGCGCCGTTGCAGTGCATCCATTCGCTGTAGCCACCGCCGCCGCAGCTGCCGTTGGCATACAGGCCGGTGTTGTAGCTCTGCTGTTCGGACTGCCGCGTCTGTCCGTTCACGACGATGTAGTCCACCTGGACGTCGCGATTGCCGCTGTCGTTGGTGAACGCCACCGTGATGCCGCCGCTCAGGGAAGTCGACGCGGTGTAGTTCTGCATGCTGGTGCCGAGCGTCCACGTCTGCACGTTCTGGTTGTTCACGCGCAGCGTGATCGACTCGCCGCCCGTGCTGCCACGCGCACGCACCGTGAAGCTCTTCGTGCCGCCGCCGCTGCTGCTCGACGACGACGAACTGCTGCTCGAGCTCGAGGACGAAGAACTGCTGCTCGTGCCGCCCACCGTGATGTCGGAGCTGCCGCTGCTCTGATATCCCTCGGTCGCCATGACCATGTAGTTATGCGTGCCGAGGTTCATGCCGCGAGACGCCCAGGCGTCGAAGTGGTTGCCCGTCGTGATCGTGCCGCCCACGCGCTTGCTCTGCCGCACGCTCCAGTACTGGTAGAACGTCGCCGTGCCGATGATGGACGGCTGGTTCACGCGCTGCGTGCGATAGATGTCGTACGTCCCGCCGTCGCTGGTCACCGTGCCCATGTAGCCCTGGCCGCCCGGCGGACGCCAGGAGCCCCAGCTGTCGACGATGTAGTACTCGACGAGTGGATTGGTGGTCCATCCGTACAGGGTCAGGTACGAATTGCCGTTCGGATTGAACGAGCCGGAGTAGGTCACCGTGCGCCGGCCGCCCGGGTTCCAGCCCTTGCCGCCGACCCAGTTGTTGATGTTGCTCCACTGCGATGTGTACCGACCGCCCGACTGGTTGCAGTAAGTCACGTTGCCACTGTCCTTCCAGAAGGAGAAGTAGTAGCCGTCGTGGGTTCCGGTCGCGTTGTTGGTGAGACATTGCGCGTTCGCCTGCGATGCGAACAGGCCGGCGCCGCCGACCAGTGCCGCAAGCATGAGTCTTTTCTTGAAACTAACAATCATGAAATCCCCCTTCTCATTGCGCCCGTTGACGAGTTTCAGACCGGCGCAAAAAACGATTGATTAGCTGGTGGAAATTTCGATGCTCAGGCGTCCCGAGCCATAACCTCCCTGTAAATGTTACCGCTAACTGGCGGGGCGCATCGTTGCCCGATAGCGGTAACACAGTCAAGAAAAAGTTGTTAGGTGTTATCCGAAGGCGCGCGCGTGACAACTCTGCCAGAGCGCGGCGCGTATTGCGCTAACTACTTATCTGGTTAGGAGCCGAAGTGGTAAGGCCGGTTCGACACGGCTTCGTCGCCGAGCTCGCTGACAACGCTGCCCGGCGATGTCGAGATTCGTGGCGACTCGCACGTGGATATCGACGTCGCGATGACAACGCCGGCCATCGTCATTCCCGAGCGCCGGTGCCCGGGAAACGATGAGCGCGGGAATCTGCGCGCGGATGGGTGATCGGTATGACAACGTTGCCAGCCATGCGGACAGGAGTGACGACGCCGACGCGCGAATCCGCGAACTTCGAGGAAAACGATCATGTCTCGCCAGGCCTGACAGCGTGCTTCAACCGTCGCGGCGAGCGGCACGCTCGTGACTGAGGCGAAGCCCGGCCTTGCCCGATCAGGCTTCGACGGATTCCGCCGTGACAACGCGATCATCGTCGCCGTTCGCTTGCAGGGCGGCTTTCACGTGCGCGAAAACGCGCGCGGCATCGCCCATGTCGAAGTCGGCGTGGTAGCGCTTGCGTATTCCGAGCTCCGACAACGTGTAGTGCAGCGTCGGCGTGATGCCGTACCGCCGCAGGCAGTTCTTCACGCACTGGAGATGGCAGCCGTCGAGGGCGACGATGGGCCTCTCGGAGGCGGCGGTCTTCACGAGCGGCTCGACGTCGCCGCCCACGCCCGCGATACACGACATCTCGGCCCTCCCTTCCCGATCGAGGCGCACCGCCACGTGATTGGCGAGCTGCGCCGCGCTCGAACAGCCGGAGCACGAATAGACGAGGGGCAGGTTTCGATATTCGCTGTGTTTGGCCATGTTCAGACACCTCGGCGCGGGCACGCACTGTCCGGGGGGCGGACACGTACCCGCACCGAGGCCCGAAACCCAGCCGAGTGAAATCACCTGTCCGTCGGCGCTCGCCACGCGGCTAGTTTGTTGAGCCCAGTATCGGCGCGCGATTTCCCATCCGCCTTGATCCAGATCAATCGCCGGAACCCTGGCCGGGGGCGGTGTGCGGCCGGAAGTTAGCCGCCGGCGGGCGCCTTGCCGGGGCCCGGCCGTATATAGGTACCCGCCTACACAAAAGCGTGAACTGGACAGGCACACTGCCCGGGCATTTGAACGAACCTGCCGCCCAGGGAGCGATTGGGGGACGGCCATATGTATAAAAAAGGTCGCCAGCTGTTCAAACGTCCATACGTGCGCCTCAAGGGATGGCTCACGCTGGGAAGCATCGGCATCATGCCGAGGCTCATCATCGCGTTCGCCTCGGTCGGCGCGCTCGCGGCCACCGCCAATCTCATCGTCGAAAACGCCGTCGCGATCCTCGAGCAGCAGCGCAATGTGGCGATGGAGCGCAGCGCACAGGACGCACAGCGCATCGTCGCGCTGCGCGACTCGATGGACCGCGCCCGGCGCGCCGCGCAATCGGCCGAAGTTCTCGGCGCCCTGAGCGAGTTCGACCGCGCCGCACAGGAGCACTCCGAAGCGGATTCGCGCGCTTCGGCCACACGGTACAGACAATCCCGCGAGGCACTGGATCACGTGCTCGGGAATTTCGACGAGGGCGATGCCGTCGCGGGCGAACTGCGCGAGCTCGTCGCCAGCCACAAGCGCAGCGCCGACGCGCTCGTCCTCTCACGCCGGGCGCGCCGCGAGCTGCTCTCACGCTACTCGACCGCGTTGTCCGGCATGGACGCGCGCGTCCTGACCTCGATGGAGCAGAGCTGGAAGGCCGCGAATCGCGCGGCCGCGCGCGATCCGCTGCGCGACGTTCGCGCGAAGCTCGAGGCGGTGCGCGCGGCCTTCGCGGTGCGCAGCGTATTCGACGCCCGCGAGCTCGACACGAATCCCCTGGCTCGCGCGGAGCGGTCGCTCGCGACCACGCTGCTCGAGCGGGAGCCGGTTCTGCGCCGGACGCTGGGATCCGACTGGTACCTGGCGATGGCCGGCGACGTGCAGTCGCTGACGACCACGCGCGTCGAGTTGTTCAGGAACGAAGAGCGGCGCATGGCCGCGATCGATGCGTTCTCGCGCGAGCCGCGCGCGATCGCGGCCTTGCTGCCGGCGCGGTTCCCCGAGGCGCCGCCCGATGCGAACCAGGAGGTCTCGCCGGCGGCGAACTCCGCCGAGGAGCCGGTCTCCGACCGCTCGCTGGTCGGGTGGGTGAGCGCCGTGGTGCTGCTCGTCCTGCTCTATCTATCTTCGGCGACGATCTTCAGCATCGTGCGCCCGGTGCGGCGGCTGCTCGCCGCGACGCACCGACTGGCGCGGGGCGAAAACGCGCGGGTCGTGCCGAGCGGAGGCATCCGCGAACTCGACACGTTGACCACGGCCTTCAACACGATGGCCGAGCAACTCGCGGTGGCGCGTGACGCCGCGCGCGATGCGCAGCAACGCCTGGAGGCCAAGGTCGACGAGCGCACGCGGCAGTTGCAGGAGCTCGCCGAGCAGGATCCGCTCACGGGCATCGCCAACCGGCGGCAGTTGTTCGATGCACTCAACGAATCGCTCGGTCGCGCGCGCGTTTCCGGCGAGCGTATCGGCGTGTTCTTCATCGACATCGACAACTTCAAGACGCTCAACGACAGCATGGGCCACTCCTACGGCGACCGCGTGCTGATCGCGATCTCGCGGCGGCTCGAGGCGATCGCGAAGGAGCGCGGATTCGCCGCGCGGCTCGGCGGTGACGAGTTCACCGTCGTGCAGCAGGGCGCGGTCGACGTCGAGGCGATACTCGCGTTCGGAACGGGCATCGTGCGCGCATTCGATACTCCGCTGATGGTCGACGAACGCGAAGTGATCGTGAGCGTCAGCGTGGGCGCGAGCGTGTTCCCCGATCACGAACGAGAGGCGGAAGCCTTGCTGCGCGCGGCCGACGCGGCGCTGTTCCGTGCCAAGGTACTGGGACGCGGACAGCTCGCGGCGTTCACGCCCGAGCTGCTGACCGATGCCGCGACGAAATTCGCCATCGAACAGCGGCTGCGGCGCGCGATCCAGGGCGACGAGTTCGAGCTGTTCTACCAGCCGCTGATCGACACCGAGACGCTCGATGTCGCGCAGGTCGAAGCGCTCATCCGCTGGCGCATGCCGGACGGCACTTTCCGCTCGCCCGATGAATTCCTCGCTGTGGCGGAAGAATCCGGAGCGATCGTCGAGATCAGCGACTGGGTGCTGCGCACGGCCGTTCGCACGGCGGCCCAGTGGTGCCGCGGGCCATGGCCCGCCGCGCGTGTCGCGGTCAACGTGTCGCCGCGCCAGTTCCTCGACTATCGCTTCGTGAGCCGGTTGGAGGGGTTGCTGCGCGAATACGATCTGCCCGCGCGCTGCCTCGAACTCGAGCTCACGGAATCGGTGCTGCAGACCGGCTCGCACACCATCAGGACGCTCGAGCAATTGCGCGCGATCGGCGTCGCGGTGGCGCTGGACGACTTCGGCACGGGGTATTCGTCGCTCGCGTCGCTGCAGAACCTGCCGCTGTCGCGCGTCAAGCTCGACCGCAGCCTGATCACCGGCATCGACGACGGGGCGCGCGCGGCCGCGATCGCCCGCGCGACGATCGTCCTGTGCCGCACTCTCGGGCTGGAGGTGACCGCCGAGGGCGTGGAGCGGCTCGAACAGCTCGCGATGTTGCTGCCGCACAGGGGAATCTCGCTGCAAGGCTATCTATTCGCGCGCCCGGTTTCGGGGCATGACCTGATTCCCCTGCTAGGCCGATTGGGCGCCAGTTGCCAGGAGCTCAAGCGTTCGGCGCAAAAACTGCCGCAAGCGAAATTCGCGACGCGCACCGCAGAGCATCGCAAGGGTTCTCTCACGCTGATCGCGGATTGATGCTGCGACGCAGGGCGGCGGTAACTTTCCAATAACCGGATCCGCGGCCCATCTTCGCCGCGCGCGTACGCATCGTCCACGCTTGACTATCCACCCGCGTTGGGGGAAGTTAGGGACAGGCAGGGAGTGCCGGAATCTCACGACAAGAGGCGAAGGCTCGCTCCCGTCGTTCGCAAGTCTGAACAGCTAACTAACTAGTTCACGCGGTAGGCGCGGTGACGGATCGTCACGCCTGCGCGCGCCGTGCGGAACGATGCAAAGGGAGATTGCACATGAGATTCCTCAGCGCGGCACTTTGTGCCGGATTGATAGCCGCGTTCGCGCCGTCGGGCGCGCACGCGACGACCGTCAAACACCTCGACCTTCCGCACATGGCGTCGTCCGCCGCCCGCGTGTTTCGCGGCACGGTGACAGACGTGCGTCCGGGAGTCATCAAGGTCGGCGGCGGAGAACTCGCGACCACCATCTACCGCATCCGCGTGACCGAGGCCTTCAAGGGTGAGTTCGCGACCTTCAAGGACGTCACCTATGCCGACGTCGAGATGTTCGGCGGTATCAAGGCGAAATCCACGGGCAACGGCGTACAGCACTTTTCTCCGTTCCGCGACATGCCGGTGCTCGAGCGCGGACGGGAGTACCTGCTGTTCCTGACCGCCGAGAGCAGCATCGCGCTTTCGAGCCCCGTCGGGCTCGCACAGGGTCTCTTCGAAATCGACACCTCGATTCCGAGCGAGCCGACCGCGAACCGCATGAGCAATGCGGGCCTGGCCGCGGACATCGAGAAGGGCCCGATTCCCTATTCGCAACTGGCCGAACGGGTACGCAGGATCATCGCCGAGCAGGGAGGGGTACGCCGATGAACACCCTCAAGAAACTCGCTCTCGCGCTGCTCGCGTCACCGTTGCTCGTCGCCGCCCCCGCGCAGGCCGCGGGTCCGCTCGCGAATTGCGATGACGGCGTGCCGTACCTGTGGCCGAACGGCGGCCGCAACATCACCTGGAATGCCGACCTCGGCGGTCTCGGCAACCTGACCAAGGCCGAGGCCGACGAATTCGTCGCGACATCCTTCGAAGAATGGACGAACGTCGCGAGCTCAACCATCAGCTTCGTGCAGGGTCCCGACCTGCCGGTCGACGTCGATGAGACCAACTTCCTCGCGTACTACGAAGCGACCGAGCCGGACGGCTTGTCCGCGATCGTCTACGACGACTCGGGTGCCATTTTCGAGCTGCTGTTCGGCGCCGACTCGGGGGTGCTCGGTTTCGCCGGACCGGAGTTCGGCGATCCCGCGACCTGCACGATCACCGAAGGTCTCGCGTTCCTCAACGGTCCGGAGTTCGTCGATCCGCTGGCGGCCCTGTCCATCATGGTTCACGAGTTCGGGCACTTCAGCAATCTCGCGCACGCGCAGACCAACGGCGGCATCCTGCTGGGCATCGCCGTCGGCGAGCCCGAACCGAGCGGCCCGGCCCCGTCGAATACGTTCGGCACGCCGACCGTGGCCGACTTCGCGAGCCAGGGATTACTCGAGACCATGTATCCGTTCTTCTTCGGCAGCGGCTTCGGCGAGGAAGAGCTGGGGCTCGACGACATCGTGTCGGTTTCGCGCCTGTACCCGGAGGCTGACTACCTGGCCACGACCGCCACCGTGCAGGGGAGCATTTTCGCTCCCAATGGTACGACGCGGATCTCGGGCATCAACGTCATCGCGCGCAACGTCGCCAATCCGTTCCTCGATGCGGTGTCGGCCCTGTCGGGTGATTTCACCGACGAGGTCGATCCCGCGGTGAGCGCGGTCGTGGGAACCTACAAGTTCACGGGACTGACTCCGGGCGCGCAGTACGCGGTCTACGTCGACGGAATCCTCGATGGCGGATTCTCGACGCCGCCGCGCAGCCTGCCGGGACCCGAGGAGTTCCACAGTGGCGCGGCCGAGTCGAACAGCGACGCGCCCGGTACCTACGCTGCCGTGGCGGCGGCGGCGGGCGCCACGCGCAGCGGCGTCGACGTGATCTTCAACGTGCCGCGCGAGGGTGATCCGCTGCCGGTCGGCGACGACGGCTTCGTCGAACTGTTCACTCCGTTCCCGATCGACTTCTGCGGCGAGCGATTCACGTCGTTGTTCGTGAACGCCAACGGGAGCGTGACGTTCGGACGCCCCGACAGCACGTACCTCGAAACGACGCGGGTTCACCTGAGTGGACCGCCGCGCATCGCCGGCCTGTGGGACGATCTCAACGCCAGTGCTGGCGGCACGGTGACCTTCGAAGAATCGGGAAACACCTTCACTGTCCGCTGGGACGGTGTGCCCGAATATCCCGCGGTCGGAGCCAACACATTCTCCATCACGCTCAACCGGAAGAATTTCCTCGCCGAACTACTGGGCCCGGTCGCCGGCAATCCGTTCTCGATCAGCTACGGCTCGTTGAGCGCCGCGGATGGTCTCGCCGGATTCAGCTGCGGCGGCGGCCATACGAGTGGCTACGAGGAAGAGTCGGATCTGAGCGCGGCGAGAGGCGCGATCGGCGGGCTCGTTTCGATCCCCGCGATCTTCGAGGACCTGGTCGGGACGACTCCGGGCGAGACCGTCGATCTGCAGGGCACGTTGCGCTTCAACGGTGTCAACCGGATCGTCGACCTGACCGAGATCCGGCGAAACGACAGCATCGCGCGCGCGACGCCGCTGCCGCGGCTGCCGTTCGACAGCGCGAATCCCGCGTTCGCGACGGTGATCGATCCCGAGCGTGACGACGTCGATTACTACAGCTTCAACGTGAAGGCGCGAGACGTGCTCGCGATCGAGGTCGTGCGCGGCGATCTCGACAGCGTGATCGGCGTGTTCGACGCCGATACCGGGGAGCTTCTGGCGGTCGACGACGACGGCGGCAACGGCCTGTTGTCGCGCCTGATTCTCCAGGCGCAGGAGGATCTGCGGCTCGCGGTCGCGGTATCGACTTATCCGGATCTCGAGTTCGTCGGTATCGGCGAGACGAAGGGACGTTATTCGCTGTACGTGAACACGTACCGCGGCACGCCGCTCGATCTCGGCGACGATGACTCGGCCGCGGTCGCCCTCGGCAAGCCGTTCAAGTTCAATGGTGTCAACTACAACTCGGTGTTCGTGAACTCGAACGGCAGCCTGTCGTTCGGCAACGGCGATCCGAGTTACGACGCCAACGTGCCCGCCTTCCTGGCCGGACCGCCGCGCATCGCGCCGCTGTGGACGGACTTCGATCCGGCCGGCTTCCTGGGAAATCCGGGACTGGTGCTCGTCGACGGAAGCGCGCGTCCCGCGACCGTGCACTTCATCAGCGTCAGCGAGTTCTTCTCGAGCGATCCAAACTACTTCACGACCGAGCTCCACGATCGGTTCGGCGGCATCGCCATCAAGTGGGGACCGACCGCACGAGGGGAGGCCCTGGTCGGCGTGACGCAGGGCGGAGGCGTGGCTGATCCCGGCGAGATCGACCTGGGTCGTCACGGCCTGCGTGCCATCGGGACGAACTACGAGAACTTCGAGATCAACACGTCCACGAAAGGCGTGAGCGACTTCGACCTGTTCTTCGACGAGCTGTATTCCAAGTAGTCGGAATGTCGGATGAAGGGGCGGTCGCCGGCAACGGCGGCCGCCTCTTTCGCGAGTGGCGACCGATGTCGGCGATCGCTGGCGACCGGTGCACGAATGTGAGGGAGGAATACGACCCACCTTCCGATCGCGATTCCCGCGTTCCCAGCGTCGAATGTGGCCGCATGCAGCCACGAGGTTTCGTAGAAGTCCTCAAGACCGCCGCACAGCGCTGGCTCGATCGCGATGCCTTCGAGCACGCGTCCGCGCTCGCATTCTGCACCTTGTTCTCGCTCGCGCCGCTCGTGATCATCGTCGTGGCGATCGTCGGAATGGTCTTCGGTGAAGACGCCGCGAGCGGTCAGATCTCGGCCGCGATCACCGACATCGTCGGCTCCCGCGCGGCGATGGCCATCGAGGAGGCGGTGCGGCGCTCACGCGTGGAAGAGGCCGGCCTGTGGCCGACGATCGCGGGCTTCGGAGCGCTGATCTTCGGCGCGACGACCGTGTTCGCGCAGATGCAGGCGTCGCTCAACAAGTTCTGGGGCGTGCGCGCGAAGCCCACGCGCAGCGGCATCCTGACGTTCATCACCGTGCGGCTGTTGTCGCTGAGCATGGTGCTGATCATCGGCTTCCTGATGCTCACGTCGTTCGTGCTGAGCGTCGCGATCGCGGGCATCATCGAGTACGCGAGCGACTGGATTCCGATTCCCGGCATCGCTGTCGCGGCGATCGAACTCGTCGTGTCGCTGGCCGTGACGACCGTCCTCTTCGGCTTGCTCTTCAAGGTACTGCCCGACGTGCACATGGAGTGGGCGGATGTCTGGCGCGGCGCCTTCATCACGGCGCTGCTATTCGCGATCGGCAAGTACCTCATCTCGCTGTACCTGACGCACGTCGCGCCCGCCTCGACATTCGGCGCGGCGGGATCGCTGGTGCTGGTGCTGATGTGGGTCTACTACTCGTCGCTGATCCTGTTCTTCGGGACGTGCCTGACGATTGCCACGATCCTGGTGCGTGGCGAAGAGGTGGTTCCGAAAAAGACCGCGGTGCGGACCAGTGTCGTGATCGAGGAGGCGGGATCGAGCCGGGGCGCCGCCACACGATGATCACCGAGGTTTCCTGAGCCGGTTTTCCGCCGTTTCGCGCGTTCATTCATGACCACCAAATAACTACGAATCAGGGGTGATCCGATGACCCGGAATCAAAAGCGTCTGAGCGCGCTGGTCACTTTGCTGTTCAGCGGCCTGGCCGCACAGGCCGTGCCCGTGACTTACAACTTCACCGGCACGGGCGCCGTGTGCACGTATTCGAGCAATGCGAGTTGCGCCTCGACCTATGACGGAGCCTTCACCGGCAGGATCACCTTTGATCTGCTCGCGGGCGGGCCGGGCGGCCCGGATTCCCACAGCGACGGGAGCTCGATGGCGTATGACTACGAGGGCTGGCTGCAGTCGGATTTCCTGATCGAGTGGGATGGCAACAGTTTCAATCCCGGACCCGTGCCGTCGCAGGTTTCCAGCGACAACTACACCCAACTACTCAACGACTGGGGGTACGCCGATCACGCCTCGAGCAGGGAGAGTTACGAGGGATTCGATGGCTCGACGCATTTTTATTCGATCGCCTTGTTCACCCGGCAGACTGGGGACTTGTCCTGGATCAGCGGCCTCTCGTTTCCAGTGGGGTCCGGTCTTGCGCCGGGTCCGAGCGCATACAATCGGCTGAACTTCGCCAGCTATTCGCAGACCACGCAGAACGAGTATTCGGGATTCAGCGGGCATGTCGATCTCACGTCGATGACGCTCGACACGAGATCGGTTCCCGAGCCCGGTTCGCTGGCGCTGTTCGGGGCCGGGCTCCTGGGAGCCGCGCTCTTTCGACGGCGGCGCGGACGGGATTGTTAGGTCGGGACATCGCAACACGCGGCGCCGATCGCCCCAACGGGCCGTTACAAAATCACGACAATTCGCCGAACTCGCCGGCCGACCATCCGCATTAGAACGAATTCGAATGCAAGGGTGGGAGAACGATGTTGGAGAGAACTCGCGCAATCCTGTTGTGCGCCTCGATCGCGTTGATGACGGTCGTGGCGCATGCCGAGGAAGGGTTCGGCACCGTGAAATTCACGATCGAAGTGACCGGGACGCACAATATTCCGTACGCCGATGGCGGATTCAGGAATACGAAGAAGACCCGCGTATTTCGTGGGCAAGCGCATCTGAGGTTCGTGGGAGCAGGTTTCTCCGCCCCGGTCGCGCGCGGCTACGACCGCGCGAGCTTCGAGCGGCAGAAAGACGCCTGCGAGCAGGCGAGTTCGGACGAAAACGACATCGCAGTGTGCCAGGATGAAGTCCAGAAGCGGCAGAACGCGGCAGAGCGCGCGGCCTTGCAAGGCAATGTGGCCGGTTCCGCGATGAACGCCGCACGCACCGATGTGTGGGCGAACGAGCGCTGCTTTGGAGAAATCGAGGTTGCGGACAAGGGGATCTATCGCCGACTCAATCCCCATGAGGGCGGAATGCGCGAGGTACCGACGTCGGTGACCGCAAAACGTGTGGTCGAAGCGGATGCGGCCGGCGGTGATGGTTGTTCGTTCAGCCTCGTCTACAACCCGGCGAATCAGACGGTCGAGATCAATGTCGATCCGGGTCCGCTGAGAATGGAGGTGACGGAGACGACGAACATCTCCGCCGTGAAGACGCACATCAATCCTTTCTCATGGACGGCGCTGCGAAAGTTCGAGAAGGCGAACATCAAGGTCAGCGGCACGCGCAATGGCCACTCCGGTTCCTGGAGCGAAAGTGGCGGCAATCCGGTGGAGCTGGCCGGTCAGGCACGCGGGGCGGGCGAACTCGTCGAGACGAGTACGCGGATCACGTGGCACTTCACCGGTGAGCCCGTTACGCCGAAGCGACCGCCGCAGGCGGTTCCGCAAGACAACGATCCGCTGGGCGGCTGTCTCCAGGAGGAAAAGAAAGCGGGCCGGGAGCAGCCCGATCCGCTGAAGCTGATGGAGTGCGTCGAAAGGAAATCGAAAGAGAAGCGGTAGCTGGATCCGGTTCTCTACCGGTAGAAAGCCCAGGTCAGGTCCGGGGAAGGACCTGACCTGGGCAACAGGCTCACGAGTGCGTGAGTTTCACCAGCTAACTATTGCTGCGACGGAGGAGGAGCTCCGACGTTGATCGGCTCGAGATTCAAGACGACCGTCGGACTCCAGTCACCGCCCGAACCACCACCGCCGAAATTGGCGATGTGGAATCGCACCTGGATCGGATTTTCTGTGTCGGTGGAGATGAAGCCCGGACCCGCGCCATCGCCGGCGAAGCCGTCCTGGAGTCCCACGGCCGTGAAGTAGGCCCTGGTCGCCACGCCCTTCATTTCGGGGTTCTTGCAGCCAGGATTCTCCACGGAGCCCTGGTACACGAGGGGGCTCTTCTGAATGGGCGACGGGAACCATTCGTTGTTGTTGGCCGGAATCGTAAAGGTCTGGGCCGGGATCGGAACAGACAGCGTGTACGAAGTCTTGTCGCCACAAGAGATGTCGATCTCGACCTTCGAGTTCGGCACCTGGATGGTCGCTTCCGGATGGTCGGTGGGCATGCTGATCGCAAACCCCGCCATGATGGGATCGCCGGTGCTGATCCTGCGAACCTGGGTGTTCGTGATCAGGTCCACCGTTCCGCCCGTATTCCAGTTGTTCGGGAATTCTGGCTTGTTGCTTCCCCACCAGGCCGTCCACCGGCCGTAATCCATCGTGTTGAAGAGATACGGATAGTTAGTCGGATGGCGGTTGCCGTCGCGGCCGATGTAGCGACCAGTGTTGCTCCCGAAGGGCAGGTAATAGGGAGGCGCAATCTGCTGCTGCACGTACGGGTTCGGCACGACCTTGATGTTGGTATCGACGTCGTGGCCCAGCAGGAACCGGTCGATGAAGGCTTGAACCTGGACCCGCTGGTCGTTCGGAATGGCGCAGTGGCCATGGTCGCCATCGATGACCCAACCGATGCGGTCGCCGATGCCGAACTCGTTGTACACACGCTCCGCTGCCCGTGCCGAGACATACCCGGCTCCGTTGCCCAGCCAGTAGAAGCCCGTGTTACCGGTGTGCAGGACCGCCCTGGGCGCGATCATGGCAAGCACCATGTGCTGGTCGAACGGCAGCTTGTAGACGTTGGAACCGCGGAACTGCGCCAACTGGCCACTGAACCAGCTGTAGTTCGTGTTGTTGATGTTTTCCACCGAACCGACGGTATTGGTGGGCGGCAGGTGCGGCGGAGCCTGGGCTTCGACGTTCTGGTTGAACCGCCAGGACGGGACGCCACCGCCACCGTTTTCCTGGGCGATCGTCAGGGCGATGCGCTCGTCCATGGCTCCCGCGTAGAGCGCCTCTTTGCCGCCGAAGGAGCATCCAGTCACCGCCGAGCGGGCGGTGTTGAGCGGAAGCAACGTGCCGGGCTGGCTGGACAGCTGTTCAATGGCGTCGATGACGCGGCTCACGCCCCATGACCATGCGGCGTACTGCCCCGAGTTGCTGCCACCACGCCCGTGGTTGGGAGCCACGTTGCACGCCGATCCGGCGCACAGGTCGGGATACAGCGAATAGAACGCCGTCAATACCTGGTTGTTGTTGAACGAGATCTTCGCGACGTCGGTGAGAAGAGCGGCCGGGATGCTGCCGGTGCCGGTACCGGAGAAGCCGATGATGAAGGGGAAGGGACCGGATCCAGTTGCCGGGAAGGTAACCGTCGAGGTCTGCGTTGCCGTAACCCCATTCCTCGTGGTGTTGATCGTCAACGTTCCCTGCAGGGCATTGTTGGGATTCGGCACGAAGGTGGCGTTGATCGTGCAGTCGCTACAGTCCGGCTTCGGGCCGAGCATGTACTTCTGGACCGCGGCGAAGATCTCGTTACGCTGTCTTTCCCAATTGGCGAAGCTGGTGTTGCGCTTTCCGTCCTTTAAAGAGACGAATGGGTCCGGCAGGGGCCTGACGATGGGGAGCAGATCGAACGAGGGGAACGTCGGCGCCGGATAATGCGCGCCCGTGTTCTCCTTGTTGTAAACCAGGGGTAACGCGTCTTGCGCGACCGCTTGTGCCGAGACGATCGGGACGAGCGTCAGAGCCAGTGCTTTGGTTAGTTTTTTGAGACTGAATCTATGTTGAGACCTGTTCACGGTAATTCCCTCGTTTGATGACTTGCGACAGGCTGGTCAACACCCGTGGTCATCGCGCGGTGTTGCAGCTGTCGTTTGTGGAGACGCGCGAACCAAGGAATACCGTGGTAATTGGTAAGGCCAAATGCAATCATGAGGCCTGTCCGGTTGCGGAAGTGGTCAGGCTGTTAGAGGAATCAACGGACTCGGCGGTTTTTGGCGACTACGACTCAGTGCCCGCCGGGTAACAGCCTGTGAATATACGTATTGCGTTCATGCAGACCGTATGTCGAGGACGTCTCGAGGCCCGGATGGACGGACCCTCAGGGCGCTCAGTCCGCGAGAACTTTCTCCAGGATGTCGGCCGCGGGTCGACCGAATCGCCGCGTCACGGCGCGTAGCAGATCCAGATCTATGGGGCCTTGCGCCCCCTTGTATGCCGAACGTGCGTCCAGGATGTCTTGAGGGCCACCCGCGAAACACTTCATCGCAATGAAGTCTTCGCGCCCGACGATTCGAAGGTTCACACCCATGAGCGGAACTTCGATAGTTCGAGCGAAGAGCTCAGGATCCATGCCGCGAAGTCCGCCTAATAACTCGACTCGATTTTCGTGGGCGTCACGCAAGACGAGCATCGCCGGAATTGGGTCATCCGGATCACCGCGTCGCAGCTCGCTGCTAAAGCCGGCGCGTTCGAACACCGCGCTCAGATTTGCCAGCTGCCGCATGGATGTAGAGAGGACGGCGTCGACGTCCATGGTGCCCCGGACCACGCCGTGTACCGAGAGCGCAAACGCGCCAATGACGGCATAGTCGACTTTCTCACGCAGCAGGATCTCGACGACGTCGAGGAACAGAAGCGCAGATTGCCCCGCGTGCCGGGTCCTCACGGCTTCTGAAGTACTTTGCGCGCTCGCTGCGTCTCAGCGATACGACCCGCCTGATGCAGGGCGCCCATGAGTTGATTGTGTTCGAGAAACGCCTGAAGCCGCTCAGTGGGCGTGAGACGACTTGCGGATTGGTTCAGAGATTCCCGAGCTTCGTCGCCGAGCTTGGATGGAGAAGTGCGCGAGGAACGCGATGGTATAGCGGCGACGAAGGCGCCTGCTTCTTGCGGGACACGACCCGTCTGGAGAGTCATTGGCAAACCTGCACGCGCGGCAGTACGAATCAGCAACTCGAGCGAGAGGTCTGAAACTCGGCCGTTGAGGATCTTGCTCAGCGTTGGCTGAGGCAGACCGAGCCTTTTTGCAGCGACGACCTGGGTGACACCCAGGCGCCGCGTAAAGCGCGCGAGTTGCAAGGCGACATCGCTGCGCAATGCCTGCACGACCGCAATGTCAGGGGCGACGGTGTCCATATAGTGAATCTAGTATAACCATCCTTGATGCCAATTTCTAACCAGTAATTCCAATGACTCGATGGAACTACCGGCCATAAAAATCGCAACGAATACGCGAGTGTCTTCGACTCGCCGGAATCCGAATTCCTCGTGCAGTCGGGAGATGATCAGCTTCATGCACTAGGACCTCGGGTTCTTCGACCACGAGAGCAATCGCTTCGAGTGCGCGGAGAGCCCGTTCGCTGCTAAGGTGTTACCCATGTCATCGGTATAAAACGTTACCGATGTGTCCAGAACGGACCCTGATTTGAATGGTCGGGGTGAGAGGATTTGAACCTCCGACTCCTACGTCCCGAACGTAGTGCTCTACCAGGCTGAGCTACACCCCGAATTGACGAACCCGGTGCCTGCCGGTTCTGGGACCGGGCGGGTGGCAGCGGGGCGCGCAGTCTACTGAAGCGCTCCGCGCGGTTCAATTGAAACGACGTTATCTCGTTGAATTTCAGGGTTGAATTGCGGGCTCGCTGCGCCCTCGGGACAATGGGGCCGGCGCCCGGGAGGCAGGGTTCGGAGAAGGTTCATGACCGCACGCACGTTCAAGTTCTTGACCGTGCTCGCATTGGCGAGCTGCGCGGGTCTGGCGCAGGCACAGCCTCCGAACGGTTCGAAGGCGTCGTGGGCTCGGGAGGGTCAGCCGCTCGCGCTGGAATGCACGGGAGGCTCGTCGGGCAGCTCCGCCGTCATTCGCAGGGATGTTTCGGTAATCCTCGAATGCCCCGCCGCAGACGTCCTGCGAGTCCTCTATAAGAAGAATGACGGCCCGAAACTTCAGCTGGACGTCCCATGGAAGGTACTCGACGGAGGCGCATGGCAACCGCGCGAAGTCCTCTGGTCGCCCGATGGCCTCGCGTTCCTGGTGAACGGATCCGGCGGCGCCGACTCGCGCACCGACTTCCAGCTCTTCCGGGTCGACCAGGACAAGCTGGTTCGCCTCGCGATCTCGAATACCGCGCGGCACGACATGGTCGAGCGGCTCGCGCGCTGCTGGCCGTACATCCGCGAGATCGCCGGCCCCGAGCCGCGATTCAACACGTTCGCGGTGGGCTGGAAGGACGATACCCTCGATGTGGTCGCCGAGGTCCCGTGCGACTCGCACTACGAAAACAGCATGTGCTCCGTGTACGGCTACGAAATGAACGCGCGCACGGGCGCCATCTCGCGGGTGCTGTCCGCCGCCGAGGTGAACAACACCTGGTATCCCGACATGACCTGGAGCATGGCGGCGTCGGACCTGCCGAGTTGCGACCCGCGCACGGGCAAGGTGGTAGATAGATGACCGGCCCGGGCGCCGCTGCCGGGATCGCGGCGCCCGTCTCGCAGGCGGAACGCGTCGAGCTGCTGGACGTGTTGCGCGGCGTCGCGCTGTTCGGCGTGTTCCTCATGAACTTCACGGCGATCGCGGACGCGGGCGTGATGGCGACCGAGCAGCAGATGGCGGCGCTGCCGACGGCGCAGGTGGACTCCGTGCTCAGCGAGGTACTCGCGGCGCTCGTGATGGACAAGGCGAACACGCTGTTCGCATTCCTGTTCGGGCTCGGTTTCTATCTGCAGATGCAGCGCCTCGAGGCGCGCGGTGTCGAATTCGAACCGCTGTTCAAACGCCGCATGACCGTGCTGCTGGCGTTCGGCATCCTGCACTTCGTGTTCCTGTGGACCTGGGACATCCTGCATCTCTATGCGCTGGCGGGGTTCGTGCTGCTCGCGTTCCGTTCGATGAACAACCGCGACCTGCTCGGTATCGGCATCATCTGCGCCGTACTCGCGCGCACGGCGCAAAAGGCATTCGATGCGTTCGGCTCCGCAGCGACTCTGCCCGGCGCGCATGACGCTGAACTCGAGGCCGCGGTGCTGGAGCGACAGCAGCTCGCGCACTCGGGCGATTACTTCGGAATCCTCGGGAATTTTCTCGAGTGGGCAATGGTTCAGTACATCCTGAGTGGCGTGATCCTCGGATGGCTCGTCTACGCGCTCGGCCGGTTCTTCATCGGCGCGTGGGTGGGGCGGCACGGGTGGATAGTCCGGGCGCGCGAGTGCCTGCCGGGCTGGCGCCGCGTTCTGAAATGGACGCTGCCGGTGGGTCTGCTCATCGAAGGCATCGCGACAGGCGTGTGGTTGTCGCCTCTCTTGCCGGAGGGTCCGCGCCGCGAATTCATCGCGGAGGCGCTGCACCTCACCGCCGTGCCGGTGCTCGCGACCGGGTACGTCGCGGCGGTGGTCGTCGGGTTCCATTCGCCGCTTGGCCGGCGGCTGCTCACGCCGTTCGCCGCGGCCGGCCGCATGGCGCTGACTAACTACGTCAGCCAGAGCTTCATCATGGGATTCGTGTTGTTCGGGGTCGGGCCGGGCCTGGCCCTCGCGGGCCGGATCGGTACGACCGAGATCACGGGCATCGTGATCGCGTGTTTCGCGCTGCAGATCGTGCTCAGTCGGCTGTGGTTGTCGCGATTCCAGTACGGTCCGCTCGAGTGGCTGTGGCGCGCGCTGACCTACGGCAACCTGCCGCGGCTGCGCGCGAGATCCGCCGCGGAACCACAGCCCTGATCGGCGACCGCATCGCCCGGTCTGATTAGCGGCCGAGGCCGCCGCAATTCATACTCTCCGCAACTGGCTGGCGGAGTTCCGCGTCATGAAGTCCCTAGTTGTCTCGCGTTTATTGGCCTGCGTATCGGCCTGCTTGCTGTGCGCAGCGCCGATCGGCACGTGTTCGGCGGGCGAAAAGATAGGCCTCGTGCTCGGCGGAGGAGGCGCGCGCGGCGCGGCGCACATCGGCGTGCTCAAGGTGCTCGAGCGCGAGCGGATCCCGATCCATGCGATCGCCGGGACCAGCGTCGGCGCCATCATCGGTGGGCTCTACGCCTCGGGCAGATCCCCCGAGGAGATCGAGCAGTTCGTGACCTCGATCGACTGGATAGACATCTTCCGTGACACCACGTCGCGCGCGGACCTGCCGATGCGGCAGAAGGAAACCGATCTCGGCATCCTCGCCAACCTCGAGATCGGCATCCACGACAAGAAGCTCACCTATCCGACGACGCTGGTGCGCGGGCAGAAGCTGGGGTTGCTGCTGCGCCGTGAATTCATCGGCCGCTCCAATCTCGCCTCGTTCGACGACCTGCCGATCCCGTTCCGCTGCGTCGCGACCGACATCGGCAACGTGAGGCCCGTGGTGTTCGACTCAGGCGACCTCGGGCTCGCGATCCGCAGCAGCATGGCAGTGCCGGGCGCGTTCGCGCCGGTGCGGCACCAGGGCAAACTACTCGTCGACGGCGGCATCGTGAACAACCTGCCCATCGACGTGGCGCGCAGCATGGGTGTGGATCGGGTCATCGTGGTCGACGTGGGCGCACCGCTCGAACCGGCCGAGAACGTCGATACCACGTTCGAGATCCTGTTCCAGATGGTGAGCGGGATGATGCGCGACCGGACCGAAGCGAGCCTCGAGAGCCTGCGGCCTGGCGACGTGCTGCTGCGGCCGGACCTCGGCACGCTCACGAGCGCAGGCTTTCGCGAAACGCCGAGCGGTATCGAGCCGGGAAAGGCGGCCGCGGAGGCGGAGATCGACAAGCTGCGTGCCTTCTCCGTGTCCGAGGCCGAATACGCGGCGTGGCGCGCGAGCCAGCGACACGAAGTGGAAACGAGTCCGATGGTGGCCTTCGTGCACGTGGACGAGTCGGCGAGCGCGACGGCGGAGTTCGTGCGCGATCGCATCACCGCCAGGGCAGGCCAACCGCTGGACGTGGAGCAGCTCGAGAAGGACATCGGTGGCGCCTTCGGCCGCGGCACGTACGAGCGCATCACGTACAACCTGGGTGAACGCGACGGCCAAACCGGGCTGGAGGTGAAACCGACCGACTCGTCGCTCGGTCGCGTGTTGTTCCGCGTCGGCATGCAGATCAGCGACGACTTCGAGGGGCGCGACGATTACCAGCTCAACATCGAAAGCCGCGTCACGGATCTCTCGGCGAAGGGCGCGGAGTGGCGCACGTTCGTCGGCATCGGGCGCGTGAGCGCGATCTCGACGGACCTGTATGCGCCGTTCGGGCATCGCGGCAACTGGTTCGCCAATCCCGGAATCTCGTATACGGCGCTCAACCAGCCGGTCGTGCTGCGCGAAGAATTCGGCGACCTGCCGACGGCGGATTACCGAGTGAAGAGCCTGTACGGCGAGCTGCGCGTCGGGCGGGACTTCGGCGATCGGCTGCGGCTATCCACCGCGGCGTTCCGCGGACACGATCACGCGGAATTGCGCCTCGGCGATCCGGACCTGCCGCGTGACGTGAGGGTGGAGCTCGGTGGCCTCAACGTGAACCTGTTGTGGGACAGCCTCGACAACGTCCGCTTCCCGCGTCGCGGTCTGCGCGCGGAATTCGGCTATTCGAGTTACGACGAGAGCTTCGGCTCCGACGAGAACGGCAACGTGCTGCGCGCGGCGATCGACAAGCCGATGAGCTTCGGACGCAACACGCTGATGCTGGGCGCGCGGGCAAACTACTCGAAGGACCTGGTGAATGCCTACCAGGCCCAGGCATCGCTCGGCGGCCTCGGGTTCCTGTCCGGGTTCGGCGACCGCGAGCTCGTCGACAACCAGCAGCTGCTCCTGCGGGCTATCTACTACCGGCGCATCAGCGAGCAGGGGCTCGTGTTCGACGTGCCGACGTATCTCGGCGGCAGTCTCGAGGGCGGCAACGTGTGGGAGAGCCACGAGGACGTGTCGCTGAACGACCTGATCGGCGCGGCCAGCCTGTTCCTCGGCGTCGATCTCCCCATCGGCCCGCTGCAGCTCGGCTACGGTCGCACCTTCGACGGGAGCCAGACCTTCTACCTGACGTTCGGCTCGCTGGTCCTGCCCCGCTACCGATGAAGACGGTGCCAGGCACGGAAAACCCGGGAGAAGCGGAGCGGCCGGATCGCATTGCTCAGACGCTTCGCCGCTTCTCCCGGGTTTTCCGTGCCTGGCACCGTCTTAGCTGGTGCGGTCCAGTGCGAAGCGGGCGAGGGAGACCAGCGCGCGGGAGTACGGCGACTCGGGAATGCTTTCCAGCGCCGCGATCGCCTGCGTCGTCTCGCGTTGCGCGAAGCTCACGGCGTAGTCGAGGCCGCCGGTCGATTCGATCGCTTCGACGATGGGTCCGAGTTGCGCGAGACCGCCTTGCTCGATCGCGAGCCGGATCAGCGCGCGTTGCTCGTCGCTGCCGTGACGCAGCGCGTGCAGCAGCGGGAGCGTCGGTTTGCCTTCCGCGAGATCGTCGCCGAGGTTCTTGCCGCGCGTCGCGGGGTCCGACTTGTAGTCGAGCACGTCGTCGATGAGCTGGTACGCCGTCCCGAGATGTTTGCCATAGCGCGCGAGCGCAACCTGTTGCGCCGTGCCGGCGCCCGCGAGCACCGCGGCCACTTCCGCGCCGGCCTCGAACAGCCGCCCGGTCTTGCGATAGATGACCTCGAGATAACGCTGCTCTGTCGTCTCCGGATCGTGCGCGTTCATGAGTTGCAGCACTTCACCCTCGGCGATCACGTTGGTCGCGTCGGACATGATCTCCATGACGCGCTGCGAGCCGACGTGCGCCATCATCTGGAACGCCCGAGAGTAGACGAAGTCACCTACTAATACACTGGCCTGGTTGCCGAAAAGGTTGTTAGCCGTCGCGCGGCCGCGGCGCTTCTGCGAGCCGTCGACCACGTCGTCGTGCAGCAGCGTCGCCGTGTGCACGAACTCGATGAACGCCGCCGCCTCGATGTGTTTGTCGGATTCGATGCCGCAGGCGCGGCCCGCGAGCACGCAGAGCAGGGGGCGCAGGCGTTTGCCGCCGCCGCCGATGATGTGCTCGGCGATCTGGTCGACGAGGGGCACCGTGCTCTTGAGGCGCATGCGGATCATCGCGTCCACGGCGGCCAGGTCGGTGCGCACCAGCGTGCGAATATCCTCCAGGGACATGGTGGGAGCGTCCGCGGGACGCGCGGCAGGGCGGGAAGTGGGCAATGGGGTGACTTTAGGGCTCATTCAGGCCGTTGATTCTAATGGATTATTTATGGTTTGACCGGCTTTCCACGCGCCCTTAGAATGCGCGTCCCCTCGGGATGGCACACGGCTTTAAGGCTTTGGTCCCGAAAGGATTTTTCGGAGTTCTCACGATGTACGCGGTCATCGCCACGGGCGGCAAACAGTATCGGGTCGAAAAAGGCACCGTCCTCCAGGTCGAAAAGCTCGACGCTGAGCCGGGTGCGACGGTCGAATTCGGCGAGGTCCTGCTCGTCGGTGACGGCAGCGACATCAAGGTCGGCTCACCGCTGCTCAAGGGCGGCAAGGTTTCGGCCACCGTCGAGAAGCACGGCAAGGGCGACAAGAAGGTCATCGTGAAGTTTCGCCGCCGCAAGCACTACCTGCGCCAGGGCACGCATCGCCAGCAGTACACGCAGGTCAAGATCACGGGCATCAGCGCCTGAAGCGCAGCCTAACCAGAGGTTTCGGACATGGCACATAAAAAGGCAGGCGGCAGCACTCGCAACGGCCGCGAATCGCACAGCAAACGCCTCGGCGTGAAGAAGTTCGGCGGCGAAACCGTCCTCGCGGGCAACATTCTCGTCCGCCAGCGCGGCACGCAGGTGCGTCCCGGCGCGAACGTCGGCATCGGCACGGACCACACGCTGTTCGCTCTCAAGGATGGCCGCGTGAAGTTCGCGAAGAAGGGCGTCGAAGGCCACACCTTCGTGAGCGTCGAAGCCGAGAAGGCGAACTAGTCAGAACCGCGCATCGGTTCGAACAGGAAACCCGGCTACGCGCCGGGTTTTTTGTTGGCGGGGCCACCGGGGGCCATCTTCATGAAATTTGTCGACGAAGCACACATCAAGGTTGTCGCAGGGAATGGCGGACGCGGCTGCGTGAGCTTCCGCCGCGAGAAGTTCGTGCCCTTCGGCGGACCCGATGGCGGTGACGGCGGCGACGGCGGCAGCGTCACGCTGCGCTCGCTCGACGGCATCAACACGCTGGCCGACTTCCGCATCATCCGGACGTTCAAGGCCGAAAACGGCCAACCCGGCGGCGGGCGCGACATGACCGGCCGCGGCGGCTCGGATGCCGTGGTGACCGTTCCGGTCGGCACCGTCGTGCGCGACAGCGAGACGGGCGAGGTGCTGGGCGATCTTTCCAAGGCCGGCATGGAACTGCTCGTCGCGCGCGGCGGCAAGGGTGGCTGGGGCAACCAGCGCTTCAAGTCGAGCAAGAATCGGGCGCCGCGCCAGTTCGGTCCGGGCCTTCCGGGCGAACATCGCGAGATCGACCTCGAGCTCAAGGTCATCGCGGACGTCGGGTTGTTAGGACTGCCGAACGCGGGCAAGTCGACGTTGATTTCCGCCGTATCGGCCGCGCGCCCGAAGGTCGCGGACTATCCGTTCACCACGCTGTACCCGAACCTCGGCGTCGTCGCCTGCGGCAACCAGCGCAGCTTCGTCATGGCCGATATCCCCGGCCTCATCGAAGGCGCGGCCGACGGCGCGGGTCTTGGCATCCGTTTCCTCAAGCACCTGCAGCGCACGCGGGTGCTGCTGCACCTGGTCGACATACTGCCCGTGGATCCGAACGCGGATCCGGTGCGCGACGCGATCTCCATCGCAGGCGAGCTCGGCAAGTTCAGCGAAGACCTGCTCGCGAAGCCGCGCTGGCTCGTGCTCAACAAATCGGATCTGCTGCCACCCGAAGAAGCGCAAGCGAAGGCGATCGCGATCGCGCGCGCGCTCAAGTACCGCGGACCCGCGTTCCTGATCTCGGGCGCGACGCATGCCGGAACCACGGACCTCACCGAGGCCGTGATGCGCTTTCTCGAGACCGGCGAGCAGCCGCTCCAGGGCAACCTGATCCTGCCGGCGTTGGTCGCGCCCATCCTGAAGAAGCCCGCTAAGACGGCGCAGCCGAAAGCTGCCGCCACGGTGCGGAAGAAATCTGGCAGCATGAAAGTCGCCGGCAAGAAAACCGGTGGCAAGAAGGACAATCGGAAGGCCGGAAAGAAGCCCGCGAAAAAGCCGTCCGCAAAGAAGCCTTCGGCAAAGAAGCCCTCCGCCCGGAAAAAGACCGCGACCGCAAGGCGCCCCGCGGCGAAGAAGAAATCCCGCCGCTGACCGCCGATTCGTTGGTAGATAGTCCGCGAGCTAGGGCGTCGGCGCCGTAGCCGTCTTGACCGGCTCGACGGTGACCGCCAACGCCTCGGTGTATCGCACCTCGACCTCGTCGCCTTCCTTGAGCTTGCCGATGAATTCGCGCCCCTGTGGCGTCTTGATCGGCACCGAACGCGCGAGCCCATCGGAGCCGAAGAAGCTCACGACGTTGTTCTTCTTGTCGACGTTGGTGATACGAACCGTCTGCCGATTCTCCGTGCCGACCACGACACCCGGCTTGTCGCCGGGCGCGGTCCGCCCGATCACCGAGTCCTGCACCGGCGCCTGTGTGCTGTCCGACTTGTCCCCGCGCGCGACGAGCTCGGCCGCGAGCGATTCGTAATAGCGGGCCACGACCCTGTCTCCCGGCTTCACCTGCGCGAGATTACGCACCGCGGGTGCCACCTCGACCGTCACCTGCGACCCGGCATCGTCACGCAGCGACAGCAACCGCCGGTCGACGTCGATCGACTGGACCGTCGCCGAGACTTCATGGGTGTTCTCCACGTTGACCGGATCCGGCGGCGTCGAATTGCAGGCGACCAGCAAGCCCGCGAAGGCCAGTAGGCCGATGACGGGTGACAGGCCATGCGATTTGGGCGATGACATGGGGGAGCGCTCCTTCGGGTTGACGCCGCATCGTGCAACGTGCCCGTCGGAATTCGCATGCCACCTAGGTCTTACGTGCGCCGCGGCAGGGGGCGCCGGACCAACAAAAAACCCGGCGCGAGGCCGGGTTTTTCTAGTGGGAGGGGACAGACTTCAAGTCTGTCCCCGGCATCCGATCAGCTCAGAGCGCCTTGATGCGCGCGGAGAGTGCGCTCTTGTGGCGCGCGGCCTTGTTGCGGTGAATGACGTTCTTGTTCACCAGCGAATCGATGACCGGCTGGGCATCCTTGAGGGCGGCGGCGGCATCGGCCTTCTTGCCCGCGGCGATCGCGTCGTTGACTTTGCGCAGGGCCGAACGCATGCGCGAACGAAGCGCGACGTTGCGGGTGCGGTTGGTTTCAGCTCGACGGGCGGCTTTTTCGGCCGACTTTGTATTCGCCACGAACAGTTCTCCAGGGAATCCGGGTCTTTTGAAGGCCGCGTAGTGTGCTCACCGACCCCTACCTTGTCAACGCTCGGGGAGCGCATCCGGTATAGTGCGCGGCCTGTTCGGTTTTTCCCTTATTTTCCGGGTGGTTGCGGATTGAGCGGTAGGATCTTCAAGAGCACGGCGGTCACGGGTATCGCGACACTGGTGTCGCGCGTGACGGGCCTCGCCCGCGAGATCGTTTATGCGGTGGCCTTCGGAGCCAGCGCGTTCATGGACGCCTGGCTGGTCGCCTTCAAGATTCCGAACTTCCTGCGCCGGCTGTTCGCGGAGGGGTCCTTCTCCCAGGCCTTCGTGCCGGTCATCAGCGAGTACAAGGTCAAGCGCTCCCACGAGGAAGTGAAGGGGCTGGTCGAGGACGTCGCGGGCACGTTCGCCGTGGTCCTGTTCGTCATCACGGTCATCGGCGTCATCGCCGCGCCGCTCATCATCCTGGCGTTCGTCCCGGGCTGGCACGACCGGCCGGACAAGTGGGACATGGCCACGTCCATGCTGCGCTGGACGTTCCCCTATCTACTGTTCATCTCGCTGAGCGCGCTGTGTTCGGGCGTGCTCAACAGCTACAACCGCTTCGCGCTGCCTGCCTACACGCAGGTGATCATGAACGTGGTCATGGTGGTGTTCGCGATCTGGATCGCGCCGCACACCGACAACCCGGGCGTGACCCTCGCGATGGGCGTGTTCCTGAGCGGTTTGCTGCAGGTCGGGTTCCAGATCCCGGCCATCGTCAAACTCGGCCTGTTCCGCCGGCCGCGCTGGAAACCCGCGGCGGAGGGCGTGCGGCGCATCGGCAAACTCATGCTGCCCGGCATCTTCGGATCCTCCGTCGCGCAGGTGAGCCTGCTGCTCGACACCATCATCGCGAGCTTCCTGATCACGGGCAGCATGTCGTGGCTGTATTTCGCGGACCGGCTCATGGAGTTTCCGCTGGGTGTGTTCAGCATCGCGCTCGCCACGGTCATCCTGCCGTCGCTGTCGCGTCATCACGCCTCGGACACGATGGAACATTTCACGGGCACGCTCGACTGGGCGCTGCGCCTCGTGATCGTGCTGATTTCGCCCGCCGCGGTGGCGATGCTGGTATTCGCCGGCCCGCTGACCGCCACGACGCTCGGGTACGGCGCCTTCACGGCGCACGACGTGCGGATGGCGAGTTACGCGCTCATGGCCTACTCGTGGGGGCTGGTCGGCTTCAGCCTGGTCAAGGTGCTCGCGCCGGGTTATTTCGCGCGGCAGGACACGAAGACACCGGTGCGTGTCGGGCTCATCGCGCTCGGCGTGGGCATGGGTCTCAACGTCGTCGTCGTATTGCCCGCGCAGCATTTCGGCTTTCCCTATCCACACATCCTGATCGCGACGTCCACCTGCGTGTCGGCGGCGCTCAATTGCTCGCTGTTGTGGTGGGGCCTGAAGCAGCGTGGGGTCTACAAGGCCCGGCCGGGCTGGGGCGCGCTGATCACGCGAGTCGTCTTCGCCAACGTCATCATGGCCGCCGTACTGCTGTGGCTTGGCGGGGATCTGTCGAGCTGGCTGGGCCAGCCGGCCTGGGAGCGCGCCGGGCGGCTCGCGTTGTGCGTGGTGGCGGGCGCGGCGGCCTATTTTTCGGCGCTGCTGCTGGCCGGGACCCGTTTGCGCCACGTGCGCAACGTGGCCGGGGCATAATCGGCATGGAGTTCATTCGTGGATTGCAGGGCCTGAAGCCGGAGCACCGCGGCGCTGCGATCACGATCGGCAGCTTCGACGGCATCCACCTCGGGCATGGCGCGCTGATCGCCGCCACCTGCGGCATCGCGAAGCAGCTTGCGAAGCCGGCGATGATGCTGACCTTCGAGCCGCTGCCGCGCGAATACCTCGCCGCGCAGGACCCGCCCGCGAGACTCACGGATTTTCGCGAGCGCTGGCGCGTGCTCGAGCGCTCGGACCTGCATGCGATGTGCGTGCTGCGCTTCGACGAGAAGCTGCGCTCGCTCACGGGCGAGGAGTTCGTGCGGTTGCTCACCGACCGGTTCGCGGCCTCCGCGGTGGTGGTGGGACAGGATTTTCGCTTCGGCCGCGGTGGCGCGGGCAGCGTCGCGCTGCTGCGAGCGGCGGCGGATGCGGGCCGGTTCGCGCTCGAGCTCGTGCCGTCGGTGTGCATCGACGACGTGCGCGTGAGCTCGAGTGGCGTGCGAGCCGCGCTGGCCGCGGCGGATTTCAAGCGCGCGCGCGACCTGCTCGGACGGCCGTATTCGATGTACGGACGAGTGGTGCGGGGCGAGCAGTTAGGTCGGCGGCTGGGATATCCCACGGCGAACATCCGCATGCGCCGCCGCAAGCTGCCGTTCACCGGCATCTACGCGGTGCGGGTGCGCGGCATCGAGGGTTCGCAGTCGCACGTGCCGCATGCGGGCGTGGCGAGTCTCGGGTTCCGGCCGACGGTGAACGGCACCGAGCCGCTGCTCGAGGCGCACGTGTTCGATTATTCGGGGTCGCTCTACGGACGCGATCTCGAGGTGGAGTTCGTCGCGAAGATCCGCGACGAGGAGAAGTTCGCGGATCTGGACGCGCTCGTGCGCAAGATGCACGAGGATGCTGCGGAAGCGCGGCGCATCCTGAAGACGGTTGGAAACAGTTAGTTAGTCTGAGACAGGCGAGAACGTCAGTGGCCGATTACAAGAGCACCATCAACCTTCCCGAAACCGGCTTTCC
The DNA here is from genome assembly GCA_023433705.1 of Pseudomonadota bacterium. Classification (GTDB taxonomy): domain Bacteria; phylum Pseudomonadota; class Gammaproteobacteria; order Steroidobacterales; family Steroidobacteraceae; genus CADEED01. Next base: position 35,332 of record JAEYUC010000053.1, read on the forward strand.
GATGAAGGCCGACCTCGCGCAGCGCGAGCCGAAGATTCTCGCCGAGTGGGAGAGCAAGGGGCTGTACCAGAAGATTCGCGAGGTCTCGCGCGGCCGGCCGCGGTGGGTGCTGCACGACGGCCCGCCGTATGCGAACGGCGCCGCGCACCTCGGGCACTTCCTGAACAAGGTGCTCAAGGACATCGTGATCAAGTCGCACCAGATGGACGGCTACGACTCGCCGTACATCCCGGGCTGGGACTGCCACGGGCTGCCCATCGAGCACCAGATCGAGAAGAAGTTCGGCCGCGTCGGCAACAAGCTCGACGCGAAAGAATTCCGCGCGGCGTGCCGCAAGTTCGCGGCCGAGCAGGTCGACCTGCAGCGCTCCGACTTCAAACGTTTCGGCGTGCTCGGCGACTGGGATCGTCCGTATCTCACGATGGACCCGCGCTTCGAGGCGCAGCAGATCCGCGCGCTCGGCCACATCATCCGCAACGGACATCTTTACAAGGGCGCCAAGCCGGTCCACTGGTGTCTCGACTGCCGCTCCTCGCTCGCCGAGGCCGAGGTCGAATACGAGGACAAGACTTCGCCGTCGATCGACGTGGAGTTCCGCGTGCACGACACGGCGGACCTTGCTCGTCGAATCGGCGTGAATCCCGAGGTGTTCGGCACGCAGCCGGCCTCGCTCGTGATCTGGACCACGACTCCCTGGACGCTGCCGGCGAACGAAGCGGTCGCGCTGGGCGAGAAGATCGAATACGTGCTGCTCTGGGTCTCGCGCAACGGGCAGTCCGAACTACTCGTGCTCGCGAACGAGCTGCTCGACGCGTGCCTGAAGCGTTACGGCCTCGGCAAGGGCCAGGTGCTCGTGCAGTTCGAGGGCAAGGCGCTCGAACACCTGCAGCTCGAACATCCGTTCCTGCCCAAACACGTGCCGGTGATCGTCGGCGATCACGTCACGCTCGACGCGGGCACCGGCGCCGTGCACACGGCGCCCGCGCATGGCCAGGAAGACTTCGCGATCGGACAGAAATACAGCCTGCCGGTCGACAACCCAGTGCTGGGCGACGGTCGTTTCCGCGAAGGGACGCCGTTCGTCGCGGGAATCAAGGTCGACGAGGCCAACAAGGTCATCGTCGAGCTGCTGTCCTCGCGTGGCCGGCTGCTCAAACACGAGCCGATCTCGCACAGCTATCCGCACTGCTGGCGCCACAAGACGCCGGTGATCTTCCGCGCCACGCCGCAATGGTTCATCAGCATGGACCAGAAGGGCCTGCGCGCGAACGCGTTGCGCGACATCCAGAAGGTGCAGTGGTTTCCGTCGTGGGGCGAGCAGCGCATCTACAACATGGTCCGCGACCGTCCGGACTGGTGTCTCTCGCGCCAGCGCACCTGGGGCGTGCCGATCACGCTGTTCATCCACAAGGAGACGGAGGAACTGCATCCGCGCACCCAGGAGCTGATCCTCGAAGTCGCGAAGCGCGTGGAGCAGGTCGGCATCGAGGCCTGGTTCGATCTCGACCCGCGCGAGTTGCTGGGCGACGACGCCGATAGCTATGTGAAGGTCTCGGACGTCATGGACGTGTGGGCCGACTCGGGCCTGTCGCACGAGTGCGTGCACTACACGCATCCTGACGAAGTGAAGCCGCCGGTGGAGATCTATCTCGAAGGCTCGGACCAGCATCGCGGCTGGTTCCATTCCTCGCTGCTGATGTCGGAGGCGCTGTACGAACGCGCGCCGTACAAGTCCGTGCTCACGCACGGATTCACGGTCGACGAGAAGGGCCGCAAGATGTCCAAGTCGCTGGGCAACGTGATCGTGCCCCAGAAGGTCATGTCGACCTCCGGTGCGGACGTGCTGCGCCTGTGGATCGCGGCGACCGACTACTCGAACGAGATGGCGCTGTCGGATGAAATCCTGAAGCGCATGTCCGATTCGTATCGGCGCATGCGCAACACGGTGCGTTTCCTGCTGGGCAACCTCGCGGGATTCGATCCGGCGACCGATGCCGTTCCGGTCGATGAGCTCGTGGCGATCGATCGCTGGGCCATCGCGCGCACGGCGGCGCTCCAGGAGGAAATCGTCGAGGCCTATCGCGGTTTCCAGTACCACCTCATCTACCAGAAGGTGCTCAACTTCTGCGTCGCGGACCTGGGCGGCTTCTATCTCGACCTGCTCAAGGACCGGCTGTACACGACGCCGAAGAAGAGCAAGGCGCGCCGCTCGGCGCAGACCGCGCTGTATCACATCGCCGAGGCGATGGTCCGATGGCTCGCGCCGATCCTGTCGTTCACGGCGGATGAAATCTGGAAGTTCATCCCCGGCAAACGCGGCGAGTCGGTGTTCCTCGAAACCTGGCACAAGCTGCCTGCCGTTTCCGGCGCGACCGACGCGATTGACTGGAACATGTTCATCCAGCTCAAGGCCGCGGTCGCGCAGGAACTCGAGAAGCTGCGCGTGGAAGGCGCGGTCGGCGGCTCGCTCGATGCCGAGGTCGAGGTGTACGCGAAGGACGAATTCCGCGAGAAGCTAATGGCGCTCGGAGAGGAGCTGCGGTTCCTGTTGATCACGTCCGCCGCGACGGTGAAGCGCGTGAGCAACGCCGCGGGTCCACCGGTGGGCGCGATCAAGGTCGCGGACATTGCGAAGGACGGTGGCGTGTGGATCCGCGTGCAGGCGTCAACGGCGCCGAAGTGCGAGCGCTGCTGGCACCACCGGCCCGAGATCGGCTCCAATGCCGAGCATCCGACGATCTGCGCTCGTTGCGTCGAGAACCTCGACGAGCCGGGCGAGTCGAGGCAGCTCGCATGAGCGATCACCCGAAACCCGCGCACTGGAAGGAAAGCGGCATCCGCTGGTTGTGGATCGCCGCGCTCGTGATCATCCTCGACCAGCTGACCAAGCTCTGGATCGAAAAAAGCATGGTGCTCGGCGAGTCGATTCACGTCTTGCCGGTGTTCAACATCGTGCGCGCGCACAACCCGGGCGCGGCGTTCAGCTTCCTCGCGGACGCGGGCGGCTGGCAGCGCTGGGCTTTCTCGCTGTTCGCGATCGGCGCGTCGATCGCGTTCGTGTACTGGCTGCGTGCGGTGTCGGTCGCGACACAGGGGTTCCTGGCGGCCGGCCTGGCGCTGATCCTCGGAGGCGCCGTCGGCAACGTGATCGACCGGCTCGAGCACGGCTACGTCGTGGACTTCCTGCAGGTGCACTGGGGCGGCTCGTACTTCCCGGCTTTCAACGTGGCGGACTCGGCCATCACGATCGGCGCGTGTCTCGTCATCCTGGACGTGTTGATCGAATCGCGGCGCGAGAAACGCGCGGCAAAGGGCAAGGCGTGAAGATCCTGCTCGCCAATCCGCGCGGATTCTGCGCCGGCGTCGATCGGGCCATCGACATCGTCGAGCGCGCGATCGCGATGTTCGGCGCGCCCATCCACGTGCGGCACGAGGTCGTGCACAACGTGCACGTGGTCGAGCGCCTGCGCCGGCTCGGCGCGGTGTTCGTCGACGAGCTCGACCAGGTGCCGGACGGCGCCACGGTGATCTTTTCCGCGCACGGCGTGTCCGCGGCCGTGGCGAACGAGGCCGGGCGGCGCGGTCTCACCGTGTTCGATGCGACGTGTCCGCTCGTCACCAAGGTGCACATGGAAGTCGCGCGATATGCGCGCGAAGGGCGCGACGTCGTGCTGATCGGCCACGCCGGCCACCCGGAAGTGGAAGGCACGATGGGCCGCTTCGACGATTCGAACGGGGGGCGCATGCACCTCATCGAGAACGTCGAACAGGCGCGCAAGCTCGAGGTACACGATCCCGAGCGGCTCGCGTTCGTGACGCAGACGACGTTGTCGGTGGACGACACCGCCGCGATCGTCTCGGCACTACGCGAGCGATTCCCGACACTCGCGAGCCCGCGACGCGAGGACATCTGCTACGCGACGCAGAATCGCCAGGACGCGGTCAAGGAGCTGATCGCCAACTGCGACGTGCTCATCGTCGTCGGCTCCATCACGAGCAGCAATTCCAACCGGCTGCGCGAGCTGGCCGAACGCGCGGGACGACCGGGCTACCTGATCGACGACGCATCGTTCCTGAAGCGCGAGTGGTTCGAAGGCAAGAGCGCGGTGGGCGTCACCGCGGGCGCGTCGGCGCCCGAGGAACTCGTGCAGCAGGTCATCGCGCGGTTGCGCGAGTGGGGCGGTTCTCCCGCCGAAGAGCAGCACGGCCGTGAAGAAAGCGTGGTCTTCTCGTTGCCGCGACAGCTGCGTCGTACGGCCGAAACTTCCTAACGCCAGCAGTCCATCGAGCGATCGGCGCCGGCTGCGTCCCGCGCGGTGCGCATTCCGAGGTGATCGATTCCGAACGTCGCGCAATACGTGTCGTCCGACTGCCCGGACGCCGCGCGCGCGGTGGCTTCGAACGCGAGTCCGTCGGGCGCGGTCACGATCTCGAGTCGGTAGTTCGAATCCGCGGAGACCGCCGGCAGCCCGAGCCCGGCGGGCGGCGAAAGAGACAGTTCTTCCGACGTCGCATAGCGGGCATTCCGTCCGAAGAAATCCTCCTGCGCGACTTGCAGCTTGAGCAGCAACTCATGCGCGGCGGCGCGCCGCGTGCGTAACACGTGTTGGCGCCACGAGGGTATGGCCACGGCCGCGAGCACCCCGAGCACGACGATCACGGTGAGGATCTCGGCCAGCGTGAATCCGCGTTTCATGGACTCACGCCGCCTTCCGGCACGCGACGCCAGAACGTGGTGAGCGACTCTCCGGCGCGGTAACAGCGTCGGCCGGCGGCGAGACTTCCGCAGGGGGCTGCGCCGCGACCCGGCATTTCCGCGACCGATTCGGCGATCGCCGCGCTCGCCGGGACGACGATCATCAAACCACTGGATATCGTGTCGGTCGCGCCGCGCGCGGCTCTCCCGGTGCTCGTGATCTCGAAATGGGCCCCGACCAACAACACGGCGGACTCCTGCGGCAGGTTCGTTTCGTATCCGGCAAAACGCGCGCGAACTTCGGTCTCGGCGCCGCCGGCGAGCGTCAAGCGCCTGTGCATCTCGGGCGCCAGGTCGGGACTCGGCGTCACCAGCAGCGCGAGCGTCGCGAGCTCGACGCCGGATCGCGCGGCGTTCGCCGCATTCTCACGGAACTGTTCGTTCGAAGCCAGCGCGCGCTCGAGCCGCGCGGAGCTGGCGGCCGCGAGCGCGAACATCGTGAGAAGAGCGAGCAGCAGCAGGCTCATCACGAGCGCGGCGCCGCGTGCGCGGCCGCGTCTCATGGCTCGCTTCCTCGCGTGCGCATCGTCACGGTGCGCGACACCAGCAATCGCCGGAAGCCCTGCGCGGACGCCGCCGGCGCGAACTCCGTATCGGCGTACCGCCAGGCGCGATCGTCGCGGTGGTTCCGCTCGGTGGTCTCCGCGCGGATGCGCAGCCAGATGCGCACGGCGCGCGGCGCGAGGGTGAGTAGTTCGGCCGCGTCCGGGTCGACGAAACGCGTCACGCGGCCGGGCGCGCCGGATTCCTCGATGCCGAACTGCACTTGCAGATCCTCGACGCCCGGCAGGATTTCCTCGTCCCGAAAAGCCGGCGACCCGGCGATCGTCGTCAGCGACTTCGCGCGCAACGCCGGCCAGCCCGCGCGTTCCACCGAGTCGCGCGCCACGTAATAGGTTCTCACCACGACGGCGAATGTGTCCTCGTCGTCCCCGGGCGTGCCGGGTGCGCGGCCGTCGGCGAACAGGTTCTGTCCCGACCGTGTAGTGAATCGATTCGAGAACAGTTGCAGGCGGCCCGGCATGGGCGGGGCGATTTCGGTGGCGTGGCGCACGGTCAGCGTATCCGCGCCGGGCATGGCGCCGCCGGCCGATGCCGTGGGATCGCAGCGCGACGCGTCCACTCCGGCGGCGAAACGATTGTTCGATGCTTCCACGGCGCGCGACAGGTCGACGGCGAAATTCGCGCCGCAGCCGTGAATCGACGCGGGCAGCGGCACGGGCGGCGCGTCCTGGCGCAGATCGTCGCCCGAGGCGATGGCGAGTGACGGGTCGCCATTGCTCACGATTCGCAGCGCCCGATGATCGAGCCCGAAGCCATAGGAGCCCGCATGCTCGAGATCCCGCACGAGGACGGACAACGCATGCCGCGCCTGGTCCTGCAGTCGCGACACGCTGTCGTTCGCGTCGAGCAGGTTGCGACTGTGCCCCAGCAGCGAAATCGCACCCGTGAGCACGATGCTCGCGATCGCGAGACCGACCATGAGCTCGAGCAAAGACCAGCCCCGCGAATTCGCGCGCATCATGCGGCTCACTCCGCGACCGGGCGCTGGTGAACGTGCAATACCAGCGACTCGCTGCCACCCGCGGCCCGCGGCTCGAGCCAGCGCAACGCGACGTCGATGCGCTCGACGTCGGCGGCGCTCGCCGGCGCAACGACGGTGAACGTCGATTCCAATGCCGCGAGCAGGGGAGTGTGCGCGGCGACCTGCGATCGCCAGTCCCCGAGCACCGTGTCGTCGGGCACTCCGCCATTCGCGCGCACGCGCTCCGCCAGGTCGCCGGCCACGACGAGCGCCTGTTCGCGGCGCAGCGCCGCGTTCCCTTCGAACAGGCTCCAGGCGAGAAGCGATGCGCAGCCGAGCAGGCCGATCGCGAGCACCAGCATCGCGATCAGGGCCTCGATCAGCGTGAAGCCCGCCATCGTGATGGCCGAGGCCCGCCGGGGCGCGCTCATGGACAGCCCGCCGGGCGTGAACCGGACTGTGGGCGCACGCGTCCGGTCTGGCTCACGACGAACTGGCGCCACGGCGCGCGCCCGGCTCCATCGCAAATAGTTAGAGTGGCAGTCGATGCGGCGGTCGCCACCGGCCAGAAATGCACGCTTGCCCGGTTGCTCACGAGAAGTACGCCTTTCGGCAGGGTGCCGCGGGCCAGCACGCGCGGGCCCTCGGGCTCGTCCACGAACACCTGCCAGCCCGTGGCGGGCGAGGGAGCCTGCAAACAGGCGCCGGAGGACCCAGCCAGGCAGAAAGTCCCGCGCCGGTTGCCGGTGATGGACGCCGAGCGGGCCTGGGCCAACGCCCCGGCCACGTGCAGGCCGGCGGCGTGCACGGCGCCCCGTCGCATGACGTCCCGGATCGAAGGGGCGCACATGCCGGCGACGATGGCCATGACGGCCATGGCGAACAGCATTTCGGTCAACGTGAATCCGGCGGGGCGGGGCATGTGCGCATGCTCGCTCCACGCTGGCCGCGCGCCGAGCCGCAAAAATGGCGGGTTCGCGGCCATTTGCCAGTCGACGGCGCTCCGGGCGTATACTCCCGCCGCATGTCGCACATGGACGCCGAACCCGTCACCCATGAGGCTCTGACCCAGCGACTACTGGGGCATGGCGTAAGGCCAACCGCCCAGCGCCTGCGCATCGCGGCGCTCCTGCTGGGTCGCCCGCAACACCTTTCCGCCGAGCAAGTTCTCGCGGGCCTGCGCAGCCAGGGGCTGCGAGTCTCGAAGGCGACGGTCTACAACACGCTCAACCTGTTCGCGGCCTCGGGCCTCATCCGCCAGCTCTCGGTCGGCAACGATCGCTGCTGGTTCGATTCGAACACCGATTCGCACTACCACTTCCACGACCTCGACACCGGCGCGCTGCTGGACGTCTCGCTGCGGGACGTGGAATTCCAGCGCCTGCCCGAGCCACCGCCGGGGATGCAGGTCGACGGCATCGAGCTCGTCATCAAACTCCGTCGCAAAAACGCGGCCTGAGCCGCGCGAAGCGACGAAATTGCGGATTCAGGGCTCCCCTTGCTCCTGTCGCGAGGACTTTGGCGCTTCCATCGCCCACCTCACGCCATTAGAATGCGCGCCCTCTGAGGATTCGCCCCTATAGCTCAGCTGGTAGAGCACATCATTCGTAATGATGGGGTCGTCTGTTCGAATCAGACTGGGGGCACCATGACAGGAAGGCCGTCTCGATGACGGCCTTTCTTTTTTCGACGTAGGATGCCGCGCGGTGAATCAGAGCGTGCCGAAACCTTCCGAATCCGTCAGCGGACCGCGGCCCGTAAACTCCGATGCGGCTCCGGCCCCGAAGTCCAGTTTTTGGCTCCGCGCGGCTTCCCGCATCCCACTCTTCGTCTGGTATCCCATCGCGCGTTTCCTGGCGTATTGCGCCTGGAAAGTGATTCCGTATCGCCGCCACGTGGTGGTCGCCAACCTCACGAAGGCGTTTCCCGAATGGGACGAGGCCAGCCGCGAACGCGTGATTCGCGATTACTACCGCGGCTTCGCCGACATGCTGGTCGAAATCATTCACTCCCCGCGGCTCACGACGGCGGAGCTCGAGCGCCGCGTCCGGTTGCTCAATCCGGAGCTAGTGCGCGACGTGGTCGCGAAGGGCAAACCCGTATTGCTGTGCGCGGGGCATCAGTGCAACTGGGAATGGCTGCTGCTCGGCCTGTCGACGCAGCTCGGAATGCCGGTCGACGCCGCGTACAAGCCGCTGGTCGACAGCTGGGCCGAACGCGAGATGCGCGCGCTGCGCAGCCGGTTCGGAGCGCGCATGATCCCGGCGCCGGAGTTGTTAGGCGACATCATCAAGAAGCGCGGCGAGCCGCGCGCGATCGCGATGCTGGCGGACCAGGAGCCGGTCACGAGCGAGCGCAAGCAGTGGCTCCGGTTCCTCAACCGCGACACGGCGTTTTTCCTCGGCCCCGAGGAAATCGCGCGCACCGCGCGGTACCCGGCGCTGTTCGTGAAGCTGCGGCGCGTCGCGCGCGGGCACTACGAGGTCGAGTTCGAGCCGCTCGCCGCCACCGGCGAGCAACTTCCCGCGGGTGAATTCACGGCCCGTTACGCGCGCATGGTCGAAGAGCAGATCCGCGCGGCGCCCGCCGACTGGCCCTGGTCGCACAAGCGCTGGAAGCTCAAGAAACCTCTGTACTCGGCTTAGCGGAGGAATCGAGCACCCGCGGCTGCGAGGCGTCGCGCGCCGGCTTCATGCCGAACAGGAAGCGCAGCGGCGCGAAGCGGCGGATCACCTCGTACATCGCGACACACGCGAGCAGCGTGGTCACCAGCACCAGCCAGTACTTCGCCCCGGGGCTCCAGGTCCACTGGATCACGAAGTACGCGATCGCGATGATCACCGTCTGGTGAAGGATGTACACCGGGTAGCTCGCATCGCGCGCCCAGCGCAGCAGGGGATTGCTGTAGCTCAGGTGCTTTCGCCCGTAACCGAGGAAGGCCATGAGGCAGGCCCAGGTGAAGACATTCGCCAGCACATGATCCGTGACGGTGTCGTGGTCGACGACTCCGGTCGCGAACATCGTGAGCAGCGCCGTCAGCACGCCGACCCCGATGCCCAGCGCCCAGTGCCGCTTCGCCGCGAGCCAGTCCCACACCCCCGGCATGCTGGCCAGCACGAACCCGTACGCCGTGAGCAGTAGATAGTGGACGAAGATGTACCAGTCGCTCGTGAGATTGTGGGTTTCCGGGAAGTACGGCTTGAGCAGCGCCTCGTTGATGCCCAGCGGCAGTCCGAGCGCGAACAGCCACGCGGCGGGTCGGATCACGGGACGTGCGCGCCGCCACCAGGCCATGAGAGGCAGCAACAGCAGCACGTAGACGAACAGATAGACGATGAACCACAGGTGGTGCCAGCTGAAGTTGCCGGCGGGATAGGGCTCGAACTGGAGCACGCGCTCCGTCATGAACTGCAGGTAGCCGCCATTCCATTCGCCGTGCGCGATGCGTTCCACGAAGATCTGCGGCGGCACGATCAGGAACATTCCGGCGATCACGGGAACGAGCAGGCGCAGCGTGCGTTCGCGGGTGAAGGCGCCGATGCTGCGACGCTGCAGCGCGTACCACATGCCCGCGCCCGCGATCACGAACAGCAGGGGCATGCGCAGCCGGTGCGCGATGTCCATGGGCCACACGAGGGCCGGGATGGTCTCGGCATTGGTGATGTGCCAGCCCCAGCCCACGAACAACATGCCGGTGTGGAAGAACAGCAGCAGGAAAATGGCGAGGACGCGCAGCCAGTCGAGGAAGTCGTAGCGGTTCGCCGATGCGATCGTGTCGGGTTTCATGGACGCTCTCCCGTGGTTCGCGGGAGAGCGTGGCGGGATGTCGGGAAACCCGCGACGACTATGTGGCAAGCGGGACCGGGCTGGGGCGCGTGGGGGGTCAGCGGGGCAGGCGGGCGAAGAAATCGTCCTTGAAGCGGCGGCTGAGCCTCAAGACCGTGCCGTCGCGCAGCCGCACTTCGTGGTCGCCCTTGAACAGGGGTACGAGCCGGTCGATCTGCGCCAGGTTGACCGCCGCGGACCTGTGGATGCGCGCGAAGCGATGCACGCCGAGCTGCGCGAGCAGGTCGCCGAGCGTGCGACGGAGCATGTAATGCGCCTTCGGGGTGTGCACGTGTACGTAGTTGTCGTCGGCTTCGAGCCAGTGGATGTCCGCGGCGTCGATGAGCTGCAGCGATTCTCCGTCCGGGACCAGCAGGCGGTCGCTGGTCCCCGTGCGTTCGCGGGCGGCGCGCACCGCGGCGCCGGCGACTTCGTCCGGACGCGGCGCCGCGCGCCGGCCGCGCAGGCGCTCCAGCGTCCTGAGCAGGCGATCCTTGTCGTAGGGCTTCAGTAGATAGTCGACCGCGTTGAGCTCGAACGCCTTGATCGCGTGTTCGTCGTATGCGGTAACGAAGACCAGCAGGGGCGCGGTCGCGGGCTCGAGCTGGGCGGCCACTTCGAGCCCGTTCAGGCCGGGCATCTGGACGTCGAGGAAAGCCACGTCGGGCGAATGCAGGGCGATGGCCTGAGCCGCCGCCAGGCCGTCACCCGCCTCCGCGGCGATCTCGAAGTCCGGTTGCGCGGCGATCCAGCGGTGCAGCTTGTCGCGCGCCGGCGCTTCGTCATCCGCGATGAGTACCCGCATCATTTCGTGTGACGCTGCCATGGCAGCATGAGCCGCGCCACCACCATGCCCGGCTCCTCGGTCAGAGTGAGGCTCGCCTCGGGGCCGTGCAGCAATGCGAGCCGTTCACGGCTGTTCCGCAGGCCGATGCCGCCGCCTCGCTCGCGACCGCTACTGCTGCCGAGCGCGCCGCTGTTGCGCACCGCGATCTCGAGGCTTCCGCCGTCGCGGCGCGCGGAGACGCTCAGGTGCGCGGGGTCGGTGCTGCGCTCGACGCCGTGTTTGAAGGCATTTTCCAGCAGCGGCTGCAGTATCAGCGCAGGCACCCGTGCGTCGAGTGTTTCGTCGGCGACCTGCCAGTCCAGCGTGACGCGGCCCGCGAATCGTTCCTCCATGATGCGCGCGTAGAGTTTCAGCACTTCGAGTTCCTCGCGCAGCGACGTGGTGTCGCGTTCGCCGGCCTGCAGCGTCGCGCGCAGCAGGTCGGCGAGTTGCGTGAGCAGGCGGTCCGCGCGTTCCACGTCCACCTGCATCAACGAGGAGATCGTGTTGAGCGCGTTGAACAGGAAGTGCGGCTGCAATTGCGCCTTGAGCTGCGCGAGCTGCGACTCGGCCAGGTGCTTTTGCAGCGACAGCAGACGCTCGCGTTCGTCGCGCCAGGACGCGAAGCTCTCGAGGCCGAAGATGATCCCGAGCCAGAGACTCGCGAACAGCAGCAGCTTGATGCTCTCGTAGAAGAGCAGGTAGGCCCAGCCGGCGTGCTCGTAGGTTTCCGTGGTGAGCGCATAGATGCCGTGCCGCATCGCGTAGATCGAGACGACGAAGGTCAATGCCACCAGCGGCAGCCACACCGCCTGTCGCGCGAACCAGCGCCAGGGCTGCGAGATCGGCACATTCCAGCCGGAAGTGATCCGCCGCTGAAAAACGAGCCAGAAGGTCGCGACCAGGGCGGAACTGCCTTCCCAGACGTACGGTTCCCACCACCGCACACCACCGTCGTCGCGATGATCCTCGACCGCGACGAGGGTCATCAGCAGCCAGAACAGGGACCACAGGGCGAACAGCGCGCGGTTGACATCGCGACGGGTGAAAGCGGGCGCAGAAGGGGACATGGCCCGATTCTAGGGGTCGGGAATGAGCCCGCCATGCAATATGTGGTGAGCGGGATTTGACCTAACACCCCAGAGGCCGGCACACGTCTCCCGAACCCAACGTCGCCGCGCGGCGACGACGGTCTGTCCGGCCGGCCCACCTATCCTCGTGCCACGTATGACACACACGACGACCCATGAAACAGCTCCTTTGCTCGCGCCGCTGGCGCGCGGCCTCATGCGCCGCAACCCCGCCATTCTTTCCCTGTCGATCCACGACGCGCGCGGGCATGCGCTCTGGTCGAGCGGTGACTTCCTGCTTGCGGAGGACCACGCGCTGATCGCCGAGGTCGTCGAAGATCCGCATGACGTGCGCGGGCTTACCTGCGGCCTGTGGTGGGAGAGCGCGGATACGGCCCGCGCACGTTGTGCCCTTGCCGTCCATGAAGGGTCCGTGTTCCGCGGCGTCGCGCTCGTCGTGTTCTCCGGACTGACTACCGGCGAGAACGAACGCGGCGAACGCTTCACCGAGCTCGCGCCCGTGTTGCCCGTGCTCGCCAAGGCGATCAGCCAGACGTCGCCGGAGATCTCCGATCCGTCGGCGCCGGTCGAAGTGGAGCGGGACACTTCGGATACGACCATCGTCGCCGCGCTGCGCTTCGAGAACTACGACGCGGAGGGCGACTTCGAGGCCGACCTCGCGGCGCTCGAACGAGAGGAGCTGATCGTCGAGCTCATCGACGCCGCACTGCGCGAGGACGAATTCGCGCTGCATCTGCAGCCCATCGTGAGCCTGCGCGAGGAGGCGGAGGCCAGTCCGCAGCCGCTCATCGTCGAAGTACTGATCCGCATGCCGACGCCCGACGGCCTGCTGACGACGCAGGAATTCCTCGACGTCGCCGAGCGCAACGGCCGCATGCCGGCCATCGACCGCTGGGTGATCCGCGCGCTGCTCGTGTGGATGCAGCGCAATCGCGAGCGCTGGGAGGATTCGCGCGCGGTGTTCTCGGTGAACCTCTCGGGCAAGTCGGTCATCCGGCCCGACTTCCGCAACTATCTCGAGAGCTGCCTGGACAAGTCGGGCCTGCCGCTCAGCGCGTTGCGCTTCGAGGTTTCCGAGCTGGACATGGGGCTCGCGCCGCAGGAGTTCGCGGAGCTCGCCAGGTCGCTCGCCGCGCGCGGCTGCGAGGTGTCGGTCGACAACGCCGGCACGGGCACGGGGCGCTTCGACTTCCTGCGTGAGGTCAATGCCGACATCCTCAAGATCGACGGGACGCTGATCGAAGGCGCGACCGACGACATCGTCTCGCGTGCGCTCATCAACGGGATGGTGCACATGGCCGACACGCTCGGAATGCAGACGGTCGCGAGCCAGGTGGATACCACCGGCAAGTTGCGCGCGGTCATGCAGTTGGGCGTTGATTACGCGCAGGGTTATCGCCTGCATCATCCGGAGCCGATAGAGGATTTCAGTTTCATCGATTGCGGCGTGCAGCGCCCGGTCGTCGCGACCGTCGGTGCCTGACCATGGGTGCCGGGTGAGAAAACACGGAGTTGGCGAGACCGACGTCACGAGTCTCAGTCGTCGCTAACTCCGTGTTTTCTCACCCGGCACCAACCGGGCGTGCGATGCTGGCCTGGTACTTGCGCATGAGGTCGGCCGCGAACTCGGCGAACACGCGCACCTTCGCGAGGTGCTGCGTCGCGCGCGGATACACCACCGACATGGGCGGACCCTCGCACGAGTAATCGTGCAGGACCTCGACGAGGCGGCCTTCGGCTAGATAGCCGCCCACCAGGATGTCGAGCTGCTGCACGATTCCCTGGCCTTCGAGCGCCGACATCAACAGCGCCTCCGCGGTGTTGAACGAGAGCGCCATCGGCAGCCGCATCGCGCGCGTCCCCGAGCCATGACGAAACTGCCAGTCGCTGGGCCGCGAGGCATCGCGCCGCAGGTGGCCGATCAGCCGGTGCTTGCGCAGATCTTCGGGCGTGCGCGGCACGCCGGCGCGCGCCAGGTACTTCGGCGACGCGCAGGTCAACGCGCGCGAGGCGGTCACCTTGCGGGCGATGAGGTCGGGGGATCGGATCTTCCCGACACGCACCGCGACGTCGACGCCTTCCGCGAGGATGTCGACGAAGTGGTCGTTGAAGCGCACCTCGAGCGATATTTCCGGGTAGCGCTGCGCGAACTGCGGGAGGGCCGGCATCAGCAGGTAGCGGCCGAAGGGGACGGGCACGTCGACGCGCAGTCGCCCCTGGGGCCGGTCGCGGGCCAGCCGCAGTTCGTCGTCCGCGGCCTCGATTTCGGCCAGTATCCGCTTGCAGTGGTCTAGATAGACGGCGCCCTGCGGCGACACCGACACCTTACGGGTGGTGCGATGGAGCAGGCGGGTGCCGAGGTGCGCCTCGAGCTGGGCCACGTAGCTGGACGCCATCGCCCGGGACATGTCCAGCGTCTGGGCCGCGCGCGCGAACGAGCCGAGTTCCGCGACCCTCGCGAATACACGCATTCCCTGTAGCTGGTCCATGGGCGGCGATTGTACGGCAATGCCAGACAATGAATTCGTATTTGTGTGGTTTTTCCGGGCTAATCGGGAGAGTAGGGTTCACCCTGGATGCCCTGCCTTCGATCCCCCGCGCCGGAAGTTAGGAAAACTGAAGCGCGGGTCAGAAGTTCGTAACCGGGCGCAGCCCCCGCCGAGGCAGGATGCGCCCCCAGACACGAGGTTCGTCATGTTCGCATTCGACAGGTCCGCCATCGCAGTACTCGCGCCGCTCGCGCTGCTCGCGATCGTCGTGGCCGCTTCGAACATGTCCGACGATCCCGCGCCGCAGCAGGCGCAGGCGGTCGAACAGCCGGAGCGGCTCGACGATTCGGAGCGATTCAGATCGGAACGGAAGACCATCGTGGCGCGCAGCGGCGCCGCGACCCGTCACTGAGCGCAGTCGGGATTTCCTGCGCCTGACTATGCCGTCGCGGCGAGTTTGCCTTCGAGGTGGCGGGACAGCTCGGAGATCGTCGGGAAATCGAACAGCTCCGTGAGGTCGACGAGTCCGGGATAGATCTGGTCTATCTTCTCGTGGATCTCGATGAGCTTGAGCGAGCTCGCGCCGATCTCGAACAGGTTGTCGTTCACGTCGATGTTGCGTTCGAGCGCGCCGTCGCAGATGTCCTTGAGCTTGCGCTCGATCTCGGTGCTGGTCGCTTGCGCGCCGCCCGCCGCCGCGAGTTGCGCGCGCAGTTCGGCCAGCTCCTTGAGCTCGGCGTCGTACACGCCGTTGACGTAGTCCTCTTCGAGCAGGTGGCGCTGGATCTTGCCGCTGGTGGTCTTCGGAATGCGCTTCACTGGCACGACGTGCGCCACTTCGAGCCCTGTGTGTTCGTTGACCAGGCGCGTCACCTGCGAGGCGATGGACAGGAATTCCTTCATGTCCATGCGATGCAGCACGAAGATGATCAGGTCGTCGGTGCTGCCATGCCTGGCGCGTACGCCCGCGGCGACCACCTTGCCGAGCTCGAGGCCTTCGGCGCGGATCGCGATGCTCTCGATGTCGTGCGGGTAGTAGTTCTGCCCGTTGACGAAGATGATCTCCTTCGCGCGGCCGGTGATGTAGAGCTTGCCGCCCTTCATCATTCCGAGATCGCCGGTGCGCAGCCAGGCGTCGCCGTTCGCATCGCGCACGAAGCCCGCCGCGTTCGCGGCCGGGTTTTCGTAGTAACCCTTCGTGACGTTGTCGCCGCCGATCAGGATGTGGCCGATGTGGTTCTCCGGCAGTTCCTTTTCCGCCTCGTCGGCGATGCGCACCTTGCTGTACGGAATCGGTTGCCCGCAGGCCATGAGCAGCAGCGCGTCCGGATGTTCATCCGGCAGCGGCTTCGGCTGGACGCCGACGTTGAGCTCGTGGCGGTCGACCGAAACGTATTCGTACATCTCCCCCGGCGGCTGCGGAAAGCTGACCACCAGCGTCGCCTCGGCGAGGCCGTACACCGGGTACATCGCGGTGCGGCGCAATTTCGCGGGCTCGAGCCGCGTCATGAATTCGTCCGCCAGTTCCACCGAGATCGGTTCGGCGCCGTTGTAGACCAGGCGCAGGCGAGAGAGGTCGAGATCGCCGAGATCGCGCTCCCCGAGCACCTTGAGGTAGTGCCGGTACCCGAAGTTGGGCGAGCTGGTGACCGTCACGCCCTTGCGCGAGGCGAACGTCATCCACAGCAGCGGCCGGCGAATGAACAACTCGGTCGGCATGACGTTGAGCTGCATGCGATGCGCGAACATCATGATGTGCATGCCGATGAGGCCCATGTCGTGGGTCAGCGGCATCCACGTGAGATTGATGTCGTCTTCGTTCCACAACGATGCCTCGCCCGCGCCGCGCGCGTTCGTGAGGATGTTGTGGTGCGTGAGCACGATGCCCTTCGGTTCACTCGTGGAACCGGAGGAGAACTGGATGAATGCCGTGTCGCTCGCCTTCACATCGTGGACCTGGCCGGCCCGCGAGATGTCGTCCACCTGCTCGGCGAAAAACGCGCGCGACCTGAGATTGTCGAACGTGGCCTGTTCGCCGGCCGGCCCCGCGAACGAGCCGATGCGGTCCAGCGTTTTCCGATCCGTGTAGATGAACGGCGTGCCGAGCTTCTTCGCGATGCGCAGCAGCTTGTGTTTGTGCTCGTCGCTGATGCCGAGCGCCACCGGGACCGGAACTATGCCGCCCAGCATGCCCGCCCAGAACGCGTCGAGGAACTGCTCGTTGTTGGATAGATAGATGATGAGTTTGTCGCCGGGTTTCGCGCCCAGCTTCTGCAGGTGGAACAGGATGCCGAGCGCGCGCTCGTAGAGCTCCGCGTAGCTGACGACTCTCTCGCTGTTCTCCGCCTCGAGGTACGAGATGGTGCGCTTCACGGCGCGGTTCATCGTGATCAGCTCGGCGAGCGTCTGGGCATTGGACATCGTCATGCGCGGCGTTCCAGTTTCATCATGAGCGGGTGTTTGGTGCGCAGGTTGATCTGCGCCTCGAGTTCGAGCGGCCGGTCGGGCACGAAGCGCAACCGGTACCGGCGCGCCACCTTATATAAGTGCATGTACATTTCATATAAGGCGAGTGTCTCGCCGATGCAGTGCCGGGGCCCCGCGGCGAACGGCATGTAGGCGAAACGCGGACGTTCGCTTTCGTGCTCGGCGTCGAAACGCTCCGGGCGGAACGCATCCGGCTCCTTCCAGTAACGCGGGTGGCGGTGCAGTAGATAGAGGCAGAGCAACACGTCCGTGCCGGGCGGCACGTCGTAGCCCGACAAGGTATCGGGCCCGATGGTCCGGCGCGACAGCAGCCAGCCCGGCGGGTACATGCGCAGCGCCTCGTCGACCACGTTCCTGGTGTAGCCGAGCTGTTCCATCGCCGAAAGGCTCGGCGCGGGCTGCTCGGGCACCGCGTCGACCTCGGCGTGCAGCTTCGCCTCGGCCTCGGGATTCTGCGAGAGCAGGTACCAGGTCCAGTTGAGACCGCTGGCCGTCGTCTCGTGGCCGGCCACGATGAGCGTCATGACCTCGTCGATGAGCTCCCGCTCGGACATCGGCGAACCCGATTCCTTGTCGCGCGCCTCGATGAGCATCTGCAGGAAGTCGAAATGCTCGGATTTTTCCCTGACGCGCCGTTTCGCGAGCGCGCCCACGAGCTTCGAGAGCTGCCGGAACCGGTACGCGAATTTCAGGTCGCGCGCCGGCTCCTTCGTGACGATGTCGAAGGGGTTGCCGCCCATCTCGCGCGACAGCCGCTCGAGGTCCGTGCCGAAGATCGACAGCAGCACGATCTCGAGCGTGAGCTCGCTCATGTCGTCGGTGACGTTCACGAGCTCGCCGCGCGCGGCCTGCGCTTCCCACTTGGCGATGAAGCGGTCGTTGCACGCGTCGATGAGCTTCGAGAACTGGGTGATCATCCGGCGATGGAACATCGGCTGCATCATGTAGCGCTGCTTTTTCCAAAGCTCGCCTTCGCTGGTCATGATGCCGTTGCCGAGCAGGATCTTGACGCGATCCAGCCCCGATCCCTTGGTGTAGTTGCGATGATTGGAGACCAGGACCCGCTTGACGTCGTCCGGGTCGTTGATGACCCACATTTCAGCGCGGCGCACCGGGGAATAGAAGCGATAGATGTCCCCGTGGCGCTTGAACAGCTCCGTCAGCCTGTGGATCGCTTCGTCGTCGCCGCCGATGTCGAACTGCATGTCCGAAAGCGGGGGCAAGTGGGCGGACTGGTCCTTATCCTGGGAAGTCGCAGACATTCGCGAATTCTACATGTCCCGAGGGGCCTCCTGACGCCCGGGGATGCGTTGCAGGCAGGGTAGGATTCACCGACAATTCGCGCCTCTTTTTGCCGGCGCGCGCTGGATGCCAACAGATCCCCCGGACGCAGGCGGCCTGCGTAATACCCTCTACAAACAGGAGACCCGATCGAAGCGTCGGATGACTCCCGTGCGCCGTTTTGCCTGGCGGATCGTGGCCGCGATCGGTGTCGGACTGATCAAGGTGTTCTGGAGCACCTGCCGAGTGGTGCGCGTGATCGGCGACGAGCACGTCGAGCGAGCCCTGAAGCAGGCGCCGTCGCTGATTCCCGTCTACTGGCACCAGCACCAGCTCTTCTGCGCGAAATACCTGCTCGAGCAGGGGGCGCGCGGATTGAAGTTAGGGTTCCTGATAAGCCCTTCGGTCGACGGCGAGATCGGCGTCATGATCGTGTCGCGCTTCAAGGGTCACGTCATCCGCGGGTCCTCCTCGCACACGGGCGCGCGCGCCCTGCGCGACTACTACGAGGCGCTCACCAAGGGCGGCATCTCGCCCGCGATCACGCCCGACGGACCGAGGGGTCCGCGCTTCGTGTTCAAGCCTGGTGCAATCCTGCTCTCGCAGATGTCGCAGCGGCCGATCCTGCCGATGGCCTACGCCGCCAGCCGCGCCACGTTGTTCCACTGGGACAAGTTCGTGCTGCCATGGCCGTTTTCGCGCATCGTCATCGCCATCGGCGAACCGCGCCAGGTGCCACGCGCGGTCAGGCCCGAGGCGCTGACCGCCCTGCAGGCGGAACTCGCGGCGGACATGAAGAAACTGTACGCCGTCGCGCGAGATGCTCTCCACGAGAAGGCCGCATGAGCGTCGCATTGTCAGTCGTCGTTCCGGTCTGCAACGAAGCCGAAAACGTCGATCCGCTGGTCCGCGAGATCGCCGCCGCGCTGGCCGGCCGGGAATACGAAATGATCTTCGTGGACGACGGCAGCACCGACGAAACCGCGACGATCCTCAAGCGCCTCAAGGGAGAGTTCCCGCCGCTGCGCGTGCTGCGCCATTCGTTCCGCAGCGGGCAGAGCGCGGCGGTGGCGAGCGGGGTGCGTGCGGCGCGCGCGCCCTGGATCGCGACGCTCGACGGTGACGGACAGAACGATCCGGCGGACATTCCGAAGCTTCTCGCGGCGCGCGACGACCCAGCCAATCGCGGCGTGCAACTGTTCATGGGCAACCGCAAGGCGAGCCGCAAGGACACCGCGTTCCGCAAGTTGCAGTCGAACATCGCCAATGGCGTGCGTTCGAGCCTGCTGGGCGACGGAACGCCGGACACCGGCTGCGGCATCAAGCTCTTCCTGCGCGACGTGTTCATCGACCTGCCGCGATTCGATCACATGCATCGCTTCCTGCCCGCGCTGTTCATGCGCCACGGCGCGAAGGTGATCTCCGTGCCCGTGAGCCATCGCGCGCGCACGCGCGGCACGTCGAAGTACGGAATGTTGAATCGCCTGTGGGTGGGCATCGTCGACATCGCCGGCGTCATGTGGCTGCGTCGCCGCTACAAGCCCGGCCTGCTGGTGCGGGAAGACTGAGTAGTGAGGAACGTTCCATGATGAGCGGCGTGATCGGAGTGTATTTCGGTGTGGTCGTGACGCCCTGGAAACTCGTCGGGTTTCTCGGCGCGCTCATGTTCGCCGGCCGTTGGGTCGTGCAGGCCTGGGCGACGAAACGCGCCGGACGGCCCGCGATTCCGCGCAGCTTCTGGATCATCAGCCTGCTGGGCAGCGGCATGGTCACTTCGTATTTCATCTGGGGGAAGAACGATTCGGTCGGCATCCTGACGAACCTGCTGCCGGCCAGCGTGGCGTTCTACAACCTCATCATGGACATCAAGTCCAAGCGCGGCGGATCGAACGCGGGTTCCAATGCCTGACATCGGACTGCTGGGAGGCGGGTCGCGCAAGCCCGCCAAGCCAGGAATTCAGAATGCGGGCGAGCCGCGCGACGTAGTTAGTCCGCCGCCCGCGGAGGACACCGCATCGCCGGAATACGCGCCGAGCGCGTTCGAGTCGAAGGTGGCGGCGTCGGATATCGTGGTGGCGCGGCTGTCCGCGCCGATCGAGCCGGAGCCGGAGCCAGAGCCGAAACCAGAGTCGGCAGGCGAATCTGTCGCGGCGGCCTCGGCCGAGGTGTCCCCGTTGGAGGCATCACAGGTTGAAGCTACGCCGCCCCTGGCTGAGCCCGTCGGCGACACTCCCGTCGCCGAAACGCCCGTCGCCGAAACGCCCGTCGCCGTGGCGGCTGTCGAAGCAATGCCCGTCACAGCGGCTCCCATCGAAACGCCGCCGGCCGCTTCAGGGCGCAAAGAAGTCGTGCCGCCCATGCTCGCCACCGCGCCGCCGCCGATCCGCTGGAGCGACCTCCTGTGGCTCGCGCTCGCGCTGATCGTGATCGTCGGCACGGGCATCGGCGTCCGCGATCCGTGGCCCGCCGACGAGCCGCGTTTCGCTTCGCTCGCGCGGGACATGGTTTTGTCGGGCGAGTGGATGTTCCCGCGCGTCGGGGGCGATCTCTACCAGGACAAGCCGCCGCTGTTCTTCTGGCTGCTCGCGTTTTTCTATTCGCTCACCGGGTCGGTACGCTGGTCGTTCCTGATCCCGTCGTTCCTCGCCGCGGGCGGCGTGATGTTCCTGGTCTACGACTACGGCCGGCGCACCGTGAGCCGCGAAGCCGGCCTCGCCGCGAGCCTGCTCGTCGTGTGCACGCTGCAATTCGTGCTCGCGACCCGCGGCGCGCAGATCGACCCGACGCTGTGTTTCCTCACGACGCTGTCGCTGTATGCGCTGCTGCGCCACCTGCTGCTCGGTCACGGCTGGCGCTGGTATTTGCTCGGCGGCTTCACAGCGGGGCTCGGAATCTTCACGAAGGGCGTGGGCTTCCTGCCCGTGCTGCTGCTGATCCCGTATTTCCTGTTGCGTGGCTTCGGCTGGCAGGGACTCGCACGCATCGACGCGGGGAAGGGCGGCTGGCGCTGGTGGCTGGCGCCACTCGCGATGTTGCTCGCCGTGAGCCTGTGGTTCGTCCCGATGCTGATCGCCGTCGCGAACAGTGCGCCCGAGTACGCGGCGTATCGCGACGAGATCCTGTTCGAGCAGACGGTGAACCGCTACGCGGGCGCGTGGCATCACGTCAAAGCCTGGTACTACTTCCTCGTCGAGGTCATCCCGCCGCTGTGGCTACCGTGGAGCATCCTGCTGTTCTGGCTCGTGCCGCGTTTCAAGGCCGCGTTCCAGGAGCGCAACGCGTTGGTCTGGTTGCCGCTCGGCTGGGTACTGCTCGTCGTGACGTTCTTCTCGCTGAGCCCGGGCAAGCGCGGCATCTACATCCTGCCGGCGTTGTCGGCGCTCGCATTCGCGGCGATGCCGGTCATCGAGGACGTGCTCGCGCGCAAGGGCGTGCGGCGCGCGGGATTCGTGCTGGCGGGATTCTTCTGGTTCGCGGCGGCGGCGTTCGCGATCGGTCACGCCGTGGACGCGAGATTCGCGGTGAAGGCGATGGGCGAGGTCAATCTTTCGAGCCCGATCGCGTTCTACGTGTATCTCGCGCTCGCCGGCGCCGGTCTGCTCTACGCCTGGCGTCGCGCGCCGCTGGCCGCCTGGCCGGTCGCGCTCGGCGCGTTGACCATCGTCTTCTCGTATTTCTTCGCGCCCGCGATGAATCCCGAACGCTCGGGCAGCGCCTTCGTCCGCACCGCGCTCGCGCGGGTGCAGCCGTCGGAAGAACTCGCGCTAGTCGCCTACAAGGAACAGTTCCTGCTGTACCTCGATCGGCCGACCGTGAACTTCGGTCACCGGCGCTGGCGAGAAGGACCGCAGGAAGCCTACGACGCGGCTGCGTGGCTCAACGATGGCGAGAATCGCGTGCTGCTCCTGCCTGGCGATCAACTCGCGCCGTGCTTCGAAGGTCCAGCGACCAGCGTGGGCGAGAGCTCGCGCACCGAATGGTTTCTCGTGCGTGGCCGCGCGAGCGAACGATGCGCGGCGCGGGGAGACGCGACTCGCGCGATTCAATATCCCGCAAAGCCGTTATAGTTGCGCCAGATTATGTCCGGCTCGCGCGAGGGATTGCGCTCATTCTCCTGATGCAACCTGCACTTAGCTTGTGTTCCTCAAATCTTGTGACAGAATGCTCCGCAACTTTGGGAGGGATCTGGCGCTTGAATCTGTGTGCCGAATCGCCGTGGCACCGGTTTCCTTCGCGTAGCGTGCTGATCCACGCCCCAAGGCAGGGAGAAGAGTGGCTCTAGCACCGGATAATCCTGAGCTGACTGCATCGGACGTCTTTTCGACGGGCGTCTGGTCCGCGCGCGGCGGCAAACCGACGCTGGGCGTCGACATCGCCTGCACCAAGATCGCGGTCGACCTGCAGAACATGCGGCGCGGAACGACCGAAGAAGTCATCCGCGAGAGCCTGATTTCCCTGCGTGATTCCTCCGGCGTCGATACGGCCTTCGTGTGGCTGCTCTCGGCCGACGGTGCGGCGGTGGAAGAAGTCCACGCGGCCCACGGCGCGCTCGCTCAATGCCGCGTCGAAGTCTGGCGTGGCACCCAGTTCAACGAATACCCCTGGCTGCGCAACCGCCTCGAGCACCTGCGCCTCTCCGAAATCCGCGACAGCGCGGCTCCGCGACGCGACCAGGGCTCGGAGAGCCGCAAATTCGCGGAGCTGTCGATCGGCTCGGTGCTGATGATCGCGATCCGCGTGCAGAACCAGCCCGCCGCCATCCTCGGTCTGGCCAATGCGTTGCCGCGCGGCGCCTGGGATGTGAACCTGCAGCTCCTGCTCAAACTACTGGGCAATTCGCTGGGCGCGGGTCTCACGCGCCTGCGCATCGAGAACCGCCTGCACAAGCTCGAGGAGCGCCTCGAGCTCGCCCAGGGCGCCGCGAACGACGGCCTCTGGGATTTCGACATCGAGAGCAACGAAGTCCACTTCTCGCCGCGCTGGAAACAGATGCTCGGTTATCCGGTGGACGCGGAACTCGATTCGCCGGACTGGCGCAGCTTAGTGCACCCGGAAGACATGTCGCGCGTGCAGAGCGCGATCCGCGACCACGTCGCGGGCAAGTCGCCGATTTTCGAATCCGTCCATCGCATGAAACACCGCAACGGCGACTGGCGCTGGGTGGTGAGCCGCGCCAAGGCGCGCGTCGACGAACATGGACGCCTGTTGCGCCTGGTCGGTGTCGAGCTCGACATCACCGAGCGCAAGCTCTACGAAGAAGCGTTGTTCCGCGAGAAGGAGAGCGCGCAGATCACGCTGCAGTCGATCGGTGATGGTGTCATCACGACCGATGCGAATTCCACCGTGGATTACATCAATCCCGTCGCAGAGCAGCTCACGGGCTGGCGGCTCGAGGATGCGATGGGGCGGCCGATCGAGGAGATCTACCGCGCGTTCCACGAGGAAACCTGCGAGCCGCTCGAGAATCCCCTGAGCGTTTCGATCCGTCGCACGCGGCCCATCAAGAGCGTGCGCCCGATGCTGCTGATCCGCCGCGACGGCAATGAGCTCTACGTCGAGAGCACCGCGGCGCCCATCCGCGACGGCGCCGGGCAGGTGTCGGGCGGCGTGCTCGTGTTCCATGACGTGACCGAGAGCCGCGAGCTCAATCGCCGCCTCTCGTACCACGCCTCGCACGATTTGCTGACGGGCCTCGTCAATCGGCGCGAGTTCGAAAGCCGCGTCGAGCGCGCCTTGAAGAGCGCGAAGGCGCGCGAGTCGAGCTACGCGCTGTGTTACCTCGATATCGACCAGTTCAAGATCATCAACGACACGTGCGGCCACTCGGCCGGCGACGTGTTGCTGGGCCAGGTGGGCGCGCTGCTCAAGAGCAAGGTGCGCTGGCGCGATACGCTCGCGCGCCTCGGCGGCGACGAATTCGGCATCCTGCTGGAGGCCTGTTCGCTCGATGAGGCGCTGCGCACCGCGGAGGTGCTGCGCGAGGCCGTACGCAATTTCAGATTCACGTGGGAAGACCGCGTGTTCCGTCTCGGCGCGTCCGTCGGTGTCGTGCCGATCGCGGCCGACAACGAAGACGTCGCGTCGATCATCTCGGCCGCCGACTCGGCGTGCGCCGCCGCGAAGGAATCCGGTCGCAACCGCGTGCACAGCTTCGCCGAGAACGACATCGAGCTCATGCGCCGCCGGCGCGAGATGCAGTGGGCCGCGCGCATCAACGCCGCGCTGGAAGAGGGCCGCTTCGAGCTGTATCGCATGCAGATTCAGCCGCTGCAGCGCTCCGAGCCCGGCCAGCACTACGAACTGCTGCTGCGAATGCGCGACGAATCGGGCCGCATGGTCTCGCCTGACAACTTCATCGCCGCGGCGGAGCGTTACGGTCTCACGCCCGCGATCGACCGCTGGGTCATCGAGAATGCGTTGCGCTGGCTGGTCAGCGAGGCCGACGAGCGCGAGAAACTTGCGATGTGCTCGATCAACCTGTCGGGCCAGAGCCTCGGCGATGACAAGTTCCTGCCGTTCGTGATCGAGCAGTTCCAGAAGAGCGGCATCGACGCCTCGAAGATCTGCTTCGAGATCACCGAGACCGCGGCGGTCGCGAGCTTCAGCCAGGCGAACCGTTTCATCCAGGCGCTCAAGGAGCTGGGCTGCCGCTTCGCGCTCGACGACTTCGGCACGGGCCTCTCGTCGTTCGGTTACCTCAAGCACTTCCCGGTCGACTTCCTCAAGATCGACGGCTCGTTCGTTCGAGAGATCCTGCACGACCCGATCGACCGCGAGATGGTGCGTTCGATCAACGAAATCGGACATCTCACCGGCAAGAAGACCATCGCCGAATTCGCCGAGAACGCCGAGATCATCCAGATGCTCACGTCGCTGGGCGTCGATTACGCGCAGGGTTACGGCATCGCGCAGCCGCAGCGCGTTCTCAAGGCCGTCAACGCTTAGTCACGCGCAAGCTATTCTCAGGCGCAAGCTATTCTCAGGCGCAAGCGCCACTATTCACGCCGTCGAAGCGACGGCGTCCGTCGTTTGACGTAAGGATCTCAGAACCAGGGCTTGGGCTGAAAACCCTTCGGGCGCATCTGGATTCGCGAGTTCACCGAGAAACGTCCCGTCCGCGGATCCGGGTCGAACTTGAATTGCCGATCGATATCCGCGGAATGCAGCGCGTTCGAGGGGTAGAGCACCAGGCGATTGAACGCGACCTGGGTCGATGCGATCCGCTCGAACATTTCCGTGTCGCCGTTGATGTAGTCCTGTGTCGTCAACGGCTTCTCGCGCAGCTCCTGCTCCAGCACCGACCGGTAACGTTCGTGGCGAAACTCGGGGATGAGTTCGTAGCCGGTCTTTCGATGCCGGTAGAGAGACGTGCCCGTGTACGTGGGCGAGCACAGGTAATGCACCGTCGAGTAACCGTTCGCGGCCGTGCCGTCGATGTGCGGCATGCACTGGACGGGTTTGAGATCCGCGGGCTTCGTCGTGACCACGCACAGGTAGCTGATCGCGCTGTGCAGTTCGAGATCGGGCAGTGAATAGGCCTCGTTGACCGCCTTGGTCAGCCCCTTGCGCAGCACCTGTAGATAGGACCGTGGCGCCGGCGCACGCAGACCCGGGTACATGTCCGTCGGTGGCGCGAGCGCGGCTCGAGAGGCCGCGTACTCGACGAGTTCTTCGGGCCGGGCGAGCAGGTTGTCGACGATCAGCAGCGGAATCCGCTGGGCGCCGACGTGCTCCACCCGGATGCCGAGATCCGGGTGTGTGTCGAGCTCGAGCTCAGGCATTCGGTCCCTGCCCGAGCGGTGCTTCCTTGTTCAGTCGCGCGACTCGCGAGAGCAACTTGGGCCACAGGCTCAGCGACAGCAGATGAGCGTAAACGAGGCCCGGTACGCCGATGTCGCGCAACTTGAGGTATGTGTCCGTGGGAAGCGCGTTGAGTTTTTCCTCCGAGACGCGCAGGCAATCTTCGATCTTCTGCGGCGGCGCCTGCGTGCCGTCGGGATTCGCTCGCGGCACGGTCAGTTCCATGCTCTCGAACAGGCCGTGTTGATCGAGCAGGCGAATGAGATCGCGCGTGCGTCGCGCGAGCTCTTCGAACTTGTTGCAGGTCTTGATCGCGTCCTTCGTGTATTGCGAGGGCTGCCCGTTCTCGAAGAACGGAATTTCAGGCCGGTCCGAGATCGTCCCGGCTGCCCGATCCACGCACAGGATCATGCGGCCGCTTCCGCCCAGCGGATCGCGTACGCCTTCGGTCGCCACGGGCAGGAACGGATAACGCCGCGCGAACGCGGGTACGTAGGCATCGGGATCCATCGACCCGTCCGGCGCGATGAAGACGTTCACGCCCGGAAACGGTCCCATCAGGGCCAGGGGAATCTTCGACTGGCGGGAGAAAATGATGGGGTAACACACCGCGGCGTGCTGGAACTCGTCCGCCGTGATCGGCACCGCGTAGGTCCCCCGCAGGTACTCATACGGGTTCACGGTCAGCGACACACCGAGTGCGCCGTGATCGTCGGGAGTGAAAGGCTCGAGCTGCTGATAGAAGAGTACGGAGCCGACGTTGACGGGCCGCTGACCGGCGTTGTTCACGAATACGTTTCCTCACCGCCGCGTGGACCGGAAATGGGACTGGGCGGCCGCGGATGATTTTCCGCCCAGAATTCCGCGTGGCTGGTGAGCGTCCCGCGCGGTCGGCCTATATGATCCCGCGCGAGGGAGAAAAACATGCGCCGAACCGGACTGCTGATCTCGATCACTGCCTGCGCCTGCAGTTTCGCATCGATCGGCCGGGCCGCCAACACACTCATCTGGTTCGACAGGCCCGCCACCGACTGGGAAAAGGAGGCGCTGCCCATCGGCAACGGGCGCATTGGCGCGATGGTGTTCGGCGGCATCGAAACCGACCGCATCCAGTTCTCCGAGAAATCCCTATGGACCGGAGGCCCGGGCGCGGAGGGCGGTTACGACTTTGGCCTGCCGCGGGAATCCCGGGCGGAGGCGGTGCGATCGATCGGCGAACGATTGCTCGACGGCACGCAACTCGATCCCAAGCTCGTCGTCGGCGAGCTCGGCCGCAAGATGCAGAACTACGGCGATTACCAGAGTTTCGGCGACCTCGTCGTCGACATCGAGCCGGGCACGGAACCGGCGACCGAGTACCGGCGCGAGCTCGATCTCGACGCCGGCGTCGCGCGCGTGAAATACCGCCAGGGCGAGATCGGTTATCGCCGCGACTATGCCGTGTCCTACCCGGACCAGGTGTTCGTCGGCCGCTGGTACAGCACGAG
Organism: Pseudomonadota bacterium; assembly: GCA_023433705.1. Taxonomy (GTDB): domain Bacteria; phylum Pseudomonadota; class Gammaproteobacteria; order Steroidobacterales; family Steroidobacteraceae; genus CADEED01. Next base: position 62,899 of record JAEYUC010000053.1, read on the forward strand.
CGGACAGAAGATGCGCGTGCGTTTCACGGTTCCCGGCAATCGCAGCGTCACGCGCGAGGTGACTCCCGGGCTCATCACCGTGTCGGGCGCCCTCGAGTCGAACGGGTTGCGCTACGCGGCGCTCGTGCGAGTGATCACCAACTGCGGCACCCAGACGCCGGAAGGCGATTCGCTGCAGATCGTCACCGACTGCCCGATGACGATCGTCGTCGCGGCGCGAACCAACTACCGCATGCGGTATCCGGACTACCGCGATGCCGTCGATCCGGTCGCGCTGGCCGAGAAGGACATCAAGGCGATCGGGAAGGAGCAATTCGGCAGCATCGCTTCCGAACACACGCGCGATCACCAGGCGCTGTTTCGGCGCCTGCGAATTTCGCTCGGCGGGAAGGCGCCGCGGATTCCGACCGACCGGTTGCGCGCGCAGTATCCCGGCGGCAACGCCGCGGCCGATCGCGCGCTCGAGGAACTCTATTTCAACTACGGCCGCTATCTGCTGGTCGCCGCGTCGCGCGCGGGTTCGTTGCCGGCGAACCTGCAGGGCGTGTGGAACGACAAGGACACTCCGCCCTGGAACGCCGACTACCACGTCAACATCAACCTGCAGATGAATTACTGGCCGGCCGAGTCCGCGAATCTCGCGGAGACGGCCACGCCGCTGTTCGATTTCGTGGAGCACCTCGTGTCGCCCGGGCGGATGTCCGCCGAGCGTTACTTCGGCGCGAAAGGCTGGACGCTGTTCCTCAACACCAATGCCTGGGGTTACGTCGGGCCGATCGACTGGCCGACCGCGTTCTGGCAACCCGAAGCATCCGCCTGGCTCGCGCAGCACTTCTACGAGCACTACCGGTTCAGCCGCGACGGGGATTTCCTCAAGAAACGCGCCTGGCCGGTCATGAAAGGCGCGGCGGAGTTCTGGCTCGACGCGCTGGTCACGGATCCGCGCGACGGGACACTCGTCGTCTCGCCCAGCTACTCGCCCGAGCACGGGCCGTTCACGGCCGGCGCCGCGATGTCGCAGCAGATCGTGGCGGACCTGTTCACGAACACGGTCGCCGCGGCGGAGATCGTCGGCGACAAGGCCTTCGGCAAACGCGTCGCGGATGCGCTCGCGAAACTCGACCGTGGATTGCGCGTCGGCAAATGGGGTCAGCTCCAGGAATGGAAGGTCGACCTCGACGATCCCAAGAGCGATCACCGTCACGTCTCGCATCTGTTCGCGCTGCATCCGGGAAACGCGATCGGCGCCCACACGCCGGACCTCGCGAAGGCGGCGCGAGTCACGCTCGACGCGCGCGGCGACGCGAGCACGGGCTGGAGCCGCGCGTGGAAGATCAACTTCTGGGCGCGCCTGCTCGACGGCGATCGCGCGCACAAACTACTCGAGGGCCTGCTGCGCGACAGCACGCTGCCGAACCTCTGGGATACGCATCCGCCGTTCCAGATCGACGGGAACTTCGGCGCGACGGCCGGCATGGTCGAGATGCTGCTGCAGAGCCACAACGACGAGATCGCGATCCTGCCCGCGCGTCCGGCGGCGTGGAAAAAAGGCGAGGTGGTCGGGCTGCGCGCGCGCGGCGACGTCACGGTGGACATCGCCTGGGACGAGTGCGGCCCGCGCGAAATCCAGCTCGTGACCGGCCGCGACGGCCCGATCGTCGTCCGCTCGCCGATGTTTGGCGGGGAGTTCGCCGTTGCCAGAGAATCATCGAAGCCGGGCCGGATGACGGGCGAGGGTGACCGCCGCGGTTTCGTCGCCAAGCGGGGCGGCGTATATGTTTTTCAGCGGGGCGAGGCGGCCGGCGCCGGCTGCGGCGCCACGCCGGCGACGTGATGCACCGCGGGATGGAGCGGTGCATCCGGGAATTTCGCACTAAGGGTGGGAGAATCGGCACGCTGGCGACAGAATAGATAGAGCGCCGACCGCCGAAATCTAACTAACGCGGCGCCCCGGAGTTCCCCATGAGCCCGCCCGTAAAAGTCTGCCACGAACGTCCGCTGCCGACGGAACAGATGCGCGCCCAGGCGACCGTGCGCCGGGGCGGTGCGACGCGTGCCATCATCGTCGCGCGCAAGATGTGGATCAACGGTTCGACGTTGCGGGTGCGCTTCATGGGCGGGACGCCGCAGGAACAGAACACCGCGCGCCAGGAGGCCAACTGGTGGACGCAGCATGCCAACCTCAAGTTCGTGTTCAACAACGACCCGGACGCCGAGATCCGCATAACCTTCGATCCCGATGACGGCGCGTGGTCGTACATCGGCACGGATTGCCGGCAGATCCCGATTTCCTCGCCCACGATGAATCTCGGTTTCCTCGACGGCGGCACCGCCGCCCATGAATTCGGACACGCCATCGGTCTCGGCCACGAGCACCAGAATCCCTCCGGCGGCATCGAGTGGAACGAAGAAGTCGTGATCGAGGATCTCAAGGGGCCGCCCAACTTCTGGGACGAGGCCACTATTCGTCACAACGTGCTCGAGAAGTATTCGGTCGATCAGATCCGCGGCACGCAGTTCGATCCCGATTCGATCATGCTGTATTTCTTCCCGGACAGCTGGGTGAAGAACGGCGAGGGCACCAAGGCGAATTCGGTCCTGTCGGACCTCGACAAGGCGTTCATCGCGAGCGCGAAGGCCTATCCGAAAATCGCCAGGCCCGTCACCGCCATAGCGGTGAATGCGAAGGCGGCCACGCGCGCGGCCATCGGCAAGGGCGGCGAGGAGGATGTGTTCGAGTTCGAGGCGAAGAAGGCCGGCAAACACGTCATCTCCACCGGTGGCAACACCGATGTGGTGTTGAAGCTGTTCGGTCCGAACGATCAGACCCGGCTCATCGCCGAGGACGACGACAACGGAGTCGGCTTCAACGCGCGCATCCAGGCGAGCCTCGTGCCCGGAACCTATTTCGCGCAGGTTCGGCACTACCGGCCGACCGGGACCGGAAAGTATTCGATTCGCGTGCAGCGCGGTTGAGCCGACTTCGCTGATTGTCTGGCCGGGGTGAGGAGGCGCAGGCTAATCTTGCGCCCATGAACCCCTACGTCATTCCGTGGATGGACGATGACCTCGAAGTGTTTCGCGACACGGTCGTACGTTTCATCGAATCCGAGATGGTTCCGAACGACGCGCGCTGGCGCGAGCAGCACCACGTCGACCGCGAGACCTGGCGCAAGGCCGGCGAAACGGGACTGCTGCTGCTCGACGTGCCCGCCGAATACGGCGGTGGCGGCGGCGATTTCCGTCACGAAGCGGTGATGTACACCGAGCTAGCCCGCCGCGGTCTCGGCGCATTCGGCCAGGGCGTGCACAGCATGTGCGCGCACTACGTGCTCAACCACGGCACGGAGGAACAGAAGAAGCGCTGGCTGCCGCGCATGGCCGCGGGCGAGCTCATCGGCGCGATCTGCATGACCGAACCCGGGACGGGATCGGATCTGAAAGGCATCCGTACCCGCGCGACGAAGCAGGGCGATCACTACGTCGTCGATGGCGGGAAAACGTTCATCACGAACGGTTTCCTCGCCGGGCTGCTCATGCTCGTGGTGCGCACCGATCCGGATCGCAACAAGGGCCTGTCCATCCTGATGGTGGAGACGAAGGACCTCGCCGGTTATCGCGTCGGCCGCGTGCTCGACAAGATGGGGCTTCACGGCCAGGACACCTCCGAGTTGTTCTTCGAAGGCGTCAAGGTGCCGGCCGACTGCCTGCTCGGCGGCGTCGAGGGCGAGGGCATGCACCAGCTCATGCACGATCTGCCGTACGAACGCACGGTCATCGCCGTGGGCGCGGTGGGCGCGATGGAAGGCGGTATCGACGAGACATTGAAGTACGTGCGCGAGCGCAAGACCTTCGGCAAGCCGGTCTGGGATTACCAGAACACGCGTTTCAGGCTTGCGGAGCTCGCGAGCATCGCGCGTATCGCCCGTGTGTTCTCGGATCGCTGCGTCGTCGATCTCGTCGCGGGCAAGCTCGACACCGAGACCGCGTCGATGGCCAAGTGGTGGATCACGGACATGCAGCAGCAGGTGCTCGACGAATGCGTGCAGCTGCACGGTGGCTACGGCTACATGAACGAATACCTCGTGTGCCGGTTGTTCGCCGATTCGCGCGTGCAGCGCATCTATGGCGGCACGAACGAGATCATGAAAGAGGTCATAGCCCGGGGGCTCTAGCCAGCGGTTCATGAGCGACGACCTGCGCCAGATTGTCGAGACCCGCTTCGCCTGCGCGAATTGCGAGATGCCGCTGCAGTCCGGACAGCGGTTCTGCGGCCATTGCGGCCAGCGCACGCATGCCGGTCGTCTCACGATGCGCCAGATCGGGCACGACGTCCTGCATGCGCTGACCCACGCCGATCACAGCATCCTCGCGCTCGTCGGGCAGCTCGCTTACCGCCCCGGGCGCGTGGCGCGCGAATACGTCGACGGCAGGCGCAAGAAATACTTCGGGCCGTTTCCGTTCGTCGTGATCTCGGTGAGTCTCGCAAGTTTCATGATCTACCTGACGGGCGTGCACTTCTTCTCGCCCATCACCGAGAGCGGCGCGGCGGGCTTCCTGCAGCGGCACGTGAACGTCGTCATCGTGCTGCAGATGCCGTTCCTCGCCGGCTGGTGCGCGCTGCTGTTCTGGACCTCGCGGCTGAACTACGCCGAGCACCTGGTGCTCGCGGCGTACACGTCGGGTTTCCGCATGTTGTTCCTGGGGCTCATCACCACGCCCATCATGTATTTCGCGAACCTGAACCCGGGCAATCTCACCGTCGCGCCGCTGTATTACGGACTCTGGATGATCTACTTCAGCGTGGCGGCGGTGCAGTTCTATCGCGGCAACTTTCTCTGGACGGTGATCCGCGCGGTGGTGGCCGCCGCGCTCGCGCAGCTCTCGACGATCCTGCTGATCTATCTGTTCATCATCGTGTACGCATACTCCGGCGCCCCCTAGAGAGGAAAGCTCGTGTCCAACTACCGACTCGCCCGACTCGACATCGCGAAGCTCGAGGCGCCAATCGACAGTCCCGAGTTCGAGGTGCGCATATGAACGAATCCCCACGACAACTTCGCCTCGCCTCGAAGGTGCGCGGCATCCTCATCGGCGTCCTGCTGTTCGTCTACGGGTTCCTGGTCCAGCAACCCGGGGCCGGCTTCATCGAGGGCCTGCTGATCGCCGCGGCGCTGCAGGGCGGCCTGCTGCTGATGCGGCGCTACGCGCCCGAAGCGCTCGTACCGCAGGCGACCTACGTCCTCGAACTCATCGCCGATGGCGTCACGATCCTGCTGTTCGCGATCGGCGTGCTCGACACCATCGCGCGGCCGATGGATATGTGAGGTCTCAGGTCTTCTTCTTCGGCGCCGGTGGTTTGGTCTCGATCTCGAGCTCCGGCACGCCGAACTTGCCCTCGAGACTGTGCAGCTGCGCGAGATCGATCGAACCCACGATGTTCACGATCGTGAACTGGCGCGGCTCGCTCGCGATGATCGCGAGTCCCTGCGCGCGGTCGCCCTCGATCAGCACGAAGACGTCGACGTCGGTCTGATCCTTGCGGCTGCGGGCCTCGACGATGCGCGACCAGCCCGGCGCGGAAAGTTGTTTGCGCACCGCCTCGACGTCGCCCTTGGGATACGCGAAGTCATCGTCGAACGTGAAGCTGCGCACGAAGACGCCGGACAGGCCGGTGCACACCTTCTTCGCCTCGGCCTCTTCGGGATCCGCCGCGTCGAGGAATCGGCAGCCGAGACCGAGCAGTTTCGAGTCGAGCGTGACGTTCACGGATTCACTCGCCTTCTCGGCGAGACCCGCGAATTCGGGAATCCGCAGCTGGCCCTTGATGTTCGTCGTCTGGGCTTGCGCGGCTCCCGCGAATGCCAGACCCGACAAGCCCAGGATGGCGGTCAACAAAATCGCGCGCGCGTTCATGAGCGGTTCTCCTCGTCGATCGCGCCCTTGGCGGGCGTCTGCACCGCCTGGTAGGCGAGATCCAGTTTTTCGCTGGTCAGTCTCAACGCCTGCAGCAGCTCGCGGCGCGCGGCGAGTCCTTCTTCGCGCGCGATGCGTTCGTCGCGCAGCTGCGCCATGTGTGTGCCGGCCAGCACCGCGACCAGTAGTGAGGCCGCGAGCGCGCCGGGCATCCAGTGACGTCGCGATGCGCGCGCCGGCGCTGCGGGCGCGTGCGCGGGGGCGGTCGCGACGTTCGGGACAGCGGCCTCGCGCGGCGGCAGCGAGCGCAAGATGCGATCCGCGAGCCCCTCGGGGGCCTCCACCGGACGCAGCGCATTGCGCAGTTCGTTCTCGAAATTCTCGTTCATGGTTCCTCGCAGTCCACGACTTGCGCGCCGACCAGTCGGCGCCGCAAAGCCGTGAGCGATCTCTTGATGTGACTCTTCACCGTGTTCACCGGCATGTCGAGCGCCTGGGCGATCTCGGCCACGTCGCAATCCTCCTGGTACCGGAGCAGCATGACGGCGCGCGGATGTGGCGCGAGCTCCCCGATCAGTTTCAGCAGGGCGCGATCGCGCAGCGGATCGGCTTCGGGGTCCTGCGCGGCGACCTCCTCGTCGTCGGCGAGCGCTTGTGTGTGCGTGTGGGTCGGGCTGCGCAGCCGGTCGATTGCGAGGTTCGCGGCGACACGGCGTAACCAGAATCCCAGGTGTTCGGCCGATTCGATCGAATCGAGCTTGCGATAAAGCTGCAGGAACACGTCCTGCGCGAGGTCCTCCGCCGCATCGCGCCGGTTGAACATGCGCAGGCCGATGCTGTACACGGAGGACTGGTGCTGTCGCACGAAACTCGCGAACGCCTCCGCGTCGCCCGCGCGCGCCCGGGCCAGCAACGTGTCAGTCATGTTTCGCGCGGCGCTGGGATTCACGGCGAATCCGCATTCTCAGTCGATCCGGTTCACCTTCGGGATGCCGAATTGTCCTTCGAGCATCGCGACCTTGTCGATGTCGATGCGCCCGACGATGTTCACGATGGTGAATTCTCGCGGCTCGCTCGCGACCACGGCGAGCCCCTCGATGCGGTCGCCGACCATGCGGACGTACACGTCGACGTCCTCGCGGGAATCGCGTTTGCGCGATTGCACGAGCGTGCTCCATCCGCCGCCCGACAGCTGTTTGCGCACGGCGTCGATGTCCGCCTTGTCGTAGGCGCCGTCATGATCGAACTCGAAGGAGCGGACCTGGATGGACTTGATGTCCCCCAGCAGGCTGAGCGCGGCCGCTTCCTCGGCATCGTCGGGCTCGTCGACCGAGCGGGCGATTCTCGACAGCGTGCGCAACATGAAGCCATTCACGGAGATATCGACCGAATCGACGGCCTTTGCCCGCAGGTGGCTGAAATCGGGTATCCGGAGTTCGGCGCCGGCATCGGCGGCCAGGGACGGAACCGCGAGGATGCCGGCGGCGGCGATCAGGGCCAGGACAGGGGCTGTTTTCACGGGCGGGGTCCTCTTCATGTGTGCTGCCTCCAATACGGGCGGCACATGCGGGCCGGGTGCAGTCCCCGCGAAAAAATCGCGCCCGGAAATCAGCGCACCGTGAACGGCACCAGCGGAGAGCCCATTTGCCCGTTGGCCAGCGGGTCCCCGAAAAAATCGTCGAAAACCATGACCCCGCGCGCCTGGTAATTGCCGACGGGCAGCTGCGCCCCGTCGGCGAGCTGGCCGGACCACATGACCGAGTACGTCCGGCTCGCGCCCGGCTCGAAGGTGAGCTCCTGGGACGCCTGGGCAAAGGCCTGGTCGTCGGACCACTGCCAACGCACCCGGTTCGTGCCGGAGTCGACGACCATGAAATCGTAGATCTGCGCATCGTCGAACTGAACGTGGACCGTGCGGGAAGAAGTATTGGTGACCTCGAGCTCGAACCGGATCGGCTCGCCGAACACGAAATCCGAAGTCCTGGTCCCGGCGGAGTCGAAGAGAACGAGCCTGGTGACGAACGTGGTCGCCGAGCCATCAGGATCGTTTATGGGATCCATCGTGTTGGACACGCAGGCCCACTTCGTCGCGGCCATCAGGAAACAGATGCCGCCGAGCAGCGCGAGTCGTGCCATGATCGTCGCTCGAGAAACCATGAGCGCTCCTGAGAAACCACGGACGGATCACCATCCGGCGGAAGTGACCCCGTCGGATGCGGACATCGACGCCCTCTACGGACTCGAGCCCGTGATCGAAGTAGACACCGCTGGAATGGATCGCGCCATCGGGGCCGAGTTCGTCGTGGTGCACTGCCCGTATTGCGGCGAAGCATTCGAAACCCGCGCCGATCCGAGCTCGGGCTCGTGCAGCTACGTGGAAGATTGCCAGGTCTGCTGCCAGCCCATCGATATGACGCTGCGCGTCGGCGACGACGGAGCCATCGAGGAGTTCACCGCGCAACGCGGCGACAGTAGTTAGGGAGTGGGGACGATGACCGGGCAGAAGGTGGCGCTCATCACGGGCGCCGGGAGCGGTATTGGCAAATCGACGGCGCTCACGTTCCTGCGCGACGGCTTTCGCGTGGTGCTGGCCGGCCGGGAGAAGGAGAAGCTCGAGGCGGTGGCGGCGGCCGCGGGAGGCGTTGCGCTCGTGGCCGAGGCGGACGTGACGCGGCCCGACGACGTTGCCCGCATGTTCGATGCGACGATCGCCAGGTTCGGCCGGCTCGACGTGTTGTTCAACAACGCGGGGGTCGGGACGCCATTGGGCGTGAATCTTGAGGACCTGAGTTTCGAGCAATGGCGCCGAGTGATCGACACCAACCTCACGGGTGCGTTCCTCTGCACGCAGCACGCGTTCCGGATCATGAAAGCGCAGACGCCGCGCGGCGGGCGGATCATCAACAACGGGTCGATTTCAGCGCACGTGCCGCGCGCGAATTCGGCGCCCTATACGGCCTCGAAGCACGGCATCACGGGATTGACGAAGTCGAGCTCGCTCGACGGCCGCAAGTACGACATCGCCGTCGGGCAGATCGACATCGGCAACGCGCTGACCGAGCTCGCGGCCGCGCTGCCGCAGCAGGAGCCGATGATGGACGTGCAACACGTCGCGGACGCCGTGTTGCACATGGCCAAACTACCCCTGACCGCCAACATCCAGTTCATGACGATTCTCCCGCCGAAGATGCCCTACATCGGACGGGGGTAGGGGTGGGGATAGTGGTGCCGGTGTAAAACGTGGGGATTACGTGGGAGCGGTGGCCGGTGATTGGCGCGCGCTCGCGAATACGACACCCGCGAACACCAGTTCGATGACTCCACCCGCGGTGGCGACGGTCGTCGCGCCGGCATTGGTCGCCGCCAGGCCGAACGCCGCCAACGCAAGGGCCGCGCCGATGGCCCAGTAGATGCGCAGGCCGTACAGGGTCGAGAACGTGAAGTAGCGGCCGCCGATGGTTGCCAGCATCGCGATGAAGAACCACTCGACCCGCTGGAAGGAAAGCAGGAAGGCGAGGGGAATCGCGAACAGCAGCCAGATCGTCGTCTCGATCGCGAGTCGGGCCAGCGGGTTGTCTTTCGCATGACTGCCGGAGCGGCCCAGCAGTTTCGACAGCAGGATCGCGGCCGGGTGGATCAACATGCCGCCGACGAACAGCGCGGCGATGCCGGCACGCGGACTGACGAAATGCGCGACCAGCGCGGCGGACAGCCAGGCCAGCGATGACGCGAATATTCCCGCGGAACCGCCCAGGTAGGCGTGGCGCATGTCAGCTTGTGCTGCGTCGATCTTCATGAGATTCCCCGTTGTCGATTCTTCGTGCGCGCGGCGGGGCGCGTAATCCCCACTTTTTACACCGGCACCGCTATCCCCACCGGCACCGCTATCCCCACCCTAGAGCCAGCCTTTCTGGCGGGCGAGGCGGTAGGCGTCGATGCGGTTGTTCGCGCCGAGCTTGCCGATGGCTTCGGAGAGGTAGTTGCGCACGGTGCCCGCCGACAGACCTAACTGCTCGGCGATCTGCGGCGCCGACAATCCTTCGCCCGAGAGGCGCAGGGTCTGGCGTTCGCGGTCGTTGAGGGGGTCCGACTCGTTCCAGGCTTCGACCGCGAGCGCCGGGTCGATCGCGCGGCCGCCTCGGCTCACGTTGCGCAGCGCCTCGGCGAGTTTTTCCGCCGGCGAGTCCTTTAGTAGATAGCCTTTCACCCCGGCGTCGAGCGCGCGGCGCAGGTAGCCCTGGCGCGCGAACGTGGTGACGATCACCACCTTGCAGGGCAGCGCTTCCTCCTGGATCTTCTGCGCGAGCTCGATTCCGGTGAGCCCGGGCATCTCGATGTCGGTGACCACGATGTCGGGTTGCAGCCGGCGGCACTCGACGAGCGCCTGCGCCCCGTCGGCCGCGGCGCCGAGCACTTCGATGTCGCGTTCGAGCTTGAGCAGCGCGCCGAGGGCGCCGCGGACCATGGCCTGATCTTCCGCGAGCAGGATGCGGATCATGCGCGGCTCACGCGGCGACCGGAACCGTCGCGCGCAGCAACGTTCCGCCGGCCTCGTTGGGAATCAGCGCGAGCGATCCGCCGACGCTGTCGAGGCGCTCGCGCATGCCATTCAGACCGTTGCCCGGAACGATGCGTCCGCCGCGGCCGTCGTCGGCGACCTCGACGACCACCGCGCTCGGCTCTTTGCGCACGCGAATCGTCACGCCCTTCGCGCCGGCGTGCCGCCGGATGTTGGTGGCCGCCTCGCGCAGCGACAGCGCGAGCGCCGTCTCGCGATCGTGCGGCAGCTTCACGTTTTCGGTCTCGCACTTGACCTTCATGCCCTGCGCTTCGAGCAGCGCGGTGGCCGCGAGCAGTTCCGCCGAGAGCGCGGTGCTGCGGATGCCGGAGACGGCATTGCGCACCTGTGACAGCGAGTCGCGCGCCACACGCTCGACTTCCTCCATTTCGCGGCGCGCGGCGTCCACGTCACGGTCGATGAGCTTGCGTGCGAGCTCCGACTTGAGCGCCACGACCGAAAGCGTGTGGCCCAACAAGTCGTGCAGATCTCTCCCGATGCGCTCGCGTTCGGCGAGCGTGGCGAGCCGCAGGATTTCCTCGTTGCTGCGGCGGAGCTGCATCTGATGCTTGTGAGCGTAGGCCGTGAAGATGGCGATGATCGCGAGTGTGACCGACGGGATCAGCGCGGAGACCATGGTGTTCGTCGGTGCGCCGAGCAGCGCCATTTCGATCGTGAATGCGATGATCGACAGGATGATGAACACGATCGCCTGTCGCGTCGGCGCTGCGTACGCCAGCAGGAAGAAGCCGAAAATCAGGTAGCCGAGCGATGAGAAATTGAACGGCGCCAGCAGGAACCCGAGCGCGAAGATCCCGGCGATGTAGCTCAAACGCACTTTGTCGGAGCCGCCGTAGAAATAGGCGCAGAGGTGCAGGTAGACGAAGAACGGCAGGCTGATCAGCGTCGGCAGGATGACGCCGCTGAACGATTGCCGCGCGAGTACCGCCCAGACGAACAGCCACACCAGGTTGACCAGGATCACGAACGGCATCGCGCGCATCATCCGGCCATCGGAACGGGTCATGTAGCCGACCATCGAGGTCGGCGGCGGATCCTTGATGTTCCTGATGAGCTGCGCGGGAGTCATGACGGCCGGAATCCTAGCGCATGTTGACGTCGTCGATCTGCAGCCGGAATTCGCCCTCCGGACCCATCGACATGAAGCCGATGGCGCGAATCCGCCTTATGTCGGGCACGAAGTCGGCCAGAGGCACCCGCACCTCGCGCCATTCCGCGCCGGCCTCGAACGGGTAGGTGGACGGGATCTGCACGTCGCCGGCGAAGAACATCACCAGGTACTTCTGGCCATCCCCGCGCGTCTGAAAGGTGAGCTCGGTCCGGCCGGAATAGTCCATTTCACCGGCCATCGGCGGTCCCTCGGGAAAGAACATCGTTCCCGCCACGGGGTACGCCGACCCCGGCCGGATGGTTCCCGAAATCTCGAGCGCTCCGGCGGACTGCTGCGCGCCGCCTTCGACCACTTTGATGGCCGCCTTCGAGTTGCCACCCTGGTACTCGTCGCCCGACGCGAGGAAGCCGATGCCGTACGACGCATCGGTCTTGCCGTCGTCGAAGTTCGAGATCAGGCCGTCCGATGGGGCGGCCACGCCGGCCTTCACGGCATTTGCGGCGTCACCCGTTGCAGCGGGCGCGTTCGCATCCGCGGAGGCCGGCGCGGCCGCGGTGACCTTCGAGTTGCCACCCACGACGCCGGCGATCACGAGGCCGATGGCGCCCCACAGCACGGTCATGGTGGCGACGCGACGCAACGCGATCGAGCCACTCTTGCGACGCGCGCCGAACAGCCGGAAACCGCCGTTGTTCAGCCTGCGCATCGCGAGCCAGAAGAAGATCACGGTGACTCCGGCCAGTGCCGCGACGTGGGTCGTGAACGAGCCCGTCGAGGAACCACCGACGGCCGCCAGCGAGATCTGCGAGAGATGGAATGCCGGCCATACCGGAGCGATGTCGACGATGAACTTCGGCAGCATCTGCATCGGGAACAGGAGGCCGGACAGGAACGCCATCGGGAGGAAGATGAGGTTGACGATGGCGGGCGCGGCCTGGCCCGACACCCACGATCCGATCGCAAGGCCGATCGCGCAGAAGGGCAGCGTGCCGAGCACGTTGATCGCGAAGATCTTCACGGCCTGGCCGAAGGTCAGCGGCACGTTCGCGACGAACACGGCCAGCACCAGCAGCAACCCCGAGATGATCGCGACGAACAACATCGCCATCACCGCGCGCGCGAATAGATAGGAGCCCGCCGGCTGCGGCAGGGCCTGCCGGAGCGTGAGCAGGCCCTGCTCGCGCTCGATCGCGAGCGACACGCCGAATCCGAACAGCCCGGGGCCCATCGTGCCGAACACGCCGTACGTCGCGAGCGCGTACTGCGCGAACCCGCCGTCGCCGCGCAGGCTGCCGATCATGATGCCGAACAGGCAGTAGAACATGATCGGGAAGAACAGCGTCGGCACCGAGAATGCCGGCGTGCGCAGCGCCTTCAGGAACTCGACGTGCATGTCGCCCAGGTAGGCGCTCCAGGTACGCGAGGCGGACATCGTCGAAACTGCTTCGTAAAGTGTGTTCACGACTGGGACTCCCGGTTCGCGGCCGTGATCTCGGAGAAGGCTTCCGCGAGCCCCGCGCGGCGCACCTCGATGTCCTCGAGCGCCGGATCCTCGCGGAACAGGCGCGCGAGCAGCGGCTCGGCGTCGTTGGTCCAGAGGGTGACGCGATCGCGGTCGGTATCGAGCTGCAGCACTTCCGGCCAGCCGCGGATGGACTCCGCCGCGATGCGGGTGATGAAACTGACCTGCTTGCGCGACACGTGGCTGCGGATGTCGTCCACCGTGCCGCTGGTCACCTTGCGCCCGCGCACCATCACGACGACCCGGTCGGCGAGCGCCTCGGCCTCTTCCAGGTAGTGAGTCGTGAGCACGATGGAGCAACCCTCGTGCTTGAGGTCGCGCACGACCTGCCACAGCGCCTCGCGCGCCTGCACGTCGAGACCGACCGTCGGTTCGTCGAGGAACAGCAGTTCGGGACGCCCGACGATGGCGAGCGCGAACTGCACCTGGCGCTTCTGTCCGCCGGAGAGTTTGCCGTAGCGGCGTTTCGCGAGGCTCTCGAGGGACAGCCGCTTCAGGACCTCGTCCGGTTCGTACGGGGTGGGGTAGTAGCTCGCGACCTGCGAGATCAGTTCGCGCGGGCTCATGACGGGCGGCAACGCGACTTCCTGCATCATCACGCCGATGCGCCTCCGGCCCTCGATCTCCTGCGGGTCGTGACCGAAAAGCTGCGCGGTTCCCGCGTCGGCACGCTGCAGGCCTAACAAGATCGAGATCGCGGTGGATTTGCCGGCGCCGTTCGGTCCGAGCAGCGCGGTCAGCTCACCGCGTTTCGCGGCGAAATCGAAGCCATCGAGCGCGTTGAGTTTGCCGAACGTCTTGCGTGCGCCTTCCAGGCTCGCGAGCGGGGTCTGCGACATGGGGTCCTCCAGTAGGTGGAAGCATGACGCGAGGCCGCGGATTCTTTCAGTCGAACTCGTCAGCCCCCGGTGCTGACAACTGTCATGTCCCGGCTCGTCACGATTTTCCCGGCGCGGGCGCCCGTGGCGGGTGGACGGGCGTTTCCAGCCGCATCGAGGCGGCCAGCTCGTCCCGGCCCGTGCTCTCGGCGAATTCGGCCAATGTGCGCAGGTCGATCGCGGAATCCATCGTGAATTGCGCGGAATGCCCGCGCAGCCGCTCGAAGACCGCGAGCGCCGCGTCGGGGCGGCCGAAGCGCAGCAGGTGGCGGATCAACGTGCTGCCGATCGTGTCGACCGCGGCGGGATTCTCCCAGCGCAGGACCTGTTCGGCGGCGTGGTATGCATCGCGACAGACGTGTTCCGCGTCGAGATCCTTGAGCCAATCGGCGAGAGGTGCGGTCGCGTCCACCTGGCGGCCATGCCGCGCCAGTTGAAAGACCTCGTCCATCATGCGCGCGCGAAGCTTGATGCGTTCGCTCTCCGCGCGTTCCGCGGTGCGCTCCGGGCTGTTGGAGGCCTGGTAGCCGAGCTGCCGGCGCCGCAGGTACATGGCGCCGCCGATGAGTGCGAAGAACGACAGCTCGCACAGCAGCTGCACCGCATGCACGAGGATGCGCCACAGCCCTGTGCTCGCGACGAACCAGCCGATGGCCGCATACACGACCATCGCCACGAGCAGCGCGAGATACAGGGGGCCGAGTCCACGGATCACGCGGAACAGCGTCACCGGATTTACGGCTTCGTAGAATTTTTCGCCGAATCCGAGCACCGCGATCGAAGCCGGCAGCAGCGCCAGCAGGAAAAGCCCGAGCGCGATGCCCGCCTTTCCGCCGATCCACATGCAGAACGTCGTTCCGATCGTGACGATCGCGAGCTGGACCCACGGCCGCACTTCGAAAGGACTCAGCATTTCCTGCGACATCACGGGTGCTTCCGTATTTCCCTCGGAAACGTGATCGAGCAGCACGTAGCAGTATTTCAGGATCCAGATCTGTATGAGCACCTTGCCGACCGTGCCGAAGATCAGGTGCAGATCGAGCACGGACAACAGGATCGAGAAAATCGCGACGAGCAGCAGGGTCGTCGCCTGGAATGGAACCAGCAGGACGCGCATGTAGTCCATAATGGCCGCCGGGACAGATTTATTTAGCGACGATTATTATCGTCAATAAATAAATCTGTCCCGGATTTTCTTCTGCGGGGGCAACGGTAGAGCATGGAATCGAATTCTTTTGATGCGATCGTCGTCGGCACGGGAATCAGCGGCGGTTGGGCCGCCAAGGAACTGACGGAGAAGGGACTCAAGACCCTGGTGCTCGATCGCGGCCGCATGGTCCGGCACGGGGAATACCCCACCGCGATGAAGAACCCGTGGGAGCTGCCGTACGGCAATCGCATCACGCAGGAAACGCGCCGCCGCAAGCCGGTCTGGTCGCGCACCAACTACCCGACACCCGCGAACGAACACTGGTTCGTCGACGACATCGACAATCCTTATGTCGAAACGAGCGGTTTCGACTGGCTGCGCGGCTGGCACGTCGGTGGCCGCTCGCTCATGTGGGCGCGCCAGAGCTACCGGCTGAGTCCGCTCGATCTCGAATCGAACGCGAAGGAGGGCATCGCGATTCCGTGGCCCGTGAGCTACGAGGAAATCGCGCCCTGGTACGACAAGGTGGAGACCTTCGCGGGCATCAGCGGCAGCATCGAAGGTCTGCCGCAATTGCCCGATGGCAAGTTCCTGCCGCCCCACGAGCTCAACTGCGTCGAACAGGAATTCAAGCACAAGCTGGACCAGAAGCTCGGCCGCAAGCTCATCATCGGCCGTTGCGCGAATCTCACCGGGCCGCTCACGCACAACGAAAGTCCGCAGCGCGCGACCTGCCAGGCTCGCAACATGTGCATCCGCGGATGTCCGTACGGCGCGTACTTCAGCTCGGTGTCCGCGACGCTGCCCTCGGCCGAGCGCACCGGCAACATGACGCTGCTCGCCAACAAGATCGTCTACGAAGTCATCTACGACAACGACAAGGGCAAGGCGACCGGCGTACGCGTGCTCGATGCGGAGACAGGCCAGCAGACCGACTACTTCGCGAAGGTCGTCTTCCTGTGCGCGTCCGCGCTTGGCTCCGCGTACATCATGTTGAATTCGACCTCGAGCCGTTTCCCGAACGGCTTCGGCAACGACTCGGGCGAGCTCGGCCACAACATCATGGACCACAACAAGCCGGGCGGCGCGAGCGCGCTCGTCGAAGGGCATCTCGACGTCGCGTATACGGGACGCCGGCCCAACGGGTTCTACATTCCGCGTTATCGCAACGTCGGCAAGGACAAACGAGATTACCTGCGCGGCTTCGGCTACCAGGGCCGCGCGTCGCGCTCCACGTTCTCGCGCTTCAACGACAGCGCGCTGATCGGCGAGGAGCTCAAGCAGGCCGTGCGCGAACCGGGGCCATGGACCATCGGCATGACGGCGTTCGGCGAGATCCTGCCGTATCACGAGAATCACGCAAAACTGGATCGCACGAAGAAGGACAAACACGGACTTCCGTTGCTCGCCATCGATGCCGTCGTGCGCGACAACGAGCGCAAGATGCAGGAGGACATGCGCAACGACGCGGGCGAGATGCTCGAGGCGGCCGGTTTCAAGAACGTCACGGTGCGCAGCGACAATTACAACGTCGGCAACAGCATCCACGAGATGGGCACGGCGCGCATGGGCGCGGACCCGAAGAAATCCGTGCTGAACAAGTACAACCAGGTGCATGCCTGCAAGAACGTGTTCGTGACCGACGGTTCGTTCATGGTGTCCTCGGGCTGCCAGAATCCGTCGCTCTCGTACATGGCTTTCACGGCGCGCGCGGTCGATCACGCGGTGTCGGAACTCAAGAAGGGCAATCTATGAACGAGTCACCCGAATTGTTGAAACGACGTGAGATCCTGCGGCGCGCGGCATTGCTGCTGGGCGGCGCCGTATCGGCGCCCGCGGCGCTCGCGATCCTGCAAGGCTGCTCCGCCAGGGAGTCGGCGCCGGGCACGGCGGCCTTCGTGCCGAAGGTCCTGAGTGCGGATCATTACGCGCTCGTGTCCGAGATCGCGGAGATCATGATCCCGAAGACCGACACCAGTGGCGCGAAGGACGCCGGCGTTCCGGCTTTCATCGACGAAGTGCTGGGCGCCGTGTACGACCAGGAGGCGCGGCGGCGATTCTCGGCCGGCGCCACGGAGTTCCTGGTGGAGGCCGAGAAGCAGGGCGGCAAACCCTTCCTCGGGCAGGAGCCGGAGGCCCGCGCCGCGTTCGTGAAGCAATCGCTCGAACGCGCGCTCGAGGCCGACGCGCCCAAGCCCTTCATTCTCATGACCCGCGAGCTGACCTTGCTTGGGTTTTATACTTCCGAGCCGGGAATCACGGAAAACATGGAATACGAGGCCGTACCGGGCGCCTTCCACGGCTGCGTCCCCGTGTCCCAGATGAAAAAACCCGTCTACTGGGAATAGCGAAATCGGGGACAGATTTATTTATCGACGATGAAGGGCGCGCCGCGGCCCATCAGGTATTTCGGAATTCTTCCGCAAGGAAGCGATCACGAGGGAGGTCGCTCATGAGAGTCCTTTACGGTGTCGTCGTCGCGTTCCTGTCAGCGGTAAGTGCCTCCGCGCAGGACGACGTCGACCTGGCCAGCAAGATGATCAATCAGAAGACTAACGGCACGTGGTACTTCCAGCCGGATAAACCCAAGGCGAAACACATCAAGGCGGAAGTGCCCGGCGAATACGCATTCCGCGTGAAGGCCAACAAAGGCCGCAATCCCTGGGACGCGCAGGCGAACTCGCCGATCGACGGATCCATCAACGAAGGCGACGTGATCATGCTGATGTACTACGCACGCGCGGAGCAACCCGCCGACGGCGGCAGCGCGCTCGCGGCGCGCATCCAGATGACCGCTCCGCCATGGAGCCAGGTGCTCGAATTCACCGCTCCGATCAGCGGCGAGTGGAAGAGCTACTGCGCGTTTCGCGTGGCCAACATGTCGCTGCCCAAGAGCAGCGTCTCGATCCACCTCGCCACGGCCGAGCAGGTCATCGACCTCGGCCCGGTGTTCGTGTTCAACTTCGGCAAGGACTACGACCCCTCCAAGTTGTCATTCTGCAATGGCTAAATCCCGCACCATTCCCCAGGCGGTACGCGAGCTCTGTCTCGCGTTCCCCGGAGTCGAGGAATTCGAGTCGCACGGCTCGCCCAACTTCCGCGCGCGCGACGGAGCGCGCAAGGGCAAGATCTTCGCCGTGTTCGCGCTCAATCATCACGGGGACGGGCGAGTCGCCCTGTGGCTCGCGACGCCGCCGCTCGAACAGTCGCGGCTGATCGCCTCGGCGCCGAAGGCGATCTTCAAACCACAGTACGTCGGGCCGTCCGGGTGGATAGGCGTCGAGCTCAATCGCGGTTTCTCGTGGAAACGCGTGATCGAGCTCGTGCACATGGCCTACGTCGCGAACTCGCCGCCGAAACTCGTCGCGCTCGTCCCGAAGCCGCCCGTCGTGGCCGCGCCGACGCGCCGCATGAAGCCCGCGGAGATCGATCGCATGAAGACGCCGGGCGCGTTGAAGGCGCTCGCGCGGATGCGGCGCATCTGCGGCGCGCTTCCCGAGACGAGTGAGGCGCTGCAGTTCGGCATGCCGGTATGGCGCGTGGGCAAACGCGGCTTCGCCCTGTTGTACGACTATGGTCAGGGACTCACCGCATCGGTGTGGGTGGGCATCGAGCGCCAGGGTCCGCTCGAGATGGATCCGCGGATGTCAGTGCCCGCTTACATGGGCCACAACGGCTGGATCGCGATGGAAGTCGCGCGTCTTTCCGACCGCGAACTCTCCGACTTCGTGATTGAAAGTTATCGACATTTCGCTTCGCGTCGCGCGGTCGCGAAGCTCGACGCCAAATCCCGGGTCGCTTGACCCCCACCACTGTTGCGCGTTTGTTACGTCCCCTAATGGCGTCATCTTGAATCCTGGCGCCACCAGGAGGATGTTCGCGCTCACATAGGGTGGCGGAGCGCGCAAAACGCCCGTCGATGCACAACAAGCCAAGGAAGGGGTCAGTCAATGATGGTGGACAAGAGGGTGGTGAGGCAGCGTCTTGCGTGTGTTTTGTTAGCGGTCGCATCCGGGGCCGTCACGCTGGTAGTGGTGCACTTGTCGTCGATCGTCTCGCTGTAGCAGGACGCGCAGCGAGGCCGGGGCCGCGGTCCAAAGGATGGGACCCGCGGCCCTTTCTCTATCTTCTGGCTTTCCCTGGGCACGTCACTCGTACGTGCCGCTTTTCCCGAACGCGATGGCCGCCGCGCCGGACAGCTCGGCGACGTCGTCGTCGAGAGTGCGCGTGTGGGTGAGCCCGAGCGCGGCCGTGTAGAAGCGGATCGCCGCTTCCAGGTCCGGCACGTCGATGTTGACGATGATCTTCACGGGCGCGGCGTGGCTTCGCGCGCCACTTCGAGATCGCGCGCGACTTCCTCGCGCACGCGCGCCCAGTGGAAGAGGTTGTCCGGATTCGCGTCGAACGAATTGTGGTTGTAGTGCGTGAGGCGCATGTCCTCGTACAGCGGGCGCGTGATCCCGACGACCGCATCCCAGCGGCTCAGCGCCATGCCGAGTCGTTCGAGCGCGTGCTGCCGGTACTGCTCCTTGCCCGTCGCCCGGAACGTCTCGAGCGCCACCGCGCCGCGCAGTTTCTCGGCGAGATGCAGTCCGAGATACGCCCAGGTGCGTATGTCGGCGACCTCGTATCGCAGCGCGACGTCCCTGCGCGTATCCAGTTTCTCGACGAGGTCCAGCGCGCGGCGGCAGTCGCGCTCGAGCGCGTCGGCCAGCGCGAGCGGGGTGATGCGCGTGGCCGGTAGTTCGGTGCCGGCCTGCGTGGCTCGCACGTATTCGGCGACGCCGACGTAGTCGGGATCCAGGGTCGGCTGATCGATGAGCGCGTCGACCCCGATGTAGCGTGTGTATTCACCCTGCAGCGCGAGAAACCCCTCGCTGTACAGCGTGAAGTCCCAGCGCGAATCGAACAGCGAGGCGAGACGCAGCTGCGTGTTCGATGCGAGCGAGAAGGCTTCGAGTAAGTCCTTCGCGCGCGGGCCGTAACGGCGCTTGAACTCCGCCTGGAACACCGCGTCCGGCGTCGCGGGGTCGTATAGCAGTCGTCCCCAGAGCTTGTAGAACAGCCACTGGCGTTCGAACGCCCAGCGCCATTGCGGATGTTCGAGCCGGGTGAAGTAGTCGAGGGCGGGGATGTAGGTTTCGGAGCCGGTGAAATAGCCGCCGACGTAGGGCTGCGTTCCGTTCTGCGCGATGTGCCGGCGGATGAAATCCGGCACGCCCCAGCGCAGCGCGAAGAAGTCCTCGTTGCGGATCTGCCAGACTACCTTGTAGTTGGTAGGCGGCGGTTCGAAGTAGGTGTCGCCGAGTTTGCCGCCGTGCACCTTCACGAGCTTCGGCGTCGAGTGGCCGTGCGACCAGTTGAATTTCATCTCGGCCCAGATGGGACCGTCGAACTGGCTGCCGAGCTTTTCCATCGCCGCGCGCGTGACCTTTTCGACGTCCTTGCTCACGCCGGGTCCGGACGACAGGCCCGACGAGAAGGGCACGCGATGGATGAGCTTCACCGGCCGCGTGCGCTTCGCCTCGAGCGCGCCCGCGATGTAAACCTCGTCGACGAACTGCTGGCGCTCGAGCGGCGTCATGCCCGCCATGCCTTCGCCGTGTGATACGCCGATGCCGTCGAGATCCGGATACTCCTCGAGCATCTGCTGGACACTCTCTCGCAGGTAACGCTTCGTGGTCGGCGTGGTGTCGCCGTCGACGTAGTAGTGAGGATAGAAATTCCTGCTGGCGGGGTTGTGAGCCTTCGCTAACTCCTCGCTCACGAAGATGCTCCAGAACACGACGTACGTGTCGAGACCGCGTTCCTTCGCGAGCCGGAAGATCCCCCGATACAGCTTCTGCCACGATGCGAATTCCGCATCGGACCACTTGCTGGCCTCGGGGAAGTTCCTCGGCCGGATCATGTAGGTGAACGGATGCAGCATCCACAGGCTCACCGCGTTGAAGCGGTTCTCGACCATCATGTCGAGAAAGCCCTCCCAGAACTCGAGGTCGCGCACCGTCGAGAAGTGCTGATCGAGCGCCGAGCTCGGGCGATAGGTATCCCAGGGCGTGTTGAACTTGATGCCGCGGAAGGCGAGCGCGGGTTTGACCGGCGCCGCGGCGAGTTTCGAGGCGGGGACGCCGTTGAGAAGCTGCTCGCGAGCTTCGAGGGCGCCATAGATCAGGCCGCGCGCATCGCCGCCCGTGATCCTGACGCGTGCTCCGGAGGCGATCGAGAAACTCTCGGCGCCGAGCGACGGGTCGATGTGGAGCTCGATCCTGCAAGGCTTGCCCTGCGGATCGGACACGGATTGCAGGCGCTTCATCGCGTAGGCGGCCTGCGGCGAGTCGATCTTCGATGTCGTCTCGCAGGGCGCGGCGACCGCGGCCAGAGGGCACAGTGCGAGGAACAGGGTAACCAGGCGTGTTTTCATCGTTGAACCGGCGCGAGGCGAATGGCTCATGCGAGGCACGTTGTCCTGCCGAACCGCGTGACGAGACAGTGCCCGAAGGTAAATGCAGCCGTCGGGCATGACAACCTCCGCGCCATTCCGATGAATGGTTCGCGCGTCGCGCGTGTCCTGGACGGAAAAGTCCGGAGAACTCAGTCCCGCTGCCAGGCCTTGATCTCGGGATCGCCGAAGAACGTCTTCGTCCGCCCCATCTCGTAGCTGCCACTGACGTCCTGCGTGAACGGCATGTAGAACACGATCGTGAGGCCCAGCTGGTGCTCGATCAGCACCTTGATCGCGCGCGTCTCCGCGGCGTCGGGAATCGCCGTGACGATTTCCGCGATTGCGATGGCCTTGAGATCGCGCTCTCCCGCCATCGTGCGCAGCCCGTTGCGGAGCATCGGCAGGATGTGATCCGAGTGGGCAAAGCCGCCCGGCGTGCTGCACATCGCGTCGAGTAACGAGACGCGCCCCTCGACGGTGAGCACCGCCGAGTGCGGCAGGAAGTATCCGCGCTCGCGCAGGCGTTTTACGGACAGCTCGAACAGCGGCCCGGCCAGTGCGGAGAGATCCTGCTTGGCGGCGGCGTAGAGTTCCTGTGGTGTGCTCATCTTGGAGATCACGATGAGCTCAGTATGTGCAGCATATTGGCATCCCGGCGGCCAGGATCCCCAAGAACA
The DNA here is from genome assembly GCA_023433705.1 of Pseudomonadota bacterium. Taxonomy (GTDB): domain Bacteria; phylum Pseudomonadota; class Gammaproteobacteria; order Steroidobacterales; family Steroidobacteraceae; genus CADEED01. The sequence goes on from JAEYUC010000053.1 coordinate 85,174, forward strand.
TCACGACTGCCAGGACTACCAGCAGACGTGCACGGAACCTTGCGCGCGGCCACTGGGAATTGCGGGCGCAGCGCCACACGGCGACGGAACCAAACAGCAGGAACAGTCCGCGCGCGCCGAATACCGCGAAATAAAGAGCGCGCGGGTCCGCCGAATCACCGTAATCGACCACGATGAGACCCGAGATCATCCAGACGACGATTCCGCCGACGAAGAAGACCATCGCCGCGGTTGACAGCGAGCTCTGGCCCGTCCATAGGGCTTTCATTTTTCTTGTCCACTCCCCGATCGACCGGCCTGACTACAACACAGGATAACCCCGCGGTCAAAACCTGAGAAACTCCCCGCATGAGCGCATCCATCGTCGAAGCCCCAACTACTGTCCTCATCACCGGCGCTTCCTCCGGAATTGGAGCGGGTCTCGCGCGCGAGTTCGTGAGCCGCGGCGCGCGAGTCGCACTGGTCGCGCGACGCATCGAACAGCTCGAGACGCTCGCCGCCGAACTACGCACCGCGGGAGGGCAGGCCAGCGCCCACCGGGGCGACGTCACGGTAGATGGGGACATCGCCCGCGTGGTCGCGGAGCTCGGCGCGCGGGGCATCGTGCCCGACATCGTCATCGCGAACGCGGGTTTCGGGGTCGCCGGAAACGTGCAGATGCTCACCCTGGCCGACTACCAGCGGCAGTTCGACACGAACGTCCACGGCGTGTTGCGCACGCTCTACGAAACGATCGATGCGTTGCGCGAGAAACGCGGGCGGTTCGTCGTCATGGGCAGCGTCGCGGGATACATTTCGATCTCGGGCAGCTCGGCTTATGCGATGAGCAAGTTCGCGGTGCGCGCGCTGGCGGAGGCGCTGCACGGGGACCTGAGGCGCGTGGGTGTGGAGGTCACGCTGGTCTCACCCGGATACGTCGATTCGGACATCCGACGCACGGACAACCGCGGCGAAGTTCACCCGCATGCGAAGGACCCCATCCCGGACTGGCTGCGCATGAAGACGGGCGTCGCCGCGCGGATCATGGTCAATGGGATCCTGCGTGGGAAGAAAGAAGTCGTGGTGACCTTTCACGCGAAGGTGTTCATGTTCTTCGCGCGGCACTTCCCGCGGCTGTTGCGCCATGTACTGTCGCGTGGCGCGGTGCCGGCGCGGCCGGAGCCGCGCCGGCGTTAGACATCAGGCGATGGCCACGACCGCAGGCGGCGTGCCAAGGGTCACGTCGTGCGCCCGTCAGGCCTGAAGGGATTCAGCGCGGTTCTGCCAGGCCGCTTTTTTCGACCGGTGTCGTGAAATGGGGCACTTTCATGCGCTCATGAAAATACGGACCGATGTGCGTGCACGCGTAAGGCCGGGTGGGGAGATTGTCCGCATCGAACGTGGCGATGGGCCACCGGCCCGCGCAATCCGCAGTGCGGCAGAAGCACACGATCGCAGAGTAATCATCCTTGGCATCCGCATAGTCCGGGTCCGGATGAAGCAGCGACCGGCTGGCCAGGATGATCTGCTGGGGCGGTTCGGTGCCGCGCCGAATCGAGGCAAACGGAGACTTGGGCGCCTTCAGCAGGAATTTCAGTAGTTGGGCTTCATCCTCTTTCCATTCGAGCCCGACGTTCCGGAAATGAATGTCGGCGAGCGTGTTTCGATCGCCCGTACGCAGGGCGGTGAGAAACTTCCCGGCGAGTTCCTCGATCATGGCGCGATGACGCCAGTCCGCCGGCACGGGCTCGATGTCTCCATAGTCCTTGCGGTCGTAACTTCCCATGCGCCTCCCGAAGGGCGGACCGCTGCGGGTTTTCAGCTCCTTGACCCACAGGTAAGGCCCGTTGTGGTAGTGGCAATAGCCCGAGACGAAGACGATCTGGTCCTCGCCCGCCGAGGCGTACACCGCGTCGCGCACGGTTTCGCAATCCTGCACGCGGCCGATGATCGATACGTGTCGATAGTCCTTCGAGAAGTGCTTCCTGATGTTGTCCAGGCCGAGCGTGAATCCCGACGAGGCGGGGTTCAGCGAATCCGGGGGCTGTAGATAGACACCGTCGACGCTTTCGTAGAGGAAGTGCGTCCGCATCACGCCGACGACTCTCACGCAGCGCCCCTGGTATCCGTCGAGGTTGGCGGCGATCTGCGGCACCGTCGCGACTTCCGCGACCGACGGCGAACAATCCGGAGTCTCGCCGGCCACCGAAACGCCGGCGAGGAGCAGGGCGGCGGCGACGCCGTGATATCTCATCGGCATCGCCGCGGCTGCTCCGTCAGTCGTTCAACCAGATCCAGCGCAGGATCTCCGGCAGCAACGCGCCGCCGTGCTGATCCGAATGCGCGCCGTCGCCCCAGTTGTGTTTGACCTCGTAACGCGTACCGAGAGTGCCGGCGCGGTCCGCCCTGGCGTTTGCATACTCGAACGCCGACAGCATCTGCTGGTTCGCGAGGAACCAGTTGCCGTGTTCGTTCGAGAGGTCCTTGTCGCCGTCCTGCAGATAGATCCGGATCGGCTTGATCGGACTCTTGCGGATCAGGGTGGGGTAGAGATCGCCGCCCGGGATCATCGGTTTGCCGTCCGCCGCGGGGGAATAACCGATCGACGTGTAGCTGCCGATCATGCTGATGACCCGGCGAAAGTAGTCGGGCCGCTGCCAGGCCGCCGTGAACGCCGCGATCGCGCCGCTCGACGTGCCGCCGATCACGCGTTTCTCGGGGTCGTTCGTGAGGCGGTACTTCTTGCCCACCTCGGGCAGCAGTTCGTCGATGAGCATGCGCGCGTAACGATCATCCAGCGCGTCGTATTCGTTGCGGCGATTGTTGGGATTGCTCATCCCGAGATCGGTCGGGTAGGTCTCGCTGAGATTCCCGGGCGTGACGAACACGCCGATCGTCACGGGCATCTCGCCCTTGGCGATCAGGTTCTCCATGGCCTGGGGGATGCGCAAACTACCTTGCGGATTCGTCGCGCGCTGGCCGTCCTGGAACACGAGCAGGTTCGCCGGCACGGGCTTCTTCTCGTCGTACTGCGCCGGCACGTAGATCCAGTACTGGCGCACGGTGCCCGGAATCACCTGGCTGCGGAATTCGAACGGACCCTCGAGCCGTCCCTTCGGCACGCCCGGCTGCGGCAGCGAATCCGGCATGAACGGGTATTCGCCCGGCCGGCGCATCGCAGGCTTCGCGCCCTCGGCGAACTTGCAGTCCTCCGGCACGTGTTTGACGTAGTAGCTCTTGTAGTTGGTCGCATTGCGATCGGTGCAGCCCGCGAGATTGAGCAGCTCGACCTTGCGGAAGTCGATCGGGTGCGACTCGCTCTGCAGCGAGATGTAACCACTCTCGATGAGCTTGCCGTCGGGCTTGGTCGTGGTGTCGTAGTTGTCGACCACGCCGCCGCCGAACTGCGGCATCGAATATTCGAGGACCTTCTCGCCGTTGACGTAATGCGTGATCGTGCCCGCGCCGTGTACGACCAACTCCGCCTGCACCCATTGGTCGCCGTCGAAGGTCTTCGACTTCGAGTTGAGGCAGTGCTCTGGGTAGATAGTCCCCTCGTACACGACTTCGGTGCCGGGGCTGCACATGTTCGCGGTGGTACGTGACGTGCCGTCGCCCTTGCCGCCGAGGAACTGCGCCTCGATGGAGATCGGGAACGTCTGGTCGCGAGGCATGGTGCGCGGATCTGGCGAATGCAGCATCGCGCCCGAGTTGCGGAACGCCCACGCACCCGGATGGCCCGGCGCCTGGTCGCCGACGAAGCGGTACTCGACCCGGAGCTTGTAATAGGAGTAGGGCGTCTTCCAGAAGAGATGCCCGAACTGTCCGTCGAAGCTCTTGTACTTGTCGTAGCGCACCTTGAGCAGGCCGTCCTCGACGCGGAACGTGTTGGCGTAGTTCTCGCCCAGCGCGTGCTTCGTGATCTTGGGCGTCCAGCCGGTGAGGTCCTTGCCGTTGAACAGCGTGATCCATTCTTCGGCGCCAGCGGCCGCGGGTGTCTGTGCGACACCCGTCTGCGTGAAGCCGAATGCGGCCGCGAACAGCAGGGCGTTTACGAGGATTTTTTTCTTCATCTTCATTCCTGTCGTGCGTACGGACCCAGCACGGCGCCGACGAATCCTCCGGCGACTTCCGTGCTCAGCAGGGACCCGTCATCGTTTTCACGGACCGGCTGCCAGCCCTTGCCGATGTCGTAATAAAAGGAGTAGCGGTCGCGGTCGCCGCTGATCCGCAGATCGATCCACGGCGTCGGCGGCAGCAGGCTGGACACGACAGTCTCGAGATCCTTGCCCGAGCGGCGTTCGAGGGATACGCGTACTCCGTCGTGCATGCGGCGGACGTTCAGGAAATACCAGTGTGTCTCGTTCTGGTACGCCGCCAATCCCGCCGATACCTGGCGGGACGCCGGCAGCACGAGCCGGGTCGACGCATCGAACGTGAGGTGCTGCTGGCGCCGCGCGAGGAACGACGGATTGCTCTTTTCGTCGAGACGTGTGAGCTGCGGGTGGATCTCGAGCGTGCCGTTGCGCAGCGTCATCCACGTCAGCTTGGGGACGTGCACCTGCAGCCACTCCGGTTCGAGCTTCGCTCCGTCGAACTCGTCGCGTTTCGTGAAGTTGCCGGACAGCAGGTCACCCGTGCCCGTCATGTTCTTCGGTCCCGCGACGGTAGTTGGAATCGGCTTGCCGGCATCGAGGATCACGGGCCAGCCGTCCTTCCAAGTCACGGGCAGCAGGAAGGTCTCGCGGCCCGTGTTGTAGCGATCGCCGGCATACGGGCGCGAGGCGAGGAACACGGCCCACCAGCTTCCGTCCTGCGTCTGCACCAGGTCCGCGTGTCCGGCATTCGTGATCGGATTCGGACGATCGGCCGGCAGATCGCGCTGCGTGAGGATCGGGTTGCCCGCGTACGCCTCGTACGGACCCCAGGGAGAACGCGCGCGTAGCACCACCTGCGAATGGCCCGGGCCCGTGCCGCCCTCGGCGCAGCTGAGGTAGTACCACTCGCCGACGCGATACAGATGCGGACCTTCTATCCAGATCGGCTTCTTGGAGATGTCGACGCCGCCGTTCACGATCACCTTGCGCGGGCCGACGAGTTTGTTGGCGGCGAGATCGAATTCCTGGATCCAGATCGCACGATGCCCGTCGTAGAGCGGCTTGCCCTCGGGCCCGCCGTTGTTGAGCACGTACGCCTTGCCGTCGTCGTCGAAGAAGAACGATGGATCGATGCCATCGAGACCCTTGAGCCACACCGGGTCGGACCAGGGCCCGGCCGGGTTCTTCGCCGTCACGAAGAAATTGCCGCCCGCGTCCACCAGCGTGTTGATGATGTAGTAAGTCCCGTCGTGGAAATGGATCGACGGCGCGAACACGCCACGCGAGATGCCGAGGCCATCGAAGCTGATCTTGGCGGGATCGGAAAGCGCGTGGCCGATGAGCCGCCAGTGCACGAGATCGTCGCTCTCGTGGATCGGGATGCCGGGAAAGTGCGCGAAGGTGGAGTTGACCAGGTAGTACTTGTCCCCGGCTCGCGTCACGCTGGGGTCGGGGTAATAGCCCGCGAGGATCGGGTTGTGATAACTCCCGGCCGGAAGCGGCGCGGAGTAGAGCGCGTCACTACCGGTGTATTCGAACCAGTCGAACACGACCGGCTGCGCGTGTGCAGTCGCCGCGGCGAACGCGGCCAGAACGATGAATCTCAAGATCCCCCCTCGAGTCGAATGTCATCCATCAACCGGCGTGGCCGGCGTCGCGAGTATGCGCTGGTAGAAGGCCAGGTCCAGCCATCGACCGAACTTGAAGCCCGATTGTTTCACCGTCCCGCAATGTGTAAAGCCGAGCTTTTCGTGCAGGCGGATGCTGGCGGTGTTCGACGCGTCGATACCGCCGACGAGGACGTGGTAGCCCTGCCTTTCCGCGGCCTGCACGATGGCCGTGAGCAGGGCGTTGCCCACGCCCTGGCCGCGAAAGCGGTTATCGACGTATAACGAATGTTCGATCGTGTACTTGTACGCGGGCCAGGCGCGGAACGTGCCGTAACTGCCGAAGCCCAGGAGCTCGCCGGCATCGTTCTCGACGCCGATGACGGGAAAATTGCCGCGCGCCTTCGCGTCGAACCACTTCACCATGGATTCCGGCGTGCGCGGCTCATAGTCGTACAACGCGGTCGAATTCACGATCGCGTCGTTGAAGATCGCGAGGATGGCCGCGGAGTGGCGCGGCGGAGTGCAATCGACGAGTTTCATTTCTTTCCGAATGCGGGGCCGGGCTTGCGTTTCGGGGCCGCGCGGAATGCCGCGGCGATGGCTTCGCGCAGCGGCTTGGCGGCGTACCGATTGTCGTACGGGGTGGGGCGCTTGGGTAGTTTGTCCTCGCGCGGCGTGCGGCCTTGCAGCCAGGTATGGTTGTCGGCGAGACCCCAGCACATGACCACGTTGACTTCCTCGAAGGACAACGTGAGGTCGAGGAACGCGCGGCCGAGCGCGGCCACCTGCGCGTCGCGCGCCGCGAAATTCGCGGGCAGCGGCGTGTCGTGCACGTCGAGCTCGGTGATCAGCAGTTTGTAGCCCATGCCGGTGACTTCGGTCAGGAACTTGCGCCAGGCCTTCTCATCGCTTGCGTCGAAATCGCGATTCGCGTTGCTGTCCTGGTTACCCGCGCCGATGTGCGCCTGGATGCCGAGCGCGTCGACCGGAACATCGTTCTTGCGGAAGCGTTCGAGCAGGCGCAACACGCCGTCGCGATGCGACCCATTATCGCTTTCCCAGCCCATGTAGTCGTTGTAGACGAGTTCGGTCGTCGGCAGGGCCTCGCGGGCCTTGTGAAACGCGATCTCGAGCACCGCGTCCGGCGAGCCGATGGCCTTCGACAGCGCGGTCTCGCGCATCTCGCCCGTGATGTTGTGCACGGCCTCGTTGACGACGTCCCAGGAGCAGATGCTCGTGCCGAAGTGCGTCGCGCAGCGCGTCACGTGGTCCTCGAAGAATTCGCGCGCGGCCTTCGCGGGTTCGGCGCCGAAGTCCTGGGAGTCGAGCCAACGTGGCATCCACTTTGGGTGGTGCCAGAGCAGCGTGTGCCCGCGCACGAACATGCCTTCGGCCTGTGCGAAGTCGATCAGCTTTTGCGCGCGATCGAACACGAACTTGTCGGGCGCCGGGCGCATCCACGCCATCTTGAGCTCGTTCTCCGGGACGATGCCGCCACATTGCTCGCGCACGAGTTGTAGATAGGCGGCGTCGTTGAGCCCGCGGCCCGAAAGGGAGGTGCCGAAGCGCAGGCCTTTCTTGCGGGCGAGTTCGTCGAGCGAGTCGGATTTCACGGTTTTGGGCCAGGCAGGGGCAGCCGCGGCGGCGAGGCTCGCGGCGATCAGTTCACGTCGATTCCACATGCTCAAGGATTCTCCAGGTGCTTGGCAAACTCACCGCCCGGCATCGCGCGGTCGAGATAGTTGAACGTGCCGCTCGACTGGATTTCCCTGGCGGCATCCGCGAGCCCTTGCATCGCGGCGCGATACAGCGACGTCGCGAAGCTGATGCGCCGCACGCCGGCTTCCGCAAGCTCGCGGACGCTGAACGATTTGCCCGGGACCGCGACCATGAAGTTGACCGGCTTGCGCACCGACGCGCACACCGTTCGCACCGCGTCTATCGTCGGAAGCAGCGGAGCGAACAACACGTCGGCGCCGGCCTTCTCGAAGGCCTGCAGGCGGCGGATCGTGTCGTCGAGATCGTTGCGGCCGTGCAGGAAGTTTTCCGAGCGCGCGGTCAGCGTGAATGGAAACGAGAGCGCGCGCGCAGCCTCGACGGCCGCGGCGACACGCTCGGTCGCGAGCGTGAGGTCGAAGATCGGATCGTCCTTGCGGCCGGTGGAGTCTTCGATCGAGCCGCCGACGAGACCGATGCCCGCGGCGAGGCGAATCGCTTTCGCGGCGGCGTCGGGAGAATCGCCGAATCCTTTTTCGAGATCTCCCGAGACGGGCAGGGACGTGGCGTCACAGACGAGCTTGGCGTGGGCGAGCGCCTCGTCGAGAGAGACGCCGTGATCGAGGCGGCCATACGTGCCGGCGCAGGCGCCGCTCGAGGTCGCGAGTGCGGGAAACCCCAGCGAGCCGAGGATGCGCGCGGTCCCGCCATCCCAGCAGTTGCCGATCAGGAACGTGCCGCTCTCATGCAGCGCGCGAAAGCGGGCGGCGCGCCTCTCCTGTGAGTTTTCGTTCATGTGATTCACCTCGTGTTCGGGAGGCGAGTTTACGGTGCCAGGCACGGAAAATCCGGGAGAAGCGGTGACGAGCGATCAACAGGAGGGACAGTCCTCCGCTTCTCCCGGAATTTCCGTGCCTGGCACCGTCTTAGTCCAGGCGCTTCTTGAAGCGGGCGACGGCGACCGAGAGCATGAGCACGAGGAATACCGCGAGCTTCGCGAGTTGCGGCCACAGCTCGGGCAGGTCCGCGCCACGCAGCACGATGCCGCGCAGGATGACGTTGAAATGCGTGAGCGGCAGCAGCTCCGCGATCCATTGCGCCGCGACCGGCATGCCCTCGAACGGGAACATGAAACCCGACAGCAGGATCGACGGCAGCAGCGTCAGGAATGCGAGCTGGAAGGCCTGGAACTGCGTCTTCGCGAGTGTCGAGACGAACAGGCCGAGACCCAGCGTGGCGGCGATGAAAAGCAGCGCGGCCAGGTAGAGGTGGAGGACGTTGCCGACTACGGGAACGTTGAACAGCGCCGAACCGACGAGGAGGATGATCGTCGTCTGGATCAGGCCGATCGCGACGAACGGCAGTAGTTTGCCCACCATGAGCTCGAGCCGGCCCAGCGGCGTCGCGATGAGCAGCTCGAGATTGCCGCGTTCGCGCTCGCGCACGATCGCGCCGGCCGTGAACACCACCATCGTCATCGTGAGGATCACGCCGATCAGCGCGGGCACGATCTGCACCGCGGTGCGTTTCTCGGGGTTGTAGAGCGTGCGGATCTCCACGCGCCGCGGGGTCATGCGTTTGCCGCCCGAGTAAGGACCCGCGCCGTGGCGCGTGATGAGCGGGATCGCCGACAAACCGCTCGCGACGCCCGCGAGGCTCGGTTGCGAGCCATCCACCAGGATCTGCGCCACGGGCCGCGCATCGGACTGCAACCGCCGCTCGAAATCCGGCGGAATGATCACGGCCATGCTCGCGCGGCCCTCGCGCATGAGCCGGTCCACTTCGGCGCTCGAATTCGTCGTGTAGTCGACGCGCAGCACCTGCGTGGCGGAGAGCTGCGCGATGAATTCGCGCGACATCGACGTGTTCGCCTGGTCCTGCACGACGGTGGCGAGATGGCGCACGTCGAAGTTGATCGCGAAGCCGAACAGCAGGATCTGCATGAGCGGCACGCCGACGATCATGCCAAAGGTCACGCGGTCGCGTGCGAGCTGGCGCACTTCCTTGCGGGCCACCGCGCCCAAGCGCCGCAGCGAGGCGCGCAGCTGGCCCTGTTCTCCCGGCTCAGTCGCCACGGATTTCTCCGCGCGTCGCGACGACGAACACGTCCTCGAGGCTCGCGTGCGTGCGCGCTACCTGCGCCTCGATGCCGTGTTTCGCGAGCTCGGTTCGCATGCGCGTTTCCGCATCCGCGGCGCCGCGGTCGACGAGCACGCGCAGCCGCACGCCGAGCTGCGTGACGCCGTGCACCCAAGGCAGGGCGCGCAGTAGTTTGGGTGCCGCGCTGTCATCGGCGCCTTCGATCTCGTACACGTCGGCATCGACCGCGTTCAGCAGGTCGCGCGGCGAGCCCTCCGCGACCAGGCGCCCTTCGGCCAGGATCGCGAGCCCGTGACAGCGCTCTGCCTCTTCCATGTAGTGAGTCGAGACCAGGATGGTCGCGCCGTCTTCGGCGAGCATGAACAGGCGCTCCCAGAAATCGCGCCGGCTCTGCGGATCGACCGCGCTGGTCGGCTCGTCGAGCAGCAGCAGCTCCGGCTCGTGCAGCGTCGCCGCGGCGAGCGCGAGGCGCTGCTTCTGTCCGCCGCTCATCGTGCCCGCGCGCTGGTTGCGCAGCGCTTCGAGGTTGTACGTGGCGCGGGCGGCCGCGATGCGCGCGGCCACGTCGCCTTCGAGGCCGTAAAGGTCCGCGATGAACCGCAGGTTCTCGTCGGTAGTCAGGTCTTCCCACAGCGAGAACTTCTGGGGCATGTAACCCAGGCGCCGGCGGATCGCCTCGGCGTCCTCGACGATCGAGAGTCCCAGCACCTCGGCGTGGCCCTCGGTCGGCAGCAACATGCCGCACAACATGCGCAGCGTCGTGGACTTGCCCGAGCCGTTGGGCCCGAGGAATCCGTAGATGCGTCCCGCGGGGACGTCGAGGTCGATGTGGTCGACCGCGGTCTTGTCGCCGAACTTCCGGGTCAGCTGCCGCGCCGAGATGGCGGTGTCGTTCACGGCGATTCGAGCTCGAGCGACACGTCGACGGGAATGCCCGACGGAATCGTCGCGGCTGCGTCGTCCCCGAACACGACCTCGGCGAGGAACGACAGGCGCGAGCGGTCCGCGGCCGTGAGCGAGTAGTAAGGCGTGAACTCCGCGTCGCTCGCGACGAAACGCACCTGGCCGCGGAAGGTCCGGTCGATGCCGTCGACGCGCAGGGTCGCGGCCGTGCCGACCTTGACTCGCGCACGGATGGGCGCGGGCACGTGGATACGCGCGAACGGCGCCGTCGCGGCGAGCAGGACGGCGACCGTCGCGCCGCGCGCGGGTTTTTCCCCGACGCGGTACGGCAGCGAGTCGATCGTCGCGGCGACCGGTGCGCGAATCTCGAGGCGCGACGCCGTGGTTTCGAGCGCGGCGAGATTGGCGCGCGCGGCGTCCGCCGCGCGTTGGGCCTGCGCGAGTTGCTCCGCGCGCGTGCCCTGCTGCAGTTCGCGCAGGTCCGCCTCCGATTCCAGCAGGCTGGCCTCGGCCGCGAGCGCCACCGCGACCTGGCGGTCGGCCTCCGACTTGCTCACGAGACTGCGCTCGACGAGGCCGAGCAGCCGGTCGCGTTCGCGCACCGCTTCGTCGCGCGTGGCGCGCGCGCGGTCGCGGCGCGCCGCGGCGGCGCGGATCGTGGTCCGCAGCGGGCCGCTCTTGAGCTCGGCGTAACGCTCCTGGGCCTCGGCGAGCTGGGCGCGCGCCGCGTCGACCTCGGCGCTGGTCAGCACGCGATCCTGCACGGCGATGACGTCGCCGGGCTTCACCGTCGCGCCCTCGGCGAAGGGTAGTTCGACGATGGTCTCGTTCGCTTCCGCGGCGAGTTCGATGCGATCGCGCTCGACGGTGCCGGGAAGGGCGTCCTCATCGTGGCGTGCGCAGGCGGCCGACAACGCGAGGATGGCTGACGCGAACACGACCCGGATTGTCGGCCGCGATTTCACGCAACGAATTCGAAGCGCATCGACAGATCCACGGCCTGAATGTGTTTGGTGATGCCGCCGATGGAAATGTAGTCGACGCCCGTCATGGCGATGTCGCGTACGGTATTGAGAGATACATTGCCCGAGGCTTCGAGTTTAGCCTTGCCGCCGCGATCACGGTTGCGCTGCACGGCGATGCGCATGTCCTCGAGTGTCAGTTCGTCGAGCATGATGATGTCGGCGCTGGCCTCCAGCGCCTGGTCGAGCTCGCCCAGCGATTCCACCTCCACTTCGACCGGCACGTCCGGCGAATGCTTGCGCGCCGCCGCGATGGCGGTGGCGATGGAACCGGCCGCGATGATGTGGTTCTCCTTGAGCAGCACCATGTCGTGCAGGCCCATGCGGTGGTTGCGCGCGCCGCCACAGCGCACCGCGTATTTCTGCGCCAGCCTCAGGCCCGGCAGCGTCTTGCGCGTGTCGAGGATCTGGCACTGGGTGCCGGCCACGGCTTCGACGTAACGGCTCGCGGCCGTGGCGGTGCCCGACAAGGTCTGCAGAAAATTCAGCGCCGTGCGTTCGCCCGTCAGGATGGGCCGCGCGGATCCGAGCACGCGCACGACGGTCATGTCGGGGAGGATGCGGCCGCCGTCGCGGGTCAGCCATTCGATCCGGATGTTCGGATCGAGCGCGCGAAACGCGGCGTCGAACCAGTCGGTGCCGCAAAGGATCGCGGGCTCGCGCGCGACGACCGAGGCGCGCACTTGTTGTGAGGCGGGAACCAGGGCGGCGGTGACGTCACCGCCGCCCACATCTTCAGAAAGCGCGGCCGAGACCTGCCGCGCGACGATTTCGGGTGGGACTCTCTCGATCAGAAGGGCAAGCCGTGCGAGGTGGCGGCCATGCACAGCAGCATCGGAATCGAGAGGATGAAGTTGGTGCGCGAGGCATAAAGCGCGGTCTTGCGAGCCTTCGCCTTTTCTTCATCCGACGCGGCGACGATGCCGAGGATCTTTTTCTGGTTAGGCCAGATCAACCCCCACACGTTGAACAGCATGATGGTGCCCAGCCAGGCGCCGATGCCGATCACGATGGTCGAGTAGTCGTGCGAACCGTTCGAAAATCCGAAGGTGAACGCCGGGAGAAATCTTTCGCTCAGCAGCCAGGCACCCGCCAGCCACGTGGCGAGCGCGGACCAGCGGAACCAGAACAACGCCCGCGGCGCGACGTATTTGCCGATAGCCGCCGGTCCGGGGCCGCCCTTGTCTTCGGTGGCGGTTGCCTGCGCGGGAACCTGCACGGCGTTGAAGTAGTACAGGAGGCCGATCCAGAACACACCGGCGACGATGTGCACCCAGCGTGCGAGCGCGAGGTGATTGAACTCGGCGTCCGGTACGAGGGCGCGGTGCAGGATGTAAGAAAGCACCACGGCCAGGACGATGCCGGTAATGAGTGCATATCGATGATTCGTGAATATTTTCATTGACTTGATCTCCCCGATGAGCGGTTTGAAGGATAGGGGACGAACCCTCATAATTCAACGCGCTCCCGCCGCAGGCCGGCCATGACTGAACGCCCGCGACTTCAACCTCCGGATTCGCCCTGCATCAAAGTCTGCGTCCTGACCGAAGATGGTCGCTGCGTGGGTTGTTTGCGGACCCTCGGGGAAATAGCGGCCTGGCCTTCGATGAGCGCGGAAGCACAGTGGGCACTCATAAGGGTGCTCGAGCAAAGGAGAATCAAGGTGGCAGAAGACGTCGTCAGCCGGATCAAGACACACATCAGCACCAGCCCGGCGGTGCTTTTCATGAAGGGCACACCGGATTTTCCGCAGTGCGGGTTCTCGGCCCAGGCGGTCGCGGCGCTGCGCGCCAATGGCGCCAATTCGTTTCATGCGGTGAACATCTTCGAGGATCCCGAGCTGCGCGAGGCGCTCAAGAAATTCTCGAACTGGCCTACCTACCCCCAGCTGTACGTGAACGGCGAATTGGTCGGCGGCTGCGACATCGTGCTCGACATGCATCGCAGCGGCGAGCTCAAGAAGCTCCTGACCGAAGCCGGCGCGACGGCCTGACGAAGAGGGTGGGGCGACGGGTTGGTCGAGGTCGCGGATCGATTGGGCGCGGGCTTCGGCGCGGCGCCAGACGCCGTCCAGCGCGTTGCAGACCTCGCAGAAGATGTCGGCGGTGCGCTCGGCGTCGTACTTCGCGGAATGCGCTTCGCTCGAATCCCAATCGAGGCCGCAGACCTGCGCGGCCTTCGCGAGCACCGTCTGTCCGAACGCCGCGCCCGCGAGCGTCGCGGTGTCGAAGCACGAGAACGGGTGGAACGGATTGCGCTTGATGTCGGCGCGCGCGACGGCGGCGTTGAGGAATCCGAGGTCGAACGCGGCGTTGTGCCCGACCAGCACGGCGCGCCGGCAATCCACCGCCTTCATCGCGGCACGCACCTCGGTGAAGATCCGCCCCAGCGCGTCCTTCTCCGGCAGCGCGGGGCGCAGCGGGTGATACGGATCGATGCCGTTGACGGCCAGCGATGCCGCTTCGATGTTCGAGCCTTCGAACGGCTTCACGTGATACGAGTGAGTCTCGCCGCGGCGCAGTCTTCCGTCCGGCCCGAAATGGATCATCACCGCCGCGATCTCGAGCAGCGCGTCGGTGGCGCAATTGAATCCACCGGTCTCCACGTCGATGACCACGGGCAGGAACGAGCGGAAGCGCCGGCTCATGAGCGGCGGACCGCTGAAGCTGCCTTCTTCGACCGGTGGCAGGAACTGATCCATCATCCCGCCAGCTCGAATCGCACGAGTTCGTTGGCACGCATCGGCACGAGTTTATGGTCTCCGCCCATCGGATACGTGGCCGGCGGGCGCCACTCCCGCTGGGCCAGGGTGATGTGGTCGGAATTGCGCGGCAGGCCGTAGAAGTCCGGCCCGAACTCGGACGCGAACCCTTCGAGCTTCTCGAGCTTGCCAACCGCGGCGAACGCCTCGGCATACAACTCGATGCCCGCGTGCGCGCTGAACATGCCCGCGCATCCGCAGGCGTTCTCCTTGGTGTGCTGCGCATGCGGCGCGCTGTCGGTGCCGAGGAAGAAACGCGGATTGCCGCTGGTCGCAGCCTCGATCAACGCCTCGCGGTCCGATTCGGTCTTGAGGATGGGCAGGCAGTAGTAGTGAGGCCGGATGCCGCCCTCGAAGATCGCGTTGCGGTTGTGGAGCAGATGCTGCGGCGTGATCGTCGCGCCCACGCCATCGCGCGCGGACTTCACGAACTCCGCCGCGCGTTTCGTCGTGATGTGTTCGAAGACGACCCGCAATTTCGGATGTCTGTCGAGTGTCGGCGCGAGCACCTCGTCGATGAACCGCGATTCGCGATCGAACACATCGACGTGGTGCGCCGTGACCTCGCCGTGCACCAAAAGGGGCATACCGACTTCGCTCATGCGCGCGAGCACCGCGTCGGCGTGTTTTATGTCAGTGACGCCGGAATCGGAGTTCGTGGTCGCCCCGGCCGGGTAAAGCTTGACGCCATGCACCGCGCCGCTGGCTTTCGCACGATCGATTTCGGCGACCTCCGTGCGATCTGTCAGATAAAGCGTCATCAGGGGAGTAAATCGCGCGCCGGCGGGCAGGGCCGCGACGATTCGTTCGCGATAAGCGAGCGCCGCGTCCGTCGTGGTGACCGGCGGCTTGAGATTCGGCATCACGATCGCACGCGCGAAACGCGCCGCCGTGAACGGCAGCACGGCCGCGAGCGCCGCACCATCGCGCAGGTGCAGGTGCCAATCGTCCGGGCGGCGTATCCTGATTTCCATCGCGTTTCGCCGCTACCTGAAAATGACTCGGAAATGTCCTGGTGTAGGCGCGCAAAACACGCCGTAAGCTGCTGTGCGGATTGAGGTTTGCTTGACCCGGGCGGCTCAAGAAACGATCATAGCGCCCCTTGTTTTCCCAGCCCCTCTACCTCGCTGACAACGCGGCGCATGCTAACACAGCGCGCGCTGCATCCTTTGCTTTGGCGGCCATCGGAATTGGACCTGTATGACGGAAATCATGAAGCTCGAAGACGTCGATCCGATCGAAACACGTGAGTGGATCGAATCGATCGACTCGGTGTTGAAGACGCAGGGCGCGGAGCGCGCGCACTACCTTCTCGAGCAGCTGATCGATTACACGCGCCGCTCCGGCGCCTACCTGCCGTTCCGGCCGAACACCGCGTATCTCAACACCATCACCCCGGGGCAGGAGCCCTCGTATCCGGGCAATCGCGAGATGGAGAAACGCATCGAGGCGTGTATCCGCTGGAACGCGCTCGCGATGGTGCTCAACGCGAACAAGCAGTCGAGCGAATACGGCGGACACCTTTCCACCTACGCCTCCTCGGCGACGCTGTACGAAGTCGGTTTCAATCATTTCTGGCGCGCGGCCTCGGCCGAGCATCCCGGCGACATGGTGTTCGTGCAGGGCCACGCATCTCCCGGCATCTACGCGCGCGCGTTCCTCGAAGGCAGACTCTCCGAGGATCAACTCAAGCATTTCCGCCAGGAAGTCGGCGGCCACGGGATCTCGTCCTATCCACATCCCTGGCTGATGCCTGACTTCTGGCAGTTCCCCACCGTTTCGATGGGCCTGGGGCCGATGATGGCCATCTACCAGGCGCGCTTCCAGCGCTACATGGAAAACCGCGGCATGGTGCCGGAGTCCGACCGCAAGGTCTGGGCGTTCCTCGGCGACGGCGAGATGGACGAGCCCGAGAGCATGGGCGCGCTCACGCTGCCGGTGCGCGAGAAACTCGACAACCTGGTGTTCGTCGTCAACTGCAACCTGCAGCGTCTCGACGGCCCGGTGCGCGGCAACGGCAAGATCATCCAGGAACTCGAGGCCGCGTTCATGGGCGCGGGCTGGAACGTCATCAAGGTAGTTTGGGGTTCGCGCTGGGATCCGCTGCTGGCGCGCGACACGCAGGGCCTGCTCAAGCGCGTCATGGAAGAGTGCGTCGACGGCGAGTACCAGAACTTCAAGGCGAAGGGCGGCGCGTACACGCGCGAGCATTTCTTCGGCAAGTATCCCGAGCTCAAGGAAATGGTCGCCAACATGTCGGACGACGACATCTGGCGTCTCAACCGCGGCGGCCACGACGCCGTGAAGGTCTTCGCGGCCTACGCGGCGGCGAGCGCGCACAAGGGCCAGCCCACCGTCATCCTCGCGAAGACCGTCAAGGGCTTCGGCCTCGGCAAGGCGGCCGAGGGCCAGATGGTGGCGCACCAGCAGAAGAAGCTCGACGAGGAGTCGCTGCGCGCGGTGCGCGACCGGTTCAACATTCCGCTCACCGACGAGCAGGTGGGGAAGTTGTCGCTGGTCAAGCCCGCCGAGGACGCGCCGGAGATGAAATACCTGCACGAGCGCCGCAAGGCCCTCGGCGGCTATCTACCCGAGCGCAAGATCGTCGCGCACCCGCTGGTGATCCCCGAGCTCTCCGCGTTCAGCGCGCTGCTCGAGGGAACCGGCGACCGCGAGATCTCGACGACGATGGCCTTCGTGCGCATCCTCACGCAGCTCCTCAAGGACAAGAACATCGGCAAGAACGTCGTGCCGATCGTGCCCGACGAGGCGCGCACGTTCGGCATGGAAGGCCTGTTCCGCCAGATCGGCATCTACAGCTCGGCCGGGCAGCTCTACACGCCGGTCGACTCCGAACAGCTCATGTCCTATCGCGAGGACAAGAAAGGCCAGATGCTCGAAGAGGGCATCAACGAGGCGGGTTCGACCTGCTCGTGGATCGCGGCCGGTACGGCCTACGCGAATCACGGCATCCACATGGTGCCGTTCTACATCTACTACTCGATGTTCGGCTTCCAGCGCGTCGGCGACTTCTACTGGGCCGCGGGCGACCTGCGCACGCGCGGATTCCTGATGGGCGCGACGGCCGGTCGAACTACTCTCGCGGGCGAGGGATTGCAGCACCAGGACGGGCATAGCCTGTTGCACGCGGCCACGGTGCCGAACTGCGTCGCCTACGATCCAACCTACGCGTACGAACTCGCCGTGATCATCCACGACGGCATGAAGCGCATGTTCGCGAACGACGAGAGCGTCTTCTATTACATCGCGGTCATGAACGAGAACTACGTTCAGCCGGCGATGCCGAAGGGCGTCGAGGAAGGCATCCTCAAGGGCATGTACCTGCTGCAGACGGGCGGCGCCGGCAAGGTGCGCGTCACGCTGATGGGATCGGGCACGATCCTGCGCGAAGTGATCGCGGCGGCGGACATCCTCTCGAAGGAATTCGGAATCCCGTCGGACATCTACTCCGCGCCGAGCTTCTCCGAGCTGCGCCGCGAGGCGCTCGCGATCGAACGCTGGAATCGACTGCACCCCACCGAGACGGCCAAGGTGCCGTACGTCACGCAGGCGCTGTCGAAGGCCACGGGCCCGTTCATCGCGGCCACCGATTACATGCGTGCCTGGCCGGACATGATCCGGCAGTGGGTGCCGGGCCGTTTCGTCACGCTCGGCACGGACGGCTTCGGCCGCTCCGATGGTCGCAGCGCGTTGCGCCAGCATTTCGAGGTCGACGCGAAGAACATCGTGTACGCCTCGCTGCAGGCGCTCGCCGAGGAAGGCGCACTCGACAAGGGAACGCTCAAGGCGGCGCTCAACAAGCTCGGCCTCGACCCCAACAAGCTGGATCCGCAGAAAGCATGAGCACGGTGGAAGTACGCGTCCCCGACATGGGGAATTTCGAATCGGTGACCGTCATCGACGTGCTCGTGAAGCCGGGCGATTCGATCGACATCGACACGCCGCTCGCGACGCTCGAGACCGACAAGGCGACGATGGACATCCCGTCGACCGCCAAGGGTGTGGTCGAGAAGGTGCACATCGCCAAGGGCGGATCGGTGTCCGCTGGCTCAGTGGTGGTCACTGTAAAGAGTGATGCGCCGGCAGCCGCGCCGGCGAAAGCCGCGACGCCCGCGCAACCGGCGGCCGCCGCGAAAGCGGCTCCCGCCGACGCGCCGGCCCCGGCGCCCGTCAAGGAAGGGCCGGTCGAGGTGCGCGTGCCCGACATGGGCAGTTTCGATTCCGTATCCGTCATCGACGTCATGGTGAAGCCCGGCGACACCATCGACTTCGACACGCCGCTCGCCACGCTCGAGACCGACAAGGCGACGATGGACGTGCCGTCCACCGCCAAGGGCGTCGTCGAGAAGGTCCACGTAACCAAGGGTGGGACGGTGGGCCCGGGCGCGCTCGTCGTGACCGTGAAGGGCATCGCCGCCACGGCCGCGGCGCCGGCCGCCGCGGCGCCCGCGCCGGCCAAACCGGCAGCGCCGGCCGCCGCGCCCCGCGCGGCCGCCCCGCAAGGCGTGACGCAGACGTTGCCCCTGCGCGGCGGATTGCCCGCCATCGACGAAACCAGTTTCAGCACCGCGCACGCCTCGCCGTCGGTGCGCAAGTTCGCGCGCGAACTCGGAGTGAACCTCGGCAGCGTGCGCGGCAGCGGCGAGAAGGGCCGCATCCTGCTCGACGACGTCAAGGCGTTCGTCAAGCTGGTGATGTCCGGCGGTGGCGCCGTCGCCGCAGGTCCTTCGCTGCCGAAGGTGCCGGTGGTCGATTACTCCGCGTTCGGTCCGATCGAGGTCAAGCCGCTGTCGCGCGTGCAGAAGATCTCCGGGCCGCGACTGCAGGCGGCCTGGATCAACATCCCGCACGTCACGCAATACGACGAGAGCGACATCACCGATCTCGAAGCGCTGCGCGGCTCGCTCAAGGAGAAGGCCACGGCGCAGGGCGTGAAGGTCACGCCGCTCGCGTTCATCGTGCAGGCGGCATTGCGCGCCATGCGCGAATTCCCGGTGCTCAACAGCTCGCTCGACGAGTCCGGCCAGAATCTCATCTTCAAGCAGTTCTTCAACGTCGGTTTCGCCGCCGACACGCCGAACGGCCTGCTCGTGCCGGTGATCAAGGAAGCCGACCGCAAGAACGTGTTCGAGATCGCAGGCGCGCTCGCGTCGCTGTCGGAGAAGGCGCGCGCGGGCAAACTACCCGGCGCCGACATGCAGGGCGCGGGGTTCACGATCTCGAGCCTGGGCGGCATCGGCGGAACCGCGTTCACGCCCATCATCAACGCACCCGAGGTCGCGATCCTCGGCGTGTCGAAGGCTTCGATGAAGCCGGTGTGGAGCGGCGAGGCGTTCCAGCCCCGCCTGATGCTGCCGCTGTCGTTCTCGTATGACCATCGCGTGATCGACGGCGCGCTCGGCGCGCGCATCACGAAATTCATCGCCGACACGCTGGCGAGACCGAAGGATCTGCTCGAGGCGATGTCGTGAGCAAGATCGATCTCGTAGTCCCGGATCTCGGCAACTTCGACGAGGTCGCCATCGTCGACGTGCTCATCAAGGTCGGCGACAGGATCGAAGTCGACACACCGCTCGTCACGCTCGAGACCGACAAGGCGACGATGGACGTTCCGTCCACGGCCGCCGGCACGGTGACCGAGGTGCTGGTGAAGAAG
Source organism: Pseudomonadota bacterium (assembly GCA_023433705.1). GTDB lineage: Bacteria > Pseudomonadota > Gammaproteobacteria > Steroidobacterales > Steroidobacteraceae > CADEED01. Next base: position 105,039 of record JAEYUC010000053.1, read on the forward strand.
GGCGGCAAGATCGGCGCAGGCGGCATCGTCGCGCGTATCGAAGGCGTTGCTCCCGCGGCGGCGCCGGCCAAGGCTGCGGCGCCCGCTCCCGCGAAACCGGCGGCGCCTGCGCCCGCGAAATCGGCTGCGCCCGCGACCGCTCCGGCTCCCGCGCCCGCCGCGCGCGCGGCCGCCCCGGCGACGACGCCCAAGCCGTCGCGACCGCTCAAGCCCGACGTGC
>JAEYUC010000002.1 GCA_023433705.1 Pseudomonadota bacterium
GCGAAGCCGATGCCGATGTTGCCGCCCGAGCGCGAGAGGATGGCGCTGTTGATGCCGACCAGCTCTCCCTTGATGTTGACGAGCGCCCCGCCGGAGTTGCCCGGGTTGATGGACGCGTCGGTCTGAATGAAGTCTTCGTAGCCGTCGGGGTTGATTCCCGAGCGCCCGAGTCCCGAAACGATTCCCCAGGTGACCGTGTGCTGCAGCCCGAAGGGATTGCCGATCGCGACCACGTAATCGCCGACTTCGATCTGGGTCGAGTCCCCCATCGCGACCTGCGTGAGATTCTCGGGGCTGACCTTGAGCACGGCCACATCCGAGGGCACGTCGCTGCCGACGATCGTCGCGACCAGGTCGCGGCCGTCCTGCAGGGTTACCGTGATCTCGGTGGCGTTATCGACCACGTGGGCGTTTGTAACGATGTACCCGTTCTTTGCATCGAAGATGACGCCTGAACCGGCGCTTTGGAACTGACGCTCCCGCGGGCCCATTTCCGGGATGTCGAAGAACCGGCGGAAGAAGGGGTCCTCGAGGAGGGGATTCTGGGGCGAGCGCTCGCGGACGGTACCGCGCGTGGCGATGTTCACGACGGCAGGTGAGACGCGCTTGATCATGGGTGCCAGGCTCGGGACGGGCGTACCGTCCGGGAACGGTGGCAACGCCGCATGGCTCGTAAGGGCGAAAAGGGCGGTTGCGGTGATCGCGGCGAGTCGCATGGGATTTCGGCGATTGACTGACATGACGAAGAGGATACTCAAACGATGCTCAAGTTTCTCTTGTGGCTCCTGCTGTTGGCGCTCTGCTGGCCACTCGCAATACTGGCCTTGTTGTTATGGCCAATCGTCTGGCTTCTGTCACTGCCGTTCAGGCTGGTCGGCATCGCGGTCGAGGGGGTGTTCGGCTTCCTGAAGGCGCTGATCACGCTGCCCGCGAGGATCCTCGGGGCGAGATGAAACGAAGAGGGGACAGACTTCGAGTCTGTCCCCTCTTCAGTCCGCGTGGACTTACGCAGCCTGCACTTCGATGCGACGCGGCTCCGGCTTGGCGATCTTCGGGATCGTGAGCTCGAGCACGCCGTCCTTGAACTTCGCCGCGATCTGATCCGCCGCGACGGTTTCCGGCAGCGTGAAGGTGCGCACGAACTTTCCGCTCACGCGCTCGATGCGCGAGTAGAGGCCGTCATCGCTCTTCTGCTCGAAATTGCGCGAGCCGCTCAGCTTGAGCACGCCCTTGTCGGCCGTGATTTCGATGTCCTTCGCGCTGACGCCTGGCAGATCGGCACGCACGACGAATTGCTTCGGCTCCTCGTGGATGTCCACGGCCGGCGCCCAGGTCGCTTCGTGGGCCGGAGTCTCGAAAGTCTGATCGAGCTCACGGCGCAGGCGGTTCAGCAGGGTCCAAGGCTCGTAACGCACAACAGTCATGTCCAATCTCCTCGTTCGTGGTGACTAACTACCGGGGTAAGCCCGGCGTCCGATGGTCCCTTTCTGCGGACCGTGCCCGAGTGTTCAAGAGCCTTGAAAACGTGCTGTTCGAGCCCACCAGCCAGTTTTTCGCGCGTCCTGCCCGGGGGCGCCGGATGGGCCCGATCCCGGGCCGTTCCAACAACCTGTGGATGAGTTGTGCGTACCCGGTGGGAATGAGGTGGACACAAAATATTGTGTCCGGCCCGATTCCTGCATCCCTTCAAAAAGCCCCTTATTGACAGGCGTCCAGCGCGGCCAGAAATGCTGTAACCCATTGGCGCGACAGCTATTAATCGGCCTCTGATTATGTCAGCGATGTTTCTTGACGGGGTGTTTTTGCGGGCCTAGGCTTTCGACCCCAACACAAGATGTTGTGTCGCACATCGTGTGCCAACAACTCGTGGTTGGGGAGCCGGGGAGACAAGGAATGGCGGCTGTCTGACAGCAGTCCGCTCACATATGAAGACGCCCGACCTGCCAGAAGGCAGGCGAACGGCCGTTCTTTTCTCTCCGGTTCGGACATAGGTCAACAAGGCTCCAAAAGAGCGAGTCCGGAACAACGGGGGACAGGTACCCATCCATGAATAGCGTGGTCAAACTCGAGCACAAGGACGTCGATGCCATTCCGTTCCAGGAAGCGTCGCTCGACATCTGGGACAAGAAATACCGCTTGTCCGCCAAAGACGGTACGCCCATCGACAAGACGATGGACGACACCTACAAGCGCGTCGCGCGCGCGCTTGCAGATGTCGAACACGAATCCGTCCGCGAACAGTGGTACGAGCGATTCGTATGGGCGCTGCGCCGGGGTGCGATTCCCGCGGGCCGCGTGACCAGCAACGCGGGCGCGCTCGAACACAAGCCCGCGACCTCCACGATCAACTGCACGGTGTCGGGAACCATCGGCGATTCGATGGACGACATCCTCAACAAGGTCCACGAGGCAGGGCTCACGCTGAAGGCCGGTTGCGGCATCGGCTACGAGTTTTCGACGCTGCGTCCGCGCGGCGCGTACGTCTCGGGCGCCGGCGCGTACACGTCCGGTCCGCTGTCGTTCATGGATATCTACGACAAGATGTGCTTCACCGTCTCGTCGGCCGGCGGCCGTCGCGGCGCGCAGATGGGCACGTTCGACGTCGGCCATCCCGATGCGATGGAGTTCATCCGCGCCAAGCGCGAGAACGGCCGCCTGCGCCAGTTCAATCTCTCGCTGCTCGTCACCGACGAATTCATGCAGGCGGTGCGCGAGGACAAGGACTGGAATCTCGCCTTCCCGCTGCTCACGAAGGAATACGACCCCGCCGAGCACAATATCGAAGACCCGACGAAGTTCGTCTGGCGCGAGTGGCCGACCACGAAGAACTACGTCTCGCGCGAAGACGGTCTCGTCTGCTGCAAGATCTACAAGACGCTGCCGGCGCGGCGCATGTGGGACGTCATCATGACGTCCACCTACGACTTCGCGGAGCCGGGTTTCATCCTGATCGACCGCGTCAACGAGATGAACAACAACTGGTGGTGCGAGAACATTCGCGCGACCAACCCCTGCGTCACGGCCGATACGTGGGTGCATACGTCCGCTGGCCCGCGCCAGGTATCCGAACTCATCGGCCGCCAGTTCACGGCGCGCGTCGATGGGAAAGATCACCTCAGCGCGCCCGAGGGTTTCTTCCGCACGGCGACCAAGCCGGTGCTGCGCGTGATGACCGACGCGGGCCATTCGCTGCGCCTCACCGCCGATCACCGCGTGCGCCGCATCTCGACGCTGACGCGCTGGCGCCTGGCCTCCGAGTGGTGCGCGGCCGGCGATCTCGCGCCCGGCGATCGCGTGCTGCTGCAGGATCATCGCGCCGCCGCGACCTGGAAGGGCGAGACCTGGATGGGCGAGTCCGAGGGTTACCTCATGGGCTTGCTGGTCGGCGATGGCCGCATGACCGAAGAGGGCGCGGTGCTGTCGGTGTGGGCGCGCTCGGCGGTCGGCAACAGCGACGTCGACGTCAGCGGTCCGCACTCGGTGATGGCCGCCGCGCTGCACGCTGCGCGCGGTTTCAACCATCGCGCGGACTTCTCGGGCTGGCAGGCAGCGTCGCGCCGCGGCGAGTTCCGTCTGAGCATGAGCGCGATCACCGACCTCGCGCGCGACGTCGGCATGCGCCCGGGTCACACCGGTGTCACGCCGGAGATCGAGCGCTCCTCGAGCGAGTTCTACCGCGGCTTCCTGCGCGGCCTGTTCGACGCCGACGGCAGCGTGCAGGGCACGCAGCTCAAGGGCGTGTCCGTGCGGCTCGCGCAGCACGACCTCGCGTTGCTCGAAGGCGCGCAGCGCATGCTCATGCGTCTCGGCATCGCGTCGTCCATCTACAAGAATCGCCGCGAGACGGATCACGAGCTCGTGATCACCGGCGCCAACGTGGCGCGCTTCGCGGAGCTCGTGGACTTCGCCGACACGGTCAAGCGGGGGCGCCTGCACGGCCTGCTGGGGGCTTACAAACGCATGCTCAACCGCGAGCGCTTCGTCGCTACGGTCGAGAGTATCGAGGCGGCGGGTGTCGAAGACGTCTACGACGTGCAGATCCCCGGCATCAACGAGTTCGACGCGAACGGCTTCCACGCGCACAACTGCGGCGAGCAGCCGCTGCCCCCATACGGCTCGTGCCTGCTGGGCTCGGTCAACCTCACGCGCTTCGTGAAGAACGCGTTCACGGATTTCGCGGAGTTCGACTGGAACGAATACCGCGAGGTCGTGAAGGTCTTCACGCGCATGCTGGACAACGTCTGCGAGATCAACGGCCTGCCGCTCGAGCAGCAGCGCAAAGAGATCATGCGCAAGCGCCGCCACGGCATGGGTTTCCTCGGTCTCGGCAGCACCATCACCTGCCTTGGCCTCAAGTACGGATCCGAGGATTCGATCAAGTTCACCGAGGACGTCTCGCGCGAGATGGCGGTCGCCGGCTGGGAAGCCGCGCTCGAGCTCGCGAAGGAGAAGGGCCCCGCGCCCATCATGAAGGAAGAGTTCACGGTGACGGCCGAGATGCTGCGCAAGCGTCCCGAGATGGTGAAGGACGGCTGGAAGGTCGGCGACCTCATCCCGGGCCGCATCCTGCACGCACGCTACAGCCGCTACATGCAGCGCATCGCCGAAACCGCGCCCTGGCTCGTGGATCAGCTCGCCAACGTCGGCGCGCGGTTCACGCACCACAGTTCGATCGCGCCCACCGGCACGATCTCGCTCTCGCTCGCGAACAATGCCTCGAATGGCATCGAGCCCTCGTTCGCCCATCACTATTTCCGCAACGTCATCCGTCCCGGAAAAAAGACGAAGGAGAAAGTCGATGTCTTCTCATTCGAGCTTCTCGCCTATCGCGAGCTCATCAATCCGCGTGCGATGCCGAATGCAACGAACCCGGCCGAACAGCTGCCTGGGTATTTCACGACTGCGGAAGACATTACGCCAAAGGAACACGTGGACATCCAGGCCGCCGCGCAGAGATGGGTGGACAGCTCCATTTCAAAGACTGCGAACGTGCCTACGGATTACAAGTATGAGAGCTTCAAGGACATCTACCTGTACGCCCACGAGAAGGGTCTGAAGGGCTGCACGACTTTCCGCTTCAATCCCGAGGCCTTCCAGGGCGTGCTCGTGAAGGAAGACGACCTCAAGAACACGACCTACGTGTTCACGCTCGAGGACGGCTCGGAGATTTCGGTGAAGGGTGACGAGGAGATCGAATACGACGGTGAGAAACACACCGCGGCGAATCTCTACGACGCGCTCAAAGAAGGGTATTACGGCAAGTTCTGAGAGCAGCCGACTGCTGCCCGGATAGTAAGGAATCGCAATGGCCGCCATAAAAATCGACAAGAAGATCGCGAAGTATCGCGTGCAGAAGCCGGTGGATCCGGCCGCCGCGGCGCCCGCGGACGTCGTGAAACTCGAGCCCCAGGTCGAGATGACGAAGGGCAAGGATGGCCGCTCGGCGAAAGTCGTGCGCATGACCGAAGAGGTGCAGCGCCCGGAGTTCCTGATCGGCGCGACCTACAAGATCAAGACGCCTGTGTCCGATCACGCGATGTACGTGACCATCACCGACATCGTGCTCAACGAAGGCACGCCGTACGAACAGCGCCGTCCGTTCGAGGTGTTCATCAACTCGAAGAACCTCGATCATTTCCAGTGGATCGTCGCTCTCACGCGCATCATCTCGGCGGTGTTTCGCAAGGGCGGCGACGTGACGTTCCTGGTCGACGAGCTCAAGGCGGTGTTCGACCCGCGCGGCGGCTACTGGCAGGCCGGCGGCAAGTTCATGCCATCGATCATCGCCGAACTCGGCTACGTCATCGAGAAGCACCTGCAGATGATCGGCCTGCTCAAGAAGCAGGAACTCGATGAACATGCGCAGAAGCTGATCGCCGAGAAGAAGGCGGAATTCGAGGAGCGCACCCGGCAGACCGATGCGTTCGCGAAGTCGCACTTCCCGGACGGCGCGCAGCTATGCGCCAAGTGCAGCACCGCGGCGGTCGTCATGATGGACGGTTGCATGACCTGCCTGAACTGCGGCGATTCGAAGTGCGGTTGAGTAGTTAGAAGGAACGGAAATCCGGTTACGCGCGCCGCCGGCGGGTCGACCCGCCGCCCACCCTGAAGGGAAGCGCGGTGCGCGATTCACGCAAGGCAGCTGAAAGGCTGCCTTGTTTTTGCCAGGGTGCTTTCAGGGCGCCACTGCCGCGCTGACACGCGCGCCAAGCCCAGCCCCACATCCGAAGTACGCAAGTCTGACGTTCTTCGCCCGCCCATTCCGGCACCCGCGATTCGGCGAGCGGCGCAACATGCGCGCAACTGGCAGGCAAATGAGGGCAGTGATGAAACACTCACGCGCGATTGGTTTTGGATTCCTTGCGTCGATGTTGCTGGCGGCCGCTGCGGTCGGCCAGTCGAATCTCGTTTACAACAAGTGGAACATCGAGCTCGAAGGACAGCCGGTGAAGGCCGGCGACATGGTCTTCCGCGTCACGCCGCGGCAGGGCGAGCCCACCGACATCACGGTGAACGTCACGCCCGGACGCGACGAAGGCAAGGTCGTGAAAGACGTGCGCGATGCGCTCGCGGCCAAGCTGAGCCCCGATCGATACACGATCGAGGCGGGCGGCAACGACATCACGATCAAGAAGAAGGAGGGGCAACCCGATTTCGCGCTCGAGCTCGTGGACTCGACCGTGCAGAACGTGAGCGTGAAGATCGAAGGCGAATAGACCCGACGCAGGCGCGCCCCGGAATCCGCCGGGGCGCATCGGCCCGGAGGTGACGTCCGGAGATCGAACATGGACATTCGTACGCTGGTCTGCGCAAGTTTGTTAGGTCTGGCGGCGCCGTGGACGCAAGGGCAGAGCGACCCGCCTCTCGCCGAAGCCTGGAACATCCGCCCCAGCGGAATCGCGTCGTCGAGCGGTGACATCGTGCTGCGTGTCATCCCGCCGGACGGCTCGGACCCGGTGGAGGTAACCGTCCCGGTGCTCTCGGGGTCCACCGACCAAGACGTGGCGCGCTCGATCCGTCGCGCCATGAACTCTCAACTGCGGTCCGATCACTTCGACGTGGCCATCGGGGAAGGCGCGAACGTGCTCGTAACGAGCCCGCGCGGCCGCGCGATTTTCGGCGTGGGCCTGGTGACCTCCGACGTCGACAATTTGCGGGTGTTCGTGAACTCGACGCTGCCGGTGGCCCAGCCCGCGACGCCCGCGCAGCCCGGGTCCGAAAGCGTGCCGCAACCCGTTCCGCAGCCGCCTCCGCAGTCGTCACCTCCGCAGCCGTCGGGCGGCGTCGCGGTGCCCGGACCGACTTCGACTCCGCTGCCTCGGAAGTCGCTTCCCACTCCGCAGCCTTCCACGCCGATCCCGGAACCGTCGATCCGTCCCCCCGCGGGCGGCATCCGTCCGCCGAATACCGGCTCGGCGCCCGGCACGCAAGACTAAAAGGGCGCTCCGGATCCCCGGATTCTCACATCGGCCATTGGTCTTACTACGGGCGCGGAGCCCACCGGGCTAGCCTCGCTCCGTGACACTCTCGATCCCCATCCTCGGCTCGCGCGCGCGCGAACCGTTGCCCGGCACCGGCATCACGCTGCGCGCCGCGGGTTTCCGCGGCGAGATGTCGCGCCTCGCGGGAGATCCCGCGAACGACGACATGGATCCGCTGCCGATCGCGCTGGCCGCGGCCGGCGCCGATGTCGTACTGGCATCACGACTCGAGCTGCAGATAGAAGCCGTCGCACAGGACGACGCGCGGCTGCGCACGCGCAGCGCGGCGTTCACACATCCGCAGCTCATCGTGCCGCGCCGCCCGAATATCGCGTACGCGCTGCTGCAGACGGATGCGCAGGGCCGCTCCGGATTCGTGCTGCCGCTTCCCGGGACCGCGGATGAGGCCATCTTCCCGCTCGCGATCCCGGCCGGCGGCACGGCGCATCGCGCACTGCGCCTGTTGATGTGGCCCGGCAACCCGGTGCTGGATGCCGGCGCGCTGGAGTCGACCGCGCAGTGGGAGCGATTCCGCCGACCTAACTACGTGACCACCGTCGGTTCGGGCGGACGGCGCTCGATGCCGGCGTGGTCCGAGCTCGACGACGGGCCGCTGCTGTTGCTGCTGCACGGCACGTTCGGCACGCCCGAATCCGCGTTCGGCGCATGGTTCGAGGATCCGTCGTTCGGGCGGATCGTCGAGCGTTATGACGGTCGCGTGATCGCTTTCGCTCATCCGACGCTCGCGGCGAGCATCTCGGAGAATCTCGGCTGGCTGCTTGCGCAGCTGCCGGTCCGCACGCAACCGGTCGACATCGTCGGCCACGGTCGCGGAGGTCTGCTGGCGCGCGTGCTGGTTGCCGACGGCCGCCTGCCGGTGCGGCGCGTCTGCCAGGTCGGCACTCCGAACAACGGCACGCCGCTCGCGCGCGAGCCGCTCTCGTGGCTCAACGCTCATGTCGCGCCGCTGACTTCGATACCCGCGCGGTATTCGTTCCTGACCCTGGAAGGTGCGCTCGCGATGATGCGCAGCGTCGCGCTCCGCGCGGAGCCGGGACTGCCCGGCATCGACGAAGTGCTTCCGGACGGCTCGCCGCTCGCCGACGTCGGCAAGCTGGAATCGGCGGTGAGCTGGTACACGATCGGCGCAGACTACCGACCGGAGACGGAGAGCGATTCGGAGGGCGCCCGGGAATCCCCCAACGACCTCGTGGTTGCGAGCGAGGACTGCCATCGCCCCGGACCCGAAGTCGCGGACTCGCTGCGTATCTCTGGCGAGAACGTGCACCACCACAACTACTTTTCCGACCGCACGGTGCGTGAACGCCTGTTCGACTGGCTTTGCGAGCCACGTCGATCGAGAATGTAGGAGCCGTCTCACTTCGCGAGGCGAACCGGTTCGATGGTCGCCCTCGCGAGGCTGCGGCAACATTTCCACGCATTCTCGAGGGATCGACATGAGCGGCAGCAAAATCATCGCAATCGTCCTGATCGTCGCCGGCATTCTCGGCCTGGTTTACGGCAAGTTCACGTACACCAAGGAAACGCACGACGCGAAGATCGGACCCATCGAAATGTCGATCAAGGACAAGGAAACGGTGAACGTCCCCGTGTGGGCGGGAATCGGCGCGATCGTGATCGGCGCCGGGCTGCTCGTCGTGGGCGGGCGCCGCACCTGAAAGGTACCGGTAAGGGTTGGCGTGGCATAACTTAGTTAGCCGCCGACCCAGTTGAGCCAGAAACCGGCCCCGCCTTGTGGCGCGGGGCCGGTTTTTTTGTGCGCCGGTACCGGGCACTGCCGCCGTGGCTCTGCCATAAATGCCGCATGAAGAAACTCTTGTGGCTCGCGGCGCTGCTTTTCGCGTCGACTGTTCAATCCCAGGTGATCGCGCCGGTCGACCGGCAGGCCGTGCAGGAGGTGGGCGAGTCGATCGCTCGGGCGCTGAACGAGCGCGACAAAGGCGCCGTGGCCGACCTGATCGACCTGAGGTCGCTGGCAACCCGTGCCGCCCGGGTCCTCGAGCTCGGCAAGGCCGATCAGGATGCCTATGTGCGCGGCGTCGAATCGGTCGGCGGCGCGCGCCTGATGGAGGGTCTGTTCAGGACGCTCGAAACCAGCCAGGGGTCGGCCCGGTTCATGCGCCTGACAGATTCCCGACCGGTGCGTGCGCTGGTCCGGTTCGACCTCGGCGCCAACGGCTGCGACTATCTCGAATACGTGGTCGACGCGAGCTCGGGGCGCCCGAGGATCGTCGACTGGTTCCAGCTTTCGTCGGGCCAGCTCATATCCGTCACGTTGGGCGGCATCGGGCAGCTTTTCACGACCCGCGACGCGGGTCTCCTGGGCCGTCTTCTCGACATCAAGAGTGTCGACGAGGAGCACATGGTGAGGCTGCGCCGAATCGGCGAACTCAACCGCACGGGTAAATACGCCGAAGCGGTGGAGCAGTTCCACCAGCTTCCCGAGCAGATCGCCAATGCGCGCATCATGCTGACCATGCGTTCGCAGGCCGCGTCGCTCGGCGGGATGCGCGAGGAGTACGACCGCACGCTCGCCACGATCGCGCAGAAGTATTCCGACGATCCCGCGACGGCATTCATGCTGATCGATCACTATTTCAATGTGAAGGACTACCCGAAGGCGCTTTCGTCGATCGACATCATCGAAAAACGCGTCGGCCGGGACGGCGTCACGACCGTGCTGCGGGCGGCGCTGCATTTCGCCTCGGGCGACCTCGCGAATGCGCTCAAACACGCGGACGAATCGATCGCGCTCGAGCCCGACCGCCTGCAGGGATACGACACGCGTGCCTCCGTGCTCGTCGGGCTGGGGCGTCACTCCGACGCCGTCGCGGCCTATCGCGACATGGAAAGCCGCTTCGACCTCAAGTTCACGCGCGAAATATTCACCGAAGATCCGACCTTCGAGAAATTCGTGGCGTCGAAGGAATTCCGGAAGTGGCTGCCGCTCTGAACGCGCTCTAGCTAGTTCTTCAGCTTGTAACCTGTCCGGAACATCCAGACGATGATGCCGAGGCAGATCGCCAGGAAGCCGACGGTGATGCCGAAGCTCAGCCACACGTTCACGTCCGCCTGGCCGAAGAAGCTCCAGCGGAAGCCGTTCACCAGGTAGACGACGGGGTTGAACAACGTGACCTGCTGCCAGAGCGGCGGCAGCATCGAGATCGAGTAGAAACTGCCGCCGAGGAACGTGAGCGGCGTGACGATCATGGTCGGCACGATGCTGGTCTTCTCCCAACTATCCGCCCAGATGCCGATCGCGAAGCCGAGCAGGCTGAACGTCACCGACGTCAGGATCAGGAAGCCCAGCATGATGAACGGGTGCTGGATCTCGAACGGCACGAACAGGCGCGCGGTAGCCAGGATGATGGTGCCGAGCATCACCGACTTCGTCGCCGCCGCGCCCACGTAGCCGGCCAGCACTTCGAGCACCGACACGGGCGCGGACAGCAGCTCGTAGATGGTGCCCGAGAACTTGGGCATGTAGATGGCGAACGAGGAGTTGTTGAGGCTCTCGGTCAGCACCGTGAGCATGATGAGTCCGGGCACGATGAACGCGCCGTACGACACGCCGTCGATGCTCACCATGCGCGAGCCGATCGCGGATCCGAAGACCACGAAGTACAGCGAGGTCGTGATGACGGGCGTCGCGATGCTCTGGAACACGGTCCTGAACGTGCGCGACATCTCGAAGTGGTAGATGGCCCGGATGGCGTGCAGGTTCATTGCCGAGCCCTCACGAGGCTCACGAAGATGTCTTCGAGAGAACTCTCCGCGGTGTGCAGGTCCTTGAATTCGATGCCCTGTTCGTTGAGCCTGCGCAGCAGCGACGCGATGCCGGTCTCCGCGGCCTGCGTGTCGAACGTGTAGAGCAGCTCCGTGCCGTCCTTGACGAGTTCGAGCGGCAAGCCGGCGAGGGCCGGTGGGATCGCGGGCAGCGCGCTCTGCAGGTGCAGCGTGAGCTGCTTCTTGCCCAGCTTGCGCATCAACGCGTGCTTTTCCTCGACGACGACGAGTTCGCCCTTGTTGATGACCCCGATGCGGTCGGCCATCTCCTCGGCTTCCTCGATGTAGTGCGTGGTGAGGATGATGGTGACGCCGCGCTCGCGCAGGCCGCGCACCATCTGCCACATGTCGCGGCGCAGTTCGACGTCGACACCCGCCGTGGGTTCGTCGAGGAACAGGATGGTCGGCTCGTGCGACAGCGCCTTCGCGATCATCACGCGGCGTTTCATGCCGCCCGAGAGCGTCATGATCTTCGCGTCCTTCTTGTCCCACAGCGAAAGGTCGCGCAGCACCTTTTCGATGACGGCCGGATCGCGCGGTTTGCCGAACAGCCCGCGGCTGTACTGCGTGGTGTTCCACACCGTCTCGAACATGTCGGTCGCGAGCTCCTGCGGCACGAGACCGATTTTCGTGCGCGCCGCGCGGAAGTCCCGGACGATGTCGTGGCCGTCGGCGGTGATCGTGCCGGACGAGGGCGTCACGATGCCGCAGGTGATGTTGATGAGCGTCGTCTTGCCGGCGCCGTTGGGCCCCAGCAGCGCGAAGATCTCGCCGCGGCGGATCTCGAGATTGACGTTCTTCAGGGCGTTGAAACCCGTCGCATAGGTCTTGGACAGACCCGATATGGTCAGGACCGACATGGGGTCGCTACGTTAACGATCCGCACCGTCCGACTCAATCACTCGGAAGGGCTAGATCCCTGATAGATTCTTGCGGTGGAGTTAGATTTGCTTCAACGCGCCGCCGTCGATGCCGCCCGGATCTGCATATTGCTGGCGGCCGGCAGCGCCTGGGCGAGCAGCCCCGACATCGCCGCGGCCGCGCGCGCCCAGGTCGGTCTGACGGTTCACTACGACCCGGCCTACCGCAAGCTTGCCTATCCGGGTGGAGACGTGCCGCCCGAGCGCGGTGTGTGCACCGACGTCGTCGTGCGCGCGCTGCGCAGTGCCCGCTCCATCGACCTGCAGCGCCGCGTGCACGAGGACCTGGCCGCGAACTGGAATGCCTACCCGCATCCGTCGAGCTGGCGCCTCTCGAAACCCGACTCCAACATCGATCACCGCCGCGTGCCGAACCTCATGACCTGGTTCGAACGCGGTGGGTATTCGCGCCCGATCGCGCGCATGGCGGCGGACTATCTACCGGGCGACGTGGTCGCGTGGGACCTCGGCCGCGGCATCCTGCACATCGGAATCGTGAGCGACCTGAAGTCGGACGGCGTACCGCTCGTCATTCACAACATCGGTGCCGGGACGCGCGAGGAGGACATCCTGTTCCGGTACACCATCATCGGGCACTACCGTCTCCCCTCCGGGAGTCCGGTGCCCTCCGCCGGGGCCGCTTTCCCACCGCCATCTGTCGCCGGACGCTGACTCACCTCGATCCCGGTTTCACGTTAGGCTAGGGCGCTCACATGAGTGCCAAGCCTCGCATCGCCAAAGCCCCCGACATTCATGGGGAAGCCCTGAACTCCCCGCGGCAGTTCTTCGGCGTCTTCAAATACAGCAAGCGCGCGCTCGAGCTGGTGTGGACCACCAGCCGCAAACTCTCCTTCCTGCTCGCGTTCGTCACGCTGTTGGCGGGTGTCCTGCCCTCGGCCGTCGCCTGGGTCGGTGCGAGGATCGTCGACAGCGTGCTGGCCGCGGCCGCCGCCCGCAACACGCCCGCGGGGGCGGACTATTCGACGGTGGTCATGTGGGTCGTGATCGAAGCGCTGATCCTGGTCGCCATTACCGCGAGCCACCGAGGCATCACGCTGTGCCAGTCGCTGCTCAAGGCGAAGCTCTCGCACCGCGTGAACGTGATGATCCTCGAGAAGGCGTTGTCGCTCGAGCTCACGCACTTCGAGGACTCGGAGTTCTACGACAAGCTGACGCGGGCGCGGCGCGAGGCGTCGAGCCGGCCGCTGTCGCTCGTGATGCGCACGTCGGGGTTGCTGCAGAACGCGATCGCGATCGTGAGTTTCTCGGTGCTGCTGGCGCATTTCTCGCCGATCGCCGTGATCATGCTGCTGCTCGGCGGATTGCCGGCGTTCTTCGCGGAAACCAAGTTCTCCGGTGACGCGTTCCGGCTGTTCCGATGGCGCGCGCCCGAGACGCGCATGCAGTCGTATCTCGAGACGGCGCTGGCGCGCGAGGATCACGCGAAGGAGGTCAAGCTGTTCGACCTCGGGCACCTGTTCCTCGGGCGATACAAGGCGATCTACGAGGGCCTGTACCAGAAGGACCGCAATCTCACGATCCGGCGCGAGAGCTGGGGATTCACGCTGAGTCTCGTCAGCATCTGCGCGCTGTACGGCGCATACGCCTGGGTCGCGATCGCCGCGGTGCAGGGCACGATCACGCTCGGCGAGATGACGATGTACCTCATGCTGTTCAGGCAGGGCCAGGCGGCCGTGACCGCGAGCCTGGGTGCGATCGGCGGCATGTACGAGGACAACCTCTATCTATCGACGCTTTACGAGTACCTCGAACAGCCGGTCGAGCCGTCGACCGGTACCGCGGTGAGCGGACCGGATCCGGACGCGGGCGTGCAGTTCGAGGACGTCGAGTTCCGATATCCAGGCTCGTCGCGCATCGCGGTGACCGGCATCAACCTGCAGATAAAGCGCGGCCAGAGTCTGGCGCTCGTCGGCGAAAACGGCTCGGGCAAGACGACGCTCATCAAACTACTCACCCGGTTGTACAAGCCGACGTCGGGACGCGTGTTGCTCGACGGGCGAGACCTGCAGGAATGGGACGCGCAGGTGCTGCGCCGGCGCGTCGGCGTCATCTTCCAGGATTTCGTGCGGTACCAGCTGCTCGTGGGCGAAAACGTCGGCGCCGGCGACGTGCGCGCGTTCGAGGACCGCGAGCGCTGGATGGATGCCGCCAAGCAGGGACGCGCGGCGACGTTCATCGACGAAATGCCGAAGCAGTACGAAACGCAGCTCGGCAAGTGGTTCAAGGACGGCCGCGAGCTCTCGGGCGGGCAGTGGCAGAAGATCGCGCTGTCGCGCGCGTTCATGCGCCACGACGCCGACATCCTCGTGCTCGACGAACCCACCGCGGCGATGGATGCCGCGGCCGAGGCCGAGGTGTTCGAGCACTTCCGCTCGCTCATGGGCAAGCGCATCGCGATCGTGATCTCGCACCGCTTCAGCACCGTGCGCATGGCCGACCAGATCGTCGTGCTCGACCAGGGTCACATCGTCGAGCGCGGCAACCACGAGTCGCTCATGAAGCAGGATGGCATCTACTCGAAGCTCTTCACCCTGCAGGCCCGCGGCTATCGTTGAGACTTGGTTTTACCGGTGTTCGGTGGTGTCAGGCACCGATCCGGTGAAAATCGGTTCGCCGAAAACGGACACATTGTTCCCGACGCGCCTGCGCGGTTAAGGTTGAAGCCGCAGGTTCCAGGGGGGCGAACATAATGTCGAAGTTCTTGCGCGCGGCACTCGCCGCGTATTTGGTGCTGCTCGTCTCATGTGGTGGTGGAGGAGGCGACGGAAGTGGCGGATCGACGCCCCCGCCACCGCCGCCGCCATCCGCGGCTGTACGCACGCTCGCCGTGGCCACGCAGCCCGGAGGCGCGGCTGCCACGGCGGCACTGGCCACGCAGCCGGTCATTCACGTCCGCAGCGACGGCGCGACCGCCACGACCGACAACACCACCGTCGTGACGGTAGCCATCGTTCCGGGCAGTGGCGCCGCCGGTGCGGTGCTCACCGGCACCACGACGGCCACCGCGGTCGCCGGGGTCGCCACCTTCACGAACCTCGCGATCGACCGGGCCGGGACTAACTATCAGCTGCGTTTCACGGCCAACGGCGTGACGGAGGTGACGAGCAACACGTTCGACATCACCGCGCCGTCCGCACGCGCGCTCTTCATCGCGACACAGCCGGTGTCCGCGTCGATCAACGGGCAGCTCCTGCCCTTGCCCGATGTTCAGGTGCGCGTGAACGGCGCGCTCGACACGACCGACCGGGAGACCGTGGTCACCGCGTCGCTCGTGCCCGGAACCGGGGCCGCCGGGGCTACGCTCGGCGGAACGACTTCGGTCACCGTCGTCGCCGGCCGCGCCATCTTCACGGATCTCACCGTGAGCGCGGCTGGCGCCGGTCATCGACTCCGGTTCACGGCGACCGATGCGACCGAAGCCGTCAGCGACACCTTCTGGATCACCACGGCCGGCGGCGTCATTCCGCCGTCGACTCCGCCCGCGAGCGCGGTGACCTTCGCGATCGACAGCACGCAGGATCCGCGGCCGATCTCGCGGTTCATTTATGGCATGAACGGCTGGGACCCGACGCAACGGCCCGCAAACCTCACACTCTCGCGCTCCGGGGGCAACCGCATGACCGCGTACAACTGGGAAACCAACGCGAGCAACGCGGGCAGCGACTGGCTCAACCAGAACGACGACTTCCTGGGCGGCGGCACTACGCCGAATGGCGCGGTGGGTCCCGGCATCGTTGCGGCGCGCAACGCGGGCGCCGGCATCATCGTGACGATGCCGACGATCGGCTACGTCGCGGCCGACAAGCTCGGCGGCGGCGACGTCAACCAGACGCCCAACTACTTGTCCGTGCGCTTCCACCAGAGCCTGCCGAGCAAACCAGGCGCCTTTTCGCTCGCGCCCGACACCACGGATGCATTCGTCTACCAGGACGAGTACATCAACTTCCTGGACCACACGTATCCGGACGCGTTCAGCGACTCGAACACGCCGATCTTCATCAGCCTCGACAACGAACCGGACCTCTGGCACACGACACACGCGCGCCTGCGAGGTGATGCGACGAATCCACCCGGCGAGCAGGAAGGTGTGAACGTCACCTACGCGGAGATCGTGCAGCGAAGCGTCGACTACGCAACCGCCGCGAAGAACGTGAACGGCAGCGTGAAGATCTTCGGCCCGGTGAATTACGGCTGGCAGGGCATGATCCGGTTGCAGGACGCGGCCGATCACGGGAATCGCGACTTCCTCGACTTCTACCTGGACGCGATGTCCCACGCTCATCTCGACGCGGGCCGGCGCCTGCTGGATGTGCTCGACGTGCACTGGTACCCGGAAGCGCAGGGCGGCGGCGTGCGCATCACGGGCGAGGACACGTCCGCGGCCGTGGCCGCCGCGCGCAAGCAGGCGCCGCGCAGCCTCTGGGATCCGAGCTACACGGAGACGAGCTGGATCACGCAGTACAGCACCAACGGTCCGATCCGCCTGTTGCCGCGGCTCAAGGAAAAGATCGGATTGCACTACGACGGAACGGCGCTCGCGATCACCGAGTACAACTACGGCGGCGCGAATCACATCTCGGGGGCGATCGCGCAGGCGGACGTGCTCGGCATCTTCGGTCGCGAAGGAGTGTTCGCCGCGAATCTGTGGCGCTTGACGGAGAACAACGCGTTCATATACGGCGCGTTCGAGATGTACCGAAACTACGACGGGGCAAACGGCAGTTTCGGCGACAAGGGCATCCGCGCCACGAACAGCGACGTCGCGGCGGCGTCGGTCTACGCCAGCGTGAATGGCATCGATCCCGAGCGCATGGTGATCGTGGCCATCAACAAGAACGATACCGCGACGACCGCGGGCATCGCGATCTCGCACAGCCTGCCGTTCCGCACGGCGCGGGTCTACCAGCTCACGAGCGCGAGTTCGTCGCCCCAGCGCGCCGCGGACATCGAGATCACGCTGACCAACGCGTTCCAGTACACGATGCCCGCCAACAGCGTGACGACACTGGTGCTGGAGTAGGACGATAAGACGGTGCCTGGCACCAAAAAAGACGGCGCCCGAAGGCGCCGTCCAAACTAACTACTTCGATGTGATCAGAAGCGGCGACCGCCGCCTCCGCCGAAGTTGCCACGCGGGGCGCCACGATCGCGCTCCTGGGCTTCATTGACCTTCAGCGGACGACCGCCGAAGTCCTTGCCATCGAGCGCCTGCATGGCGCGGGTGGCATCGGCATTCGGCATTTCGACGAAACCGAAGCCGCGCGGGCGGCCGGTTTCGCGATCGTTCACGAGAGACACCTTGTCGACGGTGCCATGGGTAGCGAAAAGGGCGCGCACCTGGTCTTCAGTGGCGGAGAAAGGCAGATTTCCAACGTAAAGTTTCGTCACAGAACAACTCACAGAAAAAATAGACACGGTGACAGGATGAGCCCTGTCGAGCTGGTTCGCGGAATACTTTGAGGGTTCGGCGCCCGGGAATACGGGTCCGCATCAACGAAGAATCAGCAAGCCCGGGGGCACGGTACAGGAAACCCGGGTCCGAAGCGAATACTTAATGCGGAATCGAGGATCGGAGCCCCGGCCCGCCCCCTCCTGGGGCACGGGCCGGGCCGCCTTCGTCCCTCAATAGGTCAGCTGGCCGCGAATCTCGCCCCCCGGCCACTTGGTCGAATGGACGTTCGCATACGCCACCCCCTTCAGGATCGCCTGGGCGATCTCGTCGAACGCCCCCGGCTCGATCCCCTGTCCCGGCGCCGCGGGCGGCGCGGCTCCCGGTCCGACGACCAGGTCGGGCGTGATCACGCCCGATAGCTCGCCCGATCCCTGCGGGCAGGGTTGCGTTCCGGCGGGACCGTTCCCGAGATTGCTGCACAGGAAGAAGCTGATGCCGCCGTTAACGCTCGTCTGCCCGAAATGCACGTGCGATTGCGTGACGTCACCTTCCAGGCCGCTGTAGTCCAGCTTCCAGGTGATCGTCATCGCCTTGGTGTCTATATCCGCCTTGAAACGGCCCTTCGCGACGGTCGAAAGCGCGGGCACTTCCTGGAAGCCTTCGAGCGCGGCGCGCACCGAGAACTTCGTCGGACCTCGCCCGCCTTCACCCGCAGTCAAACTACTTGCGCCGAGCAGCGCGCACGCAGTCACGACGAACCCGTATTCCAAACTCCTTCTCATGACCAATTCCCCTTGAACAATGTGATACCGATTGCTTCAGGGGTGGACCTATCATAGGCCTCTCTGGCGCGAACTTTCCCGAATTCCTGGAGACGCAGATGTCCGAACCCAGCCTGGTTTATCCGATGTCCGCCATGGTCCTGCTCACCATTTTCGTCCTGGTGAGGATGTTCCGGGCCCGGGTCGGCGCGGTCAGGGCGGGGCTGATCGACGCCAACTTCTACCGGCTGTTCCAGGGATCGACCGAGCCCGCCGCAACGCAAAAGGTCTCGCGAAATTTCTCCAACCTGTTCGAAGCGCCGACACTCTTCTACGTCGTGTGCCTCGCCGCGATGGTCACGGGGGTCACCGGCCTCGTCATGGTCGTGCTCGCGTGGACGTATGTTGCGACGCGCATAGCGCACACCGCGATCCACCTCGGGCCGAACAAATTGCGCTGGCGCATCCGTGCCTATTTCCTCTCGTGGGCCACGCTGGCGGCGATGTGGGTGACGCTCGTGATCGGTATCGCCGGACGCGCGTCCGCCTGAGTCCGGCGCACGGTTCGATCGGAAAAGCATCGCGTTCACGGAACGCGAAGGGCGCTTCGAGCGGCGCATCGCGGCCTTTCAAGCCCGGCTTATGTCGCGCCCGGATGAGGTGCGTGCTGCGTCACTGATTCGGGAATAACCACGTTGCATCCGGCCCTGCGATTTCCGGGGCCGGGATAAGGTCACGCGCACAAGAACTTCGCCAAGAAGGCGAGAAGGGTTCACAGGGTGCGCGGGATTTGCAACCAGCTGGTACTGGGTTTCTTCGGCATTGCCTGCGTGGCGGTGGCCGGCGCTCGGACTCCGGCGATTCAATATGTCGAACCCGTCGGACTCGAGATCGCGGCCGACCACGCGAGCTTCGAGGCCTACGGCCGCCGGTTCGCGCTGACGCTCAGCGACAACGGCCGGGTACTGCAAAAGCTCGATACTCAGCGCAAGCGCGAACTTTCGGGTTATCGCCTGTTGCGCGGCGCCCTCGCCGGGTCGCCCGGTTCCTGGGTGCGGTTGACCGAAACCCCCGCCGGCGTCGAAGGCGCGATCTGGGACGGACAGGAGCTGTTCACGGTCACGACGTACAAACGCGTGGCCGGCTTGCTGTCGAATCCGCTCGACGCGGCGCCCGATCAACCCGTCGTCTATCGGCTCTCCGACCTGCGCGATGCGCTGCCGCGCGACTTCTGCGGCAACGGTGAAGCCGCCAGCGCGGCCGCGTCCCCGAACGGACTCGACCAGTACAAGGGCCTGCTCTCCGAGCTCAAGGCATCGAAGGCGACCCTTTCGCGCCAGATCGACATCTCGCTGATCGGCGATACGGCGTTCCAGGCCGCGGAGCCGGATGACCCGACGGCCGCGATGCTCGCGCGGCTCAACATCGTCGAAGGCATCTTCAGCGAGCAGCTTGATCTCCTGGTGCTGGCCACCGACGTGCGCCTGGTTCCGGCCGGCGCCGATCCGTTCACGACCTCGAACGGCAAGAAGCTGCTCGAGCAGCTCGGCGACTATCGCGCCGCGACCGCGGCCGTGCGCGCCCGCGGTGTCGCGCACCTGATCACGGGCCGGGATCTCGAAGGCTCGACGGCCGGCATCGCGTACGTCGGATCGGTGTGCGAGACGAAGCGCGGCGTGTCGATCAGCGAGCAGGGTTTCGGCACGACGATCTCGGCGCTGATCATGGCGCACGAGCTCGGTCACAACTTCGGCGCGCCGCACGACGGCGAAGCCGGCACGAGCTGCGCCGGCGTCGGCGGCGGCTACATCATGGCGCCCTCGGTCAGCGGTTTCACGAAGTTCTCCCAGTGCAGCGTCGACGCGATGAATCTCGCGCTGGCGCGCGCGAGTTGCGTCACGCAGGCGGACTACGCCGACGCGGGCATCGTGGCCGCGGTGCCCGACGTCGCGAGCGAAGGCGGCCTCGTGTTCACGCTGCCGTTCGAAGTCAGCTCGAATGGAACCCGGGATGCCACGGATGTCGTCGTGACCGTGACGCTGCCGGCGATCGGGGTTCTCTCGATCGAATCGGCGTCCAGCTCGGCCGGCAGCTGCTCGGTCGCGGGTCTGACCGCGACCTGCGAGCTCGGCATCGTCGCGGCGGGCGAGCGCCCGCGCGTGGAGGTCAACGCGCGCAGTACTTCCGCCGCCGAATTCGGCGTGCAGGCGCGCGTGAGCGCGAGCGGCGATCCGGTGAGCTCCAATGATGCCGCGGGGCTCGCGGTCTCGGTGCGTTCCGGCATCGACGTCTCGCTCACCATGTCGGCGAGCGCGTCCGAGGTCATCCTCGGCGCACCGCTCGCGGTGTACGCGGACATCAGCAGCCTGCGCGCGCAGTCGGTCAACAACGTCAACGTGTCGCTCAACCTGAACCAGGTCGTGACCGCGGCGTCGCTGCCGGGCGGCACCTGCACGATCCAGGCCTACTCGGTGAGCTGCTCGCTCGCGGTATTGCCGGCGGGCGCCACGCGCCGCCTCACGGTCGAGACGACCACGACGGCGCCGGGTGTGTTGTACGCCTCGGGCAACGTGGGCGCCATCGGCGACGCCGACCTCACGAACAATGCCGCGAGCGCGGGCGGCTGGGTGCAGGCGGAGCGCGACGTCGAAATCGTCGCGGGCGCCTCGAACATCGATCTCGCGGTCGGCGCCGCATACGAACTACCGTTCACCGTGCGCTCGCGTGGCCCGCTGCCCACAGGCGACGTTACGGTGTGGATCTCGATCCCCTCGGCCGATCTCGTCGTGGATTCCATCGGCGGCGCCTTGTGCGGGAAACACGACGCGTCGATGTACCGCTGCGAGCTGGGTGCGATCGCGCCGGGCGCCTCGCGGCTGATCAAGCTGAAGGGCCACGCCGCGGTGCCTCTGACCACCAGCATCAGCGCGAGCGCGGAAGCGCCCGGCGACGGCTACGGCACCAACAACTACGCGACCGCGCAACTGCGCGTCGACCATCTCGTCGACTTCGGCATCGTGATGGCATCGGGCGGTACCGGCGTCGAGGACGAGAAGTTCGGCGGCCAGGTTTCGCTGCGCTCCACGGGGCGCAACGACGCGACCGGCGCGACGCTCGACATCGAGCTGCATCCGGCGGGCGTGCTGCGTTCGGCGAGCATCCTGCACGGCACGATCTGCCAGCTGGTCTCCGCGCAGCTCGCGCGCTGCAGCCTGCCCACGGTGTCGCGCAATACGACGCTGTACGTCGACTACGAGGCGGAGTTCGCGGAACCCGGCAACTACGACGTCCGTTTCACGCTGACGACGCCAGGGGATTCGGCGCCCGAGAACGATTCGCTCGAGCGCGCCATCCTCGTGCGGCCCTTCAACGACATCGCGGTCGTGGGTAATGCCGACCTGCCGGGCTTGCTGGTCGGACAGACGCGCGAGAAGACGTTCGGCCTGACGGTGGACCGGCGCGATCTCGCGGGCGCGCGCTTCGTCGCGCCACACTATCTACCCGGACTGCGCGTGGATGCGATCCGCGCGAGCGCCGGGGAGTGCTACGTGGACGAATTCATCGGCGGTGTGTGCGAATTCACGCAGCTGCCGGCGTTCTGGAGCGGCGAGGTGTGGGTCACGTATCGCGCGCTCGAGGGTAACCAGGAGAGCGACGTCGCGGTGTCGGTGTCGGCGGCCGGTGACGTCGTTTCCGGCAATGACGTCGTGCGTGGCATCGCCCAGCTGCGCGGCGTGACCGACCTGGAGCTGCGCGTCGGCGCGGAAATGCACGGCGCCGTGGGCGAGATCGCGGCGTTTCCGGCGATCACGATCTTCAACGGCGCCGACGTCGCCCACGACGTACGGCTCGAGGTGACGCTGCCGGCGCAGGTCTCGCTGGTCGACGTCTCCGCGGCGAACGCGTTGTGCAGCGGCACGACGGTACTGCGCTGCGACTTCAGCGCGCTGCCCGCGAACACGACGACGACGGTGAATCTCAACGTGCGCGCGACCGCGTCGGGCCGGTACACGGCGGGTCTGCGGATCGCGGCCAGCAACGACACGAACGCCGCGAACGATGCGCGCGACGTCGCCGTCGACGTCTCCGCGGCCGCCACCGCGACGAATCCGCCGAGCAGCGAAAAGAGCGGCGGCGGCGCCTTCGAGTGGCTGACCCTCGCGCTGCTCGCGCTCGCGGGTTGGTGCCGGGTGAGAAATCGCGGAGTTGGCGGA
>JAEYUC010000105.1 GCA_023433705.1 Pseudomonadota bacterium
CCGTCGGACACCGTCGGGGCGTCGCGCACGTAGTAGGCGAACTGGTGCTCCTCGATGAGGGCGACCAGCTCGGACCAACGGCGGGCGAGGTCGGCGGCGTCGGGCGTGCTCACCGGGACATCATGGCCCTCCGGGGCCCCGGTCGCTCCCGCTCGTGCGAAGCACGGACCCTCCGCCGTGCAGTCACCGCACCCCCAACAGAACGTTACGCGATCGTGACCCGGGCCCGATCACAAGGCCGACATGGCAGGCACAATCCATGCCAACATCGTAATTAACCGGTCAGATACCGCGTTTGGGACTGGAGAAATGACATGCCCTCGACGAGACCTTGGTTTCCCGGAGGCCTTCCCGCGCCCCGAGCAACCGCCATCGCAATCACGACCCTACTTGCGGCCGGGAGTCTCACGGGAATTGCGATCGCTTCCGAACAGGACGTGAATCCCCTGCCGGACGCGCCGTCCGTCGCCAAGATTACCGTCGAGTTGGATGGGCTGCGGCGAGACGCAGCCACCCTAGCCGAGCAGCATGGGGTCTCCGTTGACACCATGCACGAGTACCTGCTGGAACAGGAACGGCTCAACGCGGTCGCGCCGAAGGTTGAAGAGGCTGCTGGCGCCCGGCTGGCCGGCCTGTGGATCGATTGGCAACCCGCCCCGGTCCTTATCGTGTCCATGACTGGAAATACGGAGGACTCCAGAGTCACCGAAGCGCTCGGTTCAGTCAGCTCGTCAAGTGAGGTTCGATACGGGGCGGCCTACTCACGAGCAGAACTGCTCGACGAACTCGACAGACTCGCCTCGAGTGGCCTCAGGTCGAGAATTCCCTCAGCGACCGGACACTACCTCGACGAGCCTAACAACCAGATCGTCATCACCTTGGCGGACTCATCGGCGGAGTCGGCGCGGTCCGTCCCCGCTATCACGGGTCTCTTGACCGATCTCTCGGTGCCGCACGAGTTTGTCTTTGATGGCGGGCCGGCCGCTCCCGCCAATCGTGGAGGAAGGCATTTGAGCTCCTGCACTTCGGGCTTCACCGTCTATCATCCTTCGACCAACACCCACGGCTATCTCACTGCTGGGCACTGTGGCCCAACCCAGAACTACATGTGGTGGTCCGACCTATCGTGGCGTGAGACCGCATTCGTGGATGAACGATGGAACGCGAGTGTCGACGTGCAGTGGCACCGTGTAGATCCGGCGACTCAGGCCGTGGCACCCCTGTTCCACGTTGCGAAGACGACTGCTTACCAGCAGGCCGGGACGACGACAGTCGTTCCGGGCAGCCAGGTGTGCAACTGGGGTTCACGGAGCCTTACCAGCAACTGCGGAACTGTCACCTCGCTGAACTACGCCCCGACCGTATGCGGGCCGACCGAAGGCCCCTGTAACAATACGTTCATTCGGGTATCGACCGGCAGCGGACATATGTGCAAGGGAGACAGCGGAGGTCCCGTCTACATCGGCCCTTCCGCCGTCGGAATCCTGAGCGGGGGTGGCCCGTTCGACGGCCAATGCCTGACCGGCACCAGCAGGTGGATCTATGTCAATCCGATTAACACGGCGCTCGGACTGCTGGGGCTCGCTCTGTACACGAGTTGATCCGGGGCCCCCCCTTCGTTCTGATGACCAAGACTGGCGATTCGATGGCACCTTCAGGATCGCTCGTCGCCTGTCACAGGACCCCGCCGATTTCCCTTCTACGGAGGTGATCCCATGAGTGGGCACGCACCAAGAACGATAACCTTGCGCATTGGCGTCGCATCCGCGCTCCTCGTGGTGACCGCCATCGCTGGTTGCGCAACCTCGCAGAGCTCACCGGAAGCGACGCCCCGGGACACGTCCGAGTGGCCCTTCGCCGTGTTCCCCGCGGACCCCCTCGGCGAGGGGAGAGCAGCCGAGTTGCTGGGCGTCCTGGTGCTCGAGGAAGGCTGCCTGATGGTTCGGGTCGACGTGGGAGATCCCACCTACGACGGCACTATGTACAGCCTCCGCCTCCCGGACACCGTGACATGGACCGACGGCGCCCTCATCACGGGCGACGACACGGGGTACCGTCCAGGTGATCGGATCGCGTTCTACGGTGCGACTGTCTCTCGCGAAGTCGCTCTCCGCGACGGCCTTCCCGACACGTGCCCGTCGCCCGTTTGGTCCGTGAGTTGACGGGCTCACCGAGGGCGCTGTGCATCGCACCCGCGACGGCTCGCGCGCGGTTCCCTACCCCGCGTTGACGGCGTAGGAGTCGACGACGACCTGGCCGACAGGTCGTACACCGGGATGGTGCGATCATGCGCCCTCGGCACCGAGGCGACCGCCTCGTCAGGCCTGACTCGTGCCACTTCCGCAGTTTCTGGCCTGACTTGAATCGCCCTGGGGATGTTGGAGGTTCCTGACCTTGGAAACGAGGATGGAGCCATGCCACGAGGTGTCGAAGGGGAAGCCGACCACGCGTCGGTATTCCGAGGAGGAGAAGGCCGCGGCGGTGCGGATGGTCCGGACGTTGCGGGCTGAGCTGGGCACCGACCACGGGACGGTCCAGCGGGTCGCGTCCCAGCTGGGATACGGGACCGAGTCGGTGCGGCTGTGGGTGCGTCAGGCCGACATCGACGACGGTCGCGCGCCGGGGGTGACCACGAGCGAGAGCGCCCGGCTGCGTGAGCTGGAACAGGAGAACCGCGAGCTTCGCCGGGCCAACGAGATCTTGAAGCTGGCGGCGAGTTTCTTCGGGGCGGAGCTCGACCACCAACACAAGAAGTAGTGGAGCTCATCGACGCGAACCGCGACGAGCTCGGCGTCGAGCCCATCTGCAGCGTGCTGCAGGTGGCGCCGAGCACGTACTTCTGGCGCGACGCGGACCACCCGCGCGGCCTGTGGCGGCGCACCACCTGGGACTCCTACGCGACCGCGGAACCGGAGTGGGAGACGGTCCTCGACCTCGACGCCCTCAACGCCGCCGAGAGCGA
>JAEYUC010000006.1 GCA_023433705.1 Pseudomonadota bacterium
ACACGGGCCTGTTCGTCGAGGGATCGTTGACCGACGTCCGCCCGGACGTCATGGCGTTTTCCCCGCAATACCCGCTGTGGTCGGACGGCGCGACCAAGCGCCGCTGGATCTGGCTGCCGCCCGGCACGAGCATCGATGCCGCGCAGGCCGATGCCTGGGATTTCCCGCGCGGCACGAAGCTCTGGAAGGAATTCAGCCACGGCGGCGCCATCGAGACGCGTTACCTCGAGCGCGGCATGGATGGCGAGTGGCGTTTCGGCAGCTATGTATGGACGGCGGACGGCAAGGACGCGGTGCTCGCGCCCGCCGACGGCATCCGCGATCTCGCGGCGGCGGGCGCCCCGAACGGGCGTTACACGATCCCGGCGCAGGATGACTGCCGCGCCTGTCATGAAGGCGCGCCCGTACCCGTGCTCGGTTTCTCCGCGCTGCAGTTGTCGCCGGACCGCGATCCGCTCGCGCCGCATGCCGAGCAGGCCGCGAACTCGGTCGATCTCAATGGGCTCGTTTCGCGCGGAGTCCTCAAGAATCTCCCGGTGGCGCTGATCGCCAGACCTCCGCGCATCGAGGCGCAGTCGCCGGCCGAACGCGCCGCGCTCGGTTACCTGCACGGCAACTGCGGCAACTGTCACAACGACGAAGGCCCGCTCGCGGTGCTCGAGATGACGCTCGCGCAGCGCGTGGCCGCACCGCCCGGCGCGCGCGACGCGGTGAAACGTTCCATCGTCGACGTGCCCAGCCAGTTCCGCGCGCAGGGCGCGCCGCGCGATGCCGACCGTGTCGAGCCCGGCCGACTCGATGCGAGCGTGCTCGCGATGCGCATGGGATCGCGCGACCCGTTGCAGCAGATGCCGCCGCTCGGCACGCAGGCCGTCGACGCCGAGGCGCTGAGCCTCATCGCGCGCTGGATAGAAACCCTTCCGCGACCCGCGTCCGGGTCCGGACACACCAAGTAGACAGAGAGGAGTTCGTCGTGAAGTCGCTGAAGATGCTCGTATTGTTAGCCATGGTCGTCGCCGCCTCGTTCGTGCGCGCGGCCGATTCGCCGCAGGCGCCCGCCGTCAACGATCCCGTGGCCCGCGGGAAGTACATCGTGAACACCTCCGGCTGCCATGACTGCCACACGCCCTGGCACATGACGGACAAGGGTCCGGCGCCGGACATGAGCCGCGCGCTGTCGGGACATCCCGAGTCGTTCGAGATGCCCGAAGCGCCGGCACTGCCGCCTGGCCCGTGGATCGTGGCCATCGGCGCGACCAACACGGCGTATGCCGGTCCCTGGGGCGTGAGCTTCACGGCGAATCTGACGCCCGATCGCGAGACCGGTCTCGGCAAGTGGACCGCGCGCACGTTCATCGACACGATCCGCACCGGTCGTCATCTCGGCCGCGGCCGGCAGGTGCTGCCGCCGATGCCGATCGCCGTGTACAACAACTTCACGGATGAGGACCTCACCGCGATCTTCGCGTACCTGCAGACCATCCCGGCGGTGAAGAACCGCGTGCCCGAGCCGCGTCCGCCCGCGGCGGCGGTCGCCCGGCAGTAACCGGTGGGTTTCCGCGGCGCGGTGGAGACCGGCTCCATCGCGCCGCGCGTTAGACTGGGGCATGAACAAGCCGCTGGTCTGTCTATTGTCCCTGTGCGCAGCCGGCGTCCAGGCCCAGGAACCGGTCAAACTACTACCGGGCCCGTTCGAACTACCGGCGAGATTGGGGCCGCTGGTTTATGTCGGCAAGCCGGCGTCGTTCGACGATCCGCGTCTCGGCAAGGGCTACAACTACGATGCCGATGGCGCGCGGCTGAGCATCTACGTGTACGACGCCGGCATCGCGGACATTCCCGACGGCGCCGACTCGATCCCGGTCTGCGAACAGTTCGAGGAAGCGAAGCAGATAGTCCGGCAGTCTCCCTCATACAAGAATGCCGCGCTCGGCGCGGAGCAACTCGCCCGCCTGAGTCCGCCCGAGGACGCGCCGCTCGCGCGCGAGGCGGCATTCGAGCTGGATCGCGGAGAACGGCACGCGGTGTCGTACGTGTGGATCACCGGCGCCGCGAAACACTTCGTGAAGCTGCGTTTCACGATGTTCGCGCCGCACTCCGGGGAGATCTTCGAAGCACGCCGCGCGATTCTCGATGCGCTCGGCAATGCGATCAGGCCGCATCTCGCGCCGGTCGTTCCCGAAGCGAAAGAAGCGGGTGCGTCTCTGAACATCGCATTCGATCCGACGTCATCCGCCGGCGACATGGGGGCCAGCCTCGGCTATCTCATGTTTCTCAACGGAATCGCGGAGGAGAACACCGCGAACATGCCAGTGTGCGGCGGCCCGTACGTTCCAACCTTCGAGGACGAGGTCGCTGCCCTCCAGGGCGCATTGCTGATCGAAGGCGAGGCGGGCGGGAAGTCGAAGTTCATGAAGACCTTGGCCAAGGCGGCAGAGGCGGGATTTCTCGAGGAGCTGATCTGGACCGGGCTGCATCGGGATTCATGGGGAACGCAGGTTCCCGAAGGTCTCACGCTCACCGAGTACGAGCCCTGGCGAAAGAAAAACGCGAAGAAACTGCAGGTTCCGAACCTCGGGTCCGTGTCCATCGATCATCCGCGTCCATTGCCGCTCGAGCCGAATACACCCGTGGCCGCTCAATGAACGCCCTATAGAAGAGAGCAGTTGCAAATAAGAATTCTTCTCATGTAGCTTTCGCGCTCCGGACGAAAGTCGCCACCCTGCTCTCGAGAATATGTCGAGTCGAATCGGCGCATGAACGCGCGCCTGCGCATGCGGGTGTACCGCACGACACACCTGCTGCATTGGATCAGCGCCGCGGTGTGTTTCGCGGCACTCATGCTGTTCACCATCACGGGCATCACGCTGAACCACGCCTCGGCGATCGGCTCGACACCGAAGGTCACGACGCGCGAGGCGTCGCTGCCCGACATGCTGCGCGCCGAGCTCGCGCAGGCCGAAGCGGATGCGGCGGTACCGGCGGCCGTCGTCGAATGGATCGAGCGCGAGTTCGATATTCCCGCCGCGAAGGCGACGGTGGAATGGTCGGACGAGGAGTTGTATCTGTCGGCGCCGGGGCCGGGTCGCGACGCGTGGGTCTCCATCGACCGCGAGAGCGGCGCGGCGAAGTCCGAGTCCACCGACCGCGGCTGGATCGCGTACTTCAACGACCTTCACAAGGGACGCAATACCGGGATCGCGTGGACAATCTTCATCGACGTCGTCGCGGCCGCGTGCCTGTTCTTCTCGCTGACGGGACTGATCCTGCTGCAGATCCAGGCGCGCCAGCGTCCGTCGACCTGGCCGCTCGTGGTAGGCGGCACGATCCTCGTTCTCGGCATCATGATTTTCTTCGTGCATTGAATAGTTAGTTGGAGCGTCGAATGATCCGCAAGTCCCGCATCGCTTCCTGCCTGGCACTGGCCGCCTTCGCGTGCGGCGCGAGCGCCGCAGACCTGAGCGTGAACGTCGAAATCCCGAACATCCCCGTGGCCGAATATCACCGGCCGTACGTCGCAGTGTGGATCGAGGATGCGGACCAGGCGATCGCCGCGAACCTGGCCGTCTGGTACAACCTGCGCGGCGATCACACGAAGTGGCTTCCCGACCTGCGCCAGTGGTGGCGACGCGGCGGGCGCGATCTCAAGGTCCCCGCGGACGGCATCACCGGCGCGACGCGCCCGGTCGGCCAGCACATCCTCAAGTTCGACGCGAAGCAGGCGCCGCTCGCGGATCTGAAGCCCGGGCAATACGCGCTGGTCGTGGAAGCCGCGCGCGAAGTGGGCGGGCGCGAAGCGGTGCGCATCCCGTTCGAGTGGCCCATCAGGAAGCAGCAGACGTCCACGGGCCAGGGCACCAAGGAACTCGGCGCCGTCGCGCTCACGCTGAATCCCTGAGCGCCGCCACCTTACGAAGAGGTCAGGAACATGAAGAAATACATCACGAGTCTTGCGCTGCTTGCGATGCTCGCCGCTCCGACTACCTACGCCGCGCGCCCCTGGTTGTTGCCCTCGCAGACCGTGCTCGCGCGCTCCGGTGGCTGGGTCGCGTTCGACGCGGCGCAGGCGGACGACCTGTTCTCGGTGAACCAGGGTTCCCTCGCGGTAGATGGGCTCGCGATCGAGACACCGGATGGCAAGCCGATCGCCGCGCAGAACGTGGCGGCGAGCCGCTCGCGCAGCACCTTCGATCTCGAGCTGCGCCAACCTGGCACGTATCGCGTCACGATCGGCGAAGACGTCGTCATGGCGCGCTGGGAGGAAGAGGGCAAGCCGAAGCGCTGGCGCGGCACCGCGGCGGAGATGGCGGCCAAGGTTCCGGCAAACGCGGACAAGCTGCAGACAGAACAGGTACTGCGGCGGATCGAAACTTTCGTGACGGTCGGCTCGCCGACGGAGCTCAAGCCCGGCACCGGCGCGGGCATCGAACTCGTCCCGATCCAACACCCGAACGATCTGTACGCGGGCGACTCCGCCAGGCTGCGTTTCCTGCTCGACGGCAAACCGGCCGCGGATCTCGAGATCGAAGTGATCCAGGGCGGCACGCGTTACCGCGATTCGCCCGACGCGATCGTGCAGAAGACCGACAAGAACGGTGAGGTCACCATCAAATGGCCGGCGCCGGGAATGTACTGGATCGACGCGAGCATCCAGGACGAGAAGTCCTCGGCGGCCAACGTGAAAAAGCGCCGCGTTTCGTACAACGCGACACTCGAAGTCCTGCCGCAGTAGTCAGCTTGACCTGCTGGCTGGTTCCGCTGCTGTGCTGCGTGCTCGTGGCGTGCGCCGGGCAGCCGCGGCGCGCTGCTTTGCCCGAAACGCTGCTCGAGGGCGTGACCATGGGCAGCGCCTGGACGGTGAAGATCGCGGGCGAGCTGCCCGCGCCTGCCGGGGAACTGCGCGCGGGCGTGCAGGCGAACTTCGACGCGGTCGACAAGGCGCTCAGCACATACAAGCCCGAATCCGCGTTGAGCCGGTTCAACCGCGACGCGAGCGGCGACTGGGTCGACGTCGAGCCGGAGCTGGTCGCCGTGATGGCCTACGCTCGCACTCTCGCCGAGCTCAGCGACGGCGCCTACGACCTCACGGTCGGGCCGCTCGTGAACCTGTGGGGATTCGGTCCCGACCCCGCGCGGCGCGAGGCGCCGGACGCCGCGGCCATCGACGCGGCGCGCACACATGTGGGCTGGCGCAAGCTCGAAGTCGATGCGAGCGCGAATCGGGCGCGCAAGGAGCCGGGCGTGTACGTCGACCTGTCCTCGCTCGGCAAGGGTCGCGGCGTCGACCGCGTCGCCGAATACCTCGAGGCGCGCGGCGTGACTAACTACCTCATAGACCTGTCGGGCAAGCTGCGCGCGCACGGCGTGAATGCACGCGGCGCACCGTGGCTCGTGGCGGTGGAGAAACCCGGCCCGGACGACCCTTCGGGCCGGCCGAGCCTCGTGCCGGCCGCGGTGGCGCTCGACGACGAGTCGATTGCGACGGCGGGCGACTATCGGCGCTATTTCGAGAGCGGCGGCAGGCACTTCTCTCACATCATCGATCCGCGCACCGGTCATCCGGTCGCGCACGCGACCTTGTCCTCGACCGTGGTGGCGGCGGACGGCATGCAAGCCGATGCGCTCGCCACCGTGTTCATGGCGATGGCGCCCGAAGCGGCGCTCGCGCTCGCCGACCGGCTGCGCGTCCGCGCGCTGCTGATAACCCGCGCGGGCGACGACATCCGTCTCGTGCCGAGCGCTGCTTGGCGCGACATGGACATGTAGACCAATGTAGGTGCGCGCTGGCGCGGAGCCCCGGATTCCGCCGACGACCTGAAACTTGTTAGGCGGTGTGCCGGGCGCAGAATCCCCTGCGTGAGCAGCCGACGAACGCTGTGGGGCATCCTCAAGGGCACGACCGAGAACTGGCTCTCCGACCAGGCCTCGAGCATCAGCGCGGCGCTCGCGTTCTACTGCGCATTCTCCCTGGCGCCGCTGCTGGTCATCATCGTGACGATCGTGGGCTGGATCGTCGGCGCCGAGCTCGCCAGCTCATACGTCGAGAGCCAGCTGACCCTGTTGTTCGGCAAGTCGAGCGCCGAGCTCATCGTGGGCGCGATGCGCGGCGCGCAGTCGGTCGATGGCGCGTGGGCGACCATCCTGAGCGTCGTCATGCTGGCCGTCGGCGCGACCACCGTGTTCTCCGCGCTCGAGAGCGCGCTGCAGCAGGTCTGGGGCGGCAGTGAGTCGATATCACGCGGCTGGCGGGCGGCGGTGCGCTCACGCCTCGTATCGTTCGGTTTCATCCTCGCGATCGGCTTCCTGCTGCTCGTGTCGCTCACGCTGACTACCGCGCTCGCGACGCTGCGCGGCTTCGTGCTGCGACACTTCGAGGGACTGGTCGGGTTGTTCGTCGCGACCGACTTCCTGATTTCGGTCCTGCTCGGCACCGGCGTCGTCGCGTTGATCTACCGCTACCTGCCGGCGCGGCGGCTGCCCTGGCGTCACGTGCTGACGGGCGCGCTCGTGACCGCGCTGCTGTTCCATCTCGGTAGATGGGCGATCGGCCTCTATCTCGGGCGAGCGACGCAGCCCACCGCGTATGGCGCCGCGGCGTCGTTCGCGGCGCTTCTTCTTTGGCTGTACTACTCCGCGCAGATCTTCCTGTTCGGCGCGGAGTTCACGGCATGCCTCGGCCGGTCGCGGCAGCAGCGTCCGCCGCCGGGCCCGACGAAATAGTTACTTGCGCTTGATCGAGAACTTGCCGATCGCGACGCCGAGGTCCCAGCCTCGTCCCGTCCCGGTCAGCGCGAGCGTGACTTCACCCTTGGTGACGACCTGGGCTTTCGAGGACTTCACGGCGCCGGCATGCGCCTCGGCGCTCGCGTAGTTGCCGAAGATCTCGCTGATGTCCTTGACGTTCGAGAACTCGCCATGGCCGTTCTCGATGGTCGACTTGCCGGCGCTCAAGCCGCCTCCGCGCGCCTGTAGACGCACGGTCGCGGACTGTCCGTTATTGCAGGTCACGTGACCCGTGCCGTCGGCGCGTTTGTAGAACGCGGACCAGCCACTCATCGTAAATTTCATCTCGCAGTCGGCGGCGAATGCGGCATTGGCGTGAAAGGCGCCCCCAAGAGCGAGGCCGGCAAGTGCAACGAAGCGGGTATATTTGTTCATGCGCGTCAAACTAACCGCGGCATGGGGGGATGGCAAGAATGATCGAAGGTCTCACCGAACGCGCCGCCGGACGCCTGCAGACGGACACGCCGCCGTCGTTTTCCGAACTCATTGACGCCTTTTGCCGACACTCCGCACGCATCGGCTCCTGTTAGAGCGCACGTCGACGGACATGTCACCAGCCTGGCTCATCGTCGCCGACGACCTGACCGGCGCGGCCGATTGTGCCGTCGCCTTCGCGACGCGCCGGCTCTCGGCGCGCGTCGTCTGGGGCGACTATCACGACACGGTGCTGGACCCCCCGCTCGCGCTCGCGATCGACTCGGGCAGCCGCGTGCTCGATGCGTCGGCCGCATACGCGAAACACGTCGAGCTATTGCGCAAGCATTCCGCGGAAGGCGTCCGCGTTTTCAAGAAGATCGATTCGACGCTGCGTGGACATCCGGCGCACGAGATCGCCGCTTCGCTCGACGTCATGCGCGAGCGTTCGCCCGATACGCGCCTGATCGTCGCGCCGGCGTTTCCGGCGACCGGACGCGTGACGCGCGGCGGACGTGTGTACGTCCATGGCGCGCCGCTCGAGCTCACCGAGTTCTGGCCGCCGGGCGCGGACCCCGCGCATGCCAACGTCGTGCGATTGCTCGAGACCGTGGGCATTTCGGCGGCGCCGGTCTCGCTCGATCAGCTCCGGTCCGCGGGATTCGTGTGGCCGCCGGATTCGCGGGCCGTCGTCTGCGACGCCGAGACCGAAGCCGACCTCGACATCATCGCCGCGGCCAGTGCAGGTCCGCAGCCGGTGTTGCTCGCGGGCAGCGCGGGCCTCGCGCATGCGATCGCGAGGCGGATCTCGACGGAATCCCACTGGCACGTCCCGCCGCTTCACGTTCCTCCCGCGCGGCACGGCGCGCTGCTCGTCGCGGGCTCGCAGGCGCAGGCCACGCGCGCGGCACTACGGAACCTCGATTCGCTGCCCGGCGTGGAACGGCTGACGCTCACGGCAAGCTGCCTCGACAGGCCGCAGAACACGGATGAGGCGATCGACGAGCGACTCGAACTACTGCAGAAGATCGCCGATGGAAACGATCTCGTCGTCGACTTCGTGTTTCCGGATTCGGGCCGAAACATGACTCCGACCGAGGCGCAGCAACTCGCGGCGAAACTCGCGCGGCGCGTCATCCCGTTCGCGGCGCAGGCGAGCGCCCTGGTCGCGACCGGCGGCGAGACCGCGACCACGTTGTTCGCGCGGCTGGGAATCACCGGTATCCAGCTCGTCGACGAGATCGAGCACGGCATCGCGCTCGGGCTCACGCTCGGCAGCCTCTCGGTTCCGGTGGTGACGAAGGCCGGCGGATTCGGCGATGCTGGCTGCCTGCGGCGCATCCTCGACAGGCTGCGCGTCATCCGCGGCAGCGGCACGGTGGCATGAGTCGATGAGTCGTCCGACGATCGCGATAACGATGGGCGATGCCGCGGGCATCGGACCCGAGATCATCATGAAAGCGCTCGCGCGGGCCGAGGTGCACGCGTTGTGCAAGCCGCTCGTGATCGGCGATGCCGCGCGCCTGCGGCGCGCGGGTGAAATCGTCGGAAGCCGGATCGCGGTCGAGAGCATCGATGATCCGGCCGCCGCGGATTTCCGGTCCGACAGGGTTGCATGCGTCGATCTCGAGCTGATTCCACCGGACCTGCCGTTCGGAGCGATCTCCGCCGTCGCGGGTGAGGCGGCGTTCCGCTACATCGAGCGCGCGGTGCGCATCGTCGAGTCCGGTCAGGCGCAGGCGATCTGCACGGCGCCGCTCAGCAAGGAAGCGCTGCACGCGGCGAACCGCCGTTATCCGGGGCACACCGAACTGCTCGCGTCGCTGACCGGGACTCCCGAGGTGTCGATGATGCTGGTCGCGCCGAAACTGCGCGTCATCCACGTCACGACTCACATCGGCTTGCTGGATGCGATCGCGCGCATCGACGCGCCGCTGGTCGAGCGCGTGATCGAGCGCGCGCAGCTCACGCTCGTGCGCGCGGGAATTCCCGCGCCACGCATCGGAGTGTGCGGCATCAATCCGCACGCGGGCGAAAACGGATTGTTCGGCCGGGGCGAAGAGGGCGAGAAGATAGAGCCCGCGGTGCGCCGCTGCCAGGCGCGCGGCTGGAACGTGAGTGGCCCGCTGCCCGCGGACACGTTGTTCTTCCGTGCGGCGCGCGGCGACTTCGACATCGTGGTCGCGATGTACCATGACCAGGGTCACGGACCCATCAAGGTGTTAGGCCTCGAATCCGGCGTGAACATCACGGTCGGACTGCCGGTCGTGCGCACATCGGTCGATCACGGCACCGCGTTCGACATCGCGGGGAAAGGCCTCGCCGACGAGCGCAGCCTCGTCGAAGCGCTGCGACAGGCGGCGGGGCTCGCACCGCGGACTTGATAGATCCAAACAGGGGTTGTGAGCGCAAGTTCGCGACGCCCAAGCGAAAGTTTTCCCCCTGAGTACCAAGATCGATCACTTTCGATCTATTCCCGCAGAAAAACGTTGATTTGAGATCGCGTTTAAGGTTAATTGCGCGTGAAGTGATCGAAGTTGCGGACCTTTGATCATTTCGCGGAGTGTTTTCATATCAAATGATCCTGAAGGGGGAATCATGGACTTCATTCGCTCGGCGAGCCGTGAGGGCTCGTCTGCACGCTCACGCCTGATCGTCGTTCTTCTCTCGATTGCCACCGGCGCCTACGCGCAGGAACAGGGTGGTGCGGGACAACCGGCGGAGCAGCAGGAAGAAATCATCGTTACCGGTTCGCGCATCGCGCGTGACGTCACTGATGCGTCGACGCCGCTCGCGATCATCAACGCCGAGGAAGTGAAGCTGTCTGGCACGGTGAACATGGACAAGGTCCTGAGCGACCAGCCCCAGTTCGTGCAGGCAACCAACGGCGGTGCCACGGCCAACACCGTGCCCGCCGGCTCCGCTGCAGGCGCCGCCTACGTCAATCTGCGCGGCTTCGGCCCGACTCGCAGCCTGACGCTGGTGAATGGCCGCCGCTTCGCCATCTTCGGACCCGAGCAGGTCACCGACCTCAACACGATTCCGACGGCGCTGCTCGAGCGCACGGAAATCGTCACGGGCGGTTCGTCGGCGGTCTACGGCTCCGACGCGATCACGGGCGTCATCAACTTCATCATGAAGGACGACTTCGAAGGCGTCGAAGTCGGCGGCCAGTACGGATGGGACAGCTCGACCAACACGCCGACCTGGAGCGCGGATCTCACGCTTGGCGGCAACTTCGGTGAAGGTCGCGGCAATGCGGTCGTGTCGCTCAACTACATGAAGCGCGACGGCTTCACCCGCCAGGAGCGCGGCGACTGGGCGACCATGCCCTACGGCGAAGGTTGCGTCACGGCGGAGTCGTGGAGCAACACCTTGTTAGGTACGCCGAACGGCTCCAACGCCGCCAACTGCACGAACTCCGGCGGCCGGATGGGCTTCGTGTTTTCCGGCAGCGGTGACATCCCGAACGGCCGCTACGTGTTGACCGGGGGCCAGCTCGCGAACGCAGACGTGCAGCTCGCGCTCGCGGGCGCGGGACTCGCCGGGCTCGGCTCGAACGGATTCACGTTCAACGACAACGGCACCAACCAGCGTCTCGTGAATCGTCCCGCCGACGACTTCAACCTGACGTTGTTCAACTACCTGCAGGTTCCGCAGGAACGCTGGATGCTCAATGCATTCACGCACTACGAGTTCGCGCCGGCGGCCACCGGTTACCTGGAGTTCCACTTCAGCAACAACCGGGTCAACCAGCAGCTCACGCAGGCGAACATCGGCGGCGACTTCCTGTTCGACACCAACAACCCGTATCTCGATCAGTCGATGCGCGACCTGCTGGTGGCGCTCGACAACGCCGAGACCGGCCCGCGATCGATCACGCAGGGCTCGCTCACCTACTCGACCACGCCCGGTGACGGCCGCGCGATTCTCACCGC
Organism: Pseudomonadota bacterium; assembly: GCA_023433705.1. GTDB lineage: Bacteria > Pseudomonadota > Gammaproteobacteria > Steroidobacterales > Steroidobacteraceae > CADEED01. Next base: position 11,136 of record JAEYUC010000006.1, read on the forward strand.
GGGCCGCCGCCTGGTGGAGCTGCCGTACCGCTTCAATGTCGACGACCACAACGTGTGGCGCACGGCGATCGGCATGAAGGGCGACCTCGGGGACGTTTCCGGGAAATTCCTGCGCAATCTGAGCTACGACGTGTACTGGAGCTTCGCGCGCAGCGAGGACACGAGTCGACAGGAAGGCGCGGCTTCGCGCAGCCGTTATGCCTCCGCGCTGTTGTCGGTCGGCGGCGCCGCGCCGGTGGCCAACATCTTCGGCCAGAACCTCAGCGAGGCGGCCGTCAACGCCATCAAGATCAACGCGACGAACGTGACGAACGCGGAACAGCAGGTCGCGGCGGCCACGATCGGCGGCGAGGCCTTCGACACGTGGGCGGGCCCGGTGGGCTTCTCGTTCGGAGTCGAGTGGCGCACGGCCGAGGCGGAGTACATCCCCGACGAATACCTGCGTTCCGGTGACGTGGTCGGCTTCAATCCCGGCTTGCCCACCGAGGGCGACGTGACCTCGAAGGACATCTTCGCGGAAGTGCGCATTCCGCTGCTCGCCGACGTGCCGGGCGCGAAGAACCTGAGCCTGAACGGCGGCTATCGCAGCTCCGACTACGACCTCGAGGGCGTGGGCCGCGTGTCCACCTATCTATACGGTCTCGACTACCGCATCCACGACACGATCGCGCTGCGCGCGCAATTCCAGCGGGCGATCCGCGCGCCGAACATCGCCGATCTGTACGGCGGTCTGCAGCTCAACTTCTCGACCCTGACCGATCCGTGCTCGAGCCGGAACACCGCCAACCAGACGCCCGAAGTGCGGGCGTTGTGCGTGGCGACCGGTGTGCCGGCCGATGCGGTGTTCCAGCCCGGCGTGCAGCCTGACAACATCATTCCGAACCGCTCGGGCGGCAACCCGAACCTCCAGGAAGAGAGCTCTGACACGAAGACCTTCGGTATCGTGTTCACGCCGACCTTCCTGCCGGACCTCGCGGTCACGATCGACTACTTCAACATCACGCTCGACGATGCGATCGCGCAGCTCGGCGGCGGCGCGCAGAACACACTGAACCTGTGCTACTTCACCGTGCAGGACGCGGCGAGCGATTTCTGCCAGGCGATCCGTCGCAACCCGGCGACCGGCGCCATCACGCCGCCGTACTCGCTCGACGTGCTGCAGGCGAACATCGGCGCGCTCGAGACGAAGGGTATCGACCTCAATGCCCGCTACGGCTTCGACATCGGCGCGAGCCGTTTCGACATCAGCACGTCGTGGACGTACACGGACGAGTTCACGGTGACGCCGATGCAGGCCGTACCGGAGAACACGAACGAGTGCGTGGGTGCGTACGGTGCGACCTGCGGTGAGCCCATCCCGCAGTACAAGGGCGTGACGCGTCTGACCTGGTCGCTCGCCGATTTCGGCGTGAGCCTGCGTCACCGCTACGTCGACTCGGTGACGACGGATCGTTACATCCTGCCCCTGCGTCGCGGCGGCACACCGCCGGCGCTCGACACGATGACCAACCCGCGCCTGGGTGCGCGCAACTACATCGACCTGTCGTTCACCTATGACGTCGGTGAAACGGCCGAGATCTTCGCGGGCATCAACAACCTGCTCGACGCCGATCCGCCGGTCGTCGCGGGGCAGGGCGGCTACGGGAACACGTTCCCGGCCACTTACGATTACGCCGGGATGAGCATGTTCCTCGGTGTGACCGTCAGGGCGTTCTGAAGTACGAGGCGCGCCCTCCCGCGCGCCTTACGACCAACGGGGCGTTCCGGCAGCTGCAACTGCCGGGACGCCCCGTTTTCTTTTGATCATCTCCCGCACATCACAGGCGTCGCCCCGGGTAGTTAGGAGATGGCCAGGCAAGGCCGCGTGGACGCCTCGATCCGGAGCCGGATTCCACGCCCTCGGGAGCCTCGAAGCCTTTCCATTTTTGTTCTGGACCGATTGCATTCGCGACATGGCAACTCATCTGTGAAAAAGTGCTGGCCGGTAGCGTTATCAGGCGTGTAATTTCAGACACAGCAGCTTCTGATCGATAAAAACGGATTTCGAGTGAATGTCACCGGTTTCCATGATAAAAGGTGATCGGTGTTGAGAGTCTCAGAGCAAAAATGATCGAGTTTGATCGTTGATGCCTGATACGGTCCAGGGTTTTACGGGTCCGAGAAGTGCACCTTGTCCGCGCTCTGTGTGCTTTTCGACAATCGAAGCGCCGCCGACACCCCTTCGTCGGCGGCGCTTCACTCTTACCGCCGTTTGAAGTGCGCCAGGGGCCCGGTCGGGCCCGCGCCGGCCTGAAGCGACTCTAACTACTGACCAGGATGTCGCGCGTCACCTTGCGGACGTCGTTCGCGCCGGTGAGAGCGAGGCTCACGGCCAGCTCCTTGCGGATGATGTCGAGCGCGAGCGCCACGCCCGCTTCGCCGCGCGCCGCGAGGGCGTACAGGAAAGCCTTGCCCATGAGGCAGCCCTTGGCTCCGAGCGCGAGCGCCTTGAGCACGTCCTGCCCGGTCCGCACGCCGCCATCGAACAGCACCTCGCAACGACCCCCGACCGCGTCGACCACGCCGGGCAGCGCGGAAATCGTCGAACGCGCGCCGTCGAGCTGGCGGCCGCCATGGTTGGAAACCACGATCGCGTCCGCGCCGTGTTCGCAGGCGAGCCGCGCATCCTCGGGATCGAGGATGCCCTTGATGATGATCTTGCGCGGCCACTGCTGGCGCAGCCATTCGAGATCCTTCCAGGTCACCGTCGGATCGAACTGCTGGGCGATGCGCTCGGCCAGCGTCTTGAGGCCGGCGCCTTCGGTCATGCGGCCCTCGAGGTTGCCGAAGGTGCGGCGTTTGCCCATGAGCACCTTGAACGCCCAGGAAGGTTTCGTTGCGATATCCAGCGCGTTGCGCAGCGTGAGCCGCGGCGGAATCGACAGGCCGTTTTTCGCGTCGCGGCGTCGGACGCCCTGCACCGGCATGTCGACTGTCAGCATGATGGCCGAGCAGTTCGCGGCGCGGGCGCGGTCGAGCAGCTCCACGTTGAAGCTGCGATCGCGCATCAGGTAGACCTGGAACCAGAACGGCTTCTGCACCGCGCCGCGCACGTCCTCGATGGAGCCGATGGACAACGTGCTCAGGCAGAAAGGCACGCCGAACGCCTGCGCGGCGCGCGCGCCCAGCATCTCGCCATTGGCGTGAAAGAGTCCGGTGAGACCCGTCGGCCCGATGCCGAGCGGAATCGACCAGTCCTCGCCCATGATCGTCGTCGCGAGCTGCTGCTTCGAGACGTCGACCATGATGCGCTGGCGCAGCTGGATGGCCCGCAGGTCGTCGAGATTGCGATTGAACGTGACCTCGTCGTACGAACCGCGGTCGGCGTACTCGAAGATGGCGCGCGGTACGCGTTTGCGCGCGAGTTCGCGCAGGTCGGCGATGCTGTTGATCACGGTCATGGCGGAGATCCGAAGAAAATCGGGGACTGATCTATTTGTTGACGATGTGAATCACAGCCGACCCGGTGCCATATCGTCAATAAATAAATCTGTCCCCGATTTCGGCGATCAAACTATTCCGCCGCCCAGGCTTTGTTTGCCGGGTCGCGCCTGCGCGCAGTGCGCTCGGTAGCCGCTCTTGCGATACGCGCCGACCGGATCGATCGCGCCGCCGCTCGCGGCGCGCGCCTGGGCGAGGATGGGCGAGACGTCCGTGGTGAACCCGCGCTTGAGTGTCTGCGCCGCCATCAACACATCGTTGGCGATGCGGCATTCGTGCAGCGCCTCGCGATCCACGATCAGCGCCTGCGCGTAGGCGCGCTGCAGCTCGATCGCGCTGGTCATGAGGCTTTCGATCGGGTCCGTCACGTTGTGCGACTGGTCGAGCATGTGCGCGGGGCGGAAGTCGGGCGCCTTGGCGAGTTCGGCTTCGACCAGCTCGTTGAATACCAGGAACAGCCGGAACGGATCGATCGATCCCGCGTCGAGATCGTCGTCGCCGTACTTCGAATCGTTGAAGTGGAATCCGCCGAGCCGCCGCGCGTGCACGAGCCGCGCGACGATCATCTCGATGTTCACGTTGGGCGCGTGATGCCCGAGGTCGACCAGGCAGAACGCCTTCGGGCCGAGTGCCTGCGCCGCCATGAGCGACGAGCCCCAGTCCTGTATGACAGTGGTGTAGAACGCCGGCTCGTACATCTTGTGCTCGATGAACATCCGCCACTCATCGGGCAGCGCCTTGTAGATAGCCGACGTCGACTCGAGGTAGCGCTCGAACGCGCGGCCGAGATGCGACTGGCCCGGGAAATTCGCGCCGTCGCCGATCCACACCGTGAGCGCCTTCGAGCCCAGCACCTTGCCGGCACTGATGCAATCGATGTTGTGCGCCACCGCCTGCGCACGCACGGCCGCGTCGGTGTGCGTGAGGCTGCCGTACTTGTACGACAGCGGCTGGCCCACCTGGTCCTGAAAGGTGTTGGAGTTCATCGCGTCGAAGCCCAGGCCGAGCGCGGCGCCGTGTTCGCGCAACGCGCGGAAGTCGTCGGTCTTGTCCCAGGGAATGTGCAGCGACACGGTGGGCGTCGCACGCGTCAGTTTGTGGATGACGCCGCAGTCCTCGAGCTTTTCGAACACGTTGCGCGGTTCGCCGGGTCCGGGGAATCGGCCGAAGCGCGTGCCGCCGGTGCCGACGCCCCAGGAAGGAATCGCCACCTTGAAGCCCGCCACCGCCTTCGTGATCGCATCGATGTCGACACCGCGCCGCGCGAGCTGCGCGCCGAGATTCGCATAGTCGGCCGCGAGATCGGCGGACAGCGGCTGGTTGGCCGAGGCGATGAAGTTCGCATCGCGCGGATCGGCGAAAGCTGAAGACATGACTCCCCCGAAGAAATTGCGCGCCCCTGTGGGCGCGACAAGATTAACGCGTGAAAGCCTGGGCGTTACCGGCGTCGACGTTCACGATATTGCCCGTGGACTTCGCCGAGCGTTCCGAGGCGAAGAACGCCACGGCCTCGGCCACGTCCTCCGGATACACGCTGCGCTTGAGCAGGCTGCGCTCGCGGTACACGGACTCGAGATTGTCGACGCTGGTCTTGTTCTGCGCGGCGCGCTGCTGCGCCCATTCGCCCTGCCAGATGCGCGAGCCGCGCAGCACCGCGTCCGGGTTCACCACGTTCACGCGAATGCCGAACGCCGCGCCTTCGAGCGCGAGACAGCGTGCCAGGTGCAACTCGGCGGCCTTGGCCGTGCAGTAGGCCGCGGCGCCGGGCGAGGCCGCGAGCGCGTTCTTCGAACCGATGAACACGATCGAGCCGCCGATGCCTTGCGACTTGAAGAGTTGAAAGGCCTGTCGCGCGACCAGGAAGTAACCCGTGGACAGGATGTCCATGTTCCGCTGCCAGAGCGCGAGCGTGGTGTCCTCGACGGGCGAGGCCGACGCGATGCCCGCGTTCGAAATGCAGATGTCGACGCCGCCGAACTTCCAGGCGCTGTCGCGGAAACCCGCGGCCACCGCGTCCTCGCGCGTCACGTCGACCCAGGAGCTGGATATGACGTCGTTGCCGTACTTCTTGCGCAGCTCGGTTTCGGCGGCGCTCAGCGCGTCGCGATCGATGTCGCAGAGTACGACGCAGGCGCCGTCGTCCATGAGTCGGCGCGCGGTGGCGAGACCGATGCCACCCGCGCCACCGGTGATCAGCGCCACGCGGCCGGCAAGGGCCTTGGGCCTGGGCATGCGCCGCAGCTTCGCTTCCTCGAGCAGCCAGTATTCGATGTCGAACGCTTCCTGCTCGGGCAGGCCGCGGTAGCTCGAAACGCTCGCGGCGCCGCGCATCACGTTGATGGCGTTGACGTAGAACTCGCCCGCGATGCGCGCGGTCGCCTTGTCGGCGGCGAACGTGATCATGCCGACACCCGGTACCAGGTACACGATCGGGTTCGGATCGCGCATCGCCGGGGAATCCGCGCGCTTGCAGCGCTCGTAGTACCCCGCGTAACGCTCGCGGTAGTTCTCGATCGCCGGCTTGATGCGCGCGATCAGCGTTTCGACGTCGTCGCGCGCGGGATCGAACGGCAGCACCAGCGGCCAGATCTTCGTGCGCAGGAAATGGTCGGGGCAGGACGTGCCGAGCGCCGCCAGACCCGCGAGCTTCTCGCCGCCGACGAAATCCAGCACCGTTTCGCTGTCATCGAAGTGCCCGACTTTAAGCGTGGGGGCGATACGCGCATCGGGGGCTGCCCCCGGACCGACCCCACCACCGGAAATGATTCCGCGAATAGTCGGCATGATTCGCGCCGCGATCTCGCGGCGGCGGTCGATGGCGAGCGCCTGCGTGGTCACCGCGCCAAACGGGCGCTTGCCGCGACTCTTGTCGGCCAGCCACGCGGTGGCGCGATTGATGACCGCCAGCGTGTTCTCGTAGCAGTCCTTCGAGGTGTCGGCCCAGGTGAACAGGCCGTGCGCTTCGAGCACGGCGCCCTTGAGCCCGGGATTTTTCTTCGTGAGCTCGCGCAGCCTGAGGCCGAGCTCATATCCCGGGCGGATCCAGGGCAGCCAGCCGATCTCGCCGCCGAAGATTTCCTCGGTCAGCTTCTTCGAATCGGCGGAGGCCGCGATCGCGATCAACGCGTCCGGGTGCATGTGATCGACGTGCGCGCGGCCGATGAGGCCGTGCAGCGGCGTGTCGATGCTCGCCGCACGCGGATTCAGGTTGAACGCGCTGTGGGCGTACAGCGGCACCATCACGGCATCGTTGTCGGTGCCGGGCTCGTAGAACTTCTCGAGCCCGAGGAATTTCTCCATGTACAGCGTGGAGAAGCCGTCGAGCTTCATCGTGCCGAGATCGCCGCCCGAACCCTTGACCCAGAGGACCTCGACTTCCTGGCCGGTCAGCGGGTCCTTTTCCTTGAGTTTGGCCGACGTGTTGCCGCCGCCGAAATTGGTGATGCGTTTGTCGGACCCGAGCAAATTCGAGCGATAAAGCAGCAACTCCGGCTGCGAAAGGCGCGCGGCATGGGCGTCATCCCAGCGGTTTTCGATTTCCTGTGACGCCGGGGGCGCGACTTCAACCACACTCATCCAATGTCTCCGGTCAGCAGGCGCTAAAGTAGGCGCACAGCTCCTCAATCAATGCGGAAAAGCTGTTTAACACACGAAAGCGTCATATACAATCAATCACGTGCATAATCGATCACGGTTACGCGGAAAGGTGAGTCCATGCTCGAAAAAGAACGCCACAACCTGATCCTGAAGCTGGTCGAAGAGCGCTCGATCGTGAGCGTCGGTGATCTTCTCGACCTGCTCGGCGCCTCCGAAGCCACCATCCGCCGTGACATCAACGCGCTCGCCGAACGCGGCGAAGTGAAGCGCATCCGCGGCGGCGCGGAGGCGGTGCGGCCGCGTCATCAACCTCACCTGGTGGGCATGCCCTTCGCGATGAGCCAGGACATCAGCGTGCCGCAGAAGCGCGCGATCGCACGCGCGGCGGCGGAGCTCATCACGCCGGGCGAGAGCATCATCATCAACGGCGGCACGACGACCTACGCGCTGGTCGAATTCCTGCAGGACTCCGATCTCGACATCCTGACCAACTCGTTTCCGATCGCGGCCAAACTGTTCGCCACGAGCCGCAACCGCATCACGCTGCCCGGCGGCACGATTTTCCGCGAGCAGAACATCGTGCTCTCGCCGTTCGAGAACGACACGATCGAAAGCTTCTGGGGCAACAAGCTGTTCATCAGCTGCTACGGCCTCAACCGCTTCGGAATGATGGAAGCCGACCCGCTCATCGTGCAGGCGCAGACCAAGCTGCTGAAGCGCACCGAACACGTCATCGTGATGGCCGACAGCTCCAAGTTGCGGCGCAAGTCTTCGATGATCGTGGCGGGCCTCGACCGCATCAGCACCATCGTCACGGACGATGGCGCGAAGCCCGAAGAGCTCGAGGAATTCCAGAACGCGGGCATCAAGGTCATCGTGGCCAAGGTCCAGCCGGAAGACGAAATCGAAAAGAGCGCCTGAGCAGTTTCCAGGAAGGGGGGTACTTGATCGGGAGAAGACTGTTCGCCGCCGCGCTGTGCGCGGCCGGCTCACTGATGATCGTCGCCGGTTGCGGCAAGAGCGCGCCGGATGCGCCGCAGCGCACGCGCGTGGGCCTGGTGGCCAAGTCGCTGGGCAACGGATTCTTCGATGCCGTCCACAAGGGCGGGCAGGAGGCCGCGCAGGAACTCGACGTCGAACTCATCTTCACGGGTCCCACGACGCCCACCGCGGAAGGCCAGATCGAGGTGCTCAATGCGCTCATCGCGCAGCGCGTCGACGCGATCGCGGTGTCCGCCAACGATCCGGATGCGCTCGTGCCGACGCTCAAGCGCGCGCTGGATCGCGGCATCAAGGTGATCAGTTACGACTCCGCCGTGGCGCAGGCCGGGCGGCTCGTGCATCTCGCACCGTCGTCCGATCAGCTCATTGGTGAAACAGTCATCGCATTGGCGGCCGAATTGTCACCAGAGGGAAAAGGAAAGCTCGCCGTTGTCTCGGCGACCCCCACTTCGACGAACCAGAACTCATGGCTCGCCGAGATGCGCAAGGCGCTGCCGCAGCACCCCGGGCTCGAGATGGTCAGCGTCGTCTACGGCGATGACGTCTCCGACAAGTCGTATCGCGAGACGGTCGCGTTGCTCAAGCAGCATCCCGACCTCTCGGTGGTGGTCAGCATCAGCTCGGTGGGCATCGTCGCCGCCGCGCGCGCGGTGCAGGACCTGGGGTTCGCGGGCAAGGTAAAGGTCACGGGTCTCGGCCTGCCGTCCGAGCTCGCGGGCTACGTGCGCAGCGGCGTGGTGCCGAAGTTCGCGATCTGGAATCCCATCGATCTCGGCTACTCGACCACGCAGGTGGCGGCACGGCTCGCGCGCGGGGCGAGTCCCACCGAGCCCGTGCCGACCGGTCGCATGGGTGAGGTTGCGTTCGCCGCCGACGGCATCGGCGCGATGAGCAAGCCCTTCATCTACGACGCGGGCAACGTGGGCGATTTCGAAAAGGTTTTCTGAAGACGTCGATCCAGAACAATCCAGTCTGAAGAATCTCACTTGAGTCCCGCCGAGCCTGCGCCCCTGCTGAAGCTCACCGACGTACGCAAGTCCTTCGGCGGCGCGCGCGCGCTCGAACGAGCCAGTCTCGAGATCCATGCCGGCAGCGTGACGGCGCTGCTCGGCGAGAACGGCGCCGGGAAGTCCACGCTCGTGAAGATCCTGACCGGCGTACACCAGCCGGACGCGGGCGAGATGCGGCTCGACGGCAAGGTGATCGAGATCGCGAACCCGGAGGCGGCGCGTCGGCTCGGCATCGGCGTGGTCCACCAGGAATGCCTGGCGTTCGACAACCTGTCTGTCGCCGAGAACCTGTTCATTCACACGCAGCCGAAACGCCAAGGTCGCGTCGACTGGCGCGCGATGCACGCGCGCGCGACGCAGGTGCTGCGCGACCTCGACGCGGACTTCGACGCCGCGACGCCCGCGGGCTCGCTCAGCATCGCGCAAAAACACGTGGTGCAGATCGCGCGCGCGCTGGTGCACGAATCGCGCGTGTTGATCCTCGACGAGCCGACCGCGTCGCTGTCGCAGCGCGAGTGCGCGGAGCTGTTCCGCATCGCGCGGCAATTGCGCTCGGCGGGCTGCGCGCTGCTGTTCATCAGTCACAAGTTCGACGAGGTCTTCGACCTCGCGGACCGTTACGCGGTGTTCCGCGACGGCGTCTCGGTGGCGCAGGGCGATTTGAAAGACGTGAGCCACGACGAGCTCATCCGGCTCATGGTCGGCCGGCCGGTCGAGCAGCTCTTCCCCAAGGTCGAGGCCGACATCGGCGCCGAACTGCTGCGCGTCGAGGGGTTGTCGCGCGCCGGCGAGTTCGCGGACATCTCGTTCTCGGTCGGGCGCGGCGAAATCCTCGGCATCTACGGTCTCGTGGGCGCCGGCCGGACCGAGCTCGCGCAGGTTTTGTTCGGCGTCGAGCGGGCGGATGGGGGCTCGGTGTGGCTCGCCCCGGAGGCGCGCGCGGCGGGACTCGCGCTCGTGCCCGAAGACCGGCAGACGCAGGGCAGCATCCAGCCGTTCTCGATCGCCGCGAACATTGCGCTGCCCAATTTGCAGACGCTCGCGCCGCGCGGACTCGCGAGTTCCCGCGACGAACTGGAGCTTGCAGCACACTGGATAGGCGCGCTCGACATCAAGGCACAGGGACCGGCGCAGCCCGTGCAGTCGCTGTCGGGCGGCAATCAGCAGAAGGTGGTGATCGCGAAGTGGCTCGCGCGCAGGCCGGCCGTGATGATCCTCGACGAACCGACCAAGGGCATCGACGTGGGCGCCAAGGCCGCCGTGCACGCGGTCATGAGCGAATTCGCGCGCGCCGGAAACGCGGTGATCATGATTTCTTCCGACCTGCCCGAGGTCCTCGGCATGTCGGACCGCGTGCTCGTCATGCGCCGCGGCCGGCTGCGCGGAGAGTTCACGCGCGCCGACGCGACGAGCGAAATACTGCTGCGTGCGGCGAGCGACGCATGAAAACCGTTCCGTGGAGCAGGTGGTCCGACACCGCGCGGCGCGATCTCGGGCTCGCGGCATTCACGTTCGCGCTCGCGGCCGCGGTGACACTCGCGTTCCCGGGCTTCGCGTCGGCGGCGAATCTCGCCGGGCTGCTCGACGACACGGCGATCCTGATCCTGCTCGCGCTCGGACAGATGCTCGTGATCCTGGTGCGCGGCATCGACCTGTCGGTGGCGGCGAATCTCGCGCTGTGCGGCATGCTCGCGGCGCTGTTCAATCGCGCGTTTCCGGAGACGGGGGCGATGCCCGCGTTCCTCATCACGCTCGCGAGCGGCGCCGCGCTCGGCGCGTTCAACGGCGTCCTGGTCTGGAAGCTGCGGCTGCCGCCGATCGTCGTGACGCTCGGCACGATGTCCATCTACCGCGGCGTGATCTACCTGCTCTCGAAAGGCGCGTGGGTCAACGAGAACGAGATGTCCGCGGACTTCGTCGCTTTCACGCGCGTCACGTTCCTGGGCCTCACGAGCATCTCGTGGCTCGCGTTGCTGGTGGTCGCCGCCTTCGTATTCGCGTTGCGTCACACGCGCACGGCGCGCGACCTGTACGCGGCGGGCGGCAACCCCGACGCGGCGGCCTTCACGGGCATCGATGCGGGCCGCATGCAGTTCATCGCGTACACCGTCTGCGGCGCCATCGCGGGCGTCTGCGGCTACCTGTGGGTGGCGCGGTTCGCGGTGGCGTACACGGACATCGCGCTCGGCTTCGAGCTGCAGGTCATCGCGGCCTGCCTGATCGGCGGCGTCGCGATCACGGGCGGCGTCGGGTCGGCGCTCGGCGTGCTGCTCGGGTGCCTGTTCATCGGCATCATCCGCAGTAGTTTGCCGCTGGTGGGTGTATCCGCCTTCTGGCAGATGTTCATCAACGGCGTCGTGATCCTGGTCGCGGTGCTGCTCGGCATGCGTGCGCGCGGCCAGCGCCGCGCGACGCTCGAACCCTCGTCGCGCGCCGCATGAAGCTCCTGAACGCCTGGCGCTGGGAGACGATGCTCGGGCTCGTGCTGGTGCTCGAGTTCGTGTTGTTCTCTTCGCTGTCGCCGTATTTCCTGAGCGTCGACACGTTGTCCGATGCAACCTTCAACTTCACCGAGCGCGCGCTGGTCGCGTTGCCGCTCGCGTTGCTGATCATCGCGGGCGAGATCGACATCTCCATCGCCGGGATCATCGCGTTGTCGTCGGTCGCGATGGGGCTCGGCGCCGCGCACGGGGTGGGCACGCCGGGCCTCGTGTGCATCGGCCTCGGCACGGGTCTCGCGGCCGGCGCGTTCAACGGCGCGCTCGTGACCCTCGGGCGCGTGCCGTCGATCGTCGCGACCATCGGCACGATGACGCTGTTTCGTGGCGCGGCATACGCCGTGCTCGGCGATCGCGTGCTGAAGGACTATCCACCTTCGTTCGCGGCCTTCGGGCAGGGTTATTTCGCCGGGCCCGTTTCCAACGAGCTCGCCCTGTTCGCGTTGTTCGCGGTGCTGTTCGGGATCTTCCTGCACGCCACGCGCTGGGGGCGAACCGTTTACGCAGTGGGCGCGAATCCGGTCGCGAGCCGATTCGCGGGCGTGCCAGTGAACCGTTACCGGTTTGCGTTGTTCGCGGTCACCGGCCTGTTCGCGGGACTGGCCTCGGTGCTCCTGACGTCCCGGCTCGGCTCGACGCGCCCGTCCATCGCGCAGGGCTGGGAGCTCGAGATCATCAGCCTGGTCATCCTGGGCGGGGTCTCGGTGTGGGGCGGCAAGGGCAGCATCGTGGGCGTGGTGCTCGCCGCCCTGGTGTTCGGGCTCGTGACTTTCGGGCTCGGTCTCATGAATATTCCGGGTATCGTCATGTCCATTTTCACCGGCGCGCTGCTGATCCTCGTGGTCGCCGTGCCCGCACTGCTGAAACGACGATGAACGAAACTTCTCCACTGATCGCGGTCGTCGACGTCGGCAAGACCAACGCCAAGCTGGCGTTCGTGGATCCGGTGCTCGGCCAGGAGACCTGGAGCGCGCGGCGCGCGAACGAGGTCGTGGAAGGTTCCGCGGTGCGCGAGCTCGACATCGCCGGCATCGAGCGATGGCTGCTCGCCACGCTGCGCGAGGCGCCGGGCCGCGAACGCGTGACGGCCATCGTGCCCATCGCGCATGGCGCCGCGGCGGTCCTCGTCGGTCACGACGGTGAAGTCCTCGCCGCACCGGATTACGAAGACCCGCGCTTCGACGAGGTCGCGGAGGAGTACCGACCGCTGCGCGACGCGTTTTCGATGACGTATTCGCCGTTCCTGCCGCAGGGTCTCAATCTCGGCCGCCAGCTGTTCTATCTACAGCAGCGCCAGCCGGAGCTGCTGCGGCGTGCGCGCCACTTGCTGATGTATCCGCAGTACTGGGCGTGGCGGTTTTCGGGAATCTTCGCGAGCGAGGTGACCTCGCTCGGCACGCATACCGACCTGTGGCGTCCCTACGATCGCAGCTATTCGGGCCTGTCGCGCAAGCAAGGCTGGGCGCGGCTCATGCCGGGTATGCGCACCGCGACCGACCGGCTCGGCAAGATCCGCGCGAGCCTCGCCGAAGCGACCGGGCTCGCGCCGGATTGCGGCGTCTCCTGCGGCATCCACGACTCGAACGCGTCCTACCTGCGCTTCCTCATGGATCGCGAGCGCGAAGTATTCACGGTGGTTTCGAGCGGAACCTGGACCATCGTGATGGCGAATCGCGGCGACCTGCGCAGGTTGCGCGAGGAGCGCGACATGCTCGCGAACGTGAATGCGTTCGGCGCGCCGGTCGCGACCGCGCGTTACATGGGCGGCCGCGAATACGAGGCCATCGCGCAGGGCAACGACACCCCCACGGTCGAGGCGCTCATCGACGTATTGACGTCGGGCGCCATGGCGCTGCCGTCCTTCGCATCCGCGGGGCCGTACTCGGGCCGCCCGGGGCGGCTCGATGGAGTGGAGTCGCTGGACGGCGTGCATCGCGCCGCGCTCGCCACTCTCTACTCGGCGCTCATGACGACACAGCTCATCGAATCGCTCGGCGCGGCCGGAGAGATCTTCGTGGACGGCCCAATGGCGAGGAATCCGCTGTTCGGCAGATTGCTGGCGGCGTGCCTGCCGGTGGGTACGGTGCGCACGTATCCGGAGGGCGGCGGAAACCGCGTTGCGGCGCACCTCGCCGGCGTGCCGTCGCCGGTGAGCGGGGCGCTGCAGAAGGTCGTTCCCTTGCGCCTCGCAGGCCTGCTCGACTATCAATCGACCTGGCGTCACCGGCTCGAGGAAAAGACTTGATCACACTTGCCTGGCTTCATGTCGATTACTCCAACTGAAAGATTGCGGTTCGTGACGCTCGAAGAGCGCCACCGGCGCGCGCTTGCGGCGGGCAAATCCGAACTCGCGCGCCTGCTCGGCGTCGCATTGCCCGAAGCATGGCCCGAGTTTCCCGAAGCGTTCGCGCCGGCGCCCGCGGACGTCGTGCCCAACCCGACGCAGTGGAACGGCTATTTGTTGATCGATCGGGGGTTCATCGATCCGGCCGTCGCCACGCTGGTCGGCAATGGCGGTTTTCATGGCCCGCCGAACGATCTCGGCGAGGTCGAGATCGGCTACGAGGTCGCGGGAGAATTCCGCAACCGGGGTTACGCCACCGAGGCGGTACGCGGCTTCGTGAATTTCGCGTTCTCCGATGCGGACGTCCGGGCCGTCGTGGCGCACACGCTGGCGGAGAAGAACGCGTCGAACTCCGTGCTCACGCGCGTCGGATTCAAGTGTGTCGCGGAGCTCGCGAACGACGAAGTTGGCCGCGTGTGGCGCTGGACGCTGGCCCGCTGACCCCGATGCGACGGATTCGCATTGGCATTCGCATGTCTGAAATCGGTGCGGGGCTCGACTACCATGCCGCCCGACGTTTAAGGCGAGGAGCCCGGACATGAACGATTCGACGATGGACCCCCAGCTGACGCAGAAGGTGATCGACGCCCTGAACCGCATCCTCGAGCTCGAACTCGCGGGCGTGGTGCGCTACATGCACTACAGCTTCATGATCTTCGGGCACAACCGCATCCCGATCGTCGCGTGGCTGCGCGAGCAGGGCACCGAATCGAACGCGCACGCCGTGCTCGCCGGCGAGCACATCACCGCGCTCGGCGGCCATCCGTCGCTCAAGATCGGTCCGCTGCTCGAAACGCACCAGCACGACGTCAACGAGATCCTCAAGGAAGCGCACGACCACGAGAAGGAAGGTCTCGACTCGTATTACGCGCTGCTCACGCTCGTCGAGGGCAAGAGCATCCTGCTCGAGGAATACGCGCGGGACCAGATCGCGGCCGAGGAAATGCACCTCGCGGACATCCGCAAGATGATGCGCAAGCCGGGATCGATCAGGTAGAACTAGCTACTCTGCGCCGCGGCGCCGCGCTCGAGGAAACGCAGCGACCATTCGAGCGGCGTCTCCGCGTCGTGTTTGTAGGCGCGCCGCCAGGCCGGCGGCGCGGATTCCTGCCAGGCGCGCATCGTCGAGCCGCCGATCAGGACCACCGGACCGGGCGGTAGTTCGAAGCCGCGCGCCGCGGCGAAGTTCTCGATCGCCGAGGGACTCCAGAACGCGTAACCCGGTGGCGGGCGATCGCCCTCGCGCAACGCCGCGAGCTCCTGCGCGAGATTCGCGGGCGCCGAGGTCGAGTAGACAGCCTTCGTGAACACGCGCAGCCGTTCGCCGAGGATCGCGACCGCGGCGAGGTGTTCCGGCTGGCGCAGGGCCGCGTCGCTCGTCGGATAGAAAAGTTCGCTGCCCGACGCAATCGCCTTCGAATCGACCACCGCGCGCGCGAGATCGCGCACGCCGCCGTGCGCCGTGAGCGCGACGCGGATGCCGCGGGCCTCGAGCGTCGCCGATGTCGTGGGAGCGATTGCGGCCACGAACGTTCCTTGCGGCACTTCGACGCGCGCGGCCGCCGCGCGGCTCGTGACGAACAGCAGCGCGGGACCCGAGGCGCCGATCTGCCGCAGCTCCGGCCAGTCGTGCCACTGGTGCTCGATGCAGGGAATCGCGAGCGCGGCGAATCCCTGGCGCCGCAGCTGGATGACGACGCTGTCGGCGTGCGGTTGCGATTTCGTGATGACCCAGGTGTACGGCAAGGCAGGCTCCGCCGCGGATGTTAGCCGCGCCGCGCCCGATGAGGGTCCGCCGTGACACAGCTGTGACAGATAACGTGGCCTCCAGGCATACGCTATCCACTGATTCCATTGGAGTTTGGCTTCCCATGCAGTCGCGTCAGCGATTCCTGGCGGCGCTGCGCGGTGACGCGCTCGACCGTCCCCCCGTTTGGCTCATGCGCCAGGCCGGCCGTTACTTGCCGGGTTATCGCGCGCTGCGCGCCGAACACAGCTTCTGGGACGTGTGCCAGAACCCCGAGCTCTCCACGCGCGCGGCGCTCGAGCCGCTGGATCGCTACAAGCTCGACGCGGCCATCGTGTTCTCCGACATCCTCGTCATCCCGCTCGCGATGGGATTAGGGGTGAGCTTCGGTCCCGGCGAGGGTCCGCGCATCGCGCGGCCGCTGCGCACCGGCGCGGACTTCGATGCCTGGCAGACGGACGGCGTGCTCGATCGCATTGCCTACCTGCCGCGCGCGGTCGCGCACCTCAAGCAGACGCTGAACGACCGTTACGGGATCCTCGGCTTCGCCGGCGCGCCGTTCACGCTGTTCGCATACTGCGTCGAAGGCGGCGGCAGCGAGGATTTTCGCGAAGCACGCACGCTCATGCATCGCGATCCCGCGCTCGCGAAGCGTGCCTTGTTCACGATTGCCGATGTCGTCGCGGACCTGCTGCTGGCACAGGTCGATGCGGGCGCGGATGCGGTGCAGTTGTTCGACTCTTGGGGTGGTTTGCTCGCGCCCGACGAATACCGCGACTTCGCGCTGCCGGCCTTGCAACGCATCACGGCGAAGCTGAATGCCCGCAAGGTGCCGACGCTGTTGTTCGTCCGCGGCGGTCATCACCTGTTGCCGCTGCTCGGCGAGAGCGGCGTCACCGGTTTTTCGCTCGACTGGCGCACCGAGTGGGACGTCGCGCGCAAGATGTATCCGGAGCACGTCCTGCAGGGAAACATCGATCCGGTATTGTTGTTAGGCAGCGCGGACGTGATCCGCGCGCGCACGCGTGCGCTCCTCGAAACGATGAAAAACACGACCGGCGGTCGGCACTGCATCCTCAACCTCGGCCACGGCATCCTGCCGGGCACGCCGCCTGAAACGGTGGCGGCGCTGGTCGATACCGCGGCGGAATTCGCTTAAGGAAGCGAACATGATTCCCCTGGCCCTGGTCGGCATGAGTTATCGCGAGGCGCCCTCCGCGGTGCGCGCCGCGCTGGCCGCGTTCGACCTCGGCAAGGACGGTCCCTCACGGCAACTCCTCGCGGCGGGCGAGATCACCGGTGTCGTGCGCATCGAAAGCTGCGCGCGCGTCGAGTGGATGCTCGCGTCGCCGCGGCCTGCATGGGCGGCGGAGCTGTTCAGCGCGGCGCTCATCGGCGCGGAAGGCAACCCGGACGGATTGCGGCCGCGGTCGCGTCACGGCGCCGCTGCGGTCGGTGGGCTGCTGCGCGTCGCCGCGGGACTCGATTCGGTCGCACAGGGCGAGCACGCCATCGGCAACCAGGTACTGCGCTCGTTCGAGCGCGCGCACGAGGCTGGAACGATGTGCCGCAACCTGCACGTAGTCTGGCGCGGCGTCGGCGAGATGCTGAATCGCGCGCGGCGCATCCTGCCGCAGGGCCGCACGGGCGGCGTACAGGCGCTGGTCGTGCAGCGGCTCGATGCTGTGCCGCGCGGCGCGCCGATCGCGGTGTTCGGTCTCGGAGAAATCGGCCGCGCGATGTTGCGCGCGCTTGCCGACGCGGGATTCACCGCGGTCGAGAGTTTCAATCGCGCCAGCATGCGGGCGTTTGAAGGCGCCGTGGAGCGCGCGCACACGGTGATCGTCTGCTCGGGTGCTCCGCACGCCTGGCTCACACTGCCGCCGGGAAACGACCGGCAGGTCTTCGATCTCGGCAGCCCGCTGCAGGTCGTGTCCGCGCCGGGCTGGCGCCTCACGGCGCTCGACGAATTGCTCGATGCGCACGGAGCCGTGTTGCCCGAGGAACAATACGCCGCGCTCGACGCCGAATGCGCGGCCAGCGCGGAGCGCGTCTGCCAGGCGCTGCTGGCGCCGCCACCGCGCGATACGCTGGCCGCGATGACCGCGATGCGCACGGAGTTCATGCAGAACAAACTACCTGGATTGCTCGAAGGGCTGCCGCCGCAACGCGCGCGCAAGCTCACCTCGGAGGTCAACGCGATGCTGCACGAGTTCATCCGCGCCGCGAAGGAAACACAATGAGCGGGCGAGTGATCGGCAGCCGCGGCAGCGACCTCGCGCTCTGGCAATCTCGCACGGTGCTCGCGGCGCTGCGCGCGGCGGCGCCCGCGGCCGCGTGGCAGTCCGACATCACGGTCGTCACGACGCGCGGCGACGTCGACACGTCGCCATACCTCGCGGGCGGCGTGCAGAAGGGCTTCTTCACCAAGGAGCTCGAGTACGCCTTGCTCGACAAGCGCATCGATCTCGTCGTGCACTCGCTCAAGGATCTGCCGACCGCTTCGCCGGCCGGACTCACCAACCTGACCGTTCTCCCGCGCGCGAACCCGGCCGACTGGCTGCTCATCCGCCGCGAATTCCACGAGCCGCGCAGCGATGGCGTCCTGCCGCTCGTGCGCGGCACGCGCGTGGGCGCCTCGTCGCTGCGTCGTGGCGCGCTGATCGCGCGCTTCGCGCCCCAGGCCACCGCGGTGCCGCTGCGTGGCAACGTTCCGACCCGCGTGCGCAAGCTTTCCGAGCAGGACGGCGTCGACGCGATCATCCTCGCCGCGGCGGGGCTGAGCCGCCTCGCGCTGGATCTGTCGGCCTTCGTCGTCATCGAGCTCGCGCCCGAATGGTGGGTGCCGGCGCCCGGGCAGGGCGCGCTCGCGGCGCAATGCCGCGCGGACGATGGCGACATCGCCGCGCAGGCCGGTTTGCTCACGGATCCCGCCTGTTTCACCGCGACGCACTGGGAGCGTGAGTTCCTGCGCGTCATCGAGGGCGGCTGCTCCACTCCTTTCGGCTGCTACGTCGTCGGCGGGCGTGCTCACCTGGGTATCGCCACCGAGCGCGGCTGGAACGCGCGCAGCATCGAACTACCGCAAGCATTCTCAGAGGACTCACAACGTGAATCATTCATCCGCGGAGCCGTCGCCGGCTGCAGGCCAGTCGAACTCTCAGAAACTGACGCTCGCGCGCTCGGCCGAGCTGTACTCGCGCGCTGAGAAGCTGATTCCGGCGGGCGTCTCGAGCCCGGTCCGCGCTTTCCGCAAGGTGGGCGGAACGCCGGTGTTCTTCAAGGAAGCGCGCGGCGCCCACGCCGTCGACGAGGACGGCAACCGCTACCTCGACTTCTGCATGGCCTGGGGTCCGCTGATCCTCGGACATGCGCATCCGCGCGTGATCGACGCCGTGCAGCGCGCGGTGACCGACGGTCTCGCGTTCGGCACCGCGCATCGCGGCGAGGGTGAGCTCGCCGAGCGCGTGCTCGCGGCCTATCCCTACGCGCAGCTCGTGCGTTTCGTCGTGAGCGGCACAGAAGCGGTCGCGACCGCGGTGCGCATCGCGCGCGCCTCGAACGGCCGGCGCCGCATCCTCAAGTTCGACGGTTGCTACCACGGTCACGTCGATTCGCTGATGGTGAAGGCGGGCAGTGGAGTGATCACGCAGGGCCTCGCCGACAGCGCGGGCGTGCCCGAGAAAGTGGCGGCCGACACGCTCGTGATCCCGCTCGGCGACATCGCCGCGCTCGAACAGGCGTTTCGCGAGCAGGGCAAGGAAATCGCCGCGGCGATCATCGAGCCGGTGCCGGCCAACAACGGCCTGCTCGTGCAGTCGCGCGAATGGCTCGCGAAGCTGCGCGAGCTGACCCGCGCGAACGGCACGGTACTGATCTTCGACGAAGTGATCACCGGCTTCCGGTTCGGCTACCACGGTTACGACAAGGTCGTCGGCATCGAGCCCGACCTCACGACGCTCGGCAAGATCGTCGGCGGCGGCATGCCCGTCGCCGCGGTGCTGGGCCGCCGCGAACTGCTGCAGCAGCTCGCGCCGCTCGGGCCTGTCTACCAGGCGGGCACGATGGCCGGAAACCCAGTGTGCCTCGCGGCCGGCATCGCGACGCTCACCGAGCTCGCGGAGGGCTCGGCCTACCGGCACATCGAGATGTTAGGCAGGCACCTGGATGCGGCGTATGCGAAGCATGCGCTCAAGAGCCAGGCACAGTTGCCGCGCGTCGGTCCCATCGTCTGGCCGTATTTCGACGTTAAATCCCCGCTGCCGGTCGCGGCGTCGTCGATCTCCCCGGCCGCGATCCAGGAATATCACGGTCGTTATCGCGGCTGGCTGGCGCGCGGGGTCTACCTGCCGCCGTCGGCATACGAGGTCTGCTTCCTTTCCGCGGCTCACACCACCGCCGATATCGATACACTGCTCGACGTGCTGGTGACCGCCGACAAGGACGGATGAGTCCGAACTTCCGCCAATGGTTCTCGGAACGCGTCGAGCTGATCGTGCTCGCCGTGACGATGTTGCTCACCGCCTCGCTCGTGGTCTGGTGGACCATCCTGCTGCGCGGCGCGATGAACAACATCGAGTCGCTCGAGCGCGCGCTGCTCGCGACCGAGACGCATCTGTCCGCGCCGGAAGTGGCGGAACGCGAGCTCGCGATCGTCGAACATCGCGATCGCCTTAACGTCATGCTGGTCGGCGAATCGACGCTGCTCGCGTTGCTGCTTTCGGGCAGCCTGGTCGTGCTGTTCGTGCTGGCGCAGCGGCGCAAGCAGCAGCGCGAAGACATGGAGAAGCTGCTGCAGTTCACGAGCCATGAGTTCAAGACGCCGGTCGCGGGAGTGAAGGGCCTCCTGCAGAGCCTCGCCATCGGCAGCATTCCCGACGCGCAACGCGCCGAGCTGATCCAGCTCGGGCAGCACGAATGCGACCGCCTCGAGCACCTCGCGGAGACGATCCTCGCGTACCAGCGCGCCATGTCGCGCGATCCGCGCGAAGGCGTCCAGCGCGTGGATGTCGCGCAGTTCGTCGCGGACCTGCTGGAACATCGCGCGCGCACGTCGAGCATCTCCGACGTCGAAGTCGAGACCGTCGATCCGGTGCAAGTCATGGCCGACAAGGACGGGTTGCGCGTCATCCTCGAAAACCTGCTCGACAACGCGCACAAGTACGGGGGCGGCAAGGTGCAGCTCTCGGCCGCGGTGCGCGCCGGGCACTGGCATCTCGAGATCAGCGATCGCGGTCGTGGCTTTCCACCCGAAAGCGCCGAGAAATTGTTCGACGTCCACAATCGCGGCAGCGGCGATGGCGTGACGCACGGCGCGGGACTGGGTCTCGCGATCGCGCGGCAGCTCGCGCGGCGCATGGGCGGGGACATCAAGGCATTCAGCGCGGGCCCGGGCCTCGGGGCCATCTTCACGGTCACGCTGGGCCTCGCGCCACAGGAAGCCGCACATGGCTGATCGCATCGCCATCGTCGAGGACGAACGCCTGGTGCGCGAGCTCGTCGCGGTGAACCTGCGGCACGCGGGATACGAGATCGCTGCGGCCGAGGATTTCGCGACGGGCAAGGAACTGCTCGCCAAGGGCGGCTACGAACTCGCGATCCTCGACGTCATGCTGCCCGGCGGCGACGGGTTCGCGCTCACGCGTTACGCGCGCGACCTCGGCGTCACCGCGCCGATCATGATGCTCACGGCCCGCAACGACACCACGTCGAAGGTGCGCGGACTCGACGCGGGCGCCGACGACTATCTACCCAAGCCCTTCGACGTGAACGAGCTGCTCGCGCGCGTGCGCGCGCTGTTGCGCCGCGCGGGCGGGCGGCCGGCGAGCGCGCCGCCGCGGCTGGCGTTCGCCTCGTACTGGGTGCGCTTCGATACCGGCCAGGCAATGACCAACGAAGGCGAGGTCTCGCTGTCGGACAAGGAACTGCGCCTGATGGAAGTGTTCTCGGCGAACGAGAACCGCGCGCTCACGCGCACCGACCTGCTCGAGGAGGTGTGGGGCATGGACCAGTTCCCCACCGACCGCACCGTCGACAATTTCATCCTGCGGTTGCGCAAGCTGTTCGAGCCAGATCCTGAAAATCCGGTGCACATCGTCACATTGCGCGGACGCGGTTACCTGTTCAGGAGCGCGCCATGAGCGCGCCCCGACTCACGCCCATCGGCCCCGCCGAAATCGAGGCGGCGCGCGAATACCTCACCGGACTGCACACGCGGCTGTCCGATGCCTGGCAATCGCTCGATCCCACGAGCGCGCAACGCCGCGACGAGTGGCAGCGCCCGGCCGGTGAGCCGCTGAGCGGCAACGGGCGTCTCTCACTCATCGAGAACGGCGCGACCTTCGACCGCGCGGGCGTTGCATTCAGTGACGTCACGGGCGCGAAGTTGCCCGCCGCCGCGAGCGAACGCCACACGGAGCTCGCGGGCCAGCCGTTCCGCGCGATGGGCACGAGCGTCGTCGTGCACCCCGTGAATCCGTATGCGCCAACCTCGCACGCGAACGTGCGCCTGTTCACCGCGCGCGACGGCGAGACCTGGTGGTTCGGCGGCGGTTTCGACCTGACGCCCGTCTATCCATTCGACGAGGACGCACGCGCCTGGCACGAGGCGGCCCGCGCCGCCTGCGATCCGGCCGGCTCGCGCGTCTATCCACTGCTCAAGGAAACCTGCGACCGGTATTTCTACCTGCCGCACCGCGGCGAGACACGCGGCATCGGCGGCCTGTTCGCCGACGATCTCAACGAGCACACGCCGGAGATCGGCGGCAGCTTCGAACATTGCTTCGCGCTCATCCGCCGCATCGGCGACACCTATCTGGACGCATATAGCCGGATCGTGCGGGCGCGCGCGGCGACTCCCTTCGGTGAGCGCGAGCGGAAATTCCAGCGTCTGCGTCGCGGCCGCTACGTCGAGTTCAACCTGGCCTTCGACCGGGGCACGCGCTTCGGCCTGCAGTCCCAGGCGCGCACCGAGTCGCTGCTGATGTCGCTGCCGCCGCGCGCCGAGTGGCGCTACGACTATCGTCCGGAGCCGGGATCGCCGGAAGCGAGGCTCGCGGACTATCTCAAACCCCGGGACTGGCTGGGCGCATGACAGCCGGCGTGCTGCTGGTCAATTCCGGCACACCCGCATCGCTCGCCACGCGCGACGTGCGCGCGTTCCTTGCCGGGTTGCTGGGCGATCCGCGCGTCGTCGAATTGCCGCGCTGGTTATGGCTGCCGCTGTTGCACGGAGTGATCCTGCGCGTGCGACCGCGCGCGAGCGCGAAGAAGTACGCCGCGATCTGGACGCCTCGAGGTTCGCCGCTGGCCGTCGAAAGCGAGGCGCTGCGTGCCGGACTCGAGGCCGCGCTTTCCGGGCAGGGCATGCCCGTGGCTCTCGCGATGCTCTACACGGGCGGCGCGACGGTGGCGCAGGCGCTCGAGGCGCTGCGTTCCAGAGGGGTCGACGAAGTCGTCGTCATCCCGATGTTCCCGCAATACAGCGGCGCGACGACCGGCGCGGTCTTCGACCAGGTCGGCGCGACGTTCTCGCGCATGCGCCACGTCCCGGGTCTGCATTTCGTATCGGACTACCACGACGACGAGGGCTACATCGAGGCGCTCGCCGCGAGCGTGCGCGAGCACTGGAGCGGGCACGGACGGACCGAACACCTCGTCATGTCATTTCACGGCATCCCCGAGCGCTTCGTCGCGCAGGGCGATCCGTATCGCGCGCAATGCGAGCGCACCTCGAGCCTGCTCGCCGCGCGGCTCGGCCTGGGTGAGGACGCGTGGAGTCTCACGTTCCAGTCGCGCTTCGGACGCGCGCGGTGGCTGCAGCCGTATACGATCGAGGCGCTCGCCGCGCTCGCGAAGCGCGGTGTCGCGAGCGTGAGCGTGATGTGCCCGGGCTTCGCCGCGGACTGCCTCGAAACGCTCGAGGAGATCGGCATCGAGAATCGCGACGCGTTCTTCGCCGCGGGCGGCAAACAATACCGGTACATCCCCGCGCTCAATGCGCGGCCGGATCACGTCGCGGCCCTGAGTGCCCTGGTCATGCGCCAGGTGGGAGGTACATCGTGCTCTGGTTGAAGGCGTTCCACGTGATCGGCGTCGTGAGCTGGTTCGCCGCGATCTTCTATCTACCCAGGCTGTTCGTGTACCACGCCCAGATACAGGGCGCGACGATCGACGACGCCGTGGGGAACGCGCGTTTCAAGGTGATGGAGCGAAAGCTGTTCGTCCTGATGACCGTCGCGGCGGTGATCGCGATCGGGTTCGGCGCGGCGATGGTGCTGGTCGCCCCAGACTATCTACTAATGCGCTGGCTGCACGTGAAGCTCGTGCTGGTATTCCTCGTGATCGCGTATCACGGCGCGTGTTTCGCGCTCGTCCAGCAGTTCGCCGCGGATCGCAATGCGCGCTCGGAGCGCTGGTACCGCCTGTTCAACGAGATTCCCGCGCTGTTGCTCGTCGGCATCGTCATCCTGGCGGTCGTCAAGCCGTTCTGACGCGCGGCGGGACCTGAAGTACGATTCCCGCTCGTTCACGAGGGGCCTCCATGTCATTCGTCCGGATCGGGCTCGCGGCTTCGATTCTCGCGCTGGTCGTCGCCGGCTGTTCGCGCGAGCCCACGCGGGCGCCCGCGCCTGCACCGACCGAAGACGCCGCGCGGGAAGAGAGCTGGCCCCAGTTCGTCGACCGGTTCATCGAATCGCGCATGCAGGCCGATCCGCATTTCGCGGTGCAGTCGGGGCGGCATGAATTCGACGGCAGGATGCCCGACTGGAGCCGCGCCGCGATCGAGGCCGACGTCGCGGCGCTGCGGGAACAGCTCGGCGAGCTGTCGCGGCAACGCGTGACGCAAGCCCAGCAATTCGAGCGCGATTATCTCCAGTGGATCATCGAGTCCGAAATCTTCTGGCTCGAGACGGCGGCGGCGCCGTTCCGCAATCCGGCCTGGTACCTCGAGCGGCTCGATCCTTCGATGTATCTCACGCGCGAATATGCGCCGCTTCCGAAACGTCTCGAAGGCTTCCTCGGCTACGCGCGTGCCGTGCCCGGCCTCGCGGCCAGCATCCGCGAGAACCTGCGCACGCCATTGCCGAAGGCCTTCATCGAGCACGGCATCGCTGGATTTTCGGGTTACGCGGAATTCTTTCGAGAAGAGATGCCACGCATTTTCGCCAGCCTCGCCGACGAGCGGCTGAAGGCTGACCTTGGCTCCGCGACCGCGCTCGCGGCGCAGGCGATGAGCGACCTGGCCACCTGGCTCGAATCGCAGCGTGCGACGGAAACCGGGGATTTCGCGCTCGGCGCTCCGCTGTTCCGCGAAATGTTGCGAGTCACCGAGCAACTCGACGTGCCGCTCGAGGAGCTGGAGCTGCTGGGTCGCAAGGATCTCGAACGAAACCTCGCGGCCCTCGTGGAGGCATGCGCGTCCTTTGCGCCGCGTGCCACGCTCGCGGCCTGCGTTTCGAAGATGCGGGCCAACAAACCGAGCGGTGGCTCGGTCGAAGGTGCGCGCGCCCAGCTTGCGGCATTGCGGCAGTTCGTCGTCGACCACGACCTCGTCGGCATACCGAACGACGAGCAGGCGTTGGTGGCCGAATCGCCGCCGTACAACCGGGGCAACTTCGCCTACATCAGCATCCCCGGTCCGTACGAGAAACGCGATGCACGGGCTATCTACTACGTGGCGCCGCCCGATCCGTCGTGGAGCGCCGCCGAGCGGCGCGCCTATCTGCCCGGAAGCGCCTTCCTGCTGTTCGTTTCAGCCCATGAAGTCTGGCCGGGTCACTTCCTGCAGTTCCAGGTCGCGAACGCCAGCCCATCGCGGCTGCCCGGCCTCTGGTCGAACTATTCGTACACCGAGGGCTGGGCGCACTACGCCGAGGAAATGATGTACGACGCGGGGCTCGGCGCGCGCCGGCCGGAAATGCGCGTCGGAATGCTCACCAACGCCTTGCTGCGCGACGTGCGGTTCCTCTCGGCCATCTGCCTGCACAGCGGCTGCATGAAGCTTGCCGAATCCGAATCCATGTTCCGCGAGCTGGCCTTCGCCGATGCCGGGAATGCCCGGCAGCAGGCGCTGCGCGGCACGTACGATCCCGGCTACCTGGCCTACACCCTCGGGAAGCTGATGATCCGGAAGCTGCGTTCCGACTGGCTGGCCGCCAATCCCGGAGCGACGCCCCGCCAGTTTCACGACGAATTCCTATCATTCGGCTCGCCCCCGTTGCCGCTCGTGCGAAAGCAGATGCTCGGCAGCGCGGCCGGAGCGCTTTGACCCCTTTGCCCACTAACAGGAAAGACGATGCTGCGTTCGCTGATGATTGCCAAACTGCATGGATTGCGAGTGACCGGTTCGCTGTTGCACTACGAAGGGTCAATCGCTCTCGATCCCGAACATTGTGAGGCGGCCGGGATGCTGCCCCTGGAGTTCGTCGAGATCTGGAACAAGACGACCGGTTCCCGGATAAGCACTTACATCATCTACGGCGAGCGGGGCTCGCGTTGCTGCGTGCTGAATGGCGCGGCCGCCCGGACCTGTCAGCCGGGTGACGAGCTCATCATCGCCGCCCGGGCGGACGTGTCGCCTGGCGAGCTGGACTCGTTCGAATCGCGCACTCTCATATTCGGCGAGGACAACCGTATAGAAACTGTCATCAAACACAGACTAACCAGATCGGGTTCGGGCTACGACGTCGCTATCGGATGACACCGACGCAGCTATTTCTTGTTTGCCTACGGAACTCCGGGAGAGGATGATGCTCCGATACGGATATGCGCAAACGGCTCCTATCCATCGCCATGGGATTGGCAGTAGTTGGGGTGGCACTCGCTCAGGTCGAAGCGAGCAGCACCCTGTACGTCCTTGACGTCGATCCGGCACGTTATTCGGGACCCGCGGGTCAACGCATCGCGGTACGCCTCGATGATGCGCCACGCCACATCACGCTGAGCCCGCAGGACGAGATCTGCGTGCAGTTGCAGCGGGCGGCCAACAGCCAGGTCATCAGCGCGCGCGTGCGCGTGCTGCGGCCCGAGCCCCATGCAGCGGTCGAAGTCCGGGTGGTCGCGCCCGACATCTCTCCCGGAACGTTCCGCAGCACCCCGTGGGGAATGCTGTTGCGGGTGGTCCCGCCGGAAAAGCTCACCGGTGTCGGCCAGCCGCTCGGCACGACCGACGCTCCGGTCTGCTCGCTGACCTGACCCGGCGACCCGCTAACTAACTACCGCTCCGGAGTACGTCGACGATCCTGCTCTCGTTGTCGGACGAGAAGCCGCGTTCGCACGCCTCGCGATAGAGCCGCTCGGCGACCTCCCCGAACTCCCGTGGCACGCCCAGCTTGCGCGCCAGCCGCAGCGCGTAATCGACGTCCTTGAGCCTGAGCTTCGGCGTGAAGACGATGTTCGTCGTGTGATCGCCCTGGGCGAAGCGGCGCACGTTGCGCACCACCTGCGGGCTCGCGGCCTGGCCGCTCGCGATTCCATCGGCGACGGAGTCGAGATGGAGGCCGGCGCGTTCGGCGAGCACGACACCTTCGGCCGCCGACGCGATCTGCACCGCGCCGATCAGGTTGATCATGAGCTTGTACACGGTGCCCTGGCCGACGCCGCCGAAGTGCAGCACGCGGGTGGCCAGCGAGGCGAACACCGGCCTGGCGGCGTCGAGATGCGCCGGTTCGGCGCCCACGAGCAGGGTGAGGGTGCCCGCCGCCGCCGCATCGGGCAGGCCCGTGACCGGGCAATCGACGTAACGAAATCCGCGCTCGGTGACCCGCCGCGAAAGCTCGAGCACCCAGTCGTGGGAGAGCGTCGAACATTCGATCGCGAGGGCATCGGGTGCGTTGTCGGCGGCGAGGGCGCCGGATTCACCCAGCCACATGGAACCCGAGGATTCATCGTCGGCCGTCATGCCGATGATGACGTCCGCGTTGCGCGCGGCCTCGCGCGGCGAATTCGCGACGCGCGCGCCGGCCTTTTCGAGCGGAAGTGCCTTCTCGCGGGTGCGGTTGTAGACGGTGACCTGGTGCTGCGCCGTCACCAGGCGCGCGGCCATGCCCGCGCCCATGTTGCCGAGTCCGAGGAATGCGATTCGCATCCGACGATCATACCGGACCCGATCAGCGCGCCAGCCAGCCCCCGTCGACCGGCAGCGTGATGCCGTGCACGTAGTTCGCGGCGCTCGATGCGAGGAATACCGCGGCTCCTCCCAGATCCTCGGGATTCCCCCAGCGTCCGGCCGGGATGCGCGCGAGGATTTCGGCGTTGCGCTTCACGTCCGCCTGCAACGCGGCCGTGTTGTTCGTCGCGAAGTAACCCGGCGCGATCGCGTTCACGTTGATGCCGCTCGCGGCCCACTCGTTGGCGAGCAGTTTCGTGAGACCCGCGACGCCGCTCTTGCTCGCGGTGTAGGAGGGCACGCGGATGCCGCCCTGGAAGGAAAGCATCGACGCGATGTTGATGATCTTGCCGCCGCCATTCGGAATCATGTGGCGCGCGGCCGCCTGCGAGAGAAAAAATACCGCCTTGAGATTCACGTCGAGTACGGCGTCCCAGTCGGCCTCGGTGAAGTCGATGGCATTGTTGCGGCGGATGATGCCGGCGTTGTTCACGAGGATGTCGAGCCCGCCGAGCTCGTCGACGACCCTGCCGACGATCGCGCCGTGGTCGGGTTTCCCGCCCAGGTCCGCGTTCACCCAGATTCCGCGGCGGCCCAGCGACTGGACCGTCTCGAGCGTCTCTCTCGGATCGCTGCGGCCGATTGCGGCGATGTCCGCGCCGGCGCGCGCGAGCGCTTCCGCGATACCGCGGCCGATGCCCGTGTTGGCGCCCGTGACGGCCGCGACGCGGCCCGCGAGATCGAACGCGCCGGGGGCCATCAGCGCAGGTTGTCCATCGGGACCCAGGCGACGTCCTTGTATTCCTGGTTCTCGCCGCCCATCGCCCAGATGAAGCTGTAGTTAGACGTGCCGCATCCCGTGTGGATGGACCACGGCGGGGCGATGACCGCTTCCTCGTTCGCCACGAAGATGTGCCGGGTCTCGCTCGGCTCGCCCATGATGTGCACGACGCGCGCGTCGGGCTTGAGGTCGAAGTAGAAGTAGGTTTCCGACCGGCGCTCGTGCAGGTGGCTCGGCATGGTGTTCCACACGCTGCCTTCCTTGAGCGAGGTGAGTCCCATGAGAAGCTGGGCCGACTTGCAGATGTCGGGGTTGATGTACTGGTAGATGGTCCGCGCGTTGGCGGTGGCCGGCGCGCCCACGGGCATCGGGTTGGCCTTCGCCACGTCGATCTTCACGGTCTCGTAACGAGAGTGCGCCGGCGTGCTCGCGAGATAGAACTTGGCGGGCGCGTCCTTCGATTCCGAAGAGAACACGAGCGAATTCGTGCCCATCGGGATGTAGAGGCCTTCGCGCGCGGCAAGCGGCCATTCCTTCCCGTCCACCGTGACCTTGCCATTGCCCCCGACGTTGATGACGCCGAGCTCGCGGCGCGCGAGGAACGGGCCCTTGTTGAGCTCCGGCACTTCGCTGAGCTCCACGGCCTTCGACACCGGCATGACACCGCCGACGATCATGCGCTCCACGTGGCTGAATGTGAGGCTCACGTCGTCGGGCACGAAAATCGACGATACATGGAACAGCTCGCGCAGCTTCGCCGAGCCGGCCGAGTGGATGATGGACGGGTGGGTCGCGTGTCGGGTCTCGAACTTCATGATCGTTCAGGTCCGGGGGGAGTTTTCTGGGCCCGCGATTCTACCCCGTTACGGCCCTGGCGGAAACCGGTGTCATGGATCGGGGAGAGGACATCGATCGGTGGCGCGGTCAGCGGCTGGGGGGCTGGCAGGAGTCCCGGATGACCAGGTGCGGCTCGAGCGGCGTCACCATCGCGTGCGTCCCGCCCGCGGCATCCGGGTGCAGGATCTTGTTCGCCGCGAGGCGCCCGAGCTCGCGGATCGGCAGCCGGATCGTCGTGAGCGAAGGCAGCAGGCGCGCGGCCAGCGGACCGTCGTCGAATCCCACGATCGACAGGTCGCCCGGAATGGACAGGCCGAGCCTGTTCGCGACACGGTAGACGCCCGCCGCCATCTCGTCGTTGCTCGCGAAGATGGCCGTGGGCCGCGGATTCATCGCCAGGAGTTTCTCGGCGCCGGCGACGCCGGACTCGTAGGTGTAACCGCCATCCACGATCAGCTCGCTGGCGATCGGCGCGCCGCGCGCCTCCAGCGCCTCGCGGAATCCGTCCAGTCGTTCGATCGCGGAGCGGAATCCCGTCGGGCCGGCGATGTAACCGATGCGGCGGTGGCCGAGCGACACGAGGTAGTTAGCCACCTCGGCGACCGCCAGGCGGTCGTTGGAGATCACGATGCGCGCGGGGTCGTCCAGCGGCGTGTAGGTGATGCGCACGTAGGCGCAATCGGCCGCGGTCAGCGCGCGCGTGAGCTCGTCGTTCTCCGAAACCGGCGGCAGCAGGATCACGCCGCGCAGCTTCTGCCGTTCGACGAAGCGCCGCACGCCCGTGATGAAGTCGGGATTCTTGCGGTCGCATGGATGTACGACCACCTCGTATTCGGAATTGCGCACGGCGTCGAGCGCGCCTTCCATGCAATTGACGATGTACTGCGCATTCGGATTGTCGTAGACCAGCCCGATCAGGAACGACTTGCGGAACGCGAGGCCGCGCGCCTGCGGGTCGGGCACGTAACCGAACTTGTCGATGACCGCCTGGATGCGCGCGCGCGTGGCTTCCTGCACGAGCGGCGACTGGTTGATGACGCGCGAGACGGTCTTCTTGGACACGCTGGCGAGTCTCGCGATGTCGTTGATCGTGGCATTGCGGCCCGGCTTGATGCCGCCCGCCTTGACGGCCGCCGGCGGCTTGGGCGTTGCGCGGGTACCGCCGACCTTCTTCCGGTTCCGTGTCATTCCGCGATTGTACGGAAGCGGCGATGTCCCGGGCAGATGTCCCTAACAATCAGGTTGGGGCAACCGGTGTCATCGGTACGGTGAGACAGCGCAGGATGCCGAGTCCCGTGAAGACGGCCTCCGCCGACTGGCCCGCCGAGATCGAATGGACGCCCGTGACCGCGCCCGTGGAGACGAAATCCCCCGCCCGCAGCGGTCGCCCACGCTGGGCATTGCACTGGAGGGCGAATGCCAGCGAGGCGAGCGGTCCGCCACTCACGGCCGAGGCGTTCCCGCGCCCCACGATCGCGCCGTCGATGCGCGTCTCGCAATTCATCGATTCGGGATCGCGCAGCTGCCAGTCCGGGACCTCGACGCCCAGCACCAGCCCCGCGTTGTTGCCGAAGTCGCTCGCGACGACGGCGGGACCGTAGTCGTTGATGTTGACCAGTGGGCTACTCGCGATCTCGATGCCGATGAACAGGGTCCTGACGAAACGCCGCGCCGTTTCGGCCGTCCAGTCGACCACGTTGGCGGGAGCATCCTTCGCGAGCTGAAAGACGAACTCGGCTTCGACGGCCGCGAAGCCGTTCGCGAATACGGGCATGGAAACCGGCTTGCCGCCGCCATTGGCGCGTACGACGGAGTCGGCGAATATCGGTCCCACGAGGCGCTGGGCGCCGAACTTCTGGCTGAACTGCGGAGGAATCCAGCCGACCTTCCAGCCGGCGATCGAGCCGCCCCACAGGGCGATGGCCTCGTCCTGGCAGCGATACGCGGCCTCGAGATCCTGCGGAAGAGGGCCCGGGTAGTTGGCAAGCGAGCCCGCGGAACGGCGGGCCTGGACGAATTCGGCGGCCACCCTCTTTGCGTCGAACGCCGGGTCGGAGACAACGGAAACCAATTTCTGAGCCTTCTTTTCTTGAGCGCGTCGCTGCAGGCGATGTTATATAGGGAAACCGGTGTCATTGACAATGCTTTCGGGGGGACATCGCATGTCGACTCGCTTTTTCTGGGCCGCGATCCTGTCGTTCGCGTATTTCGGAGCCGCCGCCGCACAGGCGCCGCTGGCGTTTCCGGGCGCAATGGGCGCGGCGGCAACCACTCCGGGCGGACGTGGCGGGCAGATCCTGCGCGTCACGACGCTCGCGCCGACGGGGCCTGGCTCGTTCAGCGAGGCGGTAAACGGGAAAGGGCCGCGCATCGTCGTCTTCGAGGTCGGCGGCGTGATCGACCTCGCGGAGAGCACCGTGCGCATCACGGAGCCTTATCTAACTATCGCGGGGCAGACGGCGCCCGCGCCCGGCATCACGTTCATCCGTGGCGGCATCGACATCACGACGCACGACGTCGTGGTGCGGCACATCCGCGTACGGCCCGGCGATGGCGGCCGGCCGAAGCTTTCGGGCAGCGACTACGACGCGATCTCGACCATCGGCGCCCACGACGTGATCGTGGATCACTGCTCGCTGACCTGGGCGACCGACGAGAACCTGTCGGCGTCGGGACCGCGATTCACCGGAAACACGCCCGAGGAATGGCGCAAGGGCACATCGCACCGGATCACCTTCAGCCACAACCTCATCGCCGAAGGACTCGCGGACTCCGTTCACGTGAAAGGCGAACATTCGAAGGGCTCGCTGATCCACGACAACACGTCCGACATCCTGATCGTCGGCAACCTGTACGCGCACAACAAGGAGCGTTCGCCGTTGTTCAAGGGCGGCGCGCGCGGAGCGGTCATCAACAACCTGATCTACGATCCGGGCCCGCGCGCGATCCACTACAACCTGATCGCGGAGGAGTGGGGCGATCAGCCCTACCAGACCGGCGAAATCGCGATCATCGGCAACGTATTGCGCGCCGGGCCGTCGACACCCGCGCGCGTGGCGCTGGTCATGGCGGGCGGCTCGGGCGACCTCGCGCTCTACGAACGCGACAACATCGCGGTCGACGCGCTCGGGGATCCGCTGCCGATGCGCGGCTCCTATACGACCGCGCCGATCAAGATCCTGAAGTTGCCGGCGCCGACCATCTTCGGCGTGAATCCCTTGCCGGCCCGGGACGTGCAGGACTGGGTGATCAAGAACGCCGGCGCGTTCAACACGCAGCGCGACCCCGAGGACGCACGCGTCGTCGCGAACGTCATCGAAGGCCGCGGCGCCATCATCGATTCACAGTCGGTGATCGGCGGCTATCCGAAGGTCGTTCCCACGTTCCGGAAGTTCGATCCAAACGCCTGGAACCTGCACGACATGACCCCGAAATAGCTCGGGGTCGGTGCCGGGTGAGAAATCGCGGAGTTAGCGCGACTCGCGACTCGCGGGACGCGTAGCGCAGCTCCATCC